>NZ_JBKGLW010000001.1:0-571091 GCF_046555775.1 Citrobacter sp. U14242
AATGGCATTGCCCGGTAGCTAAATGCGGAAGAGATAAGTGCTGAAAGCATCTAAGCACGAAACTTGCCCCGAGATGAGTTCTCCCTGACTCCTTGAGAGTCCTGAAGGAACGTTAAAGACGATGACGTTGATAGGTCGGGTGTGTAAGTGTAGCGATACATTGAGCTAACCGATACTAATGAACCGTGAGGCTTAACCTTACAACGCCGAAGATGTTTTGGCGAAGAGACATCAATATCAGCTTGATAACAGATTGTAGTACGCAATAGTTTGCGCAGCAGCAAGGCGGCAAGTGAAGCGACGGAAGGAGCATACTGAAGTATGTGACTGACGTTCGCGAGAGCAGCCAACGCGGCGGATGCGATAAAGAATTGCGTACAGAGCACAAAGAATTTGCCTGGCGGCTGTAGCGCGGTGGTCCCACCTGACCCCATGCCGAACTCAGAAGTGAAACGCCGTAGCGCCGATGGTAGTGTGGGGTCTCCCCATGCGAGAGTAGGGAACTGCCAGGCATCAAACAAGTGAAGAAGCCCATCCTGACGGATGGGCTTTTTTGCGTCTGCGCTGGACTGAACGTATTTTGCAGGCCTGGGCACATTGCCAGTTTCAGCATCAGACCATCGCGTAGCACCTTAGCCCATGCTATTTCTGACAGCTAATCTGCTCTCTTCCCTCGAACATTTCTTAATCCTTTTCCTGCTAATTAAAATTGTGATCTATCTCTCATAATAAATTATAACAATTATATAACATTTATTTTACTAAAAATAGATGCGAAACATCATTGATAGATTCATAAGATCCTGGCAGGGGTACAATTCTAATGGCTGATAGCAGTGTAACTGAGAACGGGGCGCTGGCAGATGGCGATACCCGTCGTCGTATATGGGCAATTGTTGGTGCATCGTCAGGGAATCTGGTTGAATGGTTTGATTTCTATATCTACTCTTTCTGTTCCCTTTATTTTGCCCACATATTTTTTCCTTCCGGAAATACCACCACCCAATTGTTACAAACCGCCGGCGTTTTCGCTGCTGGCTTTCTGATGCGGCCAATCGGGGGATGGCTTTTTGGTCGTATTGCGGATAAACACGGACGTAAAAAGTCTATGTTGTTATCTGTCTGCATGATGTGCATGGGATCGCTGGTGATCGCCTGTCTACCTGGATATGAGACGATCGGCACCTGGGCTCCCGCGCTATTACTGCTGGCCAGATTATTCCAGGGGCTATCTGTTGGTGGGGAATACGGTACTAGCGCGACTTACATGAGTGAAGTGGCAGTTGAAGGTAAGAAAGGATTCTATGCATCGTTCCAGTACGTTACGTTAATTGGTGGGCAACTACTGGCATTACTTGTTGTGGTCATACTACAGCAAACCCTGGACGATTCTGCGCTCAGAGCCTGGGGCTGGCGTATTCCGTTTGCACTGGGTGCTGTGTTAGCTATTGTGGCATTGTGGCTGCGTCGTCAACTGGATGAAACATCAAAACAGGATGTCCGTGCGTTGAAAGAAGCGGGTTCTCTGAAAGGGTTGTGGCGTAACCGCAAAGCCTTTCTTATGGTTCTGGGGTTCACCGCTGCTGGCTCTCTGTGTTTTTATACGTTTACGACCTACATGCAGAAATATCTGGTCAATACGGCGGGTATGCATGCCAACGTGGCCAGCGGCATTATGACGGCTGCATTGTGCGTGTTTATGTTGGTACAACCGCTGTTCGGTGCGTTGTCAGATAAAATAGGCCGACGGACTTCAATGCTATGCTTTGGTGCGCTGGCGACGATTTTCACTGTGCCTATTCTGTCGGCACTGCAGAATGTGAGTTCTCCGTTTGTGGCATTTGCCCTTGTGATGTGCGCCTTGCTGATCGTCAGTTTCTATACGTCCATCAGCGGGATACTGAAGGCAGAGATGTTTCCGGCGCAGGTCCGTGCGCTGGGGGTGGGATTATCGTATGCGGTAGCCAATGCCCTGTTTGGGGGTTCGGCTGAATATGTCGCGTTATCCCTAAAATCTGTCGGTATGGAAACGTCATTTTTCTGGTATGTCACTGCGATGGCGGTGGTCGCATTCCTGGTTTCGCTGATGTTACACCGTAAGGGAAGAGGCTTACGCCTCTAATGATGTGCCAGTTGCCAAACGGCATAGCCGGTTGATGCGCCCGCCACATCCCAGGCAAAGTCTTTCCAGCTCCAGCCGCTCCCCGTGGGGCGGCTGTCCCACAGCTCTTTTGATGCACCAAGGCTGACTGAGAACATCAAACCGATAGCTGCGCTACGATCGCGACTGTTTCCCTGATGTCGTGCATACTCGTTCCCTGCTGCGGCAAGCATGGCCGAGGCGATAAAGTGTTGAGCTTTGTCTTGCCCACTCCAGCTGTCGTTAGCCATGTGGCTACAACCGGAAAGAAGCAAAACACTGGCAAGAATACACAGGCGCACCGCTGCCTCCATAGGAAAAACCCCGTCACTGGACGGGGTCTTGATTACAGAATACGGCTGATTAATCTGTCGATTCGAATACGGCGTAATCGACGGATAAGCTTACGCACTTTCACCGGATAGTCAGCAATACTTTGCAAGTCGCGATAGTGTTTCACGACGGTGGTGTGGGTACGGATAAGCTCCAGCTCTTTATCTCGCTGGGGAGTCAGTTCCTGCTGGGGATCATGGATAAGAATGGCGTTTTCCAAATCCAGCCGCCAGGCGCGGGGGTTAAGATTATTGCCGGTAAGCAGCATCCATTTATCATCAACCCACATGCCTTTCAGATGATAGGTGTTGTCATCATCTTTCCATAAGCGCACGACCAGCTGGTCAGTATTCACGTAATACTGCAGTCTGCTCAGGAAACGACGCAGATTTATTTCATACAGATAAGGCAGCGCACCGATGATCTTGAATGGCTCATCTTCCGGAATGAAAAAGTCGTTGGCGGTTTTATCACCGACAATGATTTCAACTTTTTTCCCTTCACGCAGCAGTTGAATGATATTGCGCACCAGTATGGCAGGCAGGTTGAAATAAGGGGTACAGATTGTGAGTTTGTGCTCCGCACAGGGCATGAGGTGGAAAATAGTCTTATTTAACAGACTGGATTTTCCGAGCCCAACCAGCGGCGTGACCGAAAGCTGTTCATTATCCGCATCACCCTGAAAATGGAAGGATGCATCGCGCAATTCCTGGCGGTACAGGCGGATATCGTTTTTAATTTCCGGACTTTTAGGACGATGGATATCATCGAGACGATTAACGCCGCGCCCATTCATCAGGTTCTGCGTAACCCAATCGTACATGATATCGGCCATCTTCGCGTTGCGAATCAGCTGATAGCGGTCATAGCGGTATTTATCATGTTGGTGTAAGTAAACATCGTTCAGACTGGCCCCGCTATACAGGACGCTATCATCAATGATAAAGCCTTTAAAATGCAGAACACCAAGCGCTTCGCGGGTGTTAATCGGCACGCCGTAGACAGGGATATCGATACCAGGGTTTTCTTGCGCCATGCGGCAATACCAGTCAGCGTTGGTATTGGATGCCGCAACACCAATGCGTCCACGCTGAGCTCGATGCCAGTCGACAAGCACCCGGATATCCAGTTCAGGACGCTGCCGCTTTGCCGCATAGAGCGCGTCGAGTATGCCTTTACCGCCGTCATCCTGTTCCAGATACAGCGCAATAATGCAGATCCGTCGCGTCGCGCTGGCAATTTTCTCCAGCAGAGTCTCCCTGAAATTTGCGGGAGCATAAAAGAAATCTACATCATCAACTGACTGAGAAATCTTAGGTAGTTGGGCAAGGTGTTGTTGATGTTTATTACGCTTAAATTTTGACAACATCACAGTGCATTTCTTCTCTGTTCATTGAAGGGTCCTCTGTGCTTTGCAGACGACATAAGCGGGCAATGATACCACCAGTACCCATGAATGTGGTCAACATTTCCAGTACCTTACTCACGATTCCTCATATTGGGCCAGATTCAGCGTTAGCCCAACAATTCCCTCTTCGAGCTGGACGTCGACATCAAACCCGAGTTTTCGGGCCAGGGCGACCATCCCACGATTGTTTGGCATCGTAATACCATTTAAACGTCTAAGTCCGTGATCTCGGGTGTATGCAATCAACTTTTCCATCAACCGGCGACCTAAACCCAGCCCTTTGAGGTCTGAACGAACCAGTACGGCAAATTCCGCATCGATATTATCCGGATCGGAGATGGCCCGCGTCACGCCGAGGATCTCTTCGTGGTTATCACGACAACGCACGGCCACAAAGGCCATTTCCCGATCGTAGTCGATCTGCGTCATGTTGGCTAAATCTTCATGGGTGAATTCGTTGATCTCACTGAAGTAGCGATAATAAAGATCTTCTTTCGTCACCTGTGAAATGAATTGCTGCAAATAGGGTTCATCTTCCGGCAGAATAGGGCGGAACAGACAGCGCTCGCCGTTCTTCATCTCGACCCACTCTTCAAGCTGATGGGGATAAGGGCGTATCGCCAGTCTGCTTTCGTTATCGCCCGTGAAAGGGCCAATATCCAGTGTGACGTCCAGTGCAGTAAATTCCCCAGCAGAGGCCAACAGAGGATGGATATCCAGGCGCTGAATTTCCGGACAGTCTACGATCAGGTTGGAGACCTGGACCAACAGTTGGCTTAAGCCTGCAATATCTAAGGGACGTAGTGCGCTGCGAGCGCGGATCTTTTTGTTTTTGATCCCCTGGATCACCAGATAACGCGCCAGGTTCATGTTGAGTGGTGGCAATGCGACAACAGCTTGCTCTTCAGGACGCCACTCAACGCCACCTTCACCCAACATAATCAGTGGGCCAAACACAGGATCATGTTCGACGACGACGCGCAGCTCCTGAGCACCGGCGCGGTTAGCCATACTTTGTACTAACAAACCGTGGATACGTGCCTGTGGCCAGGCCATTCTTACCCGATCAAAAATCGCATTCGCAGCCTGCTGTACTTCTGTTGCCGTACGCAGGTACAACATAACCCCCTGAACTTCCGACTTATGCGGGATATCAGGAGAGCGAAGCTTCAGTGCTACCGGGTAACCGATTTGTTCTGCGATGTGTACGGCTTCCGCACTGTCGCTGGCGATCCAGGTAGGTAGAGTGTGTAAACCATAGGCTTGCAAAATCGGCTGCACTTCATGGGTATCCAGCGATGTTGCTCCCTCAGCAATCGCCTGCTGTAACAGACTATGCGCTTCGGCGGTGTTAGCGGTCAGGCTATCGGGTAGGGCTGGTGTTTCTCGCAGTTGCTTCTGGTTACGCCGATATTCGACCATATGCATGAAGGCCGTAATGGTACCTTCCGGTGTGCGATAGGTGGGTAATCCGGCTTCACTAAACAGCCTGCGAGCTTCCTGGGATGAAAACTCGCCGCACCAGTTGGTCAGCAAGGAGACGAACTTACCTCGCGGATGGTGTTTGACGGCTTCAATTAGCGCCTGTGCGCTCTCGGTTCCGGGGGCTGCCGCACTGGGTGAGTGAATGACCATCAGTGCGTCGAAATCCTGACTGGCGAGTAAAATATCCAGTGTCTTGACGTAATGTTCGCTGCTGGCATCGTCACGCAGATCCAGTGGGTTGGCAATATCTACGTGAGCAGGTAAGGCATCGCGTAATTTCTGACAGGTTTCCTCACTCAGCGCGGCCAGCTTACCGTTTCTCGACCACAGCTCATCTAATGCCAGCGCCGCGGGAGCGGCCCCATTGCTAATGATCATCAGTCTGTCGCCGCGTAACGGGCGCATATGGCTCAGGGTTTCGACTGCCGAGAAAAGCTCATGAGTGTCCTGTACGCGCAATAAACCAGCACGTTGAATCGCTGCATCCCAGGCCGGGTCCATTCCGGCACTGGTATGCAGTAAACGCTGTGCTGCGGGGCTACGGCCGCTTTTAATCACCAGAATAGGTTTGTTACGCGAGGCGCTACGCGCGGCTGAGACAAAACGTCGGGCATCGCTTAAATGTTCGAGGTAGAGCAATATCGCGCTGGTTTTGCTGTCGCGCGTCAGGTAATCCAGTAGTTCATCAACATCAATATCCAGGCTGTCGCCCAGCGCGATAAACCAGGAAAAACCCATATCGCGCTGCTGCGCCCAGTCCAGAATGGTGTTGGAAATCGCCGCCGACTGGGAGATAAAAGCAAGCTTGCCGCGTTTAATCGGAACGGGAGAAAAGCTGGCGTTAAGCCCTTGCCAGGGGGCCAGAACCCCGAGACTGTTAGGGCCCAGTAGACGAATTTTATAACGTGATGCGCAGGCCAGCAGTTCAGCATGCTGTGCCGCGGGAGCCGAGAGAATAATGCAGGTTTTGCAGCCTTTCTCGCCCAGTGCTTCCAGTAACGCCAGATTACGGCTGGCATTGGTACACAAAATGGCCAGATCAGGAGAAAAAGGCAGGCTGCCAATATTGGGCCAGGCCAGTACGCCCAACACTGCTTTCCAGGCGGGTGTCACTGGTAAAACGGGGCCGTTGAACCCTCCTGCCAGCAGGTTACGCATCATCAGGTATCCTGCTCGATTTGGCTTCATTGACGCCCCAATCACTGCAATGGACTTCGGTCGCAGTAGCGCTTCCAGACCACGTTGACTCATATCGGCTTCCTTAATGACTCCAGTGACCGAATGATTTTAAACGCTTTCTATTGACTCTGCTGTGACGCTTCCCTGATGTTGAGTTTTTCCTGCCAGGTAGCGTGTTTTAAAGCGAGTAAAGTGGGCGCTTAAGCCCTCAGCTGCTTGCGTATCTCCTGCCAAATCCAACAAGGCAATGGCGACTTCGGCAGTGCAGTATTGTCCCTCGGCGTGCACCCCGCGCAGGTGGTAAGCGGAAAGGCGCGATAGATCGACGGAGATCACCGGCAGGTTGTCGAGGTAGGGACTTTTACGGAACATTTTACGTGCTTCCGGCCAGGTGCCATCAAGCATGATAAACAACGGTGGTTTACCGGCTGGTGGTGTGAAAATGACGTCACGTTCTTCACCGGCATAAGACGCGGGGAAAACGACCATTGGCTGATAATCAGGATGTTGCACCAGATCAAGCAGCTCCTGCGGTGGTTCGGTGCGAGACCACTGAAAAGCAGCAGTGTTGGGTAAAATATCGGCAATCAAACGTCCCGTGTTACTGGGCTTCATCGGTTCGGTATCGAACATCATCAGACAAAAACGGCTTTTGGCCTGAGAAGACACCCATGTGGCGCACAGACAGAGTTTTAGCGGTAGCAGACAACGCTGACAGCGACGAATGCGGTTGCCTCGGGCAAGAAAAGGACGTGTGGCGCGCGCGAGGCGCTCGGCGCGTAACTGAAGAACAGCGTTATCGGTCATGGGGAAACACGTTGAAAAACGCTATTGTCGCAGAGGTGAAAACGGGGCACAAGATGCGCCCCGCAGAGATTATAACGATTCGTTAAGCCAGCTATCAAACGGGGCTTTGGGTACAGCGCCATTCAGCATATCGACGACTTCACCCTTCCTGAAGATCATGATGGTCGGAATGCTGCGGATACCGAAACGTGCACTGAGTTCGCGTTCGGCTTCCGTATTCACTTTAACAAAGCGCACTTTACCGCTACGCTCTTCCGCGACATCTTCAAAAATAGGTGCGAAGTTACGGCACGGACCACACCATGGTGCCCAAAAATCAACTACCACCGGAAGATCGTCTTTTAGCAGCTTATCCAGCGTTTCACCGGTCGCATTGATCACCTCCCCGTCAAACAGGTCGTGACCACAGCGTCCGCATTTGGCCGCTTCCTGAACACGATCGTCGGGAATGCGGTTGATAGCCTGGCAGCTGGTACAAACGGTATTCATAACTAACCTCTGGATGAGTAGGGTGGACTTCGCGGCAATGACGCCAGTATGTTTCTATTATGTTACATATTATCGGAGAGACTGTTTTAAACAACAATGCGTTTTATTCAATGAGTACAATAGTCATTAGCTTTTAAATGAAATAATGGCTAACGACGTGCACATCGGGTAATCTGCGCGCTTCGCGCAGAGCAGGTGGAGAAAAACATGAGCGACGAACTGAAGAACAAAAACGGCAAGGTCAAAGTGATGTACGTCCGCAGTGACGATGACTCGGATAAACGCACCCAAAATCCACGTACTGGCAAAGGCGGCGGTCGCCCCGGTACTTCCCGAGCCGAAGGCGGTCGTCGCCCTGCCCGTGATGACAGAAAGGGTCCGAACAGTGAACGCGGTCGTGAACGCGGTCGTGACCGCGATGTAGAACGCGATCGCAGACGTGAAGATTCACCGTGGCGTACCGTATCCCGTGCACCGAATGATGATATTGCGGATAAAGCCGATCATGGTGGCATCAGCGGTAAGAGCTTTATCGATCCTGAAGTACTGCGTCGTCAGCGCGCGGAAGAAACCCGCGTTTATGGCGAAAATGCGTGTCAGGCGCTGTTCCAGAGCCGCCCGGACGCCATCGTCCGCGCCTGGTTTATTCAGAGCGTAACACCGCGATTCAAAGAAGCATTGCGCTGGATGGCGGCAAACCGCAAAGCCTATCACGTGGTTGATGAGGCCGAACTGGCGAAAGCGTCTGGTACTGAGCACCATGGCGGTGTTTGCTTCCTGATCAAAAAACGTAACGGTACTACCGTTAAGCAGTGGGTTGGTCAGGCGGGGGCGCAGGATTGTGTGCTGGCGCTGGAAGATATCGCCAACCCGCATAACCTGGGTGGTATGATGCGCAGCTGCGCGCACTTCGGCGTGAAAGGCGTCGTGGTACAGGATGCAGCGCTGCTGGAATCCGGTGCGGCCATCCGTACTGCGGAAGGTGGTGCCGAGCATGTTCAACCGATTACTGGCGACAGTATTGTGGATGTGCTGGATGATTTCCGCCAGGCGGGTTACACCGTCGTCATGACCTCAAGCGACAAAGGTAAGCCGCTATTTAACACCACGCTGCCAGAAAAAATGGTGCTGGTGTTAGGCCGCGAACGTGAAGCTCTGCCAGAAGCAGCTTGCTCAGCAGACGACCTGTGCGTTGCGATTGATGGTACTGGCAACGTAGAAACGCTTAACGTCTCCGTTGCGACAGGTGTTCTGCTCGCGGAGTGGTGGCGTCAGAACAAAGCCTGATAATAAAAATGCCAGCGATTCGCTGGCATTTTTTTACTCGCTCTCCGCCGGCAATACCGGCATCCAGTCGATCGGCTTTTCTCCCCGTTGTTCCAGCCATTCATTTGCCAGTACAAAGTGATTACAACCAAAGAAACCGCGATGGGCAGAAAGGGGGGACGGGTGCGGCGCTTTCAGCACATGGTGGCGCTGTGCATCAATAATGGACCCTTTCTTCTGGGCGTGAGAGCCCCAAAGCAGGAAAACAACGCCTTCACGATGTTCGTTAATCAGGCTAATGACTTTATCGGTAAAGGTTTCCCAACCCAGGCTGGCATGTGAATGTGCCTGACCTGCCCGAACGGTGAGAACAGTGTTCAGTAGCAACACTCCCTGACGGGCCCAGCTCTCCAGGTATCCATGCGTCGGACGGGTAAATCCTGGGATGGTGGCTTCCAGTTCTTTATACATGTTCAGTAATGACGGCGGAGTGGCGATGCCTGGACGTACAGAGAAAGCCAGACCATGGGCCTGCCCTGGACCGTGGTAAGGATCTTGTCCCAGAATGACAACTTTAACGTCGCCAAGCTCAGTAAAGCGAAAAGCGTTAAACACATCTTTTTGTGGCGGATAAATTGTCATACCTGACTGGCGTTCGCCGGCAACGGTATGCAACGTGTTCACAAAATAGGGCTGCTGTTTCTCTTCAGCCAGCACATCGTGCCAGGTTAATTCGGTGGCCATCTCGCTCTCCTGCGATTTTTTCAATCCCCATAGCTTAACTGCTTCTTTCAATGGCGCAAAATTCTGCACGTTTCTCAAAGAGCTACCCCTTAAAGATAGTTGAAAATTTATGTAAAAAGTTTATCACCGCACATGGTGTAAGTTGATGTAAAACAATAAAATCCACCTATCACCACTTTTCATGTGTGGTTTTTGTTGATTTAAATCAAAGATTCAAGGGTGTGTGAGGGGTATATATACACTCAAGCAACAATGGTTTTACCAATTGGCCGGATGAGGCCAACCGAAATCAAATAATTTTGCCGGGGAGGCATCAACATGATTACAGGTATCCAGATTACTAAAGCTGCAAACGACGACCTGCTGAACTCTTTCTGGCTGCTGGACAGCGAAAAAGGCGAAGCACGCTGCATCGTTGCGAAAGCAGGTTTCAACGCTGATGAAGTCGTTGCCGTCAGCAAACTGGGCGAAATCGAATACCGTGAAGTACCGGTAGATGTACAGCCAGAAGTGCGCGTAGAAGGTGGCCAGCACCTGAACGTTAACGTTCTGCGTCGTGAAACACTGGAAGATGCAGTTAAGCACCCGGAAAAATATCCGCAGCTGACCATCCGTGTTTCTGGTTATGCAGTACGTTTTAACTCGCTGACTCCAGAACAGCAGCGCGACGTTATTGCTCGTACCTTTACTGAGAGCCTGTAAGGCTCGCGGGGAGTAACCCCGATTAGCAGAAAATCAGAAGGCGGAAGATGTTAGTGCAGCTTCCGCCTTTTCACCTCCGTTAGTAAAAAATCCTCACCGCACAATAAACCAACAGTAATGCCAGAACGATATTCAGCTGCCGTCCATAGTGGCGAAAAATCCGCTGGAAAAGATGACCAGCCAGCGCCCAGCAGGCATTGCCAAAGGTTCCAATCAGCGCCAGCAAAATACTGACACTCACTAACCAGTAAGCACCCTGGGTATATGGCAACACAAACGTGGATAACGCGGTAATGCCGTACAAAATGATTTTGACGTTCACAAACTGCAAACCAAAACTCGCCCAAAAGCTAATCGGTTCTGCCTGTAGGCTATCGTTTGAGGCTGGGCTGGTGGCGATTTTCATGGCCAGCCATAAAATGTAGGCTGCCCCTGCCCAACTCAGCCAATGAATGATAGCCGGATCCAGGACGGCAAGCGAAAACGAGATCCCGGCGCACAGCAGCATGACGATTAAAAAGCCCAGGCTCATTCCTGCCAGAACACGCGTGCTCTGACGTAAGCCATGTGATGTTGCCGCACTCAGCGCGAGGATATTATTCGGGCCGGGTGTTAGCGCAGTAATCAGTGTATAGGTCCAGAATGCACTTAAAAGCATGGGGGTCACTTGTTATCTCCTCTGTTTTAGCAGACAGTACCCGAGACACAATATTTTAAAAAATGAATGTTTTTGCATTTTGAATTCGATAATTTCGATGGGTTGGTGAGGATGGATTTACGTCGGTTTATTACGTTAAAAACGGTAGTGGAAGAGGGCTCATTCCTTCGGGCTTCACAAAAGCTTTGCTGTACGCAATCAACCGTAACGTTTCATATTCAACAGCTTGAACAAGAACTCTCAATACAGTTATTCGAAAAAATTGGCCGGCGGATGTGTCTCACCAGTGAGGGTAAACGGCTGATGCCACATATACATGACCTGACTCGCGTGATGGCGTCGATCCGTCAGACGGCGCAACAAGATGCACAGCCGAGCGGTGATCTCCGCGTCGCAACCGGAGAAACGTTGCTGGCCTATAAAATGCCGCAGGTTTTACAGCGCTTTAAACAACGAGCGCCTAATGTTCGGTTGTCCCTACAGTCGCTCAATTGTTATGTCATTCGTGATGCTCTGCTGGGTGATGAGGTTGATCTGGGGGTGTTTTATCGGGTGGGAAATGATGATGCGCTTAAGATGTTGTCGCTGGGGGAACAGTCACTGGCGCTGGTCGCCTCTCCGGCCCTTCAGGATGTTGATTTCACTCAGCATAATCAGCATATTCCCTGCACTTTTATCATTAATGAACTGCAATGTATTTTTAGACAGCGTTTTGAAAGTATGCTGCGTAAGCGACAGATTACGCTGGAAAACACTATCGAGCTATGGAGTATCGAAAGCATCAAGCAGTGTGTTTCTGCGAATCTTGGTGTCAGTTTTTTACCGCGGTTTACCGTCGAGAGGGAATTACGCTCAGGTGAATTAATCGAGTTGCCATTCAGTCAGGAGCCTGAACTGATTACCGCATTGTGCGCACATCATGCCGGAAAAGTCGTTAGCCCGGCGATGCGGGTTTTTATAGAATGTATTTCAGAGAGCTTTGCCGTGCATGAAAAAATGCCGGGCTGACTGGCCCGGCATTCTGCTTACTCTTTGTCGGTCTGCTGTGGGGCAGTACCGCTTGGCTTGCGACGTTTGCCGATATTCTTGGCATCGCGGTGACGTTTCTTCACTCGCGGCTTTTCTTTATCTTTGGCTTTTTTCTCTGCGCGTTTCGCCAGCACTTTCTTGGATGGCTTGCCGTTAGACTTCTCACTTGGCGCACGCGTTGTTGGACGCAGTTCATCAATGACGCGTGCCTTCAATGGCTCGTCAATATAACGACTCGCTTTGCCGAGTAACAGGTGGTCATGCGCTTCAACCAGAGAAATCGCGGTACCTTTCCGCCCGGCACGACCAGTACGGCCAATGCGGTGCAGATAGGCATCGCCACTGCGCGGCATGTCGAAGTTAAACACGTGGCTGACGTCCGGGATGTCGATACCACGCGCAGCAACATCTGTTGCAACCAGTACGTTCACACGACCATCGGTCAGACGTTTGATCGCTTCGTTACGCTTAATCTGCACCATCTCGCCTTCGAGATAGCAGTTATTAATGCCAGCCTGGCGCAGCCAACCTGCCAGCTCGTGCACACGCTCACGTTTACGGACAAAGACGATTGAGCGGGTCGCTTCCGGCTGTTTTAGCAGATGGATCAGCAGAGCTGTTTTATGCTCGATGTCATCGGCACGGTAGTACCATTGATGGATCTTCTTGCGTTCGCGTGTCGACGGATCCGCAGAAACTTCAACCGGATCGTCCAGCAGACGTTCGGCAAAATCTTTAATCGCATCACCTTCCAGCGTGGCTGAGAACAGCATGGTCTGCTTACGCCAGCGGGTTTCACCGGCAATATGCTCGATGTCCTGGGCAAAGCCCATGTCCAGCATGCGATCGGCTTCATCAAGGATCAGTGTCTCAACCGCATGACAGTCAAAGTTCTCTTCTTTGATGTATTGCAGTAAACGACCCGTGGTGGCGACCACGATGTCCTGGTTTTCGCTGAAGACTTCCATGTGGTTCATGTAAGCCACGCCGCCAGTAATGGTGGCAATATCCAGATGCGTATTTTTGGCCAATTCACGGGCGTGTTCGGCAACCTGCATCGCCAGTTCGCGCGTTGGCGTCAGGATTAAAATGCGTGGTGGACCGGATTTCTTGCGCGGGAAGTCGAGCAGGTGCTGCAACGCTGGCAGCAAATATGCCGCCGTTTTACCGGTGCCTGTCGGCGCAGAACCGAGTACATCACGGCCATCGAGCGCAGGCGGAATGGCGGCAGCCTGAATGGCGGTCGGGCGAGTGAAACCTTTTTCCTGGAGGGCTTCCAGCAGGCTTTCATCGAGTTCAAGTTCGGAAAAAGTCGTTACAGTCATGTTCTACCTCTGAGTGGGGCGCTGATTATAGACGTTACGGCTGCAATCTTCATCTGTTTGTATGGATATACCTTCTCAGGTATTGTTTTTATCCTATGTTATCGTTTTTTTCCCAGGAAGGTTGTTCTTCATGCCTCAGTCTACATCCGTACTTCGGCGTAATGGGTTTACTTTTAAGCAGTTTTTTGTGGCACACGATCGTTGTGCAATGAAAGTCGGAACGGACGGTATTTTATTGGGTGCCTGGGCCCCTGTGGCCGGCGTAAAACGGATCCTTGATATTGGTACCGGGAGTGGCCTGCTGGCGCTGATGCTGGCCCAACGTACAGACGAGAACGTCATCATTGATGCTGTTGAGCTTGATGTCGATGCTGCGCAGCAGGCGCAGGAAAACATCGCGCAATCTCCCTGGAGGCATCGTGTGACGGTGCATTCAGAGGATGCTCAGCAATGGGTACCGCGCCAGACCGTACGTTTTGACTTGATTATCAGCAATCCACCTTATTATGAACAGGGTGTGGAATGCGCAACCCCACAGCGAGAACAGGCGCGCTACACGACCACACTCGATCACGAAGCATTACTCACCCTGGCGGCTGACAGCATTACCGAAGAAGGTTTTTTTTGTGTGGTGCTACCGGAGCAAATTGGCAACGCGTTTACCCAACAGGCATTAAGTATGGGCTGGCATCTGCGTTTGCGTACGGATGTGGCGGAAACCGAGGCCCGGTTACCGCATCGGGTTTTGCTGGCTTTCTCCCCGCAGACCGGGGAGTGCTTTAGCGACAGGCTGGTTATCCGTGGGTCAGACCAGCGTTATTCTGAAGGCTACACGGCGCTGACCCAGGCATTTTATCTGTTTATGTGATGGCTTAGTGGCGAAAGAATAGAAGGGCCTGATTCAGGCAACTGCTCCGGATAATCCAGCGTGTAGTGCAGGCCCCGACTTTCTTTGCGCATCATCGCACAGCGTACAATTAATTCGGCGACCTGCACCAGATTGCGCAGTTCCAGCAAATTATTCGACACGCGGAAATGAGCGTAATATTCGTCGATTTCCTGCTGTAGCATAGTGATACGTCGCAGTGCACGCTCCAGACGTTTGGTCGTACGCACGATGCCGACGTAATCCCACATAAACAGCCGTAACTCATGCCAGTTATGCTGGATAACAACCAATTCATCCGGATTTTCTACCCGACTTTCATCCCAACCCGGCAGCGAGTTAACGCCGCGGGCATAAGGCATTCTGCGGTCAATATCTTCCGCTGCAGACCAGCCATATACCAGACACTCCAGCAGCGAGTTTGACGCCATGCGATTGGCACCATGCAGACCGGTATAGCTCACTTCACCGATGGCATATAAACCGTCTACATCTGTGCGGCCAAAGTCATCAACCATCACACCGCCGCAGGTATAGTGTGCAGCGGGGACGATAGGGACCGGCTCTTTGGTCAGATCGATACCCAGGCCTAACAGTTTTTCATAAATCATCGGGAAATGCTGGCGGACAAATTCTTCTGGTTTATGGCTGATGTCGAGGAACATGCAGTCAGCACCCAAACGCTTCATTTCATGGCCGATGGCACGGGCGACAATATCACGTGGGGCCAGCTCGCCGCGCTTGTCAAAGTCGGGCATGAAGCGTGAGCCATCCGGGCGTTTCAGGTGCGCGCCTTCCCCGCGTAGTGCTTCGGTCAGCAGAAAATTGCGCGCCTGTGGGTGATACAGTGCGGTTGGGTGAAACTGGTTAAATTCGAGATTGGCAACGCGGCAACCCGCACGCCAGGCCATGGCTATCCCATCACCGGAGGAAATATCCGGGTTGGTGGTGTATTGATACACTTTAGAAGCGCCGCCGGTAGCCAGTACGACTGACTTCGCATGACAGGTTTCAACAGCCTCTTTATTCCGGTTCCAAATCCATGCTCCAACAACCCGGCGCGTCCCCGGTAGACCAATTTTATCTGAGATGATCAGGTCCACGGCGTTACTGCGTTCCAGCACCCGAATATTCGGATGATTTTGCGCCTGGCTGACCAGCGTGGTTTCGACTTCTTTACCGGTAGCATCTGCCGCATGCAGGATTCGTCGATGGCTATGGCCGCCTTCTCGGGTCAGGTGATAGCTCTCTTCGCCGTTGGGCTGAACCTGAGTATCAAATAAGACGCCTTGATCAATCAGCCACTGGACACATGAACGGGCGTTGCTGGCAACAAACTCAACAGCATGACGATCGCAAAGACCGGCCCCTGCAATCAGCGTGTCTTCAACGTGAGAGTCAATGCTGTCGGTTTCATCAAAAACGGCGGCGATGCCACCCTGAGCATAAAATGTCGAGCCTTCGCTAACCGGCCCTTTGCTCAGGACAATGACCTGATGTTTTTCAGCCAGGCGTAGCGCCAGTGAAAGTCCGGCAGCCCCGCTGCCAATGATCAGTACATCACAGGATAATTCGGGAGTCGTATTCATGATTTTTGTTTAATGTACTAAACAGAGTTTGGTCACCATAGCACCACATTGCGCGATACTGCACGTTTTATTTTTAACTGTGTTGCAATGGCTAAACATAGAGGAAAGGCATGGGGATGACTGAAAGAGCAAAAATATTTTGTGAAGCAGGCCGTTAGCATCAGATTATGAGGTGAAATAAAGTGGCTGTTGGGTTACTCTGCAAGCGGTGAAATGGGCATTTCTATACAGATAGTGCGTTGATCGGGTTATGTAGACTTATAATGAGAGATAAGACCTGTCTACAACATGACAAACAAAAACAAATGCGTAACGGAACTTTACGAAACTTGAGCACTCTAAGCTTTTGCTTGCTCATAGTGAAGCTTATGGAGTGGCGTTTCGAAAGCGCGTGGAAATTTGGTTTGGGGAGACTTTACCTCGGATGAGCGAGCAGTTAACGGACCAGGTCCTGGTTGAACGGGTCCAGAAGGGAGATCAGAAAGCCTTTAACTTACTGGTGGTTCGCTACCAGCATAAGGTGGCGAGTCTGGTTTCCCGCTATGTACCTTCGGGCGATGTTCCCGATGTTGTACAAGAAGCATTTATCAAGGCCTATCGTGCGCTGGACTCGTTCCGGGGAGATAGTGCTTTTTATACCTGGCTGTATCGTATTGCAGTCAATACAGCGAAGAATTACCTGGTCGCTCAGGGGCGTCGTCCACCTTCCAGTGATATAGATGCGATTGAAGCAGAAAATTACGAAAGTGGCGGAGCTCTGAAAGAAATTTCGAACCCTGAGAACTTAATGTTGTCAGAAGAACTGAGACAGATAGTTTTCCGAACTATTGAGTCCCTCCCGGAAGATTTACGCATGGCAATAACCTTGCGGGAGCTGGATGGCCTGAGCTATGAAGAGATAGCCGCTATCATGGATTGTCCGGTGGGTACGGTGCGTTCACGTATCTTCCGAGCGAGGGAAGCTATTGATAATAAAGTTCAACCGCTTATCAGGCGTTGACGATAGCGGGATACTGGAAAAGGTATTAGGCATGCAGAAAGAAAAACTTTCCGCTTTAATGGATGGCGAAACGCTGGACACTGAGTTACTTAAAGAGTTGACTCATGACCCGGAAATGCAAAAAACCTGGGAGAGTTATCACCTGATCCGCGATTCTATGCGAGGTGATACCGCCGACGTTCTCCATTTCGATATTTCCGACCGCGTAATGGCTGCCATCGCAGATGAGCCCGTACGTCAGGCGGCGCCATTGATCCCTGAGGCCCAGCCAGCACCGCATCAGTGGCAGAAAATGCCATTCTGGAAGAAAATGCGTCCGTGGGCCGCGCAGCTTACCCAGATGGGTGTGGCCGCGTGTGTATCACTTGCAGTTATTGTTGGCGTCCAGCACTATAATGGACAATCTGAAACGTCCCAGCAGCCCGAAACGCCGGTATTTAATACCTTACCGATGATGGGTAAAGCCAGTCCGGTGAGCCTGGGTGTACCTTCTGACGCGACAGCCAGTGGCGGTCAGCAACAGCAGGTACAGGAGCAGCGTCGTCGTATTAATGCCATGTTGCAGGATTACGAACTGCAACGTCGACTGCACTCCGAACAGCTTCAGTTTGAGCAGGCGCAAACACAGCAAGCCGCTGTCCAGGTGCCAGGAATTCAAACTTTAGGAACGCAATCGCAGTAATGAAGCAACTTTGGTTTGCCATGTCACTTGTGGCTGGTAGCCTGTTCTTCTCTGTAAACGCCTCGGCCAATCCTGCGTCCGGGGCGTTGTTGCAGCAGATGAATCTGGCCAGCCAGTCGCTCACCTATGAGCTGTCATTTGTCAGCATCAATAAACAGGGCGTTGAATCCCTACGTTATCGCCATGCCCGCCAGGACAACCGCCCTCTTGCACAGTTGTTGCAAATGGATGGACCGCGCCGGGAAGTGGTGCAACGTGGCAACGAAATCAGTTACTTTGAGCCAGGACTCGAACCGTTCACGCTGAATGGCGACTATATCGTTGATTCTCTGCCATCCCTGATTTACACCGACTTTAAACGTCTTGCTCCCTACTATGATTTTATCGCGGTAGGCCGCACGCGTATTGCAGACCGACTCTGTGAAGTTATCCGCGTGGTAGCGCGTGACGGTACGCGTTACAGCTACATCGTCTGGATGGACACCGAAACCAAGCTGCCAATGCGTGTTGATCTCCTCGATCGGGATGGCGAAACGCTGGAACAATTCCGCGTTATCGCCTTTACCGTCAATAGTGGGGTTAGCGACAGCATGCAGACGCTGGCGAAAGCAAATCTTCCGCCGTTACTGTCTGTTCCAGCGGGAGAGAAAACTAACTTCAACTGGAGTCCATCGTGGTTACCACAAGGATTCAGTGAGGTCTCCAGCAGTCGACGTCCACTGCCGACAATGGATAACATGCCGATTGAATCACGTCTGTATTCTGATGGCCTGTTCAGTTTTTCTGTGAATGTGAACCGCGCCTCGCAAAACAGCGCCGATCAACTGCTGCGCACCGGACGCCGAACGGTCAGTACTACCGTACGGGATAACGCCGAAATAACCATTGTGGGCGAGCTCCCGCCGCAAACGGCAAAACGTATCGCGGACAATATTAAGTTCAGGGCAGCGCAATGATTAAGGAATGGGCAACGGTTGTTTCCTGGCAAAATGGTCTGGCGACGGTCAGCTGCGATGTTAAAGCATCGTGTAGCAGCTGCGCTTCGCGGGCGGGATGTGGCAGCCGTGTGCTGAACAAACTGGGGCCGCAAACAACACATACTATCGTGGTACCCAGCGATGAACCGCTGACGCCAGGGCAAAAAGTTGAACTGGGTATTGCCGAAGGGAGTCTGTTAGGTTCGGCGATGCTGGTTTATATGTCTCCGCTGGCGGGGCTCTTTATTTTTGCTGCGCTGTTTCAGGTGCTGTTTGGCAGCGATATCGCCGCACTAAGCGGGGCGATACTGGGCGGCGTGGGGGGATTCCTGATTGCGCGAGGATATTCCCGTAAGCTTGCTGAGCGCGAAGCCTGGCAACCGGTTATTCTCAACATTGCTCTCCCGCCTGATCTGATTCGCGTTGAAACACCATCTACCGAAACGACCCCATGATATTCTTGCCGGATGGCGGCTTCGCCTTATCCGGCCTACAAACGATCAGTAAGCCCTGTAGGCCCGATAAGCTTGCGCCATCGGGTATCACGCTTCTCTTACGATGTTTTACATCAGAAAAGCGATGCCGTTTCCAGTTCCCGCTATCCTTGCTCTATGAACATTTCCTCGCCTCGGCGATGTAGTGTAGAATGCGGCGTTTCACTAAAACAGACGTTAAGCTCAGAACAGCGACTTCTCAGAGCCTGCTCAGGCAGGCGTAAGGCACAATAATTACACTATATGAAGAACATACGTAACTTTTCAATCATAGCTCACATCGACCACGGTAAATCGACGCTGTCTGACCGTATTATCCAGATCTGCGGTGGCCTGTCTGACCGTGAAATGGAAGCGCAGGTTCTCGACTCGATGGATCTTGAGCGTGAGCGCGGTATTACTATCAAAGCGCAGAGCGTGACGCTCGATTTCAAAGCATCTGATGGTGAAACCTACCAGCTTAACTTTATCGACACGCCGGGCCACGTTGACTTCTCTTATGAAGTTTCTCGCTCGCTTGCCGCCTGTGAAGGCGCACTGCTGGTCGTTGATGCCGGGCAGGGTGTTGAAGCGCAAACACTGGCTAACTGCTATACCGCCATGGAAATGGATCTGGAAGTTGTGCCGGTGCTGAACAAAATTGACCTGCCAGCCGCCGATCCAGAGCGTGTGGCGGAAGAGATTGAAGATATCGTCGGTATCGATGCGGCTGACGCTGTCCGTTGCTCGGCGAAAACCGGGGTTGGCGTGACGGACGTTCTTGAACGTCTGGTACGTGATATTCCACCGCCGGAAGGTGACCCGGAAGGCCCGTTACAGGCACTGATCATCGACTCCTGGTTCGACAACTATCTCGGTGTGGTCTCGCTGGTCCGTATTAAAAACGGAACCATGCGTAAAGGCGACAAAATCAAAGTGATGAGCACCGGTCAGGTCTACAATGCCGACCGTCTGGGCATCTTTACGCCGAAACAGGTTGACCGTACCGAACTGAAGTGTGGCGAGGTAGGTTGGTTAGTTTGCGCCATTAAAGACATCCTCGGCGCACCGGTAGGCGATACCCTGACATTGGCTCGTAACCCGGCGGATAAACCCCTGCCTGGTTTTAAAAAAGTGAAGCCGCAGGTTTACGCGGGTCTGTTCCCGGTTAGCTCTGACGACTACGAAAACTTCCGTGATGCGCTTGGTAAGCTGAGCCTGAACGATGCTTCCCTGTTCTACGAGCCGGAAAGCTCTACCGCGCTGGGCTTCGGCTTCCGCTGTGGCTTCCTGGGTCTGCTGCACATGGAGATCATTCAGGAGCGTCTGGAACGTGAATACGATCTTGATCTGATCACCACCGCGCCGACCGTAGTTTACGAAGTGGAAACCACCGCGAAAGAGACTATCTACGTCGATAGCCCGTCCAAGCTGCCGCCGCTGAACAATATCTACGAACTGCGCGAACCGATTGCTGAATGCCACATGCTGTTGCCGCAGGCATACCTCGGCAACGTTATTACGCTGTGTATCGAGAAGCGTGGTGTACAGACCAACATGGTTTACCACGGTAACCAGGTTGCGCTGACCTATGAAATTCCAATGGCAGAAGTGGTCCTCGACTTCTTCGATCGTCTGAAGTCAACCTCTCGCGGCTACGCGTCGCTGGATTATAACTTCAAACGTTTCCAGGCCTCCGACATGGTACGTGTTGATGTTCTCATCAACAACGAACGCGTCGATGCACTGGCGCTGATTACTCACCGCGATAACTCCCAGAGCCGCGGCCGTGAACTGGTCGAGAAGATGAAAGATCTGATCCCTCGCCAGCAGTTTGATATCGCAATTCAGGCGGCCATTGGTACGCACATCATTGCGCGTTCAACGGTTAAGCAGCTGCGTAAAAACGTTCTGGCTAAGTGCTACGGTGGTGATATCAGCCGTAAGAAAAAACTGCTGCAAAAACAGAAAGAGGGTAAAAAGCGAATGAAGCAGATCGGTAACGTCGAACTGCCGCAGGAAGCCTTCCTCGCTATTCTGCATGTCGGTAAAGACAGCAAATAATCTTAAGGAGTTGGCATGGCGAACATGTTTGCCCTGATTCTGGTGATTGCCACACTGGTGACGGGCATTTTATGGTGCGTAGATAAGTTTGTCTTCGCGCCAAAACGCCGGGAGCGCCAGGCTGCGGCACAGGCCGCTGCAGGTGATTCACTGGATAAAGCGACGCTGAAAAAAGTTGCCCCTAAGCCGGGCTGGCTGGAAACCGGTGCATCCGTTTTCCCGGTACTGGCTATTGTGCTGGTGGTGCGTTCATTTATTTATGAACCCTTCCAGATCCCGTCGGGTTCGATGATGCCAACACTGTTGATTGGTGATTTTATTCTGGTAGAGAAATTTGCCTACGGAATTAAAGATCCTATTTATCAGAAAACGCTAATCGAAACAGGCCACCCGAAACGCGGTGACATCGTGGTATTTAAATACCCGGAAGATCCGCGTCTGGACTACATCAAACGTGCTGTCGGTTTACCGGGAGACAAAGTGACGTACGATCCGGTGGCGAAAGAGGTCACTATTCAGCCAGGATGCAGTTCTGGTCAGGCGTGTGAAAACGCGCTGCCGGTAACCTATTCCGATGTTCAGCCAAGCGATTTTGTGCAGACGTTTGCTCGCCGTAACGGCGGGGAAGCGACTAGCGGTTTCTTTGAGGTTCCGCTGAACGAAACGAAAGACAACGGTATTCGCCTGACCGAGCGTAAAGAAACGCTGGGTGAGGTAACACATCGCATTCTGACCGTGCCAATTGCACAGGATCAGGTAGGGATGTATTACCGCCAGCCAGGTCAACAACTGGCAACCTGGATCGTTCCACCGGGGCATTACTTCATGATGGGTGATAACCGTGACAACAGTGCGGACAGTCGTTATTGGGGATTTGTACCGGAAGCGAATCTGGTAGGTAAAGCGACCGCAATCTGGATGAGTTTCGACAAACAAGAAGGTGAGTGGCCAACCGGCGTTCGTTTGAGCCGCATTGGTGGCATCCACTAATTGCTGATAATTGTTCACGCTGTCGTCTTAATAACGACAGCGTGAATTATTTCTCGGATTAATTCCCTCAGACTAACGACATCCCTTGTCGTTGTGTATAGAATATTCCCCCGAAGTTTTAGGTTGGCACCGTCAGGTTGCCACGGCACACGAAACAGCATTGGTCTCTCTAATGACGGGTGTATATCAGGTCTGTTTCGTGTGCTGAATTGTTGACGCATTCATTTATTGGTAT
Source organism: Citrobacter sp. U14242 (assembly GCF_046555775.1). Taxonomy (NCBI): domain Bacteria; kingdom Pseudomonadati; phylum Pseudomonadota; class Gammaproteobacteria; order Enterobacterales; family Enterobacteriaceae; genus Citrobacter; species Citrobacter sp. U14242. The sequence goes on from NZ_JBKGLW010000001.1 coordinate 22,462, forward strand.
CGCATGAATCCCATCGTAATTAATCGGCTTCAACGGAAGCTGGGCTACACTTTTAATCATCAGGAGCTGTTGCAGCAGGCATTAACTCACCGTAGTGCCAGCAGCAAACATAACGAGCGTTTAGAATTTTTAGGCGACTCTATTTTGAGCTTTGTTATTGCGAATGCGCTGTATCACCGTTTCCCGCGTGTGGATGAAGGTGACATGAGCCGCATGCGCGCCACGCTGGTGCGTGGAAATACGCTGGCTGAATTAGCCCGTGAATTTGACCTCGGTGAATGTTTACGCCTGGGACCGGGTGAACTGAAAAGCGGCGGTTTTCGTCGCGAATCAATTCTGGCGGATACCGTCGAAGCGTTGATCGGAGGGGTCTTCCTCGACAGCGATATTCAGACGGTTGAACAACTGATCCTGAACTGGTATCAAACGCGTCTGGACGAAATTAGTCCGGGCGACAAACAAAAAGATCCGAAAACGCGCTTGCAGGAATATTTGCAGGGCCGCCACCTGCCGCTGCCGTCTTATCTGGTGGTGCAGGTCCGTGGCGAAGCGCACGATCAAGAATTTACAATCCACTGCCAGGTCAGCGGCCTGAGTGAACCGGTGGTTGGCACAGGTTCGAGCCGACGTAAGGCTGAGCAGGCTGCCGCCGAACAGGCGTTGAAAAAACTGGAGCTGGAATGAGCGAAGAGAAAACTTACTGCGGATTTATTGCCATCGTCGGTCGCCCGAACGTCGGCAAATCCACCCTGTTGAATAATCTGCTTGGGCAGAAGATTTCCATTACCTCACGTAAGGCACAGACAACTCGTCACCGTATTGTTGGTATCCATACCGAAGGCGCGTATCAGGCGATTTATGTCGATACCCCGGGTCTGCATATGGAAGAGAAACGCGCCATCAACCGGCTGATGAACAAAGCGGCAAGCAGTTCTATCGGTGACGTTGAGCTGGTTATTTTTGTCGTGGAAGGCACGCGCTGGACGCCGGACGATGAGATGGTGCTCAACAAGCTGCGTGACGGTAAGGTCCCGGTTATTCTGGCTGTCAATAAAGTGGATAACGTCCAGGAAAAGGCCGATCTGTTGCCGCACCTGCAGTTCCTGGCAAGCCAGATGAATTTCCTTGATATCGTCCCGATGTCTGCCGAAACTGGACTGAATGTCGATACTATCGCGGGTATCGTGCGTAAACATCTGCCGGAAGCAATTCATCACTTCCCGGAAGATTACATCACCGATCGCTCCCAGCGTTTTATGGCCTCTGAGATCATCCGCGAAAAACTGATGCGTTTCCTGGGGGCTGAGCTGCCTTATTCTGTCACCGTCGAAATTGAACGTTTTATTTCTAACGAGCGCGGCGGTTACGACATCAACGGTCTGATCCTCGTTGAGCGTGAAGGGCAGAAGAAGATGGTGATTGGTAATAAAGGCGCCAAAATCAAAACCATCGGCATTGAAGCCCGTAAAGACATGCAGGAGATGTTCGAAGCGCCTGTACACCTGGAGTTGTGGGTGAAAGTGAAATCCGGCTGGGCCGATGACGAACGTGCGCTGCGCAGTCTCGGTTACGGCGACGACGTCTAATTTCACACAGGTTATGGCTTTCGAGGTGCTGGGCGGCGCTAAGGCCGCGAATCTCCGGGAGCTTACTCAAGTAAGTGATTGGGGTGAGTGGGCGCGGCCAACACACCTGCAGCTTGAAAGACGGCGGGTATGATGGAAGGATGGCAACGCGCCTTTGTCTTACATAGTCGCCCCTGGAGCGAAACCAGTCTCGTGCTGGATGTCTTCACGGAAGAGTCTGGCCGCGTGCGCCTTGTCGCCAAAGGCGCACGTTCTAAACGTTCCAATCTGAAAGGCGCACTCCAGCCTTTTACCCCGCTGTTACTTCGCTTTGGCGGCCGCGGTGAGGTGAAAACCTTACGCAGCGCGGAAGCCGTATCTTTGGCACTCCCCCTTAGCGGTATCACGTTGTACAGCGGCCTGTACATCAATGAACTCATCTCGCGCGTGCTTGAGTATGAAACCCGTTTTTCTGAACTCTTTTTCGACTACCTGAACTGCATTCAGGCACTGGCTGGCGCGACAGGTTCGCCAGAGCCGGCGCTGCGTCGCTTTGAACTGGCCTTACTTAACCACCTGGGTTACGGCGTGGATTTCACCCACTGTGCGGGCAGCGGCGAGCCGGTAGATGACACCATGACCTACCGCTATCGTGAAGAAAAAGGATTTATCGCCAGTGTCGTCATCGATAACAGCACCTTTACCGGACGCCATCTGAAAGCGCTTGAATCGCGTGAATTTCCGGATGCTGACACGCTGCGTGCTGCGAAACGCTTTACCCGTATGGCCTTAAAGCCGTATCTTGGTGGTAAGCCCTTAAAGAGCCGCGAATTATTCCGGCAGTTTCTGCCGAAGCGAAAATAAAATAACGAGGATTGTCATGGCTGAATTACTGTTAGGCGTCAACATTGATCACATTGCCACTTTACGTAATGCTCGTGGTACCGCATACCCGGACCCGGTTCAGGCCGCGTTTATCGTTGAACAGGCCGGAGCGGATGGCATCACCGTACACCTGCGTGAAGACCGTCGCCATATTACCGACCGCGACGTACGTATTCTGCGCCAGACGCTGGATACGCGAATGAATCTGGAAATGGCGGTAACCGAAGAAATGTTGGCTATCGCCGTAGAGACGAAGCCGCATTTTTGCTGCCTGGTGCCGGAAAAACGTCAGGAAGTCACGACGGAAGGGGGGCTGGACGTTGCGGGGCAGCGCGACAAAATGCGCGATGCCTGCAAGCGACTGGCCGATGCCGGAATTCTGGTCTCGTTGTTTATCGATGCGGATGAAGAACAAATTAAAGCGGCTGCTGACGTGGGCGCTCCATTCATTGAAATTCATACCGGTTGCTATGCGGATGCGAAAACCGATGCTGAACAGGCGAGTGAGCTGGCGCGTATTGCCAACGCGGCGACTTTTGCAGCCAGTTTGGGTCTGAAGGTGAATGCCGGTCACGGTTTGACGTATCACAACGTCAAAGCCATAGCGCGGATCCCGGAAATGCATGAGCTGAACATTGGGCATGCCATTATCGGACGTGCGGTGATGAGCGGGCTGAAGGACGCGGTAGTGGAAATGAAACGTCTGATGCTGGAAGCGCGTGGCTAATGGCGATTCTGGGTTTAGGCACGGATATCGTGGAGATTGCGCGGATCGAGGCGGTGATCTCCCGCTCCGGTGAACGCCTGGCCAGACGGGTCCTGAGTGACAACGAATGGGCCATCTGGGAAACGCATCAGCAACCGGTGCGTTTTCTGGCAAAGCGCTTTGCGGTAAAAGAGGCTGCAGCAAAAGCCTTCGGTACCGGCATTCGCAATGGGTTGGCGTTTAATCAGTTTGAAGTCTTCAACGATGAACTCGGTAAACCGCGCCTGCGGTTATGGGGGGAGGCGTTAAAACTGGCGGAAAAATTGGGTGTCGCGCATATGCATGTGACGCTGGCCGATGAACGGCACTACGCTTGTGCCACGGTGATTATCGAAAGCTAGTGTCAGGATTTTGTAGGCCGGATAAGGCGCTTACGCCGCCATCCGGCATGCTATCAGGGCGAGTTACAGCTTATCCGCGTGATGCATTAATACAAACTTATCCCACAGCTGTTCTTCGGTTTCGCTATGTGCCGGGTCTTTCAAAATGGTGTTGGGGATCGGACACACTTTCTGACAGGTTGGCGTGTCGTAATGGCCTACGCATTCTGTACATTTGTCGCTGTTAATCTCGTAGATGCTCTCACCCATTGAAATCGCCTCATTCGGGCATTCGGGTTCGCACATATCGCAATTGATACACTTTTTAGTGATTAACAGGGCCATCAGGAAACTCTCAAAACATCACAAATCGGGCGGGCATTATACGCGCATTCTTTGCTCAGACCAGTTTTTTTACCAACGCTTCACTGTGGCGAATTCGTTCCGGGGCATGTTCTAAATCCTGCTGAACCAGCGCCATAAACAGTAAATCGGTCAGCATCATCTGCGCGTGCGTCGATGAAATTGCCGCGCTGCGCGTGGCCTGTTCTTCGGCAATCGTATACAGGCAATGGCTTGCTCGCTGTTGCAGGGCATTGGGTGTAAATCCGGTGATGGCAAGGATTTTTGCGCCGGTACGCAATGTTTCATCCGCAGCCAGGTTGAGTTCACGACGTTCCCCGGTATAGGAAATCGCCAACAGGAGGTCGCCCGGTGAAAGTGCCTGTACCGTTGCCAGCAGGGCGTGCATATCGCGTTCCACCACCGCGTTAAAACCAATTTTCAACAGTTTCCAGGCAAAATTCTGTGCCACCAGCCCGGAGGCGCCAATTCCGGTCAGAACAATGCGTCGGGCTGAGCGTAACAAGGCGACGCTTTCCATCAGCTTTTCTTCGCTGTTGATATCCAGTGTGGCGTGCATGGCCGCAACGTTCTCCTGAATCAGTTTTTCACCAACCAGACGCATTGGATCATCGCCGCGGATCTGATTATGCACTGGGATAGAATGGGGATTGGGATTACTGGCCAGTGCTTCGCTGATGGCCAGTTTCAGTGCGGGAAACCCTTTAAACCCCATTTTTTGTGCGAACTTCACGACGCTGGACTGGCTGACGCCCGCTTCAAAAGCGAGTTGCTGTGAACTGAGATGACGCGCAGTATCCGGCTGTGCAAGGAGGTAATCCGCAAGCTTTTTATCGCTTTGCGCGAGGTCCGGGTAACGCTGACGAATGCGAATCAAACAGTTCATGCTGTCTCCTGGGCGAAACGTGATGGCGATTACAAAACAAAATTTCACTCGCCTGGGTGAATATTATATTCCATTATAACGGATTACTATGAATTAAAAATTCCTAAGGAACAAGAAATGAATCTCGGTGCGTTAGTTTCAGAAAGCCGCAATCCTCAGACAATGGATCTTGATGCGTTATCCACGCTTGAGTTGGTTCATCGTTTTAATCAACAGGATACGCTGGTAGCCGTTGCTGTAAAAGCAACTCTGACTGAAGTTGCGCTTGCGGTTGATGCGGCGGCTGACGCGTTAAAAGCGGGGGGACGGATTATCTACATGGGGGCGGGGACCAGTGGGCGTCTTGGCGTACTGGATGCGTCTGAGTGCCCACCGACTTTTGGTGTACCGCATGGACGGGTTGTTGGCCTGATTGCTGGCGGGCCGGGCGCATTGCTGAAGGCCGTTGAAGGTGCAGAAGATAACCCGCAACTGGGTGAAGATGATCTTCGTTCGCTCAACCTTACGGCACAGGATTTGGTGGTGGGTCTGGCGGCATCCGGGCGTACACCGTATGTGATTGGCGGCTTGCAATATGCCCGTTCCGTAGGCTGCACCACGGTGGCGATTTCCTGTAACCCGGATTCCCCCATCGCGCGTGAAGCGGACATCGCCATATCACCGGTTGTTGGCCCAGAGGCCCTGACAGGGTCAACGCGACTGAAGTCCGGTACTGCGCAAAAACTGGTGCTCAATATGATTTCTACCGGCGCCATGGTGAAGTTTGGCAAGGTGTATCAGAACCTGATGGTGGATATGAAAGCGACCAACGTTAAGCTGGTAGACCGGGCGTGTCGCATGGTCGTGGAAGCCACCGGTATTGCGTATGACCAGGCGCAGGCTCTGCTGAAACAGACCGATTTTGATGTGAAGCCCGCCATTTTGATGGCTCTCACGGGGCTTGATGCCACTGCAGCCCGGGAAAAACTGGCTGCACATCAGGGTTTTTTACGCGCGGCGTTAGAACACTAAGAGGTTAATATGGATAAAACGGCGGTGCTTGCCAGCGATATCCTGCTGGGCGTGGGCGGAGAGAAAAATATTCTGCGCCTGGAAAACTGTATGACGCGCGTCAGAGTGGAAGTACAGGATGACGCTCAGCTCGATATTTCCCGACTCAAGCAACTGCCGGGCGTTAGCGGCTACGTGAAGCAGGGGGCGCAGCACCAGATTATTGTTGGTCCGGGCAAAGCCGGGAAAGTGGTCGATGCCATGCGTTCCCTGATTGCCGATGGCGGCGAACGTTCCAGTGTGGGGGACATTGAGCGAACAAAATCAGAGGCCAAAGCGAAGTACAAAGCGCCAATGAGTGACGCGCTGCGCAAACTGGCAAACGTTTTTATCCCGCTTATTCCGGCGTTTATCGCCTCCGGTTTGATTACCGGCATCATTAACATCCTTAAACGTCCGGACATCGTGGGGGACTTTGCGACCCACTATCCGAATATGTTGGGGCTGTTAGGGATTTTCGGTAGCGCCGTGTTTGCCATTATGAACATCCTTGTCGGGGTGAATACTGCCAAAGTGTTTGGCGGTTCGCTGGCGATGGGAGGCGTGATGGCCGGTATTCTCTCCAGCCCGCAACTGGCGCAAATTACCTTGTTTGGCGAGGCATTGCAGCCGGGGCGCGGTGGGGTGATCGCGGTGCTGCTGGTGGTGGCGCTGATGTGCTGGATTGAGCGTAAATTCCGCGAAGTGCTGCCGGAGTCCCTTGAACTGATCCTTAATCCACTGCTGACCACCCTTATTACCGGGACAATCGCCATTGTGGCGCTGCAACCGCTTGGTGGCTGGATAGCCGAATCCATTGCCCATGGCGCTTCCTGGGCTATCGATCGCGGTGGCGTCCTGGTGGGGGCGGTGCTGGCAGGCACCTTTCTGCCACTGGTTCTCACCGGACTCCATCAGGGATTGGTCCCCATCCATGTAGAACTGGTGCAGGCGCACGGGTATAACGCACTCTTTCCAATTCTGGCGATGGCAGGAGTGGGGCAAATCGGTGCGGCTATTGCGGTACTGATGAAAACCCGTAACGCACGGCTGAAAAAAGTGATTAAAAGCGCGCTGCCGGTCGGATTGCTGGGTATTGGCGAACCGCTGATTTTTGGTGTGACATTGCCATTAGGCAAGCCGTTTATCGGTGCCTGTCTCGGTGGTGCTGTAGGTGGGGCGCTGATCAGCTACTGGAAGGTAGCGACGGTCATCACCTTTGGCATCTCGGGATTGCCGCTGGCACTGACGATTGTTGCCGGAAAAGTGATGTTCTATCTGTTAGGCTATCTGGTAGCGGTTATTGCCGGGTTCCTGTTTACCTGGCTATTGGGGTTCAACGATCCAGAGGAATAAGGTTTGACCAGTCACCAGCGTCGCGTTGTTTTTTTTGATTTGGATGGCACGTTACACCAGCAGGATATGTTCGGCAGTTTCTTACGTTTTCTGTTGCGTCGCCAACCGCTAAATGCGTTGCTGGTGCTGCCTCTGTTGCCGATTATTGCGCTGGCAATGTTAATTAAAGGGCGCGCTGCCCGCTGGCCCATGAGCCTGCTCTTGTGGGGCTGCACGTTTGGTCGCAGTGAAACGTGCCTGAAGGCACATCAGGCCGATTTTGTGCGCTGGTTTCGTGGTCATGTGACGGCATTTCCTGTCGTGCAGCAGCGCCTGACGACGTACTTGCTAAGCTCCGATGCTGATATTTGGCTTATCACCGGTTCCCCGCAGTCGCTGGTGGAGCAGGTTTACTTCGATACACCGTGGCTGCCGCGTGTCAATCTGATCGCCAGTCAAATGGCGCGTGGATACGGTGGCTGGGTATTGCCACTACGCTGTCTGGGGCATGAAAAAGTAGCGCAACTGGAACAGCAGATTGGCGCGCCATTGCATCTATACAGCGGTTACAGCGACAGTAAGCAGGACAATCCATTGCTCTCTTTTTGCCAGCATCGCTGGCGCGTCACGCCGCGCGGGGAACTGCAACAACTCGAATAGCGAACGCGCATGCAATTTGGAGTATGACGGGTATAATGCGTCCGCTTTTTATTACTGGAGTTACCCCTTTGTCTGATGTTGAATTTAACCACGAATACTGGATGCGCCATGCTTTAACGTTAGCTAAGCGCGCCTGGGATGAGCGTGAAGTCCCGGTGGGTGCAGTATTGGTACTCAACAACCACGTTATTGGCGAAGGCTGGAATCGGCCGATTGGCCATCATGATCCTACCGCCCACGCTGAAATCATGGCGTTGCGCCAGGGCGGCATGGTGCTACAAAACTACCGTCTGCTGGATGCGACGTTGTATGTCACACTGGAACCGTGCGTCATGTGTGCCGGTGCGATGGTGCACAGCCGTATTGGTCGGGTGGTTTTTGGTGCGCGCGATGCGAAAACGGGGGCTGCTGGTTCGTTAATGGACGTACTGCATCATCCTGGCATGAACCATCGGGTTGATGTGACTGAAGGCGTGTTACGTGATGAATGCGCCACGTTGCTCAGCGATTTTTTCCGTATGCGTCGTCAGGAAATTAAAGCCCTGAAAAAATCCTCCAACAGGTAAATACCGAGCTGATTGCCTGAGGGCGTTGCGCTAATCAGCCCGATGGCCTCCCTTCAAAGACTACTTCTGCTCTTTTTTCTGCGTCGAAAATAGCAGAGAAGGGGTGTGCGACAGATAGCTTGATGAGGTCTGAGACAGGAATGCCGCCAGCGGCAACTTCTCCTCACCTAACAGTTCTGCGGGCGATACCGCCGGGTAATCCTGCGCCAGTTGCTGTGTTTCAATTGCCTGCTTTTCTTTCTCTTGCAGGTATCCCACCAGACTTATCTGGTATTTACGGATATTTTCCACATAGGCGTAGGCTTCGTGACCGCGCGCATAGCCATAGGTCAGCTTGTTGTAATACGGCTTTTGACTGAGCAGCGGCAGACGTTGTTTTACATCGGACCAACTGTTCGGGTTGCCTTTGGTTTTTACCGTCAGCGCCCGCGCATCCAGCATATGCGCGTAGCCCATATTGTAAGCGGCGAGTGCAAACCAGATACGTTCTCCTTCAGGGACGGTATCCGGCACTTTACTCATCATATCCTGTAAGTAGCGCGCGCCACCGCTGATGCTCTGTTCGGCATCGGTACGGTCAGTGAGCCCAAGGCTTTGGGCGGTATTTTTGGTCAGCATCATCAGACCGCGTACGCCGGTCGGGGAGGTTGCCTGGGCGTCCCAGTGTGATTCCTGATAAGAGATTGCCGCGAGCAGTCGCCAGTCTATTTCCTGCGCATATTTCTCAAAAAGTGGCTTCAGATCCGGTAACACGCTATCAACCGCACGCAGGAAGGTGCGGGTATCAACATAGTCAAAATCATCGCCATGCCCAAGGTACTTTTCTTCCAGCCGCGCAAGCGAGCCGTCTTCATTCATGGTATTGAAGAAATCCAGCAGGGCAGCGGACAGCGTATTGTCATCGTCCAGACGGCTGAACCAGGTAACAGGTTGTTCGTCGGAGACATCCAGCGCGACGGCCAGCTCAGGATGTACACGCTGGTACAGGCTGATGGCAACGGAATCAGCGATGGTATAGTCCAGCTTACCGGCGATGACATCATCAAGCAGTTCAGTGGTGCCCTTTTTCTTATCAACTTTCCAGCTCAGGTCAGGGTATTTTTTTTCTTTTATCTGCTGGAGGTCGTTTATCACCACGTGTCCCGGGGCAATGGTCAGCTGATTTTCGGTCACACTGGCAAGGCTGCGAGGTCGATATTGCCCAACCCGATACACCAATTGTTGCGATACGGAATAGTAGGTCGGACCCGGCTGATAATTTTTAACACGCTCGCTGTTATACACCAGACCAGCGGCTAACAGATCGGCATTACCGTTATCCAGGTCGTCAAAAAGCTGGCTGATGTTCTGGCGTACGGTGATTTTCAGCTTCACACCCAGGTAGTTGGCGAAGGCTTTGGTCAGTTCGTAATCCAGTCCAAACTTTTTCCCATTAAGCGTGGCGTAAGTGAGCGGTGAGTCGATAGTACTGACGCGCAACTCTCCCCGCGACTGAATGGCGGCGATACGATTGTCGGCTTTACCGAACCAGGGGATAGATGGCCAGAGGGCCGCTGCCAACAACAGCGTCAAAATACCGATGAACAGATAATTAATCTTTAATTTTTTCAATTAGTTAATTCTCTGAACCGTACGTTGTCTCTGCGTGCTGTGGTATTGATTAAGAAGTGAATTAGTCATTAATGAGCGGCATTTTGCTTAAACTTGCGTCAGTTGGCAACTTATTCAGAAACCAGATCGCATTTGATGATAAGACAAGGTCGTGATTTTATTTCGACGCAAACGGTTTCGTCGGCGCGGTAGATTCTTTATAATGACGCCCGTTTCCCCCACTTGGGCACACCGAAAGCTTAGAAGACGAGAGACTTATGATGGAAATTCTGCGTGGTTCACCTGCACTGTCTGCATTCCGTATTAACAAACTGCTGGCACGTTTTCAGGCTGCCAACCTCCAGGTCCACAATATTTACGCCGAGTACGTCCATTTTGCCGATCTGAATGCACCATTAAATGAGGATGAGCGCGCGCAACTTGCCCGCCTGCTGAAATATGGTCCTGCTCTTCACAGTCATGCCCCTGAAGGCAAACTGCTGCTGGTCACGCCCCGCCCGGGCACCATCTCCCCGTGGTCTTCTAAAGCGACTGATATTGCCCATAACTGCGGCCTGCAACAAATTAGCCGTCTGGAACGTGGCATTGCCTGGTATGTTGAGGCTTCCACGCTGACTGCTGAGCAGTGGCTGACGGTTGCCGATATTCTGCATGACCGCATGATGGAAACGGTTTTCTCTGCGCTGAGCGATGCTGAAAAACTGTTTGTTCATCACCAGCCTGCGCCGGTTTCCAGCGTTGACCTGCTGGGTGAAGGGCGCCAGGCGTTGATTGACGCTAACCTGCGTCTGGGGCTGGCGCTGGCAGAGGATGAAATCGACTATCTGCAAGATGCGTTCACCAAACTGGGACGCAACCCGAACGATATCGAACTGTACATGTTTGCACAGGCCAACTCTGAGCACTGCCGCCATAAGATTTTTAATGCCGACTGGGTGATCGACGGTAAGCAGCAGCCGAAATCGCTGTTCAAGATGATCAAAAACACCTTCGAAACCACGCCGGATCACGTCCTGTCTGCCTATAAAGATAACGCAGCGGTGATGGAAGGTTCTGAAGTGGGTCGCTACTTTGCTGACCACCAGACCGGTCGCTACGATTTCCATCAGGAGCCTGCTCATATCCTGATGAAGGTTGAAACCCATAACCACCCGACGGCGATCTCGCCGTGGCCGGGTGCCGCAACGGGCTCTGGCGGTGAAATTCGTGATGAAGGCGCAACCGGGCGCGGTGCGAAACCGAAAGCCGGCCTGGTGGGTTTCTCCGTTTCCAACCTGCGTATCCCGGGCTTTGAACAGCCGTGGGAAGAAGATTTTGGCAAGCCGGACCGTATTGTCACCGCACTGGATATCATGACAGAAGGTCCATTGGGCGGCGCGGCGTTTAACAACGAATTTGGTCGTCCTGCGCTGACGGGCTACTTCCGCACCTATGAAGAGAAAGTGAACAGCCATAACGGTGAAGAGCTGCGTGGTTACCATAAACCGATCATGCTGGCGGGTGGGATCGGCAATATCCGTGAAGATCACGTGCAGAAAGGCGAGATCGTGGTGGGTGCTAAGCTGATCGTCCTCGGCGGTCCGGCGATGAACATCGGTCTTGGTGGTGGGGCTGCATCATCTATGGCGTCCGGTCAGTCTGATGCCGATCTTGATTTTGCTTCTGTACAGCGCGACAACCCAGAAATGGAACGTCGTTGCCAGGAAGTTATCGACCGTTGCTGGCAAATGGGGGACGCAAACCCGATCCTGTTCATCCACGATGTTGGCGCGGGCGGCCTGTCTAATGCCATGCCGGAGCTGGTCAGTGACGGCGGACGTGGCGGTAAATTCCAGTTGCGCGATATCCTGAGTGATGAACCGGGTATGAGCCCGCTGGAAATCTGGTGTAACGAATCTCAGGAGCGCTATGTGCTGGCGGTGGCCGCCGATCAGCTGCCGCTGTTTGATGAGCTGTGTAAGCGCGAGCGTGCCCCCTATGCGGTGATTGGTGAAGCCACCGAAGAACAACACCTGACTCTGAGCGATAGCCACTTCGACAATCAGCCGATTGACATGCCGCTGGACGTTCTGCTGGGTAAAACGCCGAAAATGACCCGCGACGTACAAACGCTGAAAGCCAAAGGCGAGCAGCTTACACGTGAGCATATTACGATTGCTGACGCGGTAAACCGCGTGCTGCACCTGCCGACCGTGGCAGAGAAAACCTTCCTTGTTACCATCGGCGACCGTACTGTTACCGGGATGGTGGCGCGTGACCAAATGGTTGGGCCGTGGCAGATCCCGGTAGCGAACTGTGCGGTCACTACCGCCAGTCTGGATAGCTACTATGGTGAAGCGATGTCCATCGGTGAACGCGCACCTGTCGCGCTGCTGGACTTCTCCGCCTCTGCGCGTCTGGCCGTCGGTGAAGCGCTAACCAATATTGCGGCCACACAGATTGGCGATATCAAACGTATCAAATTATCAGCAAACTGGATGGCTGCTGCTGGCCATCCCGGTGAAGATGCCGGGCTGTACGAAGCGGTAAAAGCCGTCGGGGAAGAGTTATGTCCGGCGCTTGGCCTGACTATCCCGGTGGGTAAAGACTCCATGTCGATGAAAACCCGCTGGCAGGAAGGTAACGAGCAGCGTGAAATGACCTCCCCGCTGTCACTGGTGATTACCGCCTTTGCTCGTGTGGAAGACGTGCGCCATACCATCACGCCGCAGCTGTCTACTGAAGACAATGCGCTGCTGTTAATTGATCTTGGCCTTGGTCACAATGCTCTGGGTGCGACATCGCTGGCACAGGTATACCGTCAACTGGGCGACAAACCTGCCGATGTGCGCGATGTAACGCAGTTGAAAGGCTTCTACGACGCCATTCAGGCGTTGGTCGCACAACGTAAGCTACTGGCTTACCATGACCGCTCCGACGGCGGTCTGCTGGTTACGCTGGCAGAAATGGCCTTTACCGGTCACTGTGGCGTTGAAGCAGATATCGGTACTCTGGGTGATGATCATCTGGCGGCGCTGTTTAATGAAGAGTTGGGGGCTGTCATTCAGGTTCGCGCCGCTGACCGTGACGCGGTAGAAGCGATTCTGGCGGCGAACGGTCTGGCTGATTGCGTACATTATCTCGGCCAGGCGGTAGGCGGCGATCGTTTCACTCTGACTGCCCACGGTCAGCCGGTGTTTAGCGAAAGCCGTACTACCCTGCGTATGTGGTGGGCGGAAACCACCTGGCAGATGCAGCGTCTACGCGATAACCCGGAATGTGCCGATCAGGAACACGACGCTAAAACCAACGATGCCGATCCTGGCCTAAACGTGAAACTGTCATTTGATATCAACGAAGATATTGCGGCCCCGTATATCGCTACCGGTGCGCGTCCAAAAGTGGCCGTGCTGCGCGAACAGGGCGTTAACTCCCACGTAGAAATGGCGGCGGCTTTCCACCGTGCAGGCTTTGACGCTATTGACGTTCATATGAGCGATCTGCTGGGCGGCCGTATTGGTCTGGGGAACTTCCAGGCGCTGGTGGCCTGTGGTGGTTTCTCTTACGGTGATGTGCTTGGCGCAGGCGAAGGTTGGGCGAAGTCGATTCTGTTCAACAATCGTGTTCGTGATGAGTTCGAAACCTTCTTCCATCGCCCGCAAACGCTGGCACTCGGCGTGTGTAACGGTTGTCAGATGATGTCTAACCTGCGCGAGCTGATCCCAGGAAGCGACCTGTGGCCGCGCTTTGTGCGTAACCAATCCGATCGCTTTGAAGCGCGTTTCAGTCTGGTCGAAGTGACACAAAGCCCGTCTCTGCTGCTGCAGGGTATGGTGGGGTCACAGATGCCAATCGCGGTTTCTCACGGCGAAGGTCGTGTAGAAGTGCGTGACGATGCGCATTTGGCAGGGCTGGAGAGCAAAGGGCTGGTGGCACTGCGCTACGTTGATAACTTCGGTAAGGTGACCGAAACCTATCCGGCTAACCCGAACGGTTCGCCAAACGGTATCACTGCTGTTACCACCGAAAATGGTCGTGTAACCATTATGATGCCACACCCGGAACGTGTATTCCGTACCGTGAGCAACTCCTGGCACCCGGAAAACTGGGGCGAGGATAGCCCGTGGATGCGCATCTTCCGTAATGCGCGTAAACAGCTCGGTTAATCTGGTCGAAAATCATGAAGCCCCCTCTTGAGGGGCTTTTTTGTCACCAGGATACAGGGTGGCTGATGGTGCTGCGCTTATCAGGCCTGCGGGGAAGGGCACTTGCAGGCCGGATGCGGCGTTTCCGTCGCCATCCGGCAATAAACTCAGCGCTTATGCCGAAAAATAAAGTGTCGGGAAATCCCGACATTGGCAGGGTTGGCTTGTCGCCAAAAAGAGACACTTAATGATTTGATTTATAATGGTTTTGTTTTTAAGCACTGCGAGTGTTGCTGATTAGCGACATAATGAACAAAAAACACTCACCCCTTATTTTTGCACGATTATTAATATTTCTTATATTTATCATTGTGTTAATAAAGTGTTTTGAATATTGGCACAGATGCTGCATAATATTAACCAGTGGCTCATTCACCTTCTTATGTCAGCCCCTTCGGGACGTGCTACATAAACTTCGAATGACGCACAACAAGGTGCCTGCCGTCCAACATCTGATATTAGCGAAGCTCATATCAACCTTCGGGCGAAACGTCGAGTTAGGCACCGCCTTATTCCATAACAAAGCCGGGTTAATCCCGGCTTTGTTGTATCTGACGTTCCCCTCAGTTAGCATCGTCTTATTCCCGTCTATTGAGAGTAACGCCTTGAAGCGCTGGTCTGTTTTCCCCCGATCCTTACGTCAGCTGGTGACACTGGCATTTTTGCTGATCCTGCTTCCTTTGCTCGTACTGGCCTGGCAGGCGTGGCAGAGCCTGAACGCCCTGAGCGCTCAGGCGGCGCTGACTAACAGAACCACGCTCATTGATGCCCGACGTAGCGAGGCAATGACCAACGCCGCGCTGGAGATGGAGCGTAGCTACCGACAGTATTGTGTGCTGGATGATCCGACGCTGGCAAAGGTTTACCAGAGCCAGCGTAAACGTTATAGCGACATGCTGGACGCGCATGCGGGCGTTTTACCGGACAACACGCTCTACCAGGCGTTGCGGCAGGATCTCAACGATCTGGCCCAGCTGCAGTGTAATAACAGCGGTCCTGACAGCCAGGCGGCTGCCCGCCTGGAAGCCTTCGCTAATGCGAATACCGACATGGTGCAGGCCACACGTACCGTGGTCTTCTCGCGCGGTCAGCAGTTACAACAAGAAATTGCCGAACGTGGTCAGTTCTTTGGCTGGCAGGCGCTGGTACTGTTTCTCGTTAGTCTGGCGATGGTACTGCTGTTTACCCGTATGATTATCGGTCCGGTGAAGGGTATTGAACGGATGATTAACCGTCTGGGGGAAGGTCGCTCACTGGGCGATAGCGTATTGTTTACGGGCCCCCGGGAACTGCGTTCCGTTGGCCAGCGCATAATCTGGTTGAGCGAGCGCCTTTCCTGGCTTGAGTCACAGCGACATCAGTTTTTACGCCATCTCTCACATGAACTGAAAACGCCGCTGGCAAGTATGCGTGAAGGCACGGAGTTGCTGGCCGATCAGGTCGTTGGGCCGCTCACTCCCGAGCAAAAAGAGGTTGTCGGTATTCTGGATGACAGTAGCCGTAATCTGCAAAAGCTGATTGAGCAATTGCTTGATTACAACCGCAAGCTGGCGGATGACGAAGTAGAACTTGAGCGCGTTGAAATCGCGCCGTTGGTGGAAAGTGTTGTTTCAGCACATAGCCTGCCCGCTCGCGCCAAAATGATACATACTGATGTTGCGCTGGCGGCGAACGCTTGTCTGGCCGAGCCAATGCTGTTAATGAGCGTGCTGGACAATCTTTATTCCAATGCGGTGCACTATGGCGCTGAATCCGGTAACATTTGGATCCGCAGCAGTTTGCATGGCTCGACGGTATACATTGATGTCATAAATACCGGCACACCGATTCCAGAAGCAGAACAGGCGATGATCTTCGAACCTTTTTTCCAGGGTAGCCATCAGCGAAAAGGGGC
Organism: Citrobacter sp. U14242; assembly: GCF_046555775.1. NCBI lineage: Bacteria > Pseudomonadati > Pseudomonadota > Gammaproteobacteria > Enterobacterales > Enterobacteriaceae > Citrobacter > Citrobacter sp. U14242. The sequence continues at coordinate 38,526 of NZ_JBKGLW010000001.1, forward strand.
AGTCAAAGGAAGCGGGTTGGGACTGAGTATCGCCAGAGACTGTATCCGCCGGATGCGGGGAAAACTGTATTTGGTTGATGAGCATGCGCAAAGCGTTTGTTTTCGCATAGAACTGCCGCTATCTGCATCGAAAAACCACTAAAATGAACCTAAGTCTGGTGAGTATGCCACACGTTGTTGCCCGAATGCTTAAACGAGATTTTATTCGCCGCGTCTTACTCGCAAGTCTGCCATGCCTGGCGCTGGTCGGCTGCGTTCCAAACGCGGTGAATCACATTATCGGCGATCCTTCGCAGGAGAAAATCCCGCCGCATCAACTCGCTGATTACCTTGCCACCGAATGTACGGATATCTGGTCGCTGTCGGGCCAGTCCACAGATACCAACCCGCTCTACTGGCTGCGGACCATGGATTGTGCCGATCGTCTGATGCCTGTTCAGGCACGCAGTGAAGCCAGTACCCAACTCACGGATACCTGGCAGGGCGCTTTTAAGCGTGGGATCCTGCTTGATGGCGCCCACATTACACCGCCTGAAAGGCGTGAAATAATGACCCGTCTGGATGCGCTAAGCCCGCAAATTCCGGCCCAGGTACGTCCGCTTTATCAGGTCTGGCGCAGTAGTCAAACGCTGCAGTTACAGCTTGCAGAAGAACGTATGCGCTACAGTAAACTTCAGCAGTCATCCGACAGCGATCTTGATGCGCTGCGCCAACAGCAACAGAATTTGCAGAGCCAGCTCGATCTCACCACCCGTAAGCTGGAAAACCTGACCGATATTGAACGACAACTGTCCACCCGTAAACCTGCCGGCAGCTACAATCCCGATGCGTTGCATGGTAATGATAAACTCACGACGCCTGATGATGGGGAGGTCACGCCATGATAAGCCGCAAGCCCGCGCATTTGCTGCTCGTCGATGACGATCCGGGGCTGTTGAAATTGCTCGGTATGCGGCTGACCAGCGAAGGTTACAGCGTCGTCACTGCAGAAAGTGGGCAGGAAGGATTACGGGTACTGAATCGTGAAAAAGTGGATCTGGTCATTAGCGACCTGCGCATGGATGAAATGGACGGCATGCAACTGTTCACTGAAATCCAGAAAGTGCAGCCGGGGATGCCGGTCATTATCCTGACCGCGCACGGCTCCATTCCCGATGCTGTCGCGGCAACGCAGCAGGGGGTTTTCAGCTTTCTCACCAAACCGGTCGATAAAGACGCGCTATATAAAGCGATTGACGGTGCGCTGGAACAGTCCGCGCCTGCTACTGATGACAGCTGGCGTGAATCAATTGTTACCCGTAGCCCGTTAATGCTGCGTTTGTTAGAACAGGCGCGGATGGTGGCGCAATCGGATGTCAGTGTATTGATCAATGGTCAGAGCGGCACCGGGAAAGAGGTGTTTGCCCAGGCGATTCACAACGCCAGCCCGCGCAGCCACAAGCCCTTTATCGCCATAAACTGCGGGGCGTTGCCGGAACAACTGCTGGAATCAGAGCTTTTTGGTCATGCGCGCGGTGCCTTTACCGGAGCGGTGAGTAATCGTGAAGGCTTGTTTCAGGCAGCAGAAGGCGGGACGTTATTTCTCGACGAAATAGGCGACATGCCCGCGCCGTTACAGGTTAAATTGCTGCGCGTATTGCAGGAGCGTAAAGTTCGTCCGCTTGGAAGCAATCGCGATATCGACATTGATGTGCGGATTGTTTCTGCAACGCACCGCGACCTGCCCAAAGCCATGGCGCGGGGCGAATTTCGTGAGGATCTCTATTACCGTCTTAATGTGGTGAGTCTGAAGATCCCGGCGCTGGCTGAGCGTACAGAAGATATACCACTGCTGGCAAACCATTTGCTGCGTCAGTCAGCCGAACGGCATAAACCGTTTGTCCGTGCTTTTTCGACTGATGCGATGAAACGTTTAATGACCGCCAGTTGGCCGGGCAACGTGCGTCAGTTGGTCAACGTGATTGAACAGTGCGTGGCGTTAACGTCTTCGCCGGTGATCAGTGACGCGCTGGTGGAGCAGGCGCTGGAAGGTGAAAATACGGCGCTGCCAACCTTTGTTGAAGCGCGCAATCAGTTTGAGCTCAACTACTTGCGTAAGCTGCTGCAAATCACCAAAGGCAATGTTACCCATGCTGCACGAATGGCGGGACGCAATCGCACAGAATTCTATAAATTGCTTTCTCGTCACGAGCTGGATGCAAACGACTTTAAAGAGTAGCACCGTCAATACGACTGATTTATGATACGGTGAGCAACCGGTTACGCGATAAAAACGACAGGAAAACCATGAAAAAAATTGATGCGATTATTAAACCCTTCAAGCTGGACGATGTCCGCGAAGCGCTGGCAGAAGTCGGCATTACCGGTATGACAGTGACAGAAGTGAAGGGGTTTGGCCGTCAGAAAGGCCACACCGAGCTGTACCGTGGCGCGGAATATATGGTGGATTTTCTACCGAAGGTAAAAATTGAAATCGTGGTTACCGACGATATTGTCGATACCTGTGTCGACACGATTATTCGTACTGCCCAGACTGGCAAAATCGGTGACGGTAAGATTTTTGTCTTCGATGTGGCGCGTGTTATTCGTATCCGTACCGGCGAAGAAGACGACGCGGCAATCTAAGTCGCGCCGTGCTTGCCGGATGGCGGTGTAAACACCTTATCCGGCCTACACACTCCCGTAGGCCTGATAAGCACAGCGCCATCAGGCATGACTTAATTACAAGACTTTATGTGGGCCGAAGCATTCGTAATGAATGTTTTCGTTTTTCACACCCAGACCGACCAGTTGCTTTGCAGCAAATTGCATAAAGCCAACCGGGCCGCACAGATAGAACTGCATCGTCGGGTCGCTGATAGCGCCTTCCAGTTTGTTCAGATCCATCAGTCCAACACTGTCAAACGTACCTTTCGCGCGATCGGCTTCGGTTGGCTCACGATACCAGGTGTGTGCACTAAAGCGTGGCAGCGTTTTGCCTAGTTCGTTGACTTCATCAGCAAAGGCATGCACGTCGCCGTTTTCCGCTGCGTGGAACCAGTTGACCTGCGCCGTGTGATTCGCTTTCGCCAGCGTATCCAGCATCGCCAGCATTGGGGTCTGACCCACGCCTGCGGAAATCAGCGACACCGGGGTATCGGTGGCGACATCCATAAAGAAATCGCCCGCAGGTGCGGCTAAATGAACAACGTCACCCACATTTGCGTGGTTGTGCAACCAGGTTGAGACCTGGCCACCTTCTTCACGCTTAACAGCAATACGGTAGCCTTTGCCGTTCGGTTTACGGGTCAGTGAGTACTGACGAATTTCCTGATGTGGGAAGCCTTCTGGCTTCAGCCAAACGCCCAGATACTGTCCCGGGTGGTATTCAGCAACGGTTTTGCCGTCAACAGGTTCGAACTCAAAGCTGGTGATAAGCGCACTGCGAGGCGTTTTGGCCACGATACGGAAAGGACGGGTGCCTTCCCAGCCGCCATTTTTGTTGGCGTTCTCGCTGTAAATCTGCGCTTCACGGTTGATGAAGACGTTAGCCAGCACCCCATACGCTTTGCCCCACGCATCCAGCACTTCTTGTCCTGGACTGAACATCTCATCCAGCGTTGCCAACAGATGCCCCCCCACGATGTTGTATTGCTCGGGTTTAATCTGGAAACTGGTATGCTTCTGGGCAATTTTCTCGACCGCTGGCAGCAGCGCTGGCAGGTTTTCGATATTGCTGGCATACGCGGCAATGGCGTTAAACAACGCTTCACGTTGATCGCCATTACGCTGGTTACTCATGTTGAAAATTTCTTTCAGCTCTGGGTTATGCGTAAACATGCGATCGTAGAAATGAGCGGTCAGTTTCGGACCTGTTTCAACCAGCAAGGGGATGGTGGCTTTCACTGTAGCGATGGTTTGTGCGTCAAGCATACGGTCTTCCTTTATCTGAAACTTTAATGATGTATGTCAAATACATCTTATAAAAAATACCCCTGCATTGTAAATGGTTCTTTGTAACTTTGCGTTGTAAAGGTTACAACGTGAAAAATCTGCATCACAAACCTGAAAAGAAATCCGTTGAAATTCGCCATCTCTTTATTCTCCAAAGCCTTGTATGCTGTGGAGGTAATCGTTTGCGTAAAATCCTTTGTCAAGACCTGTTATCGAGGAATGATTCGGTTATACTGTTGGCCGTTGTCCTATGGACCGCCTTTATAAGGCCTAAAAATTTATCGTTAGCTGAGTCAGGAGATGCGGATGTTAAAGCGTGAAATGAACATTGCCGATTATGATGCCGAACTGTGGCAGGCTATGGAGCAGGAAAAAGTACGTCAGGAAGAGCACATCGAACTGATCGCCTCCGAAAACTACACCAGCCCGCGTGTTATGCAGGCACAGGGTTCTCAGCTGACCAACAAATATGCTGAAGGTTATCCGGGCAAGCGCTACTACGGCGGTTGCGAATACGTTGATATCGTTGAGCAACTGGCGATCGACCGCGCGAAAGCGCTGTTTGGTGCTGATTACGCTAACGTCCAACCGCACTCAGGTTCTCAGGCTAACTTCGCTGTTTATACCGCTCTGCTGCAACCGGGCGATACCGTTCTGGGTATGAACCTGGCACAAGGCGGCCACCTGACTCACGGCTCCCCGGTAAACTTCTCCGGTAAACTGTACAACATCATCCCTTACGGTATTGATGAGTCCGGTAAAATTGACTACGAAGACATGGCTAAGCAGGCCAAAGAGCACAAGCCGAAGATGATCATCGGTGGCTTCTCTGCTTATTCCGGTGTGGTTGACTGGGCAAAAATGCGTGAAATCGCCGACAGCATCGGCGCATACCTGTTTGTTGACATGGCGCACGTTGCGGGTCTGATTGCCGCAGGCGTTTACCCGAACCCGGTTCCGCATGCTCATGTTGTGACTACCACCACCCACAAAACCCTGGCGGGTCCGCGTGGCGGCCTGATCCTGGCGAAAGGCGGTGACGAAGAGCTGTACAAAAAGCTGAATTCCGCTGTCTTCCCAAATGCGCAGGGCGGCCCTCTGATGCACGTGATTGCCGGTAAAGCGGTAGCACTGAAAGAAGCGATGGAGCCAGAGTTCAAAGTTTACCAACAGCAGGTTGCTAAAAATGCCAAAGCGATGGTGGAAGTGTTCCTGAACCGTGGTTACAAAGTGGTTTCTGGCGGTACTGAAAACCACTTGTTCCTGCTGGATCTGGTTGATAAAAACCTGACCGGTAAAGAAGCTGACGCTGCGCTGGGCCGTGCTAACATCACCGTTAACAAAAACAGCGTTCCGAACGATCCGAAGAGCCCGTTTGTAACGTCCGGTATCCGCATCGGTTCTCCGGCTGTGACTCGTCGTGGCTTTAAAGAAGCAGAAGTGAAAGAACTGGCTGGCTGGATGTGTGACGTTCTGGACAACATCAATGACGAAGCTGTTATTGAGCGTGTGAAAGGTAAAGTGCTGGATATCTGTGCACGCTTCCCGGTTTACGCGTAAGCGTTAATCGTTTGATGTGAAAAAGGCCGCGAATGCGGCCTTTTTTGTGCCCGATGGTGCTGTGTTTATCAGGCCGTTATCACAAGGACTTCAACGCCACAGTTGGATCACGCAGAGCTTCCTCGTTCACCGCTCGTCCAGACTGAATCAGCTTACGCAACACGCGCACTTCGCGTCCGTTGTTGAGCGCTACTGCGCCAATCAACGCCTCGTCGCGTAGCTGGAACCAGATAGCCTTGCCGTCATCTGGATTGCCGCGAACGACCCAGTTCTCTCCACACATATCACCAACAAATTGCAGATTGTCATTAAATTGGTCGGTCCAGAACCAGGGCGGGGGCAGTGTCGGTAGAGGTAATTCGAGCATAGCCGCTGCGGCAGTTTGCGCCTGATTATTGGCGTTTTCCCAGCTTTCACAACGTTGCAGCGTTCCGTCTGGCAAACGCTGTACTGCCACATCACCGGCGGCAAAAATGTTCGGATCTGCGGTTGTGCATGAGGTATCAATGATAATGCCATTTGCCACATCAAGACCTGCCTCACGGGCAAGCCCGTCGTTGGCAATAATCCCGATACCGTAAATCACGCTATCAACCTGAAGCTGCTCACCGCTTTGCAATGTAAGAGTAAGACGCTCTCCCTCAAACACCTGCTCAATCGCATTGTTGAGAATAAGGTGTACGCCCGCCTGCTGATGACGGGCGGCCAGGTAACGCTGTATCGGCAGCGGCGCGTTGCGGCCCATCACCGTGGTGGCCAGTTCAATGACGGTGACCTGGCAACCGCGCTGCGTGGCGCTGGCGGCCAGCTCAAGTCCAATGGTTCCGGCCCCGACAATGGCGAACGACTGCCCAGGGCTGAGCGCTTCCCGCAGACGCGTCGCATCCCCGGCGTGGCGCAGCGTGAAGCAGCGATCACCGAGCGTATCCAGTAATGGGAACGGGCGCGCTGACGCACCCGTGGCAATCAGTAACCGATCCCACGGGTAGGTCTGCCCGTCAGCCAATGCCAGCTCGTGGGTTTGTCGGCCGAGCGTTCGCACGGTTACGCCCAGATGCAGCTGAACGTTATTGTCCCGCCACCAGTCCGTGCTCAGCACCGGCTGTAGCTGTGGGGCGTCGTCCAGCAGCATGGCTTTGGACAATGGAGGGCGTTCGTACGGCAGATGCGGTTCATTGGAGAACAGATGTATCTCGCCGTCAAACCCTTGCTGGCGTAGTGCTACCGCCGCCATCGCAGCGGCCTGTCCACCGCCGACGATAGCAATGATGTTGTTGTGCATAACGCCTCCTCAGAGATCCAGCCCGGCGGCAACGTGACGAATACCGCGAATACCCAGACCGGCGTCGGCATTGATCATCACGCCGCTCAATGTGCGGTTGTTGCGCCGCGATGCCAGCATCACGTATGGACCGGTAAAATCTGCCGGATCAGGGAAAAACTGCAGCGGTAGGATGGCGGCGATTTTTTCCGGCGTCAGTGATTGCATAATTGAGGTATCGTTCTGACCCAACGCCTGCGGGCCGCGCAGGTCGGTTGCCATTCCGCACGGCCCTACGCCGTTGACGCGGACCTTCGGCGCCAGCTCATAGGCTAACTGGCGAATCAGTCCGGTTGCCGCATGTTTACTGGCGGTATACAGCGGGCCGCCGCCGCCGGGGTACCATGCCGCATTGGAAAGGGTAAAAATGATGCTGCCTTCGCTGGCAATTAGCGCGGGGGCGCAGGCTTTGGCCCCCAGCAGATAACCCAGTACGTTGACGTTGAACAACTCATGAAAGCCGCTTTCCAGCGCCCCGGCGGAGGTATTGATCAGCGAAGCATTATGATCCCAAATCCCGGCATTACCGATGAAGCAGTCCAGTTTGCCGAACGACGTGAGGATCTGATCCACTGCGCGCTGATAGTCAGCGTAGCAGGTGACGTTTCCTTCGACCGCCAGCACGTGTTCGCCAAAGCGCTGGCGCAAGCTGGCGACCTTGGCTGTCGACAGTTCCAGCGTGGCAACTTTTGCACCTTCTTCGATAAAGCGTTCGACCAGTGCCAGCCCAAGACCGGAGCCACCGCCAGTAATAAAGACCACGTTATCGCGTAAATCGCTCATCAGGCCCCTCCGGGAATATCAACAAACACATCGTTACCTTCCACATACACCGTGTAGGTCGTCAGCGGATCGGTGGCGGGCAGGCATAGCGCTTTGCCGGTTTTCAGACAAAAACTGGCCGCATGCAGCGGGCATTCCACGGTGGCATCGTCTTCCAGATAACCTTCCGACATCGAGGCGTTACCGTGGCTACAGCGATCGTTAATGGCATAAAATTCGCCGCCAACGTTAAACAGCGCGATGACGGGCGACGTGTCGAGCCGGAGTGCTTCACCCTCTGGCAGATCCCCTACGGGGCAAGCAAATACACGATTCATCAGAACAGTACACTCAGGTTATGGGAGGTGATCACCGCCTGATCCAGCACGATCTCACGCTCCAGTAAACGCCACTCATCACCCGGCAGACGGCGAACTTTGTCTACGCGCATGCCAACATAAAAGGTTTCATCTCGCTCTTTTTGCGCGCGGTACAGCAGGTAGTTAAGGCGCACCGCGAACACGTCGGGTTGGCCCGTTTCGCTGACCTGCAGGTTGCTGATCAGATGACGAGTGCGGGATGGCGGTTCTTCCGCCCAGGCCATACCGGTTTCCAGCCGGGCGATCCGGCGCTCAAGCTGATCTTTGTTGTCATTGAAAATCCACGTCGTCGGCGGTTGTACGCCTTTGCGGCGATCGCGGGTCTGAGCATTCACCGTGGTACGCATGGTGTAGCGAATGTCGTCGTCCAGTTCTGCCAGCCAGTCGCGAAACTTCCAGTCATCCAGCAGGCTGGCTTCGTGGTAAAGAAACTGGGTAATGCGATGATGAAGTTCCAGGGAGACTAAGGTACTCATTTCATCACCTCCTGCTGGTAAGCGGCGGTTTTTTCCTGCACTTCCTGCCAGCTTTCGCTACTGAGCAGATCGGCCCAACGTTGATACATCCCACGCGCGGCGGTTTCCGAGAAGATGTAGTTGGTGATCCCCGGAATGCCGTCTTCACGACGCTTTTCCTGGCCCAATCCCATCTCCAGACACAGTTTGGTATTGCGCGCCCGGTGGCCTTTCAGCAGTTTTTGAATTTCACACCAGTTTTCCGAGTCATCCTGCTCAAGGAACCCGGCCGGGCCAAAGGCGCGGGTGGCGCTATTTTCAAATGCGGCTTTCACTTCATCGGAGGCCGCTTTGTCGGTAATACAGAACGCCCACACTTCGACCTGATCCGGCCCGCGCGGATGCCAGACGCGCAGCGTGGCGGTACCGTTCAGCCAGGACAGGGTGGGGAAGATATTGTTATGACCGGCCAGGCGCAGGGCGCGTACTTTGCCCAAACGCTCTTCGGCTTCGGCGTAGGTGTCGCGGTAATAGCTGGAGACTTCGCCGTCAACCCAGACGTTGGCATCGGGTTTCTCGGTAAAGAAAAATCCGCTGCCGTGACCGTCCTGACCGAATTGCAGCGCATCTTTGGCGGTTTCCCACACCGGACGGGCGGTTTGCCCGTCCCCCAGACGTTTATCACTGCCGTCATCTTTCGCGCCCAGTACCTGAACGGCAGAAGCATGGCTAAACAGGGCGTGATATTGGTCGCTGGCAAACTGCTCGGCGGGGAATTTCCAGTTACAGTCGATAGTCCATTTTTGTACACCACCGACGATTTCAGTGCCGCCTTCGCGACGATCGAGCACACCGTCCAGATACCAGGCGATGTCGCCGAGATAATCGCGTAGCGCAGGCGCACTGGTGTCCCAGTTGCCGAAGATCAGCCCCTTGTAGCTTTCCACGCCGGGCACTTCGTTCAGCCCCCAGTGAGATTTGCACAACCCTTGTGGGTAAGCACGCGGCTCCAGCGGGACATCGATTAGCTCGCCGTTAATACCGTATGACCAGCCGTGATACGGGCAGGTAAAGGCGCGGGTGTTGCCGCAGTCAGCGTAACTGACCCGCATTGCGCGGTGACGGCATTGGTTGAGAAAGGCTTTGATGCTGCCGTCTTTCTGACGCACCACCACGACCGCATCCTCGCCCATGTAGGTGTTAAAAAAATCACCGGGCTTGGGGATTTGGCTTTCGTGGGCGAGAAAGAGCCAGCAGCGTCCGAAGATACGTTCCAGCTCCAGTTGGTAAATTTCAGGGTCGGTATAAATCCGTGGAGTTACGCGACCGTTTTGGGTATCAATCAGTTGGTAGATGTCTAAATTTGAGGGTGTGGTCATATTTTTTAATCCTGAAAGCTAAGATGTATTGACCTTCTTTTTTTGTGCCATAAGGATGTTGCTGGTTAGTTATCAATCTGTGAAATAGTAAATTTCTACCAGTTGAGACATTTTTTCGATAACAAGGAGAAGGGCATGGAACTGAGGCACTTACGCTATTTTGTCGCGGTGGCGCAGGCGCTGAATTTCACCCGTGCGGCAGAAAAGCTGCATACCTCTCAGCCGTCGTTGAGTAGCCAGATCCGTGATCTGGAGACCTGTGTGGGCGTTCCGTTGCTGGTACGCGATAAGCGAAAAGTGGCTCTGACAGCGGCGGGAGAGTGCTTTTTACAGGATGCGCTGGCTATCCTCGAACAGGCGGAGAACGCGAAAACTCGCGCCCGTAAAACGGTGCAGGAAGATAAGCATTTTACGATTGGTTTTGTTCCTTCAGCAGAGGTGAATCTGCTGCCGAAGGTGCTGCCTTTGTTTCGTTTAAAACAACCGGATACACACATTGAACTGGTGAGCCTGATAACCACGGAGCAGGAAGAGAAGATCCTGCGTGGGGCGCTGGATGTTGGCTTAATGCGCCATCCGGTGTACAGCCCGGAACTGGACTACCTGGAACTTTTCCATGAGCCGCTGGTGGTGGTGCTACCGGTTAACCATCCGTTAGCCAGTGAAAAGGCGATATCGGCACAGCAACTGAACGGTGTCAATTTTGTCAGCACCGATCCCGCTTATTCCGGTGCGTTAGCGATGATTGTTAAAAACTGGTTCCAGCAGCAAAAAAGCCAGCCCAATATTGTACAGGTGGCGACCAATATTCTGGTGACCATGAACCTGGTCGGTATGGGACTGGGGGTAACTTTGATACCCGGTTATATGAATAATTTTAATACCGGTCAGGTGGTTTTCCGGCCAATTGTCGGCGATATCCCGACCATTTCACTGCTGATGGCGTGGAAAAAGGGGACGATAAAACCCGCGCTTGCTGATTTTATCGCCACGGTACAGGAACGTTTAGAGGTGAGTCTGACGGAGTAATGGTTACAGCTCGCTCAGTTGTGATTCCACATACAGATAGCCAATGCCCATCAGTTGCTGAGATAGGCTAAGTTGCCCGAAACTGATTTGTGTGGCCCTGGCGCGTGGATTATCGCCATGGTCGAACGGATTGAATCCGGTTTGTTGCACGAGAGTATTGAGCCAGTTATCACCAAAAGCGCAACTGCGTCCATACAACCATATTTGATTAATATTTAGTATATTAAGAAAGTTATACAGGCTCAGACCGATGGCGCTGGCAGCGTGTTCGGCCCAGGCCTGAATACGCACATCTCCCTGTTTCCAGGCATCGAGCAGTTGATCGGTGGTCAGTGTTTCCGGATCGTAATGCGGGGCAGGCTGAGATTTCATCCATATGCGAGCCTGTTTCTTCAGGGCGCTTAGCGAGGCGACCGTTTCCAGACAGCCGTAGCGACCACAATCACAGGCCACGCCATCAGGATTGATAATGGTATGCCCAATCTGGCCGCTGCCATATAAGCTGCCACGCCAGATGTTGTCGTTAATGACAAACGATGAACCGATACCGTAATCGACATTGATCACGCAAAAATCACCGTTTGCTGCCGGGTTCTGCCACTTTTCCGCCAGCGCCAGCATCACACAGTCATTATCCAGCCGGACCTGCACACCGAGCATTTCCTCCAGCAGATATTTTATTTCTACCGGTGTTTTCCACGGTGCCTGTGGCATGGTTTTGGAGGCCCCGGTAATTGGATCAACCTGGCCGTGAACGCCCAGCGCCAGATTGATCGTCATCTCGGGATAATGCCGTCGGTATTCCCGCCAGTGTGCCGCCAGTGCTGCCAGTAACGCTTTTGGCGTCTCGGGATTGATCGCTTCATGCCGCCAGTCACCGACGGCGACCAGGCGCGCGTCTGCCAGTTGGCTGGTGATGCTGGTGGGCGTGACGTTAATACACAACGTCCATGCGCCTTGTTCCGGCAAATGATAGCTGCCGCTGCTCAGACCGCGCTGGCTTAGCGTTTCTCGTGAATGACTGATTCTTCCTTCATCCATTAACTCTTCGAGAATATTACTGACAGCGGGGATCGACAGATTGGTGAGCTGTGCCAGCTGTGACTTACTGAGCTGTTTCTCCCGCCACAGGTGCGACAGAAATATCTGCTTATTTGCTTGACGGACCCTGGCATTATTGAATCCCGAACGCCGCATACACTTAACTCCCTTTACTATATTGCGTGAGCATTGCGCATTTTAGCGCCACTTATCTGCCGCAGAATAGCATCAAGTTGAATTTTTACTTTTGTTTATTGAGTGGAGAGCGGCATGTACGGTTCAGTGAAAGTCTGGCAGGAAACGATCACCCTCCCAACGTGGACGGCAGGCGAAGAAGACGCTAATCCCATGTTTCTGGAAAAGCGGGTTTATCAGGGCTCCTCTGGTGCGGTGTATCCCTATGGCGTGATTGATACGCTGACCGGCAAGCGCGAAATGCGCGATTATCAGGCGGTGTGGATGGAAAATGACTTCATTCGCATTATGCTGCTGCCAGAGTTAGGTGGGCGTATTCATCGTGCATTTGACAAAGTGCAGCAACGTGATTTTGTCTACTACAACGAAGTGGTCAAGCCTGCTCTGGTCGGTTTACTCGGGCCGTGGATCTCTGGCGGCATAGAGTTTAACTGGCCGCAGCATCATCGCCCGACCACCTTTATGCCGGTCGACTTTACGCAACAGCAGGGTGAGCAGGGTGAATACACCGTGTGGATGGGCGAGGTAGAACCCATGCGTGGTTTACAGGTGATGACTGGATTCACCCTGTACCCGGATCGCGCGCTGATTGAGATCACCGGGAAGGTATTTAACGGCAATGCGACACCACGTCACTTTCTATGGTGGGCGAATCCAGCCGTGAAGGGCGGAGATGACCACCAGAGCGTATTCCCGCCGGATGTGACCGCGGTATTTGACCATGGCAAACGCGATGTCTCCGCATTCCCAATTGCGACCGGTACTTACTATAAAGTGGACTACTCGGCGGGCGTGGATATCTCGCGCTACAGGAACGTGCCGGTGCCTACCTCCTACATGGCTGAAAAATCAGACTATGACTTTGTTGGCGCGTGGCATCACGGCGAACGCGGCGGATTGCTGCACGTCGCCGATCACCACGTATCCCCGGGCAAAAAGCAGTGGACCTGGGGATACGGTGATTTTGGCGTTGCCTGGGATCGTAATCTCACCGATAACAACGGCCCGTATATCGAACTGATGACCGGCGTCTTCACCGATAACCAACCGGACTTTACCTGGCTTGCGCCGTACGAAGAGAAAGTCTTCGTGCAAAACTTCCTGCCCTATAGCGAACTTGGGATGGTGCAAAACGCCAGTACGCAGCTCGTGCTTCGCCTGGTACGTGACAGCGGGCAACTTTCCATTGGTGTCTATGCGATTGCGCCGCTGCGCGATGTTCAGGTCACACTCTCTGCTCAGGGGCAACCGTTCTACGAACACACGCTCACGCTGGAGCCTGGGAAAAGCTGGCTGGCCGATGTGTCCGACAAAGGGTATGCACGGGTGACGATGACGGTCTGCAGCGCTGATGGCACCATGCTTTTGCAGTATGAGGAGCATATTGCACAAGAATTACCGCTGCCGAAGGCGGCCGTCGCCCCTGCGCTGCCTGAGGCATTATCCAATACCGATGAACTCTATTTTATTGGCCAGCATCTGGAGCAGTACAACCATGCAAGCCGTTATGCCGAAGACTATTACCGCCGCGCACTGGAGGTTGACTCGCTGGATTACCGTAACAATGTAGCGTTAGGGACGCTGGCGCTAAACCGTGCGGACTGGGCACTGGCACAGAGCTGTGCAAGCAAGGCGCTGGAACGTGCGCATAAGCTCAATAAGAATCCGCGTGATGGTGAAGCCAGTATGTTGCTGGCTGCTGCGCTGGAGCGTCAGGGTGACAATAACGGTGCGTGGGAAAGTTACTACAAGGCAAGCTGGAGTGGTAACTGTCGCGATGCTGCCTTCTGGTCGTTGGCACGTCTGGCGATGAAGCGTCAGGACTACGCCGGCGCGCTGGAAAAGGTAGAACAGAGCCTGCGTTTTAATGGCAGTAATAACCTGGCTATGGGGCTGAAAGCGTTGGCGCTGGCGAAGCTGAATCAGCGTGAGAAGGCGCTGGAATATATAAGCCAGCAGCTGGTTGATTATCCGTTGAGTTATACCCTGCATTATGCCCGCTGGGCCATCAGTCAGGACGAAACCTCCGCGCAAGCGTTGATCTCGATTACCGGACGTCGTGGTACGAATGCCTGTGAGTTGGCCGGCTGGCTGATCTCGTTAGGTCAGCGGGACGCCGCTGGTTGTGTGTTGGCGTTGCTCGACAGCCAGGAAACGCTGCCGATGCTGTGGCGGGCTTCATTAAGCGATAATCCGCAGCACTTTATCGCTCGTGCTCGTGAGTGTCTGCAAAATCGCGTCCGGTTCCCTAATACGCTGGATGAGGTACAGATGCTGCAAACCCTGGAACAGGATGCGTTTGCCCGCTATCTACTCGGTTGTTTCTGGTACAGCAAGCGGCGTTATGCCGAGGCAGTCTCCTGTTGGCAATTCACCCTTGAGCAGGAGCCGGATTTTGCCCCGGTACATCGTTTACTTGGTATTTATGCGTGGAACAAACAGCACGATGCTCACCTGGCAAAACGCTATTTATCACAGGCTGTTGCACTGGAGCCGCAAAACGCGCGTTTCCTGTTTGAACTCGACTATCTCAATAAACTGATGGCGCAACCGACGGAACAACGTTTGCAGCGACTGGAGGCCAGCAAAGAGATTGTCTTCCTGCGTGATGACCTGACGGTGGAGCTGCTCAGCCTGTGGAATGGATTGGGTCACTACGATGCCGCTGCTGCTGTGCTGCGCGAGCGAGTGTTTCATCCGTGGGAAGGCGGAGAGGGCAAAGCGACCGGGCAATACCTGCTCAATCAACTGCATCGTGCGCTGGCGGCAATACAATCTGGTGATCAGCAATCAGCCATCTCTTTACTGCAAGAAGCACTGCGCTACCCGCAGAATCTTGGCGAAGGGCGCTTACCCGGACAGACAGATAATGACATCTGGTATTTACTGGGATGTTGTTCACAGCAACAAGGCTACGTTGAGGAGTCCCAACGTTATTTTGCGCGAGCGACGTGCGGCGGCACTTCACTGGATGCCGGGCGCTATTACAACGACCAACCGGTGGACTACCTCTTCTGGCAAGGCATGGCGCTGAAAGCCCTGGGCGAGAACGCACGAGCAGACGCGCTGTTCCACAGCTTCCTGCAGTGGGTTGAGTCGCAGCATGACAACGTTCCTGATGTCGATTTCTTTGCCGTATCGCTGCCGGATCTGGTGGTACTGGATACCTCCGCGCAAGCAAAACACCAACAACACTGTTTGTTTATCAATGCGCTTGGGCATCTGGGGCTCGGGGATCACCCGGCCTGCCGACGAGATCTTGATGAACTGCTGAAACACAATCCGGCGCATGACAAAGCACTGCTGCTGCGTCACGCCATCGATATAAAGCTTTTTCAATAACACCCTGATCAGGTGGGGGAAACTCCACCTGAAACCTTCTGTTCCCTGCGTTTCCCTGAAAGAGGAATCATAATGAATAATGCGCAGACACATTTAAAAATTGGCTATGTCTGGACTATCTGCCTGGTTGCAGCCTGCGGTGGTTTACTGTTTGGCTATGACTGGGTGGTGATTGGCGGGGCAAAACCCTTCTACGAAGCATATTTCTCGATTACTGACCCCGCGCAGTCCGGTTGGGCAATGAGTTCTGCACTGGTCGGCTGTATCTTCGGTGCGTTAATGTCCGGCTGGTGCGCCGATAAATTTGGCCGAAAAATGCCGCTTATCCTCTCGGCGATCCTCTTCAGCGCTTCTGCCTGGGGAACTGCGATGGCCAGTAATTTCGACATGTTTATTGTTTATCGTATCGTCGGTGGTGTAGGAATTGGTTTGGCATCAGCCCTTAGCCCGCTGTATATCGCCGAGGTCAGTCCGGCAGAAAAACGCGGTCGTTTTGTGGCGGTTAACCAGCTTACCATCGTGATTGGTGTATTGGCGGCGCAACTGATCAACCTGATGATTGCCGAACCTGTTGCCACAGGTGCCACACAACAGGCCATCGTGGAAAGCTGGAATGGTCAGACGGGCTGGCGTTGGATGTTTGGTGCCGAATTAGTGCCTGCAGTGGTGTTCCTGGTGCTAATGTTTTTTGTGCCGGAATCACCGCGCTGGCTGGTGAAGGCAGGAAAAGTCGAGCGTGCCCGCGCCATGTTGCAGCGCATTGGTTCGGCGGAGTATGCCGGACAAACGCTGAAAGAGATTGAATATACGCTGCAAAAAGATAACCACAAAGTGGCCTGGTCAACGTTATTACAGCCGCAGATCAAACCGATCGTCATCATTGGGATGGTGCTGGCTGTCTTCCAGCAGTGGTGTGGGATCAACGTGATCTTCAACTATGCACAGGAGATCTTCGCCTCGGCCGGGTTTGACATTAATGGCACGCTAAAATCGATCGTGGCGACCGGGATCATTAACCTGGTCTTCACCCTTGCCGCACTGCCGTTGGTGGACAAAATTGGTCGCCGTAAGTTGATGCTGTTCGGTGCTTCAGGACTAACGATTATCTACGTGTTAATTGCCAGCGCGTACGGGTTAGGCATTATGGGATGGCCGGTTCTGGTTCTGGTACTGGCGGCGATTGCAATCTACGCCCTGACGCTGGCCCCGGTGACCTGGGTGTTGCTGTCTGAAATTTTCCCGAACCGTGTGCGCGGGCTGGCGATGTCTCTTGGCACGCTGGCGCTGTGGATTGCCTGCTTCCTGCTGACCTACACCTTCCCGCTGCTGAACGCCAGCCTGGGGGCATCAGGAAGTTTCCTGTTGTACGGCGTGATTTGTGCCATGGGCTTCATGTATGTACTGCGTAATGTGCCGGAAACGAAGGGGATTACGCTGGAAGCATTAGAAGAACAACTGGCGGCACAGCATATGAAAGTGAATGCTGCAGCCCAACAACGAAGCACCCGCTGATGGATAGCGTGCTGATGCTACAAAACGCACATCTGCAGATGTGCGTTGATCCCCAGGGCGGTACGTTACTGAATCTGGTTTCATTACAACATCAACAGGCGGTATTGCGGGCAGGTCATGGGGAAGGGCCGGGGGATTGTGGTTTGTTTCCGATGCTGCCGGTGGCGAATCGGGTCGCGGGGAATCGCTTTACGCTGCGTGGTGAAGAGGTGGTTTTGCCCGTACATGATGCTGATGACGTGTTTTTCCTGCACGGAGACGGCTGGCTGAAGCGCTGGGAGATTGTCACCGCCACCCAAAGCGGTTGTTTGCTGAGGTTGCGCAGTTGGCATCCCTGTGGCTACGACTATATGGCAGAGTTGTGTTATCAGTTGGAAGCATCGAGCCTTCATGCTTCGCTGACCCTTACCCACTGCGGCGAACAGCCGATGCTCTATGGCTGTGGATTTCATCCGTTTTTCGCTTTTGATACGTGCAGTACGGTGCAGTTCACGGCCAGCGGCTACTGGCCGGAGGGGGAGCAACATCTGCCGCTAGGCTGGCAAAGCGACATCCCGACTATGGCGGACTTCATGCACGCGCAATATGGTGAAGATGCCTGGCTCAACGTTGGCTATTCTGGCTGGAGTGGGCGGGCCGTCATTCAACGCGATGTGATGAAGGTCACGATTTTAGCGCAAACTCCATGGTTGATGCTGTTCAGAATGTCGGGTGAGTCGTTCTTGTGTCTTGAGCCGCAGACGCATCCGGTAAATGCCCATCACATGCAGGGGCAGCCGGGATTGCAGGTTCTGGCTCAGGGGGAACGTTGCCATTTTTCGCTGCAAATTTGTATCGAATAGGGCGAAAATCATGTTATTTGTCTGTTAATGTTCTCTTGCGCCAGCCTGCGTTTGTCGCCAGACTATCGCCTCTAAACGGGAGGGATTCATGGCTCTGCATTCCACGCGCTGGCTGGCGCTCAGTTATTTCACCTATTTCTTTAGCTACGGTATTTTTCTGCCTTTCTGGAGCGTCTGGCTCGAAGGGTTAGGGCTGACGCCGGAAACCATTGGTGTGCTGCTGGGCGCGGGGCTGATTGCTCGTTTTCTGGGGAGTTTGCTGATTGCGCCGCGCGTGAGCGATCCCTCCCGCCTGATCTCTGCCTTGCGTATCCTGGCGCTCCTGACGCTGGTCTTTGCGCTGGCTTTCTGGGCGGGAACCCACGTCGCGTGGCTGATGGTGGTGATGGTCGGCTTTAACCTGTTTTTCTCACCGCTGGTGCCGCTGACGGATGCGCTGGCCAACACCTGGCAAAAACAGATCACCCTGGATTATGGTCGGGTGCGCCTGTGGGGGTCTGTGGCATTTGTGATCGGCTCCGCGCTAACCGGTAAACTGGTGAGCTTGTTTGATTACCGGATGATCCTTGTACTGTTGTCGCTTGGGGTCGCGTCGATGCTGCTGGGGATGATGATCCGCCCGAGTGTTCAGCCTGCGGGTGAAAACCGTCAGCAGGAGAGCGCAGGATGGCCGGCCTGGCGCACGTTGATAGCCCAAAGCTGGCGTTTTCTCGCCTGCGTAAGCCTGCTGCAAGGGGCTCATGCGGCCTATTACGGTTTTAGCGCCCTCTACTGGCAGTCGGCTGGATATTCTGCCTCGGCGGTAGGGTACTTATGGTCGCTCGGTGTGGTGGCGGAAGTGATTATTTTTGCGCTCAGCCACAAGCTATTCCGTCGCTTTAGCGCTCGCGATCTGCTGCTGCTCTCTGCCGTTTGCGGCGTGGTGCGTTGGGGATTGATGGGCTGGAGTACCGAACTGCCGTGGCTGATTGTAGTGCAGATCCTGCATTGCGGCACATTTACGGTCTGTCATCTGGCGGCGATGCGTTATATCGCGACGCGACAGGGCAGCGAAGTCATTCGTTTGCAGGCGGTTTATTCCGCGGTGGCGATGGGGGGGAGTATCGCCATCATGACCGTGTTCGCCGGCTACCTGTATCAAAATCTGGGCAGTGGCGTATTCTGGGTGATGGCGCTGGTGGCGCTTCCCGCCATCGCCTTGCGGCCTAAAGTGACGGCGCAGGCATCGGCGTTATGATTCAAGGATTTTGCGGATCTGCTGCTGCTGATGCGGCGTAAGCGCCAGGTCCGCATGAATCAACGGTGGTGAAAACAGCGGCAGCGGCGTGGTGTATGCCGTGATAATCAGCGCCACACCACGCGGCGAACCCTGTTTCTGAAAGTCCTGCATCGGCATATGTTTGACATTCAGCGGCAGCAAAGTCAGTTCGCGTAGCTGTTGTTCTATATGGGCTTCGAGTCGTTCATTATTGCCGGTCAGCAGGATTATCTGCTTCTCGTGTAAATCCTTTTCCTGCATCAGCCAGGCACCGAAAATGACGGCCACCAGCCCAGTCTCTTCCTCTGAAAAACGCACATCGTATTCCTCTTCGAATCCGTGTAACGCTTCACGCGTGGTACGTACTAACCGGGGATACAGCCGACTGAATTCTTCCGGCAGGGTGTTATCAATACCAATGGCGAACAGACTGCGGTTCAGCGCTTGAGCCAGATGGACATACAGTTGGTCATTTAGCCCCTGTTCATCGCTGAAGCGGACGTTGCCGTACTCACGAAAACGCAGCACCAACCGGGCAATCTCAAGGCGCAGACGACGATCCTGCTGGTGGTTATCACGGATCGGGTCGGGGATGCGGATCATCGAAAACAGCAGCGCCATAAACAGCGATTCCCCCAGCGGCGCACTCTGCATAACGTGCCGTTGCCAGTGGCGGCCGATTTCCTCAGCGAGTGGGTATTCGGCACAAGCTTGCGCCCAGCGTTGTTGCAGAGGATTAAACTCCGGGGTGATCCCTGCGTGATGCTGTAGCAGGCAGTACTGTAAATAAAGCTGCAGAAACTGGATATCTCGGCACTCAAACGGCTTCTGCAAGCGTCGGGAACACAGGTTGATCAGCGCATGCAGATTGGTGTCGTCATACAGCGTCCGCGCAATACCGCGTTGTTTAAGTTCCATTTTTAACGCCGGGGTAAACTGCTGGGCAATAAACGTTGGACAAATCCGCAGGCCACGGCGCAGCCACTGTAACAGGCACAGACGCTGATTAAGCGGGGTTCCTTCTATTACATAACTTCCATTCTGAGCGGTGGTAATGGCGAGCCGATGATAGCGCTGGATTTCGAGCCCGGCACCGATAATATCTTCCCGAACCGTGGCATCATCGACCCCGTTCAGCGTGCTGAAAGTCTGCGCAGTGGCAACCTGCCCTGGCAGGAAAAGTGTCAGAAGCACCTGACAACGGCGCTGGGGAGCGGATAGTACAGATGGCGGGGCAAGCGTTGGCATCATCTGTAGGATCTCCCGTAAGTATGTTTGATAAGAATAGCTAAAGTTTGCTTATTGAAATGGAGAATGGAATGCTTTCCGCCAGGAATGCTGGAGAACGTCACAGAATTTTTAACGTGAGGAACAGTGACCGGGAGTTAAACGCAGCGCGTTAACCCCCTTTTTCACTGTTTTATCTTTTGTTTAGATATGCCAGAGATGTACTGCATATCTGCTAAACATTATGGAGAACATTTTATTCTTCTATGGGGTTCCGTTCACCTCAACGGTGTTATTTCTCTGAAGCGCAGATACCCGTGAACGTGCAAGGACGCTACCTCGCGCCCGGCCCGGTAGCCTGGAGGAATAAACGGAGGGGACCTCGAAGTGGTAATTTTCCCGCCGGGAGCCGGGATTGTTAAGGGTACGGCGATAGTACCCTTAACACGTTCACAGGGAGGATTGTTTCAGAGAAGTGAAAAATATAAGGTGAACGTAGCAATATACCGGAGGCAACAGATTCATTACCTCCGGAACAGCTGCCTGGCGTTACTTACCACGGCTCAGCGTTAACCCCACATCACCGCCGGGATGCACAGACAACAACGTCTCCTTTGAGTAGCCGCTTTCGCTCATCAGGCAGGCGCAGGCGGCATCAAAGATTGCCAGTACCAGCATTATTGACGTGGTTGCCAGCATGTTTAGCGGATCGGCTTCGCGCTGTACGCCGGTGGAAATAACCAGTCGCGACGCCCTGGCGATAGCGGAGTTCGGGTTTTCAGTCACGCTGATTATCGACACATTCTTCTCAGCAAGTCCTGGCAGCAGCCGGGTGAGCTCATCCGAATTTCCCCCACGTGACAACATAATCACCAGATCGTTGGCACGTAAAAAACCCAGGTCGCCATGTGCGGCGTCAGTGGCATTGAGGTAAATTGCCGGACGCTCCACGCAGGCAAGCATATGCGCCACTTTACGTGCTGCAATGCCGGACGTGCCGACGCCAGTGACGACGATTTTCCCCGTGCAATCGCGCAGTTCCGCCATCAGTGACAGCCAGGTTTGCTCGGTCAGATGCTCTCTCAGTCCCGCGAGAGCATCGCTGTAGAGTTGCCATACGCCGCTGGCCTGAGACCAGGAATCATTCATGCGTCCTCCTGCATCAGCTCGCGGTACTTCATGTGGTCCTGATACATCTCGTGGAATACCCGGTATTTGCGATCGTAGTACTGCTTAATACGGTTAGTTTGTGGTGTGACCGTCTTACCAATACGACTCATCGCCGACATGGCTTCCGGGAGGGTGTCAAAAACACCTGCCGCGATGGTTCCCATCATCGCGCTACCCAGCAGCATGGCTTCACTCTCTTCTGGCAGCAACATTGCGCAACCCGTGGCGTTAGCATGTTCCTGAACGAAGATCGGGTTCTTTGTCCCGCCGCCGCTGGCCATAATCGTATCGATGGTGTAACCACTTTGATTCATCGTCTCGATAATATGACGTGTCCCCAGGGCAATGGACTGGATAGTTGCCAGATACTGCAACGCCATGTCTTCTGGCGTGCGGGACAGCTTCAGCCCGGTGATTGCCCCTGTGAGCGTTGGGTTTGCGCGCGGTGAGCGGTTGCCGTGGAAATAGGGCAGGATATGCATGTCGCGGGTCAGGAAGGCGATATCTTCCGGCTCACCGGCCATTTTACGCAGCAGTGCGTTCAGGACTTCGTAAATGGTTTGTCCCTGGGACTTCGCTTGCGCCAGTAGTGTTTCATAGCACGGATGCGACTGAATGACGTGGTCGATTAACGCCCCGGTCGCTGACTGCCCGCCTTCATTCAGCCAATACCCTGGCAGAACAGCAGAGTAGTAGGGACCCCAGATGCCGCTGATAAAACGGGGTTCTTTGGAAATGGCCATATGGCCAGTGGAGGTCCCGCCAATCAGTGCGACACGACGGTCGAAATCCGCCACTTCGCCGGAAACGCCGCAGGCGCCGAGTGTGCCGAGCGTACCTGCGTGGGCATCGATGATCGATACGCTGACTGCAGTCCCCGGAATCAGCCCCATTTCGCTGGCGGCTCGTGCCGACAGCCCATGACCGAGTGGTTCACCCATGGTTTTTACGTAGCGGCCAATTTTGGCAGCATCGTGCTCCAGTAAATCTTCCAGACCGATCTGGCGGAAGTAGCTGGCATCCCATTTGTCTTCATGGCCCATATAGGTCCATTTGCATACCGTTGAGCACAGCGAGCGCGTGTCATCTCCGGTCGCACGCCAGGTGAGGAAGTCTGGCAAATCAAAGTAGTAACCTGCATTGGCCCAGGTATTGGGCATATGCTGCTTCAGCCACAACAGTTTTGGCGTCTGCATTTCCGGCGAAATAATTCCGCCGACGTAGTCCAGCACCCGATGGTGCTGGGCGTTAATCCGCTCGGCCTGGGTAATGGCGCGGTGGTCCATCCACACGATAATGTTCTGTTCGCTGCGCCCGGAAGGGCTGATGGTCAGCGGTTTGCCTTCTTTATCCAGCACCACTAATGAACAGGTGGCGTCAAAGCCCAGACCTTTCACCTGAATCGGGTTGATATCTGACTGGTTGATGGCATCGCGAACCGCGTTACACACTGCCTGCCAGATGTTATCGGAGGACTGCTCAACGAAATCGGCTTGCGGACGGTAAATCTCGATGGCCCGACTGGCCTGGCCGACCATCCTGCCGTTGAGATCAAACACGCCTGCCCGGGCGCTTCCGGTTCCGACATCCACACCAATAAAGTAACTTGCCATAATTTTTTCTCCTGGAATCAGGCTTTACGATTCTGTAATGCGATAAAGAGGATCAGCACCGCGCCCCACAGCGCCATCGTCAGATAGCTACTGACCCCCAGCAAGTTAAGGCCGCTTTCCAGCATTTGCAGCACAATGAGCGCCAGCACCAGGCCGATAATGCGCCCGAAGCCGCCATCCGGGTTGATGCCGCCAAGTACGGAAGCAAGGATGGTCACCAGCAGGTAGGATTCGCCATATCCGGCTTTCGCCGAGTTGAATTTCGCCATCATCAGAATGGCGGCTACCCAGCCGAGCAGTGCCGAAATGACGTACACGGAAATCTGTACCCGAACGGTATTCACACCGCTGTAGCGGGTTGCCTGTTCATTGGAGCCGACGAGATACAGGCTGCGCCCTAATGTGGTGTGTTCGAGCAGAACCCACAGCAGGATCGCCACAAGGAAAAAGAGCAGCAGCGCCACCGGAACCCCGGCAATCGTTGCGTTGCCAAGATATTGAATCGCCGTCGGGAAGCCGGAGATGACCGTCCCGTTAGACAGCAGAATATTCAGCCCGGAGAT
This sequence comes from Citrobacter sp. U14242, assembly GCF_046555775.1. Taxonomy (NCBI): domain Bacteria; kingdom Pseudomonadati; phylum Pseudomonadota; class Gammaproteobacteria; order Enterobacterales; family Enterobacteriaceae; genus Citrobacter; species Citrobacter sp. U14242. The sequence goes on from NZ_JBKGLW010000001.1 coordinate 62,108, forward strand.
AAGCGTCATGGTGCCGAGCGTGGCGAGAATAGGCGACACACCGACCCAGGCGATCAGCGCGCCGTTCAGGGTGCCGATAGCAACTGCCACGGCGGCGCCCGCCAGCAGGGCGATGACCAGAAACAGCGGGTTATCCGGATGGGTGACGATAACGGCTGCCATCACCAGCGAGCAGGCGTTCGCCCCGGCAATAATCGACAGGTTAATGCCGCCGGTCAGCATGGTCATGCCCATTCCCAGGGCCAGCATGCCGAGGATCGGTAACTGCGAACCGATGGACTGAAAGTTAGCAATGCTGAAAAAACGGCTGCCGAGCAGGGCCGAGAAGACCAGTGCGACGACCACAATAATGACGCATTGCAGGCGAATGATGGCATCACCGGGTAAAAATCTGGCGATTGTTTTCATCTCAAAGCTCCCTTGCCAGTTTGCGTTTTTCGTTCCAGGCCGTGGCGCTGATGCTGACCAGGATAATGGCGCCGCTGAACACGGTATGCCAGTAAGAGGAGACGCTGAGCAGCGTCAGGCCGTTTTGTAAGAAGGCCAGCAGGACAACGCCAAGCAACGTTCCGGTTAACGTGCCACGTCCACCGCTCATGCTGGTTCCCCCGAGTACCACCGCTGCCAGCACTGTTAGCTCAAAACCAAGCAGTGAATTGGGGGCCACAGACTGGGTGATTTGCGCCTGCACCACGGCGGCGACACCCGCCAGAATGCCCATATAGCCATACACGTAGAAATGCAGTTTCAGCAGGTTAAGTCCCAGACGCGAGGCCGCATCACGGTTGCCGCCCATGGCGTAAACCTGACGGCCAAGACGGGTATAGTTCATCAGTACGGCCGTAAAGATGATTACAGCGACCAGGCACAGCAGGGGCAGCGTCAAACCGTAGTCATAACCGTCCGCGGCGGTGAACGAGAGCCAGTTGATGCCGTTCATAAACCAGTCGGGGAAGCCATACAGCCAGGTGCCTTTGGTGGTGTAAACCAGTAGGCCGTAATAAACGTTCAACGTGGCGATAGTAATGATGATCGCCGGGACGCGCAGCCAGTAGACCAGGAAGCCGTTGATGAGTCCGAGCAGCAGACCCACTGCAACCGCAATCGCCAGCGCCAGTGCGAAGTTGCCGCCGTGGCCGATCACCCAACTGGCCATCGCGTATTGGGCAATGGCGGTCATGGCCGGGAAGGAGATGTCGATACCGCCGGAAATCAACACCACAAACAGCCCACAGGCAAGGATGCCAAGAATCGCGTAGCTGGTCGCCACATCTGTCAGGTTCCCCAGTGACAGAAACTCATCGGTGCTGAGACTCAGCCCGACGGCAAGCGCCACGACCAGAAGGCCCAGCCAGAACTCATGTTGCCCGATTAAACGGGAGAAACGCAGACTATTCATTGATTACCTCGACCACTTCAGCAATCTCATCTTCACGACAGTGATGGGGGTTAAATTCCGCTACCAGCTTGCCGCGGCGCATCACCAGCACGCGATGGCTGTTGTAATACGCTTCCGGAATTTCATCGCAAATCATCAGTACCGCCATCCCCTGTTCCGCCAGGTCGCGGGCTATCTGATAAATGCCTTCTTTGTTGGCGATATCGACGCCAACGGTAGGCGAGTCGAGGATCAGGATGCGCGGATTGGTCGCCACCCATTTAGCAATGGCGATACGCTGGGCATTACCACCAGAAAGTGTTTTGACCGGCAGATGTGGATCGGAGACTTTAATGTTTAGCTCGCGGATCAGGTCAGCGACCAGCTTTTGCGCTTTGTGATGATCGAGCAGGCCGCTGCGGGTATGCAGTTGGTCAAATACCGTGACGATAGTGTTGTCATAGATCGACTGCTCCATGATAAGCCCCTGCGTCAGGCGATCTTCTGAGACGTAGCCTATCCCGTGCTTAATGGCATCGTGGTTATTGCGAAGCGTGACCGGTTGACCGTTAATGCGCATTTCACCGCTTTCAGGATGCGTCATACCGAACAGGCTCAGACAGAGCTCGGTACGTCCGGCACCCAGCAGACCAACAATGGAAACTATCTCGCCGCCGTGCAGCGACAGATTAATATCCTGATACTTCCCGCGACGACTCAGGTTGCGCAGCTCAAGCAGCGGTTCCCGATCGTCGAATGATTTCTCCGGCAGCGGGCTGTAGTGGAAGCGTTGTCCGGTCATCAGGAAGGCCAGCTCGTGGCTGTCCAGTTCGCTGGCAGGGTACGTGCCTACCAGTTTGCCGTCGCGCATCACGCTGATGCGGTCTGCCACTTCCATCACCTCATCAAGACGATGGCTGACAAACACCACGCAAATCCCGGCCGCTTTCAGTTCGTTGACCACCCGCAGCAGACCGTTAACTTCCTGGCGGGTCAGAGAGGCGGTGGGTTCATCCATAATGACCAGTCGGGCATCGGCGGCGATCGCCCGGCAAATAGCGACCAGTTGTCGGTCGGCAATCGAGAGTTTTTCGACTTTTTTATCGGGATCAATGTTCACTCCGATGCGTTTCATGGCCGCCAGCGCTTGCTGCTTCATGGCACCACGCCGTACCCAGATATCGCCGCCGGGCAGGTAACGGTTAACCGCAATATTCTCCGCGACGCTAAAATTGGGAAACAGCGACAGGTCCTGATAAATAACCTGAATACCATAGTGGGAAGAGAGTTGCGGTGTCAGATGATGGAACAGTTTGCCATCGAGTAAAATCTGCGCCCCTTTTTCAGGGTGATAGACCCCGGAAATCACTTTAATGATGGTGCTCTTACCACAGCCGTTTTGACCCGCCAGACAGTGAACTTCGCCTTTTTTCAGCGTCAGATTCACGTTATCCAGCGCCAGCACGCCCGGGAATTGTTTGCTGATATTCTCAAGAGTGATAAATGCGGTGGTGTCTGTCATGGACAATACCCCTGCGAGCGTCCTGACGGACGCTGAGTGTTAGTTTGGTAGATAGCGCCGACCAGACGGTCGGCGTTAAGGTTCCCTGGTGTTGGCTAAAGCCTTAGAAACCGAGTGATTGCGCGTTGTCTTTGGTGACTTCGAGGATCTTGTTAAAGCGGATCACTTTCTTCTCCATGTCGATATCGGCTTTCCCTAAACCATCGATACTCAGATCAGCATTGACCTCTTTGCCCTGTAACAGTTGATCGGCAACCGTGACCAGCGCGTAGCCTGCATCTTTCGGATCCCACAGCAACGCTTTTTTGATGTCGCCACGCATCAGGTAAGGCGCGGCTTGTGCTGGCATAGCGATACCGACGACGGCAATCTTATCTTTGGCGCGTTTTTTCTGAACCGCCTGGCCTGCACCGATAGGACCCAGCGAGCCGAAACCGATAATGCCTTTCATCTGCGGATAGGTTTTCATCAGATCCAGCGTGGTGGCATAGGACTTATCAATACTTTCCGCTACCGGCAGACGGGAGGTGACTTCGAACATCTCCGGGTATTTTTCTTTCTGATACTTAATCGCGTAGTCGGCCCACGCGTTATGCAACGGCACGGTCAGTGAGCCGACATAGATGGCATAACCCCCTTTGCCGCCCATACTTTTCGCCAGCTCATCAACGTTGGCCTGCGCGTATTTTTCACTGTCGATGGTTTCGATATCCCACTGGCCGATGTGCTCGTCCGGGGATTCGTGCGTCAGGACCACAATGCCTTTCTCGCGCGCTTTTTTCAGTACGGGTTCAAGGACTTTGGCATCGTTTGGCACCACAATGATCGCATTGACGTTTTTGGCGATCAGATCTTCAATCACCTTTACCTGCTGAGCCGGATCTGGCGTAGAGGGACCGGTCTGGTAAGCGTTCACATCGAGTTTTTTTGCTGCTTCGTTCACGCCGGTTTCCATGCGGTTAAACCAGGGAATACCGGTGACTTTGGCAACCACAGCAATTTCATATTTTTCCGCCGCAAAGGACGTACCGGACAACATGCATGCAGAAACCAGGGTTGCACTGAGTAATGCGAGTTTGAATTTCATAGTTGTACCTTTAGTAGGGGGCAGGGCATGTCACGGCGTGAAGTTAACAACGAATGGAAGAGGGAATGAACCATAAGTTTGAGGAATGTGATGCATGCCCATTATTGTTATTTTATGGATAAATTATGGTTAATTTTTGGTTAAATTAAATGTGGGTTGAATTTTTTATGGCATCATTTTTGTTAATTAAACATTAATATTAAACTTTTAATTAACATTTTCGTATCATTTGACGTAAGTTGAAGCAATGAAATGTCTTTTTTACGGTTGCGGGAAAATAAGAAATTATCGAAATTGAGAACTGAATCGATACCGGAAAAGGGGGCTCAACATTTTTCCGTTCGATGATATGCTCACCACTCTTTTCGCCCAGGACGTCATCATCGTGGCGGCCTGTATTTCTACCGTGGAGAACTCATGCAACGCGTTCAACGCATCATTGTCACGTTGATCCTGGCTATCCTGTCTTTTAATGTCGGTGCGCATCCCCACAGTTTTATCCATCTGAAAACTGAGATAGTGAGCGACAATAACCAGTTTGTAGCGCTGAAAATGCGCTGGACGATGGATGAAATCACCTCGGCTGACCTGCTGTACGATGCGGGCAATGCCAAACCGGGTGATGAGATCTGGAAAAAACTGGCGGCGGAAGTGATGGCCAATGTCCTCGGACAGCACTATTTCACCGAAGTGTGGCACAACGGGCAGAAAGTAAAGTTTAAAAACAGGCCGACGGAATATGGCATGGAGCGTGAGGAACATCAGGCGGTGTTGACGTTTGTACTGCCGCTGGCCGAGCCGCAGCCGCTTTCCGGCCAGACCTATATTATTTCCACGTTCGATCCCACCTACTACGTGGATATGAGCTATGACAAAGACAGCGATGCCTCTCTGGCGCGGACCCTACGCCAGCAATGTCGGATTTCCGTACATACGCCGACGCCGGATGAGCAAACGCTGAGTTTTGCACAGTCGCTGGATAAAGAAGATGCACCGCCAGAGGATATGGAATTAGGTAAACAGTTTGCACAGACGGTGACGTTGCAATGTCAGTAATGTACCGACTACACACGGCCAGACGTCGTTGGCTTAGTCTATGGCCGCTGGCGCTGTTTTTGCTGCTGGCGACCGGTGGTGCACTGTGGTTATGGCAAGCCTGGCCGCAGGTGATGGTGAAAAGTATTGTCTGGCAGCGGGACGTTAATCAGCAGATGAGTGGGTTGCTCAAAGCGGTTGCTGCTAATCCGACCCGGGCCGGGGGATCGCTGCTGCTGTTTAGTTTCCTGTATGGGGTACTACACGCGCTGGGGCCGGGACACGGGAAAATTGTTATTACCACCTGGCTGGCGACACATCCCTCGAAGCTGAAGTCGAGTATTGGGCTAACGCTGGCTTCTTCGTTGTTACAGGGACTGGTCGCAATTGGGCTGGTGGTGGTGGTGCTCACGCTGCTGCAACTGCCCGCCCGGCAGCTGCATATGAGCAGTTTCTGGCTGGAGAAAGGGAGTTATGCACTGGTCGGGGTGTTGGGGATTTTGCTGTGTTGGCGGGCGTTAAAAAGATTACGCGTATTGCTGCGTCGACCGAAATTTAGCGCCTTCACGCCGTATCATGTGCATGACGAACGCTGTGGCTGCGGGCATCAGCATTTGCCCAACCCGGAACAACTGCGAAGTGGCGATGACTGGCGTGCGCGACTGATGATAATTCTCTCTATGGGCATGCGCCCGTGTTCCGGCGCAATCATGGTGCTGCTGTTCAGTAAAGTGGTTGGCGTCTTTAGCTGGGGGATGGCGTCGGCGCTGGCGATGGCCGCGGGAACCTCCCTGACCATTACCTCGCTGGCGTTACTGGTACACAGTTTCCGTACGCTGGCGGTAAGACTTAGCGGAAATAAAGCGCCTGTGTTGTGGCGACAGATTGGCTGGACCATGCTGGCATTGGCCGGTGGTGCAATGTTAGTGGTTGCTGCGGTGGTGATGTGGATGAGTGCGGTGCCAGTGGGAAGGGGATTACGACCGTTTTAAGTTGTCGGCCCGGTAAGCGATAGCACGTTACCGGGCACTCCTGAGATTAACGCTTCAGTGCGTCGCTCAGTTCGTCACGCATGTTTGCCAGCATGGCTTTAACGACGCGCGGGTTACCAGCAACAATGTTGCCAGTCGCCATGTAGTTATGACCACCGGTAAAGTCGCACACCAGTGCGCCAGCTTCACGGGCAATCAGTTCACCTGCGGCAAAATCCCACGGGCGCAGGCCAATTTCAAAATAACCATCAACGCGTGCGGCGGCAACGTATGCCAGATCCAGCGCTGCAGAACCGGTGCGACGGAAGTCCGCGCATTCGGTGAACATGTTGCCGAGGATTTTCATATAAGAAGCGGCGTGCTGCTTCGCTTTGAACGGGAAGCCGGTGGCGATGATGGTGCCATCCAGATCGCGAGCGGTGCTGCCACGCAGACGGTAGCCGTTCAGCTGTGCGCCCTGACCGCGAGTCGCGGTGAACAGCTCGTTACGCATTGGATCGTAAACAACGGCGACTTCAGTACGGCCTTTGATGCGTACTGCGATAGATACCGCGAAGTGCGGCAGACGTTTTACGAAGTTGGTGGTGCCATCCAGTGGATCGATAACCCATTGAACATCCAAATCTTCACCAACATGTTCACCGCTTTCTTCGGTGATGATGGTGTGCTGAGGGTAAGATTTGCGGATTGTTTCGATAATAATCGCTTCAGCGGCTTTATCGACGTTAGTCACGAAATCATTGCTGCCTTTCTGGCTGGTTTCTACAGAGTCTGGTGTTTCGTAGTGTTTGGCAATTACATTACCCGCCTTGCGCGCTGCGCGCACGGCGATGGTCAGCATCGGATGCATCGGTCTCTCTCACTGGATGTTAAAGAACGGGAAAACGGCGCAGAGTATAGCAGCGAGTTCGGTATATGTCTTCGTTTTATGATAATATGGCCGAATAATCTTTAGCCGAAGAAATACAATGCTGCAAAATATTCGAATTGTGCTGGTGGAAACGTCTCACACTGGCAACATGGGCTCTGTTGCCCGCGCAATGAAAACGATGGGTTTAACCAATCTGTGGCTGGTCAATCCATTGGTAAAACCGGACTCCCAGGCCATCGCCCTGGCGGCCGGTGCCAGTGATGTGATTGGCAGTGCGCAAATCGTCGATACCCTCGATGAAGCGCTGGCGGGTTGTAGCCTGGTTGTCGGAACCAGCGCGCGTTCCCGTACCCTGCCGTGGCCGATGCTGGATCCGCGTGAGTGTGGTTTAAAAAGCGTAGCCGAAGCGGCGAATACCCCGGTAGCGCTGGTCTTTGGCCGTGAGCGCGTGGGGCTGACTAACGAAGAACTGCAAAAGTGCCATTATCACGTCGCTATTGCCGCGAACCCGGAATACAGTTCGCTCAATCTGGCGATGGCGGTACAAGTCATCTCTTATGAAGTGCGCATGGCCTGGCTGGCCACGCAGGAAAGCGGTAAGACCACAGAATACGAAGAAACTGAGTATCCACTGGTCGATGATTTAGAGCGTTTTTACGGTCATCTGGAACAGACACTGCTGTCGACCGGGTTTATCCGTGAAGGCCATCCGGGGCAGGTGATGAACAAGCTGCGTCGTCTGTTCACGCGTGCACGTCCGGAGAGCCAGGAACTGAATATCCTGCGCGGGATTTTAGCGTCGATTGAACAACAGAATAAAGGGAAGTAGCTTGTCTTTACGCCGGATACGCGAAGCGCCATCCGGCAAACGAATACCGCACGGAACGCAAAATACCTGACTAAATTAGTCAAGTAAATAGTTGACTGATTTAGTCGGGAATGTCAGACTTGCCCCTGCTATGCAATACCCCCATTTTACAATAAAAAACCCCGGGCAGGGGCGAGTTTGAGGCTAAGTAAGACATGAGACTGACATCAAAAGGGCGTTATGCCGTGACCGCAATGTTGGACGTTGCGCTCAACTCCGAAACGGGCCCGGTACCGTTGGCTGATATTTCTGAACGTCAGGGAATTTCCCTTTCATACCTGGAGCAGCTGTTTTCCCGTTTGCGTAAAAACGGTCTGGTTTCCAGCGTACGTGGACCAGGCGGTGGATATCTGCTGGGTAAAGATGCAGGCAGCATCGCAGTAGGTGAAGTGATTAGCGCTGTTGACGAGTCTGTAGATGCGACCCGTTGCCAGGGCAAAGGCGGTTGTCAGGGCGGCGATAAGTGCCTGACCCACGCGCTGTGGCGTGATTTGAGCGACCGCCTGACCGGTTTCCTCAACAATATTACGTTGGGCGAACTGGTCAATAATCAGGAAGTCCTCGATGTGTCTGGTCGCCAGCACACGCATGACGCTCCACGCAGCAATCGTTCACAAGACGCGATCGACGTTAAGTTGCGCGCATAATAAAAAGTATTCAGAATCAGGCCGGGGTGTTGGACACCCCGTTAACTCGGTCGTACATCCAGCCGGTTGCCTGGTTCCTTGCATTGAAGCGATGTACGGAGTTTATAGAGCAATGAAATTACCGATCTATCTCGACTACTCCGCAACCACGCCGGTGGACCCGCGTGTTGCCGAGAAAATGATGCAGTGTCTGACCCTGGACGGAAACTTTGGTAACCCAGCGTCCCGTTCACACCGTTTTGGCTGGCATGCTGAAGAGGCGGTAGATATCGCCCGTAATCAGATTGCCGATCTGGTAGGTGCCGATCCGCGTGAAATCGTCTTTACTTCCGGTGCGACCGAATCCGACAACCTGGCGATTAAAGGTGCGGCCAACTTTTATCAGAAAAAAGGCAAGCACATCATCACCAGCAAAACGGAGCACAAAGCCGTGCTGGACACCTGTCGTCAGCTGGAGCGTGAAGGGTTTGAAGTGACCTACCTCGCCCCGCAGCGCAACGGTATTATTGACCTGAAAGAACTCGAAGCGGCGATGCGTGATGACACCATCCTCGTTTCTATCATGCACGTGAACAATGAAATCGGCGTGGTGCAGGATATCGCGGCTATCGGCGAAATGTGCCGTGCGCGTGGCATCATCTACCATGTTGATGCGACCCAGAGCGTGGGCAAACTGCCTATCGATCTGAGCCAACTGAAAGTTGACCTGATGTCCTTCTCCGGTCACAAAATTTACGGTCCGAAAGGTATCGGCGCGCTGTATGTTCGTCGTAAACCGCGTATTCGCATCGAAGCACAGATGCACGGCGGTGGTCACGAGCGCGGTATGCGTTCCGGTACGCTGCCTGTCCACCAGATTGTCGGTATGGGTGAAGCTTATCGTATCGCGAAAGAAGAGATGGAAACCGAGATGGCGCGTCTGCGCGGTCTGCGTAACCGTCTGTGGAACGGCGTAAAAGATATGGAAGAGGTGTACCTGAACGGTGACCTCGAGCATGGTGCACCGAACATTCTCAACGTCAGCTTCAACTTTGTTGAAGGCGAATCGCTGATTATGGCGCTGAAAGATCTGGCTGTTTCTTCCGGTTCTGCATGTACTTCTGCAAGCCTGGAACCCTCCTATGTGCTGCGTGCGCTGGGGATGACTGACGAGCTGGCACACAGCTCAATTCGTTTCTCTTTAGGTCGTTTCACTACCGAAGAAGAGATTGACTACACCATCAATCTGGTTCGTAACTCCATCGGCCGTCTGCGTGACCTTTCTCCGCTGTGGGAAATGTTCAAGCAGGGCGTGGATCTGAACAGCATTGAATGGTCACATCACTAATCGGTACCGATAAGGAGAATTCATCATGGCTTACAGCGAAAAAGTAATCGATCATTACGAGAATCCACGTAACGTGGGCTCTTTTGACAATAGCGACGAGAACGTGGGCAGCGGCATGGTGGGTGCACCGGCCTGTGGCGACGTGATGAAGTTGCAGATCAAAGTCAACAATGAGGGTATCATTGAAGACGCGCGTTTCAAGACTTACGGCTGCGGTTCCGCTATTGCCTCCAGCTCTCTGGTTACCGAGTGGGTAAAAGGGAAATCTCTGGACGAAGCACAGGCGATTAAAAACACCGATATCGCAGACGAACTTGAACTGCCACCAGTGAAAATTCACTGTTCTATTCTGGCTGAAGACGCGATTAAAGCCGCGATTGCGGATTACAAAAGCAAACGTGAAGCAAAATAATTAAGAGTTGAGGTTTTATTATGTCGATTACCTTAAGCGACAGTGCAGCAGCGCGTGTAAATACCTTCCTGGCAAACCGCGGTAAAGGGTTTGGTCTGCGTCTGGGCGTGAGAACCTCCGGCTGCTCAGGTATGGCCTATGTACTGGAATTTGTTGACGAGCCGGCGGCTGAAGATACCGTGTTTGAAGACAAAGGCGTTAAAGTTGTGGTCGACGGCAAGAGCCTGCAATTCCTCGACGGTACGCAGTTAGACTTCGTCAAAGAAGGTCTGAACGAAGGGTTTAAGTTCACCAACCCTAACGTGAAAGACGAGTGTGGGTGCGGCGAAAGCTTCCACGTGTAACGTGCGTCACCCGAAAACCCCACCGTGGCTTTGCTACGTGTGGGGTTTGTTCTAATAGCTACCCCTGAGAATGTTATGGACTACTTCACCCTCTTTGGCTTACCGGCCCGTTATCAGCTCGATACTCAGGCGCTGAGCCTTCGTTTTCAGGATCTACAACGTCAGTATCATCCTGATAAATTCGCCAGCGGTTCTCAGGCGGAACAACTTGCTGCCGTTTCGCAATCCGCCACGATCAACCAGGCCTGGCAAACGCTGCGTCATCCCTTGATGCGCGCCGAATACTTACTGTCTTTACACGGCTTTGATATCCGAAGCGAGCAGCACACGGTGCGCGATACCGCGTTCCTGATGGAGCAACTGGAACTTCGCGAAGAGCTGGACGAGATTGAACAGGCTAAAGACAGTCAACGTCTGGATGCGTTTATGCAGCGCGTCAGCGAGATGTACAACGTTCGTCATCAACTGATGGTTGAACAGCTGGACAGCGAGACGTGGGACGCGGCGGCAGATACCGTGCGTAAGCTGCGTTTTCTCGATAAACTACGAAGCAGTGCAGAACAACTCGAAGAAAAACTGCTCGATTTTTAATTTCCGGAAGCGAAAATGGCCTTATTACAAATTAGTGAGCCTGGTCTGAGCGCCGCGCCGCACCAGCGTCGTCTGGCGGTCGGTATCGATTTAGGCACCACCAACTCCCTGGTTGCGACCGTACGCAGCGGCCAGGCCGAAACGCTGGCTGACCACGAAGGTCGCCACCTGTTGCCGTCAGTGGTTCACTATCAGCAGCAGGGCTACTCTGTCGGTTACGATGCCCGCGCCAATGCCGCGTTGGACACCGCTAACACTGTCAGTTCGGTAAAACGCATGATGGGCCGCTCGCTGGCGGATATCCAGGCGCGTTACCCACATCTGCCGTATACATTTCAGGCAAGCGAAAACGGTCTGCCGATGATTGAAACCGCTGCCGGTTTGCTTAATCCGGTGCGCGTATCCGCTGACATTCTGAAAGCGCTGGCCGCGCGGGCAACCGAAGCGCTGTCCGGCGAACTGGACGGCGTGGTGATTACCGTTCCGGCCTATTTTGACGACGCACAGCGTCAGGGTACTAAAGACGCCGCGCGTCTGGCGGGTCTGCACGTACTGCGTCTGCTGAACGAACCCACTGCTGCTGCAATCGCCTATGGCCTGGATTCCGGTCAGGAAGGTGTCATTGCCGTTTATGACCTTGGCGGCGGTACATTTGATATTTCTATTCTGCGCCTGAGCCGTGGCGTGTTTGAAGTGCTGGCGACCGGCGGGGATTCCGCGCTCGGCGGTGATGATTTTGACCATCTGCTGGCCGACTACATCCGTGAGCAGGCAGGAGTAGCCGATCGTAGCGACAACCGCGTACAGCGTGAACTGTTGGATGCCGCGATTGCCGCCAAAATTGCGCTGAGCGACGCCGAGTCTGTCACAGTTAACGTGGCGGGATGGCAGGGTGAAATCTCCCGTGAAACGTTTAATGAACTGATCTCCGCACTGGTTAAGCGTACGCTGCTGGCCTGTCGTCGCGCGTTGAAAGATGCGGGCGTTGAGGCGCAGGATGTGCTGGAAGTGGTGATGGTCGGTGGTTCAACGCGTGTGCCGCTGGTGCGTGAACGCGTCGGCGAATTCTTTGGCCGTACGCCGCTGACTTCAATCGACCCGGACAAAGTGGTCGCCATCGGCGCGGCAATCCAGGCCGATATTCTGGTCGGCAATAAACCGGACAGTGAAATGCTGCTGCTGGACGTTATCCCGCTGTCCCTGGGGCTTGAAACCATGGGGGGCCTGGTGGAAAAAGTGATCCCGCGTAATACCACTATTCCGGTGGCGCGTGCGCAGGATTTCACCACCTTTAAAGATGGTCAAACCGCGATGTCCATCCACGTGATGCAGGGCGAGCGTGAGCTGGTGCAGGACTGCCGTTCGCTGGCGCGTTTTGCGCTGCGTGGTATTCCGGCGCTGCCAGCAGGCGGTGCGCATATCCGCGTCACCTTCCAGGTCGATGCGGACGGACTGCTAAGCGTGACCGCCATGGAGAAATCCACCGGCGTGGAATCCTCAATTCAGGTCAAGCCGTCCTACGGTCTGACCGACAGTGAAATCGCCTCTATGATTCAGGATTCGATGAGTTTTGCCGAGCAGGATGTCAAAGCGCGTATGCTGGCAGAACAAAAAGTCGAAGCAGCACGTGTACTGGAAAGCCTGTCCGGTGCGCTCGCTGCTGATGCCGCGCTGTTAAGCGCCGCAGAACGTCAGACTATCGACGCCGCCGCCGCGCATTTGAGCGAGGTTGCACAGGGCGACGATGTTGACGCAATCGAACAAGCCATTAAAAACGTAGACAAACAAACCCAGGATTTCGCTGCTCGCCGCATGGATAAATCTGTCCGTAGCGCGCTGAAAGGCCATTCTGTGGACGAGGTTTAATATGCCAAAGATTGTTATTTTGCCTCATCAGGATCTCTGTCCCGATGGTGCCGTTCTGGAAGCTGAGACTGGCGAAACGATACTCGACGTTGCCCTGCGTAACGGTATCGAGATTGAACACGCCTGTGAAAAATCCTGTGCCTGCACGACCTGTCACTGCATCGTACGTGAAGGTTTTGATTCTTTGCCGGAAAGCACAGAAGAAGAAGACGACATGCTGGATAAAGCCTGGGGTCTGGAGCCGGAGAGCCGTTTGAGCTGTCAGGCACGGGTCACTGAGGATGATTTAGTGGTCGAAATCCCACGTTACACAATCAATCATGCGCGTGAGCATTAACAGAGGGTAGTATGGGACTGAAGTGGACCGATAGCCGCGAAATCGGCGAGGCGTTGTACGACGCGTTCCCCGATCTCGATCCCAAGACCGTTCGTTTCACCGATCTGCACCAATGGATCTGTGACCTGGAAGAGTTCGATGATGATCCACAGGCATCGAACGAAAAAATCCTTGAGGCCATTTTGCTGGTCTGGCTGGACGAAGCCGAATAAGTCAACGGGCTGCCCACGGGTGGCCCGTTTTCCTGTATGCGCGAAAATAAGGATAAATAAAATGACAGAAGCCATGAAAATTACGCTTTCCACGCAACCTGCCGATGCCCGCTGGGGTGAAAAGGCAACATACAGTATCAATAATGATGGCATTACCCTGCACCTGAACGGAAAAGATGACCTGGGCCTTATCCAGCGTGCCGCGCGTAAAATTGACGGCCTGGGGATTAAACACGTCCAACTGGACGGTGAAGGCTGGGATACCGAGCGCAGCTGGGCATTCTGGCAGGGTTATAAAGGGCCGAAAGGCAGCCGAAAAGTTGAGTGGGCTGCTCTGGACGAGGCGCAGCGTAAAGAGCTGGATAACCGTCTGAAAATTATCGACTGGGTGCGCGATACCATTAACGCCCCGGCGGAAGAACTGGGCCCGGAACAACTGGCGCAGCGTGCGGTTGATCTGCTGTGCTCTGTCGCGTGCGATAACGTCTCTTACCGCATCACAAAAGGTGAAGATCTGCGTGAGCAGAACTACATGGGACTGCATACCGTTGGACGCGGTTCCGAACGTCCGCCGGTGTTGCTGGCGCTGGACTACAACCCAACAGGCGATAAAGAAGCGCCGGTTTACGCCTGCCTGGTTGGCAAAGGGATCACCTTTGATTCCGGCGGTTACAGCATCAAGCAAAGTGCGTTTATGGACTCGATGAAGTCCGATATGGGCGGCGCAGCGACGGTGACGGGTGCACTGGCATTTGCTATTACTCGCGGTCTGAACAAGCGCGTGAAGCTGTACCTGTGCTGTGCGGATAACCTGATCAGCGGTAATGCCTTCAAACTCGGCGATATTATTCGCTATCGCAACGGCAAAAATGTTGAAGTGATGAACACCGACGCCGAAGGCCGTCTGGTGTTGGCGGATGGTCTGATTGACGCCAGTGCGCAGAAACCGGAGCTGATCATTGATGCCGCCACGCTGACAGGTGCCGCGAAAACGGCACTGGGTAATGATTATCACGCGCTGTTCAGCTTTGATGACCAACTGGCTGCTCGCCTGCTGGCAAGTGCCGCACAAGAAAACGAGTTGTTCTGGCGTCTGCCGCTGGCGGAATTCCATCGTAGCCAGCTGCCGTCTAACTTTGCTGAGCTGAACAACACCGGCAGTGCGGCTTACCCGGCTGGCGCAAGTACTGCAGCAGGCTTCCTGTCACACTTTGTGGAAAATTATCAGCAAGGCTGGCTGCACATCGATTGCTCTGCAACGTATCGCAAAGCGCCGGTTGAGCAGTGGTCTGCGGGCGCAACTGGTCTGGGTGTGCGCACGATTGCCAACCTGCTGACCGCGTAATTTATGACTGTATGGCCGGATGGCATTTCGCGCATTCGGCCTACACGTACTTATCCAATTTGTGGTTCTTATGTCTGAAACAAAAAACGAATTAGAAACGTTGCTGGAACAAGCGGCGACTGAGCCTGCGCATCGCCCGGCATTTTTCCGTACGCTGCTGGAATCCACCGTCTGGGTTCCGGGAACAGCCGCAGAAGGCGAGGCGGTGGTTGAAGATAGCGCGCTGGATCTGCAGCACTGGGAAAAAGAAGACGGCACCACCGTGATCCCGTTTTTCACCTCTCTTGAAGCCTTGCAGCAGGCCGTTGAAGACGAACAGGCATTTGTTGTGATGCCGGTACGCACGCTGTTTGAAATGACGCTGGGCGCAACGCTGTTTCTCAACGCCAAACTGCCCACCGGCAAAGAGTTTATGCCACGCGAAATCAGTCTGCTGATGGGGGAAGAAGGCAATCCGCTGAGTACCCAGGAAGTGCTGGAAGGCGGCGAGTCGCTTATCCTCTCTGAGGTTGCGGAACCGCCGGCGCAGATGATTGACTCACTGACCACGCTGTTTAAAACCATTAAACCCGTTAAACGGGCATTTATTTGCTCGATTAAAGAGAGTCCTGATGCTCAGCCGAACCTGCTGATTGGCATTGAAGCCGATGGTGATATTGAAGAGATTATTCATGCCACGGGCAGTGTAGCAACGGATACCTTACCGGGTGATGAACCGATTGATATCTGCCAGGTGAAGAAAGGTGAGAAGGGCGTCAGCCACTTTATTACCGAGCACATCGCGCCGTTCTACGAGCGCCGCTGGGGCGGTTTCCTGCGCGATTTTAAACAGAATCGGATTATCTGATTAAAGGAAAGCCGCCCCGAAGGGCGGCTACCTGGCTTACCTGCCCTGGGTGCTGAGCGTCACGCGTACAGAATTACCTGAGTAACTCCGGTCCCCGTGAAGACACAACGCGCCAGAAACAACAAGCACGATACAGAAATATCGTATCTTCATTGCGCGGTCCATGCGAAGACCGCATCACGACAGCACCACTGGCGATAATGCCGCGATAGCAAGCACTACGGTGTGCCTGCGCTTACGGCCATGGAATGTCCTTTCCCGAAACCAGTGCCCGCTTGCGAGGCGGCGAAAAGGGCCGGGAAAGATAATACCCTAAACATTGAATAGTTTCTAAGCTAATCAACTTGACATAACCCGCCCGAAAAGTGATTATTAATTCGCTACGGTGTGCCTGCGTTGCTATGGCAACACAGCCTGCTGGAAAGGCCGCGAACTGGACTGGCACAAAAAAACCGCTCATTTGAGCGGTTTTTTTGTGGGCAAAAGATGAGCGTAAATCAGATTTTATTGAGTCTCAGCCGGTTCTACCGGTAAATCGTTGCGCGCTCCCCATTCGCTCCACGCACCGTCATACAACGCGACGTTGGGGACACCCAGCGTGGTAAGCGCCAGCACCACCACGGCAGCTGTGACGCCGGAGCCGCAGCTGGCGATAATGGGTCTGTCAAAACTCACGCCGTGGCTGAAGAAAATCGCATCCAGTTCGTCGGTAGTTTTCAATTCTCCATCACGTACCAGTTCAGTCCATGGCACGTTCAGTGCGCCTGGAACATGACCACGTTTCAGGCCTGGACGCGGCTCGTCAACTTCAGCGTTAAAACGCGCAGCCGGTCGCGCATCGACAATCTGCGCGGTTTTTTCATGGCTGGCCAGCAGGACATCGGTCACTCGCACTACGGCCTCTGGCGTAAATGCGGCGTCAAACTCGCCTTCTGGCAGATCAACGCTCCCTTCCTGCAACGGTAACGCATCACGCTGCCAACTCGCAAAACCGCCTGCCAAAATGGAGACATTTTCCACGCCAAACGTGCGCAGCATCCACCAGGCTCGCGGGGCAGAAAACAGATTGCCGTCATCGTAGATGACCAGGTGTTTATCCTGATGTACACCCAACTCGCGCATGGCTACAGCGAAAGCCTCCGGGCGCGGCATCATATGTGGAAAGGGGGAGGTGTGGTCAGAGAGGGCTTCAATATCAAAAAAGACAGCGCCAGGAATATGGCCTGCACGATATTCCTCGCCAACATCACGATCTTCCTGGCCTGGGGGTGCCATCCGGGCATCAAGAATTTGTATTTCCGGGTCGTCAATATGTTCGACAAGCCAGTCGGCAGCGACAAAGAAGGCGGTAGTCATAGGCATCTCCATTATTACCAGGTTTCGGCAAATTGTCGGCTGTTTACTGTAAAGCGACAAGTAAAAGAGGCTGATTTGTCAGGTGGACCCACATTAATCACGAAAATTCAGATACAACATCCTATTACTGACTTCCACCACCTGAAATCTGACGCATAATAGTTGTTCTACGTAGCTAACGGGCCACTGCGGCCAGGGATGAAAAATGAAATATATTCGCGTAGTGGCCTGTATGCTGATGTTGGCGCTGGCGGGGTGCGATAATAATAACGATAAGCCGTCAACAGCGGCGAAAAATGATGCGCCAGCCCCGCAGAGCGCACCGGTAAAAGATCCGGCGCAATTACAAAAGCTGATGCAGCAAAGCCAGGGTAAACCGTTGACGCTGTTGGATGCCTCAGAAGTTCAGCTTGATGGTGCAGCAACTCTGGTGCTGACTTTCTCTATTCCTCTCAATCCCGAACAAGATTTTTCTCGCGTGCTGCACGTTGTCGATAAAAAAAGCGGCAAAGTAGACGGAGCCTGGGAACTGGCGCCAAACCTGAAAGAGCTACGTTTACGTCATCTGGAGCCCAATCGTGAGCTGGTGGTAACCATTGAGCGCGATTTGCTGGCGTTGAATAAAGCGACGTTTGGCATTGAGTATGAAAAAAATATTACCACGCGCGATGTTCAGCCGAGTGTAGGGTTTGCCAGTCGTGGCTCGCTACTGCCGGGCAAAGTGATCGAAGGGTTACCGGTGATGGCGCTGAACGTTAATAGCGTAGATGTGAACTTCTTTCGCGTGAAACCTGAATCGCTTGGTGCCTTTGTCAGCCAGTGGGAATACCGTAACGCATTGTCCAACTGGGAATCCGATAACCTGCTGAAAATGGCGGAACTGGTGTATACCGGACGCTTTGATCTCAATCCAACGCGTAATACCCGGGAGAAACTGTTGCTGCCGTTGAGCGATATCAAACCGCTGCAGCAGGCGGGCGTGTACGTGGCGGTGATGAATCAGGCCGGGCAGTACAACTACAGCAATGCCGCGACGTTGTTTACGCTTAGCGATATCGGTGTCTCTGTCCACCGTTACCACAACCAACTGGATGTTTTCACACAAAGCCTGGAAAACGGTGCTGCGCAACAGGGGATTGATATCACCTTACTCAATGAGAAAGGGCAGACATTGGCGCAAGCCACCAGTGATGCGCAGGGGCATGTAAAGCTTGAAACTGATAAAGATGCGGCTTTATTGCTGGCGCGAAAAGATGGGCAAACCACATTGTTGGATTTGAAGCTCCCGGCGCTGGATCTGGCCGAGTTTGATATCGCGGGGGCGCCGGGCTACAGCAAGCAGTTCTTTATGTTTGGTCCACGCGATCTCTATCGCCCTGGTGAAACGGTGATCCTCAACGGACTCCTGCGCGACAGCGACGGCAAAACGTTGCCCGATCAGCCGGTTAAGCTGGAGGTCGTGAAACCCGACGGACAGGTATTACGCACGGTGATCAGCCAGCCCGAAAACGGTTTGTATCGCTTTAGCTGGCCGCTGGACAGCAGTGCGCCAACCGGCATGTGGCATATTCGGGCTAATACTGGTGATAACCAGTCGCGGATGTGGGACTTCCACGTCGAAGACTTTATGCCGGAGCGAATGGCGCTCAATCTCGCTGCGGAAAAAACGCCCGTGGCGCCGGCGGATGATGTGACGTTTTCAGTTGTGGGCTACTACCTGTACGGCGCACCTGCCAACGGTAACGCCCTGCAAGGACAGCTTTTCCTGCGGCCACTGCGTGAAGCGGTGCAGGCGCTACCGGGATTCCAGTTCGGTAATATTGCTGAAGAAAACCTGTCCCGTAGCCTCGATGAAGTTCAGCTTACGTTAGATGAACAAGGTCGCGGCGAGGTCATCGCCAGTAGCCAGTGGCAAGAAACGCATTCGCCGCTGCAGGTCATTTTGCAGGCCAGCCTGCTGGAGTCGGGGGGCCGTCCAGTGACCCGTCGGGCAGACCAAGCCATCTGGCCTGCGGATACGCTGCCGGGTATTCGTCCGCAGTTTGCGGCAAAAGCCGTCTATGACTACCGCACCGATACCACCGTGAATCAGCCCATCGTGGATGAAGGCAGCAACGCCGCCTTCGATATCGTGTATGCCGATGCGCAAGGCGAGAAAAAAGCGGTAACCGGTTTGCAGGTGCGTTTGATCCGTGAACGTCGGGATTATTACTGGAACTGGTCTGAGGGCGAAGGCTGGCAGTCTCAGTTCGATCAAAAGGATCTGGTCGAAGGCGAGCAGACGCTGGATCTTAAGGCCGATGAAACCGGTAAAGTGAGTTTCCCGGTAGAGTGGGGTGCATACCGCCTCGAGGTTAAAGCGCCAAACGATACGGTGAGCAGTGTACGCTTCTGGGCCGGATACAGCTGGCAGGATAACAGCGACGGTAGCGGGGCTGTGCGCCCGGATCGCGTGACGTTGAAACTGGACAAACCCAATTATCGTCCCGGCGATACCATGAAGCTGCACATTGCCGCGCCGGCAGCGGGTAAAGGCTATGCGATGGTGGAATCGAGTAATGGTCCGCTGTGGTGGCAAGAAATCGAGGTGCCTGCGGATGGTCTTGAGCTCTCTATTCCGGTCGATAAAAGCTGGAACCGCCACGATTTGTATCTCAGTGCGCTGGTGATCCGCCCTGGCGACAAATCCCGTTCAGCAACGCCTAAACGTGCGGTTGGGCTGCTGCATTTGCCGTTGGGTGATGAGAACCGTCGTCTGGCGCTGGCCCTGGAAAACCCGGCGAAAATGCGCCCCAATCAGCCGCTGATCGTCAAGGTGAAAGCCAGTGTTAAAAATGGCGAGATACCAAAGCAGGTTTATGTACTGGTCTCTGCCGTTGATAGCGGGGTGTTGAATATCACGGATTACGCCACGCCAGATCCGTGGCAGGCATTTTTCGGGCAGAAACGCTATGGCGCGGATATTTATGATATTTATGGCCAGGTTATTGAAGGGCAAGGGCGTCTGGCGGCGCTGCGTTTCGGGGGCGATGGCGATGCGTTAAAACGCGGCGGAAAACCACCGGTTAATCACGTCAATATCGTGGCGCAACAGGCGTTGCCGGTCATGCTAAACGAACAGGGCGAAGGGACGGTGACGTTACCGATTGGTGATTTCAATGGTGAGTTGCGGGTAATGGCGCAGGCCTGGACAGCGGATGATTTTGGCAGCAGCGAAAGTAAAGTGATTGTTGCCGCCCCGGTGATTGCTGAATTGAATATGCCGCGCTTTATGGCCGGAGGTGATATCTCGCGCCTGACGTTGGACGTCACCAACCTGACAGACAAACCGCAAACGTTGGATATTCAGCTTACCGCCAACGGATTAATGGAGTTGATGGGGCAAAATCCTGCTCCGGTGAATCTGGCACCGGGCGTGCGTACCACACTATTTATTCCGGTGCGGGCGCTGGAGGGATTCGGCGATGGCGAAATTCAGGCGCAGATTAGCGGCCTGACGCTGCCCGGCGAAACGCTACCTGTTCAGCATAAACAGTGGAAGATTGGCGTGCGCCCGGCGTTCCCGGCGCAAACTGTCAATAACGGTGTTGCCCTCCAGCCGGGTGAAATCTGGCAATTGCCAGGTGAAGAGTTGGTTAATTTCTCGCCGGTGACAGTGCAGGGACAACTGCTGTTCAGCGGCAAACCGCCGCTGAATCTGGCGCGCTACATCCGCGAATTGAAAGCCTATCCTTACGGTTGTCTGGAACAAACAGCCAGCGGACTGTTCCCGTCGTTATATACCAACGCCGCGCAGTTGAAGGCGTTGGGCATTGCGGGCGATAGTGATGAGAAACGTCGCGCGGCGGTCGAGATCGGTATTTCCCGGTTGCTGCAGATGCAGCGTGATAACGGTGGGTTTGCATTGTGGGATAAAAACGGGCCGGAAGAGTACTGGCTGAGCGCCTATGTCATGGATTTCCTCGTCCGGGCAAATGAGCAGGGCTACAGCGTTCCGGCTGAAGTGATTAACCAGGGCAATGCGCGGTTGCTGCGCTATTTGCAGGATCCGGGCATGATGTCGATTCGCTACACTGATGATACCGCAGCCAGCCGGTTTGCCGTGCAGGCCTATGCCGCGTTGGTGTTGGCCCGTCAGCAGAAAGCCCCGCTTGGTGCACTGCGCGAGATCTGGGAGCGTCGTGCTCAGGCCGCCTCCGGTCTACCGCTGCTGCAATTGGGGGTTGCACTGAAAAACATGGGCGATGCGAATCGCAGTGAACAGGCTTTGACGCTGGCATTGAATACACCACGCCGCGATGCGCAGCAGTGGATGGCGGATTACGGCAGTCAGCTGCGCGATAATGCGCTGATGCTGGCGTTACTGGAAGAGAATAAGCTCAAACCTGACGTGCAGAATACGCTGCTGAACACGCTATCAGAGCAGGCCTTTGGCCAGCGCTGGCTCTCCACTCAGGAAAATAATGCGCTGTTCCTTGCTGCGCGCACATTGCAGGATTTGCCTGGCACGTGGCAGGCGCAGACGTCACTTGCCGAACAGCCTCTGACAGGTGAGAAATCGCAAACCCGTAATCTGGCTGCCGATCAGCTGTCTACTCTGAGCGTCACCAATACCGGTAATCTGCCGCTGTGGTTGCGTCTGGATGTAAGTGGTTACCCGCAAACTTCGCCGCAGCCTGCCAGTAATGTCCTGCATATTGAACGTCAGATGCTGGGCACCGATGGGCAGAGTAAATCGCTCTCGTCTTTGCGCAGCGGTGAGCTGGTGCTGGTTTGGCTGACGGTGAAAGCCAGCCAGAATGTACCGGATGCGCTGGTGGTCGATCTCCTGCCTGCCGGACTGGAGCTGGAAAACCAGAATCTGGCTAACGGCAGCGCCAGCCTGCAGGATAGCGGCAGTGAAGTGGCGAATCTGCTCAATCAAATGCAGCAGGCTGATATTCAGCACGTGGAGTTCCGCGACGATCGCTTTGTCGCGGCGGTCGCGGTCAACGAAGGGCAGCCGGTCACGCTGGTGTATCTGGCGCGGGCGGTCACGCCGGGGACATATCAGATTCCTGTGCCGCAGGTGGAATCGATGTATGTTCCGCAGTGGCGCGCGACTGGCACGGCTGAGGGCCCGCTGATTGTCAGACCGTAAATGATGCTTCGATGGGCTAAACGCGGCGGCTGGCTGGCCGCCGTTATGCTATTACTTGTGGTGGCGGTTTGGTCGGCAGATAAAATCTGGCCGCTGCCGCTGCATGAAGTCGATCCTGCGCGCGTCGTGGTGGCGTACGATGGTACGCCGCTATGGCGTTTTGCCGATGCGGACGGTATCTGGCGTTATCCGGTCACTATTGATGAGGTTTCTCCCCGGTACCTCGATGCATTAATCAATTACGAAGATCGCTGGTTCTGGAAACATCCCGGTGTTAATCCGTTTTCGGTGCTGCGTGCGGCGTGGCAGGACCTTTCTTCTGGACGCGTCGTCTCAGGAGGCAGTACGCTTACCATGCAGGTGGCAAGATTACTTGATCCTCATCCTCGCACCTTTGGCGGTAAGTTACGCCAGCTCTGGCGCGCATTCCAACTTGAGTGGCACCTTTCCAAGCGCGATATCCTGACGCTGTACCTCAACCGCGCACCTTTCGGCGGCACGCTTCAGGGCGTTGGCGCAGCAAGCTGGGCATATCTTGGTAAATCCCCCGCCCAACTCAGTTATTCTGAGGCGGCATTACTGGCCGTACTGCCACAGGCGCCGAGCCGCTTGCGCCCGGATCGCTGGCCGGAACGCGCCGAAGCCGCGCGCAATAAAGTGCTTGAGCGTATGGCGACGCAAGGGATTTGGCCCACAAAACAGGTACAGGAGTCACGCGAAGAGCCCGTCTGGTTGGCTCCCAGGCAGATGCCGCAGTTAGCACCCTTATTCTCGCGCATGATGCTGGGAAAAAGTCGCAGTGACAAAATAGTGACCACGCTGGATGCCGGGCTGCAACGCCAGCTGGAAGAGCTGGCACAAAACTGGAAGGGGCGGCTTCCTGCGCGCACTTCGCTGGCGATGATTGTAGTCGATCACACCGATATGAGCGTGCGTGGCTGGGTCGGCTCGGTGGATATGAATGACGACACTCGTTTTGGTCATGTGGATATGGTGAACGCGATTCGTTCTCCGGGATCGGTGCTGAAGCCGTTTATCTATGGCCTGGCGCTGGATGACGGATTGATTCACCCGGCTTCGTTGCTGCAGGACGTGCCGCGTCGTACCGGGGATTATCGTCCAGGGAATTTTGATAGTGGCTTTCATGGCCCGGTGAGCATGAGTGAAGCGCTGGTGCGTTCGTTAAATTTACCCGCAGTTCAGGTGCTTGACGCTTATGGTTCGAAGCGTTTTGCCGCAAAATTGCGCAATGTGGGTTTGCCGCTGTACTTACCCGCAGGCGCTGCGCCGAATCTGTCGTTGATCCTGGGCGGCGCGGGGGCGAGACTTGAAGATATGGCGGCGGCATACAGTGCGTTTGCCCGTCATGGTAAGGCGGGAAAACTGCGTTTGCAGCCGACAGATCCACTCCTGGATCGACCGTTGATGTCAGCAGGTGCGGCATGGATTATTCGGCGGATTATGGCTGACGAAGCGCAGCCCCTGCCGGATAACGCGCTGAGCAGAGTGGTTCCGCTGGCATGGAAAACGGGCACCAGTTATGGCTATCGTGACGCATGGGCAATCGGCGTTAATTCACGTCATGTGATAGGTATCTGGACCGGTCGACCCGACGGTACGCCGGTGGTCGGGCAGTTTGGTTTTGCCAGCGCGGTGCCTTTGCTGAATCAGGTCAACAACCTGCTGCTGGCGCGTGGGA
The DNA here is from genome assembly GCF_046555775.1 of Citrobacter sp. U14242. Lineage (NCBI taxonomy): Bacteria > Pseudomonadati > Pseudomonadota > Gammaproteobacteria > Enterobacterales > Enterobacteriaceae > Citrobacter > Citrobacter sp. U14242. The sequence goes on from NZ_JBKGLW010000001.1 coordinate 85,984, forward strand.
CACATCAGCCAGAAGATCCTCGTCCAGAGTCGGTCAGCCGGGGCGTGGTCTGCTGGCCGGGCGGGCAATTTTTGCCAGACGGGGACGGCAACTGTCGTCGCCGCTTAGCCACCTGGCTACTGGACGGTAGCCAGCCGCCGACGCTGTTATTACCCGAGCAGGAAGGGGTTAACGGTATTCGTTTTCCCGTCTGGTTAGATGAGACAGGAAATCGCGTTGCGCCAGATTGCGCGCAGGCGCGCGAACATATGTTAATCGTCTGGCCCTTGCCGCTGGAGCCCTGGCTGCCGCAATCTGAGCGCCGAGCCGCACGGCTACCGCCGGTTTCCGCTACCTGCCCGCCGCTGGGGCAGGACGCTTTCTTACCGCTCCAGTTGACAGGCATTCGTGATGGCGCGATTGTGAAACGCTTACCCGGTTCTCCGGAGGTCTCAGTACCGGTGCAAACCAGCGGTGGGACAGGTGAGCGCTGGTGGTTTCTTAACGGTGAACGGCTGGATGAGCGTGGGCGTCGTCTTACCCTGCGACTCACAGTAAAAGGGGATTACCAACTCCTGGTGATGGATGACGCGGGACAGGTGGCGGCGGTGAGATTTTCTTTGCAATAGACCAGGTTGAGATGCTTTGTTGCTAAAAATCATCTTATTTTAAAGAAATGTTACCTTCGTCAATAGTCAACGGCCAGGATGCTCTTTATAATCCGCGCCAGGTAAACCATAACAGAACATCTTTTTTCAGAGGTAATCATGGCTATTGAACGTACTTTTTCCATCATCAAACCAAACGCGGTGGCAAAAAACGTTATTGGGAGCATCTTTGCGCGCTTCGAAGCAGCAGGGTTCAAAATTGTCGGTACTAAAATGCTGCACCTGACCGTTGAGCAGGCGCGTGGTTTCTATGCTGAGCACGACGGCAAACCGTTCTTTGATGGCCTGGTTGAATTCATGACTTCCGGTCCGATTGTTGTTTCTGTACTGGAAAGCGAAAACGCCGTTCAGCGTCATCGCGATCTGCTGGGCGCAACGAATCCGGCAAATGCGCTGGCTGGTACGCTGCGTGCCGACTACGCTGACAGCTTCACCGAAAATGGTACTCACGGTTCCGATTCCGTTGAATCTGCAGCCCGTGAAATCGCCTATTTCTTTGGTGAAGGCGAAGTGTGCGCTCGTACTCGTTAATTTAACGGGGTCGTTTACATATTATTTTCGCTAATGCTTCGTGCAAACGTGGCATCCCTGCGCCAGACTTTGTACAATGCAACGCCCCGGAAGAGCAGACCGCTTACCGGGGCGTTTCTTTTTAACCCTCCACGGGCCATAACGTGTAACAACGAGGCCGGAAAAAATTATGTCTGAATTAGTTAACACCTCTGAAGTCGTCATTGCTGCGGTTCCAAATAAAAATGGAAAAATTAACCTGCTGGATCTGAACCGTCAGCAGATGCGCGAATTCTTCAAAGAGATGGGCGAAAAACCGTTTCGTGCCGATCAGGTCATGAAATGGATGTACCACTATTGCAGCGATAATTTTGATGACATGACTGACATCAATAAGGTGCTGCGCAACAAATTGAAAGAAGTGGCTGAAATTCGCGCCCCGGAAGTGGTGGAAGAGCAGCGTTCTTCTGATGGCACCATCAAGTGGGCCATCGCGGTTGGCGATCAGCGTGTTGAAACGGTTTATATCCCGGAAGACGATCGCGCGACCCTGTGTGTTTCTTCACAGGTTGGTTGTGCATTAGAGTGTAAATTCTGCTCTACGGCGCAGCAGGGCTTTAACCGTAACCTGCGTGTGTCGGAAATCATTGGTCAGGTCTGGCGTGCGGCGAAAATCGTCGGCGCGGTGAAAGCCACAGGCGTACGTCCAATCACCAACGTGGTGATGATGGGGATGGGGGAGCCACTGCTTAACCTGACTAACGTCGTTCCGGCGATGGAAATTATGCTTGATGACTTCGGTTTCGGGTTGTCCAAGCGTCGCGTTACGCTGTCCACCTCAGGCGTTGTACCTGCGCTGGATAAGTTGGGCGATATGATTGATGTCGCACTGGCGATTTCTCTGCATGCGCCAAATGATGAGATTCGTGACGAAATTGTACCTATCAACAAAAAGTACAATATCGAAACGTTCCTCGGGGCCGTGCGCCGCTATCTGGAGAAATCCAATGCGAACCAGGGCCGCGTGACTATCGAGTATGTGATGTTGGATCACATCAACGATGGCACTGAGCATGCTCATCAGCTTGCAGAACTGCTGAAAGACACGCCGTGTAAGATCAACCTGATTCCGTGGAACCCGTTCCCGGGCGCGCCGTATGGCCGTAGCTCTAACAGTCGTATCGATCGTTTCTCTAAAGTGTTGATGAGCTATGGTTTCACGACCATCGTGCGTAAAACACGTGGCGATGACATCGATGCAGCCTGTGGTCAGCTGGCGGGAGACGTTATCGACCGTACCAAGCGCACTCTGCGCAAGCGTATGCAGGGCGATGCTATCGATATCAAAACCGTTTGATACCGAATGCACTACGGTATAAATAATGTACCGTAGTGCAATGTAAGTTACATAAGGTCCTTTGTTGTAGTCTTCTGAACAATAATAACGGTGCGTTTTAGTCGACTTTAAGGCAGTATGTAGCGGTGCAACAAGAGTTTAGACCCTCAGGTTTACGCTGTTTTGTCATTGATAGTCTGACCGTTTTATACTGTCTGACGAAGGTTAACTGACCAGATGTTTCGCGGTGTGGGTGAGCATTGTGGCTCGCCGGCGCCAGAACCCAAATTTACGCAGCTGTAGCGAATGAATACTGAAGCCACGCACGACAAAAATGAAGCACTATCCACCGGCGTTCGTCTGCGCAATGCCCGTGAACAACTCGGATTCAGCCAACAGGTGGTCGCGGAACGACTCTGCCTGAAGGTCTCCACGGTACGCGATATTGAAGAAGATAAGGCACCCGCCGATCTCGCTTCAACATTCCTGCGCGGGTATATCCGTTCTTATGCGCGTCTGGTGCATATTCCTGAAGAAGAACTGTTGCCAGGGCTGGAAAAACAGGCTCCGATTCGCCCTGCCAAAGTTGCGCCGATGCAGAGTTTTTCGCTCGGTAAGCGCCGCAAGAAGCGTGACGGCTGGCTAATGACCTTTACCTGGCTGGTACTGTTTGTCGTTGTCGGACTGACGGGCGCCTGGTGGTGGCAAAACCATAAAGCGCAGCAGGAAGAAATCACCACGATGGCCGATCAATCTTCCGCTGAACTGAATGCCGGTAAAGATAACGCACAGAGTGTACCGCTGGATACCAGCGCTGCCGCAAGCCAGGACAATACACCGGCTCCGGGTGATGGCGCAGTGGCTGATGCTGCTCAAACGCCGGATACTGCAGCGACCCCGGCTCCTGGCGCAGATCAAAACGCCGTTGTCGCTCCGTCTCAGGCCAATGTTGATACTGCAGCGACCACACCCACTGCACCGGCGACAGCGGCATCACTGCCGACTGACCAGGCCGGTATAACAACGCCGGCTGCCGATCCTAACGCGCTGGTGATGAATTTCACCGCTGACTGCTGGCTGGAAGTGACCGACGCAACCGGTAAAAAACTGTTTAGCGGCATGCAGCGTAAAGATGGCAATTTGAATCTGGCCGGTCAGGCTCCGTACAAACTGAAAATTGGTGCGCCGGCGGCAGTGCAGATTCAGTTCCAGGGTAAACCTGTTGACCTGAGTCGTTTTATCAGAACTAACCAGGTTGCGCGTCTGACCGTTAATGCCGAACAATCATCGGCTCAGTAACAGACGGCAATGCGGGAGATTTTTTAATGCATAATCAGGCTCCAATTCAACGTAGAAAATCGACACGCATTTACGTTGGGAACGTGCCGATCGGCGATGGGGCTCCCATCGCCGTACAGTCTATGACCAATACGCGTACCACGGATGTGGAAGCGACGGTTAATCAGATCAAAGCGCTGGAACGTGTTGGCGCAGATATTGTTCGTGTCTCTGTACCGACAATGGATGCTGCAGAAGCGTTCAAGCTTATCAAACAGCAGGTTAATGTCCCGCTGGTTGCCGATATTCACTTTGATTACCGTATTGCGCTGAAAGTGGCGGAATACGGTGTCGATTGTCTGCGTATCAACCCAGGTAACATCGGTAACGAAGAGCGTATTCGCATGGTGGTGGACTGCGCTCGTGACAAAAATATTCCTATCCGCATCGGCGTCAACGCCGGATCGCTGGAAAAAGATCTGCAGGAAAAATACGGTGAACCAACACCGCAGGCGCTGCTGGAATCCGCGATGCGCCATGTGGATCATCTCGATCGTCTGAACTTCGATCAGTTCAAAGTTAGCGTGAAAGCGTCTGATGTTTTCCTCGCCGTAGAATCTTATCGTCTGCTGGCAAAACAGATTGATCAACCGCTGCACCTGGGGATCACCGAAGCCGGTGGCGCACGTAGTGGTGCGGTAAAATCTGCGATCGGTCTGGGACTGCTGCTGTCAGAAGGCATCGGTGATACGCTGCGTGTTTCTCTGGCGGCGGATCCGGTCGAAGAGATCAAAGTGGGCTTTGATATTCTGAAATCACTGCGCATTCGCGCGCGTGGCATTAACTTTATCGCTTGTCCAACCTGCTCACGCCAGGAGTTCGACGTTATCGGCACGGTTAACGCGCTGGAGCAACGCCTGGAAGATATCATTACGCCAATGGACGTTTCGATCATCGGTTGCGTGGTAAACGGTCCTGGCGAAGCACTGGTTTCCACGCTGGGCGTGACGGGCGGCAACAAGAAAAGCGGCCTGTATGAAGACGGCGTGCGTAAAGACAGACTCGACAACGATGACATGATCACGCAGCTCGAAGCCCGTATTCGCGCCAAAGCGAGTATTCTCGACGAAGCGCGACGCATTGACGTGCAGCAGCTTGAAAAATAATAACGTGATGGGAAGCGGCGTGCTTCCCGTGTATGATTGAACCCGCATGGCGCCCGTATTATTCGGGTTAGCGCTGAGGGTTCATTTTTATATCCATAAAGAGAATAAACGTGGCAAAAAACATTCAAGCCATTCGCGGCATGAACGATTATCTGCCTGGCGAAACCGCCATCTGGCAGCGCATTGAAGGCACTCTCAAAAACGTGCTCGGCAGCTACGGTTACAGTGAAATCCGCTTGCCGATTGTAGAGCAGACCCCGTTATTCAAACGTGCGATCGGTGAAGTGACCGACGTCGTTGAAAAAGAGATGTATACCTTTGAGGACCGCAATGGCGATAGCCTGACCCTGCGTCCTGAAGGCACTGCGGGCTGCGTACGCGCCGGCATCGAACATGGTCTCCTGTACAATCAGGAACAGCGTCTGTGGTACATCGGGCCGATGTTCCGCCACGAACGTCCGCAAAAAGGACGTTATCGCCAATTCCATCAGTTGGGTGTCGAAGTGTTTGGTCTGCAAGGACCGGACATTGATGCTGAACTGATTATGCTGACTGCCCGCTGGTGGCGTGCACTGGGTATTTCCCAGCATGTTAGCCTTGAGCTGAACTCTATTGGTTCGCTTGAAGCGCGTGCTAACTACCGTGATGCGCTGGTCGCCTACCTGGAACAGCACAAAGAAAAACTGGACGAAGATTGCAAGCGCCGCATGTACACCAACCCGCTGCGCGTGCTCGACTCCAAAAACCCGGAAGTGCAGGCGCTGCTGAACGATGCCCCTGCACTGGGTGACTATCTGGATGACGATTCTCGCGAACATTTCGCGGGCCTGTGCAAGCTGCTGGAATCCGCAGGAATTGCCTATACCGTTAATCAGCGCCTGGTTCGTGGTCTCGACTACTACAACCGCACCGTATTTGAGTGGGTAACCAACAGCCTGGGCTCACAGGGTACCGTATGTGCAGGTGGTCGTTATGATGGCCTGGTTGAGCAACTTGGCGGTCGTGCTACGCCAGCGGTAGGCTTTGCTATGGGTCTTGAACGACTTGTTTTGTTAGTTCAGGCAGTTAATCCGGAATTTAACGCAGATCCTGTTGTCGATATATACCTGGTTGCTTCAGGTGCGGATACACAGTCGGCTGCGATGCGGCTTGCTGAACGTCTGCGTGATGAAGTTCCCGGTGTGAAACTGATGACTAACCACGGTGGCGGCAACTTTAAGAAACAGTTTGCTCGCGCCGATAAGTGGGGCGCCCGCGTTGCACTGGTACTGGGTGAGTCCGAAGTGGCTGACGGTACCGTTGTAGTGAAGGATTTGCGCTCTGGTGAGCAAACGGCAGTAGCGCAGGATAGCGTTGCCACGCATTTGCGCACTCTACTGGGCTAAGGAGAAGGACAGCGTGGAAATTTACGAGAACGAACACGACCAGGTTGATGCGGTAAAACGCTTCTTTGCTGAAAACGGCAAAGCGCTGGCTGTTGGGGTAATTTTAGGGGTTGGCGCGCTGGTCGGCTGGCGTTACTGGACCAGTCATCAGACGGAGTCCGCACGTTCTGCTTCTCTGGCATATCAAAATACGGTGACTGCGGTTAGCGCAGGTAAGCCTGATAGCATTCCTGCCGCAGAGAAATTTGCAGCGGAAAACAAAAACACCTATGGCGCGTTAGCGTCAATGGAACTGGCACAGCAGTTTGTTGACCAAAACGAACTAGAGAAAGCCGCGGCCCAGTTACAACAAGGCCTGGCCGCAACCAGCGATGAGAATCTCAACGCGGTGCTTAATCTGCGTCTTGCGCGTGTTCAGGTTCAGCTTAAGCAGGCTGATACCGCGCTAAAAACACTTGATACCATTAAAGGTGAAGGGTGGGCGGCAATTGTGGCCGATCTGCGTGGTGAAGCGTTGCTTAGCAAAGGCGACAAACAAGGTGCGCGTAGCGCATGGGAAGCGGGTGTGAAAAGCGATGCCTCTCCTGCTCTGAGCGAAATGATGCAGATGAAAATCAATAATTTGTCCATCTGAGAGGGACCCGATGCAATTGCGTAAATTACTTCTGCCAGGGCTGCTTTCCGTTACCCTATTGAGCGGCTGTTCACTGTTTAGTGGCGAAGAAGATGTCGTTAAGATGTCCCCGTTACCGGTGGTTGAAAACCAGTTTACTCCGTCTACTGCCTGGAGCACGTCTGTAGGTAACGGTATTGGTGATTTCTACTCTAACCTTCATCCTGCGCTGGCGGATAACGTGGTCTATGCAGCCTCTCGCGCCGGTGTGGTGAAAGCGCTGAACGCAGACGACGGCAAAGAGGTCTGGTCTGTTAATCTGGGTGAGAAAGACGGTTGGTTCTCCCGTGCATCAGCTCAGCTTTCTGGCGGTGTAACCGTGTCGGGCGGCCATGTTTATATTGGCAGCGAAAAAGCACAGGTTTATGCACTTAACACCAGTGACGGTACAACCGCATGGCAAACGAAAGTTGCCGGTGAAGCGTTGTCTCGCCCGGTGGTGAGCGATGGCGTGGTATTGATCCATACCAGTAACGGTCAGTTGCAGGCATTGAACGAAGCTGACGGCGCTATCAAATGGACCGTGAACCTCGACATGCCATCACTTTCCTTACGTGGTGAATCCGCTCCGGCGACCGCCTTTGGCGCAGCTATTGTGGGTGGCGATAATGGTCGCGTAAGTGCCGTACTGATGCAGCAGGGTCAGATGATTTGGCAGCAGCGTATCTCTCAGGCGACTGGCCCAACCGAAATCGACCGTCTGAGTGATGTCGATACCACGCCGGTTATCGTCAATGGCGTAGTTTACGCACTGGCTTATAATGGTAACCTGACGGCGCTGGATCTGCGCAGTGGTCAGATCATGTGGAAACGTGAGCTCGGCTCGGTGAATGATTTCATCGTCGATGGTAATCGTATCTATCTGGTTGATCAGAATGACCGCGTGCTGGCGCTGACTACCGATGGTGGCGTGACGCTGTGGACGCAAAGCGATCTGCTGCACCGTCTGCTGACGTCTCCGGCTCTGTATAACGGCAACCTGGTCGTAGGTGATAGCGAAGGCTACCTGCACTGGATTAACGTTGAAGATGGTCGCTTTGTCGCTCAGCAGAAAGTCGACAGCTCAGGTTTCCTGACCGAGCCGGTTTCTGCTGATGGTAAACTGCTGATCCAGGCGAAAGACGGTACGTTGTACTCCATTACGCGTTAATCGTCCTGGCCGCTCGCTTTGAAAAACGGCTCCTGGTGCAGGGGCCGTTTTACTGTTTTTAACAATGGCGCAAAAAGAGTGTCCATTGTCTGATGATTTTTTAAATGAGGCTTTAAACATGGTACCTGTGGTCGCGCTTGTCGGGCGCCCTAACGTTGGCAAATCCACGTTATTTAACCGTCTAACTCGCACCCGAGATGCGCTGGTTGCGGATTTCCCGGGTCTGACTCGTGACCGTAAGTACGGTCGTGCGGAAATTGAAGGCCGCGAGTTTATCTGCATTGATACTGGCGGTATTGATGGCACCGAAGACGGTGTTGAAACCCGTATGGCTGAGCAGTCGTTGCTGGCTATCGAAGAAGCTGACGTTGTGCTGTTCATGGTGGATGCGCGTGCTGGTCTGATGCCGGCAGATGAAGCCATTGCCAAGCATCTGCGTGCGCGCCAGAAACCAACCTTCCTCGTTGCCAACAAAACTGACGGACTCGATCCGGATCAGGCCGTTGTCGATTTTTACTCACTGGGGCTGGGTGAAATTTACCCCATCGCGGCTTCCCATGGTCGTGGTGTCCTTAGCCTGCTGGAGCACGTTCTGCTCCCGTGGATGGACGATGTCGCGCCGCAGGAAGAAGTCGATGAAGATGCGGAATACTGGGCGAAACTGGAAGCCGAAGAAAATGGCGAAGAAGAGCCTGAAGATGATTTCAATCCGCAGGATCTGCCCATCAAACTGGCAATTGTCGGGCGCCCGAACGTAGGTAAGTCCACACTGACTAACCGTATTCTCGGTGAAGACCGCGTGGTGGTTTACGATATGCCGGGGACCACGCGCGACAGTATTTATATTCCGATGGAACGTGATGAGCGCGAATATGTGCTGATTGATACTGCAGGTGTACGTAAGCGCGGTAAAATTACCGAGGCGGTAGAAAAGTTCTCCGTAATCAAAACGTTGCAGGCAATTGAAGATGCCAACGTGGTGATGCTGGTGATTGACGCCCGCGAAGGGATCTCCGATCAGGACCTCTCGCTGCTGGGCTTTATCCTCAATAGTGGGCGCTCACTTGTTATCGTCGTCAACAAATGGGACGGCCTGACGCAGGAAGTGAAAGAACAGGTAAAAGAGACGCTGGACTTCCGCCTGGGCTTTATCGATTTTGCCCGTGTTCACTTTATTTCCGCGTTGCACGGCAGCGGTGTAGGTAACCTGTTCGAATCCGTGCGCGAAGCGTATGACAGCTCAACTCGCCGCGTTAGCACCGCGATGCTGACCCGCATCATGACCATGGCGGTAGAAGACCATCAGCCGCCGCTGGTACGTGGTCGCCGTGTGAAGCTTAAGTATGCGCACGCCGGTGGTTATAACCCGCCTATTGTGGTGATTCACGGTAACCAGGTGAAAGACCTGCCGGATTCATACAAGCGCTATCTGATGAACTACTTCCGCAAATCACTGGAAGTAATGGGTACACCAATTCGTATTCAGTTCAAAGAAGGGGAAAACCCGTTTGCGAACAAACGTAATACACTGACACCAACGCAGATGCGTAAGCGTAAGCGTTTGATTAAGCACATCAAAAAAAGCAAGTAACTCCTGCTGATGGCAATAGGGGCCCGCGTAAATCGCGGGCTTTTTTTTCGCCCTTTTTTAGCCTGTACCTGTCTGTTTGCTGTCAATGACTATTCGCTTTTTACCAAGTTTAAATCTAAGAAAGTAGACAATTGTCGAATTTTCATCTTAAAGTCACCGGGTTGGTACTAGACAAAACTACTGTCAGGTTATCAAATGGTTAAATAACTCTTCGCCGTATGTAAAAAATCGACCAGCTACGTAACTGGCCGGCGTACATCACGGTGTTTACAAGCACACGACATATTTTTCGGGAGAATTATGCAATCCTCTGTTAATCAAAAAGAAAGCCGAACGTTCTTCGGTCATCCTTATCCGCTCGGCTCATTGTTTTTCACTGAGATGTGGGAGCGTTTTTCGTTTTATGGCATTCGCCCGTTACTGATCCTGTTTATGGCTGCTACTGTTTATGACGGCGGTATGGGGCTGGCGCGTGAAAATGCGTCGGCGATTGTCGGTATCTTTGCCGGTACCATGTATCTTGCCGCACTGCCGGGCGGCTGGCTGGCGGATAACTGGCTTGGTCAGCAAAGAGCGGTCTGGTATGGATCTATCCTGATTGCCCTCGGCCATCTATCGATTGCGCTCTCTGCCATCATGGGTGACAACCTGTTCTTTATCGGCCTGATGTTTATCGTGCTCGGCTCAGGTCTGTTCAAGACCTGTATTTCGGTAATGGTTGGGACGCTGTATAAAAAAGGCGATGCGCGTCGTGATGGCGGTTTCTCGCTGTTCTACATGGGTATCAATATGGGCTCCTTCATTGCGCCGTTGATCTCCGGGTGGCTGATTAAATCTCATGGCTGGCATTGGGGCTTTGGTATTGGTGGCATCGGGATGCTGGTTGCGTTGATTATCTTCCGCGTGTTTGCTGTTCCGGCGATGAAACGCTACGACAGCGAAGTCGGGCTGGACTCTACCTGGAACAGCCCGGTAGTTAAAAGAAAGGGCGTAGGCACGTGGTTGTTGGCGCTGGCGGTAGGTGTGGCTGTCATTGTTACCCTGATAGCTCAAGGTGTGATTGTGATTAACCCGGTCGCGGTAGCCAGCGTGTTGGTGTATGTGATTGCGGCATCCGTGGCCCTCTACTTCATCTACCTGTTTGTCTTTGCTGGCCTGAACCGTAAAGAGCGCGCCAGATTGTTGGTCTGCTTTATTCTGCTGGTTTCCGCCGCCTTCTTCTGGTCGGCATTTGAGCAAAAGCCAACGTCGTTTAACCTGTTCGCTAACGACTACACTAACCGTATGATCGGCGATTTTGAAATCCCGGCTGTCTGGTTCCAGTCGATTAACGCGCTGTTTATCATCCTGCTGGCCCCGGTCTTTAGCTGGGCGTGGCCGAAGCTTGCCAGCATGAACATTCGCCCGAGCAGTATCACTAAATTTGTTATCGGTATTCTGTGTGCCGCAGCGGGTTTTGGCCTGATGATGCTGGCAGCACAAAACGTGCTGAATAATGGCGGTGCAGGCGTTTCGCCTTTCTGGCTGGTGGGCAGCATCCTGATGCTGACACTGGGTGAACTGTGCCTGAGTCCGATTGGCCTGGCGACAATGACGCTGCTGGCGCCGGAAAGAATGCGCGGTCAGATGATGGGACTGTGGTTCTGTGCCAGTGCGCTGGGTAACCTGGCGGCGGGCCTGATTGGTGGTCACGTGAAGGCCGATCAGCTGGATATGCTGCCGGATCTGTTTGCGCGTTGCTCCATCGCGTTGATAATCTGTGCTGCGGTACTGGTAGTCCTCATTGTTCCGATACGCCGTATGCTGGAGAATGCGCAGACTAAACCGGTTACCAGCGCCTGATAACACCTCGACATTGCCGGGGCGGGCATTCTGCTCCGGCAATTCAATCAACGAGGTAAGAGTATGCTGTTAGGGTTTGTGGGGCTTGGCGCAGTGGTTGAAACGGCATACCTGCCCGCACTACGTCACATGTTCGGTGATTCACTCCGCTGTGTGGGATTTGATGTGCAACCCGCAAAACAGCCGGCTGGCGTGACACGCTGCGCATCGCTCGCTGAGCTTCTTTTAAAACCGCTTGATACCCTGTTTATCACCACCGCATCCCTGCACCATCTTGAGGTGCTGGAACAGGCGCTGGCCGCTCCCATCGCACGAATCGTGGTCGAAAAACCGATTGTCGCCACGCTTTCCCAAATTGAAAAACTGAAAATGCTGCTGGTTCAACCCGGTGTCGCTGATCGCGTACTGGCGCTAGACCATTGGATGGCGCGTACTGGCGCACTGCAACTGGCATTGGGGAAACTCGGGGCGCAGTGGCAGGGCGATAACCCACAACCGGCACTGGTTTCCCACTTTTCGGACATTGTTAAAATTGAAGGATTCTTGCAGGAGCCAAGCGGGTTTAACACCGCCGGGGAACCTATCGCGCTCAACTTTGCCACCGGTGAGCCGGATACGCGCGAGCTTCGCCATCCGGATGGCGTGATTCTGGACATTGGTACGCACGTGCTGGCAATGTTGCGTGAAACGGTACGTTACCTGGGCGGCAATGACAGTATGACTTTGCAGGTGAAGCGCGCTAAAGACCGTCTGGGACGAGATATCGCTCAGGGGGACCTGATCACGGCGGAAGGAGAGGCGCATTTACAGGGACAGATTAGCGGTATACCGCTGGATATCTGGCTGAATAAATACGCGGGTCCAACTGGCGGACAAAAAGGCCTGCGCCTGTATCTGAGCGATGGTCGTATCATCAGCCATGACCGGCGCGGCACCGGGGATGTGCTTGAATTGATTGACGGTGATGCTGTGCGTCGCTGGAGGCTTCCCGGTACGATTTATGCTCACTGTCTGGCAGAGTACATTCTGGGGGGGCAAAGCCTGTTTGAACGCAGCCCACAGGAGGTGGGACGCAAGACACTACGCAGGCTTGACGAAGTCGAGTACTTGCTAACGTTACAGCAACAGTTGCGTGGGCCACATTAAGTGTATCATGTTAATATCAAAGCAATAATGCATTCCCTGTAAGGAGTCACCATGTCGATTAACTGCCCGGATTGTCATGCTCAACTGGAGCCACAAAACGGTGTGGCACACTGTGAGCGCTGTAATAAAGATATTCCGTTAGAAGCGCGCTGTCCGGAGTGCCATCAACCGCTCCAGGTATTAAAAGCCTGCGGAGCGGTGGATTACTTCTGTCAGAATGGCCATGGGCTGATTTCGAAGAAACGCGTGGCGTTTGCGCCGGTTTAATCCGGCTTTTTCTTACGCGTTTTCTTTGCCGCCGTTATGCCTTTTACTTCACTCACGACCCAGCCATCTGACAGTCGGGTCGTGAGCACATCACCAGCCTTCACTTGTTTGGTCTGCTTCAGCACGTTGCCGTCCGTCGCGGTAGTGACACTATAGCCGCGCGCCAGCGTAGCTAACGGGCTGACAGCTTCCAGATGCGTTACCGTATTACCGAAGCGTTCACGTTGCTCGCTCAGCCGTGTACGAATGTTCTGTGCCAGACGATGTTCCAGTTGCTGAATACGCGTCTGGCCACGATAAATTCGAGGCTGTGGGTTTTGCTGGTTCAATCGTTGGGTAATACGCAACTGACGTGACGCCGAGCGTTTTAGTTGATTATCCAGTGCGAAGTTCATCCGCTGACGCAGACGCTCAAGTGAGGTCTGCTGGCGTGCCAGACGCAACTGAGGGTGCTGTTGTTGCAAGCGATGATGGATCTGAGTAAAGCGACGGGTACGGTTGGCAAGATAGTAATCCATCGCCATTCCCAGGCGTTGCTGTACAGACTGAATCTGACGTAACAACTCCTGTTGATTGCGGCTGACAATTTCGGCTGCCGCAGACGGCGTTGGTGCGCGCAGGTCGCCAACAAAATCAGCGATGGTCACGTCGGTTTCATGTCCGACGGCGCTGACCACGGGAATTGCACTGGCAAAAATCGCGCGCGCCACGCGTTCGTCGTTAAAGCTCCACAAATCTTCCAGTGAACCGCCGCCACGCCCGACGATTAAAACATCGCACTCCTGACGTGCGTTAGCCAGTTCAATGGCACGTACGATCTGGGCTGGTGCATCATCACCCTGCACGGCGGTTGGGTAAATTATCACGGGCAGGGAAGGGTCACGACGCTTCAGTACGTGGAGAATATCGTGCAGCGCAGCGCCGGTTTTTGAGGTGATCACCCCGACGCAGTGGGCCGGTGAGGGCAGTGATTTCTTGAACTGCTGATCAAACAATCCTTCAGCTTGTAGCTTCGCTTTGAGTTGTTCGTATTTCTGCTGCAGCAAACCTTCACCCGCAGGCTGCATGCTCTCAACGATAATCTGGTAGTCACCGCGCGGTTCATACAGCGTAATATTGGCGCGCACCAGCACTTGTTGTCCGTGCTGGGGACGAAACGTCACACGACGGTTGCTGTTGCGAAACATCGCGCAGCGTACCTGAGCGGTATCGTCTTTTAAGGTGAAGTACCAGTGTCCGGACGAGGGCTGAGTGAAATTCGAGATTTCACCGCTGATCCAGACTTGTCCCATCTCCTGCTCAAGCAGCAGACGTACCGTCTGATTCAGGCGGCTTACGGTAAAAATTGAGGTGGTCTGAGAGGATAACATGTGAGCGGGATCAAATTCTAAATCAGCAGGTTATTCAATCGAAAGTAACATGCTCACAGAGGAGCGCAAGGTTTTTTTGCAAAAAAGTGTGGATGCAATCGGTTACGCTCTGTATAATGCCGCGGCAATATTTAATAACCTCCCAGGTGAGATATTGCCCATGCTACGTATCGCTAAAGAAGCCCTGACGTTTGACGACGTCCTCCTCGTTCCCGCTCATTCTACCGTTCTGCCGAATACAGCTGACCTCAGCACGCAGTTGACGAAAACCATTCGCCTGAACATTCCTATGCTCTCTGCGGCAATGGACACCGTGACGGAAGCACGCCTGGCAATTGCCCTGGCTCAGGAAGGCGGCATCGGTTTTATCCACAAAAACATGTCCATCGAGCGCCAGGCCGAAGAAGTTAAACGTGTGAAAAAACACGAATCTGGCGTGGTGACTGACCCTCAGACCGTACTGCCAACCACCACGCTGCGTGAAGTGAAAGAACTGACCGAGCGTAATGGCTTTGCAGGCTACCCGGTTGTAACGGAAGACAACGAACTGGTCGGTATCATCACTGGTCGTGACGTACGCTTTGTTACCGACCTCAGCCAGCCGGTTAGCGTTTACATGACGCCGAAAGAGCGTCTGGTCACTGTACGTGAAGGTGAAGCGCGTGATGTTGTGTTTGCAAAAATGCACGAAAAACGTGTTGAGAAAGCGCTGGTCGTTGATGACAGCTTCCATCTTCTCGGCATGATCACCGTAAAAGATTTCCAGAAAGCAGAACGTAAACCTAACGCCTGTAAAGATGAGCATGGTCGTCTGCGCGTGGGTGCTGCGGTTGGTGCCGGCGCAGGAAATGAAGAGCGTGTTGATGCGCTGGTTGCCGCCGGTGTTGACGTTCTGCTGATCGACTCCTCTCATGGCCACTCTGAAGGTGTTCTGCAGCGTATCCGCGAAACACGTGCAAAATACCCGGATCTGCAGATCATCGGCGGCAACGTTGCGACGGGTGCCGGTGCGCGCGCTCTGGCTGAAGCAGGCTGTAGCGCAGTTAAAGTCGGTATCGGTCCTGGCTCCATCTGTACTACCCGTATCGTTACCGGTGTGGGCGTTCCGCAGATTACCGCCGTTTCTGATGCGGTTGCAGCACTGGAAGGGACAGGCATTCCGGTTATCGCCGACGGCGGTATTCGTTTCTCTGGCGACATTGCTAAAGCGATTGCTGCAGGTGCTGCTGCTGTCATGGTGGGTTCTATGCTGGCAGGTACCGAAGAGTCTCCGGGAGAAATCGAACTGTACCAGGGGCGTTCTTACAAGTCTTACCGTGGTATGGGGTCCCTGGGTGCGATGTCCAAAGGTTCTTCTGACCGTTATTTCCAGAGCGATAACGCTGCTGACAAACTGGTTCCGGAAGGTATCGAAGGCCGTGTGGCGTATAAAGGTCGCCTGAAAGAGATCATTCACCAGCAGATGGGCGGCCTGCGCTCCTGTATGGGTCTGACCGGCTGTGGTACTATCGACGCGCTGCGTACTCAGGCTGAATTTGTCCGTATCAGTGGTGCGGGTATTCAGGAAAGTCACGTTCACGATGTGACCATCACCAAAGAGTCCCCTAACTACCGCATGGGCTCCTGATAAGTTTCCGCGCCCGGCTCTATGCCGGGCGAATTTGTTTCACTTGCCTCGGAATTAGCGTCAATGACAGACAATATTCATAAACATCGCATTCTCATCCTCGATTTCGGATCGCAGTACACTCAGCTGGTTGCACGTCGCGTACGTGAACTGGGCGTCTACTGTGAGCTGTGGGCATGGGATGTTACGGAAGCACAAATTCGCGAATTCAACCCAAGCGGTATTATTCTTTCCGGTGGTCCGGAAAGTACCACCGAAGCAAACAGCCCACGTGCACCAGAGTACGTGTTCAATGCTGGCGTGCCGGTCTTTGGCGTGTGCTATGGCATGCAGACCATGGCAATGCAACTGGGTGGACATGTTGAAGGTTCTAACGAGCGTGAGTTCGGTTATGCACAGGTTGAGGTCCAGACCGATAGCGCGCTGATCCGTGGTATCGAAGACTCCCTGACTGCAGAAGGCAAACCTCTGCTGGACGTATGGATGAGCCACGGCGATAAAGTGACTGCTATCCCGGAAGGTTTTGTTACCGTTGCCAGCACCGACAGTTGCCCGTTCGCCATCATGGCGCATGAAGAAAAACGCTTCTACGGTGTACAGTTCCATCCGGAAGTGACCCATACCCGTC
The DNA here is from genome assembly GCF_046555775.1 of Citrobacter sp. U14242. Taxonomy (NCBI): domain Bacteria; kingdom Pseudomonadati; phylum Pseudomonadota; class Gammaproteobacteria; order Enterobacterales; family Enterobacteriaceae; genus Citrobacter; species Citrobacter sp. U14242. The sequence goes on from NZ_JBKGLW010000001.1 coordinate 102,600, forward strand.
AGGGTATGCGTATGCTGGAGCGCTTTGTGCGTGACATCTGCCAGTGTGAAGCGCTGTGGACGCCGGAAAAAATCATCGACGACGCCGTGGCACGTATTCGTGAGCAGGTTGGTAATGACAAAGTGATCCTCGGTCTGTCCGGTGGCGTTGACTCCTCCGTTACCGCCATGCTGCTGCACCGCGCCATTGGCAAAAACCTGACCTGCGTCTTCGTGGATAACGGTCTGCTGCGTCTGAACGAAGCCCAGCAAGTGATGGATATGTTCGGTGACCATTTCGGTCTGAACATTGTTCATGTCGAAGGCGAGCAGCGTTTCCTGGATGCGCTGAAAGGCGAGAACGATCCGGAAGCCAAGCGTAAAATCATCGGTCGTGTGTTCGTTGAAGTGTTCGATGAAGAAGCACTGAAACTGGAAGACGTTAAATGGCTGGCGCAGGGCACTATCTACCCGGACGTGATCGAATCTGCGGCTTCGGCAACCGGTAAAGCCCACGTCATCAAATCTCACCACAACGTCGGCGGCCTGCCGAAAGAGATGAAGATGGGGCTTGTTGAACCGCTGCGTGAGCTGTTCAAAGACGAAGTGCGTAAAATTGGTCTGGAACTGGGTCTGCCATACGACATGCTGTACCGTCACCCGTTCCCGGGACCCGGTCTGGGCGTACGTGTGCTGGGCGAAGTGAAGAAAGAGTACTGCGACCTGCTGCGTCGTGCGGACGCTATCTTCATTGAAGAGCTGCACAAAGCTGACCTGTACAACAAAGTGAGCCAGGCATTCACCGTGTTCCTGCCGGTTCGTTCCGTTGGCGTAATGGGTGATGGCCGTAAGTACGACTGGGTGGTTTCCCTGCGTGCGGTTGAAACCATCGACTTTATGACCGCGCACTGGGCGCACCTGCCGTATGACTTCCTGGGCCGTGTGTCTAACCGCATCATCAATGAAGTGAACGGTATCTCCCGCGTGGTGTATGACATCAGCGGTAAGCCGCCAGCAACCATTGAGTGGGAATAAGCCGATAACCCTTCCTGAGTTTTCATGAACAGGTAAAACTGCAATCAACCCTCTGTTTTTACAGGGGGTTTTTATTTATGCATAAGAATTATACGGCTGGTCTTAACCTGGCCTGTAATTCAATGCTTTCCCTTTGCTCATAGCATAAACAGCCCGCTACCAACATAATGTCGCGCGCGTTGCCTACATCTCACGAAGGGTGTGCGGCTTGCGTGCTTCAAAGCATGCTGGTTGGCTGTATTACCCGTACAATATGTCCGCGTATGAGATTGTGTAGAATATAAAAAGGGCCACGATGTGGCCCGAGATATGCTTTGAACGCTTGTTACGTGATATTTAGTCTTCTGTTTGCCAGAGATCATCTCCTTGCAACGCCTTGTCTGCCGTTTGTTGTGAAGGTTGTGAAGGTTGTGAAGGTTGTGAAGGTTGTGATGAAGGTTGTGCTGGTGTTTGGGCGGGTTCTGCCTGTGTTTGTGCTGACTCTGCTGGTGCGTTTACGTTAGTAGATACAGGCGAGAAATGATTTATAAATGCTAAACCCAAAGCTTGCTGGTCTTTTCTATAATCGTCACCAGCATTGCCCCGTAGCCCCTCATTTCCCTGCTGCGAATATAAACCCCATGCATTAGGTGTAGTTTGCAGGTAATTCCCTGGCTGAAAGGCGTAGGTATCAGCACCAGCTGGACAATTGTTGTCTATAGTCATTACATGTCTGAACATGTCGCTGATTTCCTGAAATGCGGCTTTATTTTCAGGGCTAAGAGTATCTTTCCAGTCGCTGATCACTTTGTCCAGAACCTTATCTCGGTTGGCCTTATTATCATTAGTCATTATGGCGAGAAATTTCTCAGGGGGAATTTTAGGCCCATGTTCTCTCATAAAATATAAGGTATATAGTCCTACAGTGTTGATATCAGAGTGTGTTAACTCTGGCTTTTGTAAATCCACTTTAAGTCTTGATACAGTCATCTCAATATTTTTGCTATCGCTACGGAGAAAACTGTCGCAATCTTCTTTATTATTAATTGACGTACATATTTTTGAACACAACTTGTGCATATTTGAGTCCATTCCCGGCTCAGGTTTCTGCTCAAGAAAATTTTGTATTTCTTTGATTTGTATGCCGATTATAACTTGCTGTCTACTCCTGTGTTCTGTTTTTAGATCGGAATAGTAACTGTTGATACGACTAAGTTCTTTTTTCATAGGTGCATTTTTATTAGGATTGTCACCATTAAAACTGATGATTTTATCATTTATAGCTTCTATTCTATTATTGAGAATATTTAAATCCGCTGTGTTAATAAATACGGTTAGCTTTGTTGTGGGTTGTTGTTCATTAAATTTTTTGAATCCTTTTATGTCCTTTAAAGTGGACTTAATCTCTAGTTTTATCTCATGCTTTATATGTGCCCGATTTGCGATATTATGAATGCGTTCACCAAGAGAATGTTTCTTTTCGCTAGCAAATGATTCTAGTCGGTTTATAGTACTAAATACGTTTGATTCTAGTCGGTTTATAGTACTAAATACGTTACCTGTGATTTTATTCATGTGCATTGTGCTTTTCCTCTTTTTTGTACATGTAAAGAACTATATTCAGGAGATATCATGGCGTATATTACATAGCATGACTTTCAAAAAGTGCTCCTGCTAACGATTAGCCATCTCAGATGACAGCGGTAGCAAGCGCTTTTTTAAATATTTATTTATATATTTCATGAATGAAAATAGCGATAATTACCGTGTGTTTTAACTGCAATGTATTCATCATTTAAAATAAAATGAATTAAATTATGGATGGCCATGATATTTTTATGGGGGAAATTCTCGACAAAATTCCCGAAGAGAATCGCGAACAGTTTTTAGAGGATTTGTTTTCAACTAATGCAACGCGTAAGCAGATGTACGGCATTCCAGATAGGCTGATGAACGGTTTTTATGCCTGTGCGTTTATTTTCAATTTGATGGTAAATGGAATGAATAAAGTTATAGCACCTTTTATTTCTTTTGGAATCTCTGTTGCTTTAGTTTTGCAATATCTGCAATTATCTGGTATTGCACAAAGAGAAAATACTAGCATTTAGAGTGATTGCTACGAGAAGTTATGTTGTTATTTATATTGCTTTTATGATGGATATCAGGCTAATTAATTTTGCCATAAACTTGCTCAATATACTTCCCTCATCCATCCCCATGCCCCAGATCCGTTGAAGACACCGCCAGTGCCTCTTTGTGGCTTAACCCCTGCTCCTCATAATAGCGGATCGCGTCCTGTGCCCTGGCATAGCGTAGGGAGTGAGGGGAGTATTCTCCCGTCAGCCCGGCATCGCGAAGATGGTTGTGCCAGTAGTCCATCGCGGATTTCAGATCCGGCTTGTCAATCAGATGCCCGTCACGCTCCCCGGCAATATTCAGCGCCTCTTTCACCGCCAGGCGAAGCGCTTCCCTGTCAATCACCTGCGTCATGCGCGGTCGCTCACCTTTGGTGCCGAAGATCACTGACAGACGTTCATCCCCTTTTTCCAGCTGTTTATCCCAGGTTTTCAGCGACTGACAGCACTGTACCGTTTCCTGTCCACGCAGGCACATCACCTGCGCCAGTTGCAGGCTGGCCGCGAGGCCTGCGTCGGTAGAGCGCTACCTGTGGAAGTACTGCCACGGTATTTCCTTCTTGTGTATATCCCGTTGACATATCCCATAATTACCTTATGCTGACAATATGTACAAAACTTCACCGCCGGAGGCGAGAATGGAAAAGACAACCGTATTCAAAAGCAACCGTAGCCAGGCGGTGCGACTGCCAAAAGCGGTGGCTTTACCGGAGGATGTCAAACACGTGGATATCGTTGCGGTAGGGCGAACGCGCATTATTACTCCCGCAGGCGAAAGCTGGGACAGCTGGTTTGATGGTGAGAGCGTGACGTCTGACTTTATGGCCGCCCGTGAGCAGCCCGGTGACCAGGACAGGGAAGGGTTCTGATGCTCAAATTCATGCTGGATACCAATATCTGTATCTATACGATCAAAAATAAACCTCAGGCAGTCCGTGAGGCATTTAATCAGCATTATGGGCGGATGTGTATCAGTTCAGTCACGCTGATGGAACTGATTTACGGCGCGGAAAAGTCCGCCAGCCCGGAGAAAAACCTGCGCGTGGTTGAAGGATTTATCGCCCGGCTGGAGGTGCTGAATTATGGTATCGACGCGGCGGTACAGACAGGGCAAATCCGGGCAGAACTGGCAAGAGCAGGTACACCCGTTGGCCCGTATGACAGCATGATTGCGGCCCACGCCCGCGCACTCGGTTTAATTCTGGTGACGAACAATACTCGTGAGTTCGAACGTATTAATGGATTACGTCTGGAGGACTGGAGTATCAGCTAATCCATTTAGTTTAAAGGCAATGTCAGGGGTTGATAGGATTGTTAATAACTTATCTGGCTCAGTATTCAGAATACTGGCGCAGAGAAATTCTCTGCGCCGTTTACTTAAACATTTTCAGGTTTGTCGCTCTCCAGATGAGATGGCCGGGTTCTAACAGCGACTACTGTGCCTCTTTACCCACGGCCGTAATGAGGTAGCTGTATCCGGCCAGCAGCAGGGGGGCTCCGGGCAGAATGAACATTAGAAAAAATATAAGACCCTGCTGAATATAAAACGGTAAAAGGCTCATATAAGTTTTAAATAACATATTAAATATAAATGCACGGACTATTTATATTAATTAATGGTATTTATTAGCGGTTATCTGTGCTTTGTTCGTTTTTTTATGTCCAAAAAACATGATTTGCCAGGGGCAATATGCTGGGTTATAAAAATAGTGTGATGAAGGGACTCAAATCCCTTACCGGATGGTTAAAAGTCAGGTGATTAGCCATCCGGTAAGGAATCTTAAGACTGGGATATCACAGATACGAGCGATCAGCGTTGGTCAGTTTGTGCAGGGGAAGTCTGTTGCGGCAGGGTGGTCTGCTGGGATTCTTTCTTGTCCTGGTGGTGGTGCCACGCACCGATAGCAGAGTAGACGAAGCGTCCAAAGAAGAAGAGAAAGCTGATAAGCAGTACGATCCGGATCATGCGACTGTTAAATCGGTGTCGTTTTCGTAGGCTGGTAACCTGGCTCACAAAGGGTTCCTTTAAGTGTGCCCAACGATGGGCGATGCTTACATTAAGGCACACTAAGAGGGAATGGTCAATTCATCATTATGTAAAACTGCATCAGTTGTTTTATCTTCTTATGTTATGAAAGATAATTTTATTATTTGCATTAATAATGAATAAACGATCATAAATAAAGAAAAAAGTAATAATTGATTAATGGTGGATGTTTTTTTTGACATATATCAAACCTCATCGGTTATCCGTAACTAAAATCAATGAGTCATTGTGATGTGTATTACATCATCGTTTTAAAGTCAGGTGGGATGCCTGTCTTAATGTCCTTCACAGAAAATACCCCTGCATGACGTGAGGGATTCTACTGAGCATCTATGAAACTCAATAAAAACTATATAAGTATTAGAGATAAATGGTGGGCGCTGCCCCTCATCTTACCATCTTTACTGTTGCCGTTATTAAGCACTGCCAATACCTACGCGCATATTAGTACCGGTACTGTCATCCTTTTCTACATGCCTTTAGCGCTGACGATTAGCCTGATGTTGTTTTTTAGTTGGGCGGCACTGCCAGGAATAATCATTGCTATCGGTTGGTACAAATATCCGCAGGTTGGGTTATTTGAAACGCTGTCAATTATTACGCACTTTATAGTTACAATGGTGCTTAGTTGGGGCGGATATAAAGTTTTTGCTCCCCGGCGAAACAACGTGGCTCATGGCGACTCCCATCTGATGTTTCAGCGAATGTTTTGGCAGGTTTTCTGTCCGGCAACGCTATTCCTGATCCTTTTCCAGTTCGCTGCGTTTGTTGGCGTATACGAGAGCAAATCAGGTATGGTGGGCGTTATGCCCTTTAATACAGGAACGTTGATCAACTACCAGGCTATGCTGGTAGGAAACCTTGTGGGTATTCCTCTGTGCTATTTTATAATCCGAACCATTCGAAACCCGTTGCATATACGGGGCTATTTTTCACAATTAAAGCAGCAGTTTGACACTAAAGTCACGCGAACAGAATTTGCTGTCTGGTTGATAATATTGACTTTATTGATGGCTTTGCTGTGTATGCCGTTAAATGAACAGAGTTCGATATTCAGCACAAATTATACCTTGTCTCTGTTACTGCCCCTCATGTTATGGGGCGCAATGCGTTACGGTTATAGATTTATTTCAATGATATGGACAGTCGTGTTGATAACTGCCATTCATTATTATCAGCGCTATATGCCCTGGTATTCGGGTTACGATATACAACTTGCAATTACTTCTTCGAGTTACCTCGTTTTTTCTTTCATCGTAAATTACATTGCCGTGCTGGCAACGCGTCAGCGATTTGTCACCCGACGCACACATCGTCTGGCATATTTTGATCCGATGGTGCATTTGCCAAACCTGCGGGCATTGAACCTAACGCTGAAAAAAGCGCCATGGTCAGTGCTCTGTTTTCTGCGTATACCGGGCATGGAACTGTTGGTGAAAAACTACGGTATTATGCTGCGTATCCAGTACAAGCAAAAACTTTCTCATTGGATAGCGCCGTTGCTGGAACAAGACGAATATGTTTTTCAACTATCCGGTAATGATTTAATTCTGCGTTTTAATACTGAGTCGCATCAGCAGCGTATTGAAGCGCTGGACAAACATATCAGGCAGTTTCGTTTTGTCTGGGATGGTCTGTCCCTACAACCGCAGGTTGGGATCAGTTTTTGCTATGTTCGCTCACCTGTTAACCACATCTATCTGTTACTGGGGGAGTTAAGCACCATCGCCGAGCTCTCGCTGGCAACCAATATGCCGGAGAGTTTGCAGCGACGTGGCGTAATGCACCTGCAGCGGGATCTGAAAGATAAAGTGGCGATGATGAACCGTTTACAGCAGGCGCTGGAGCATGATCGCTTCTTCCTGATGGCACAGCCGATTTTTGGCGTGCGGGGCGATGTTTATCATGAAATCCTGCTGCGTCTTCAGGGCGATGAAGGTGAAACGATTGCGCCTGATAATTTCTTACCGGTAGCCCATGAGTTTGGGTTGTCATCCAGCATTGATCTGTGGGTCATTGAAAATACGCTGAAATTTATGGCGCAGAGTCGGGAGAAAATGCCCGCTCATCGTTTTGCGATCAATTTATCGCCCACGTCTGTATGTCGAGCCAGGTTTCCTCAAGAAATCAGTCAGTTGTTGGTGAAATATCAGGTTGAAGCATGGCAATTGATCTTTGAGGTTACAGAGAGCAATGCGTTAACCAATGCGGAGCAGGCCCAGGCAACATTGCTGCAACTGCAAGTACTGGGCTGTCAGATCGCGATCGATGATTTTGGTACCGGCTATGCCAGCTATGCACGGTTGAAAAATGTGAGCGCTGACATCCTGAAGATTGACGGAAGCTTTATCCGTAACATTGTCTCAAATAGTCTCGACTACCAAATCGTGGCCTCGATTTGTCACCTGGCGCGGATGAAAAAAATGTTGGTGGTGGCGGAGTATGTCGAAAGCGAAGAAATACGTAGTGCGGTGATTTCTCTGGGGATTGATTATTTGCAAGGCTATCTGATCGGTGAGCCGCGGCCGCTGCATCAAACTCTGGAAGAACAGGTGCCAGCCACGCTGGCACCTGCCGATCACTCACGCAGCGATATCGGGTGAGTTTTCTTCCTCAATTTTAAGGCGCCAGCCTGTGACAGCCTCCCAGTATTGCTGTTCTTTTTCCAGATCGAGCAGCACCAGCGCGTTCTGGCTAAACCAGTCGTGCGGGAAGCGTAGCGTCCAGTGGTTATCGTCGGTAATCAACGTGAGCGTCGGCGGTGTAGTGGTTGCCTGGCGCTGGTTGTTGAGCAATACCCCAAGTCGCAACAGCTGAATTAGCGGCAGGAACTGCTTTTTCTTGAACAACGTAAAGCGGGGCAAATCATCCAGCTTAACCGCTTTACGATGATAGCGAACCAGGGTCGCCATCATCAGCTGTTGCTCCTGGTTGAAACCTGGCAGGTCGCTGTTTTGCAGAATATAAGCCGAGTGGCGATGCAGTCCGCTGTGGTTGATGTTCAGCCCGACTTCATGCAGCATAGCCGCCCACCGGAGCAATGCTTCCAGTTGCGGGTTTGCCAGTTTAGGTTGCTGCGCATGCCACTGATCGTACATCTGCATGGTAGTTTCCAGTACGCGTCGGGCTTGTTCGCTGTCGATATTGTACTGGTTTGCCAGACTACTGGCGGTACGGCTACGAACATCCTGGTGGCGAAAACGGCCTTCCATTTCATACAGTACGCCTTCACGCAACGCGCCATCGGAAAGTCGGAGTTCACGAATAGCGAGGGCATCAAAAACGCCGCACAGTATTGCCAGACCGGGAACAAAAACCGCCTTTCGTTCTTCTGACAGCCCCGGCATGCTGAGTGCCTCAAAGGAAGCATGCTTCAGGACTTCAGTTGTCAGCTTGTCCAGACGTTCAGGGGTGATAAAACCATCTTTCTCACCCATTTCCAGCAGCACTTCATGCGCTGCTTTGATGGTGCCTGAAGCTCCCAGTGCTACATTCCAGCCCTGAATTCGAAATTGCCAGGTGAGCGTTTCCAGCTTTTGCGCTGCCGCCATACGGGCGCGCTGGAAGTTTTCCCGGCTGATCGCACCACCCGGAAAGTACATCTGGGCAAAACTGACGCAACCCATACGGCGACTTTCGACCAGTTTAGGCTCGAAATCTTCACCGATCACCAGCTCTGTCGAACCACCACCGATGTCGATAACCAGCTTACGGCCCTTTTCTGGCTGTGTATGTTCCACGCCCATAAAAATCAGTCGGGCTTCTTCGTTACCGGAAATTATTTCGATCGGGTAGGGGATGACCTTTTCTGCTCGCTTAAGAAAATCAGTCGCATTTAGCGCCTGGCGCAAAGTATGGGTTCCCACGATGCAGACGCTGGAGGGAGGAAATCCCTGCAGACGTTCAGCGAAAAGTGACAGACAGCTTAAGCCGCGTTCCATCGCTTCTTCGCTTAGCTTGTTGTCCGCGCCAAGGCCGTCCGCCAGATGTACGCGTTGTTTCAGTCGCCCGATAATTTGCATTGCGCCATCGACCACGCGGGCAATGACCATATGGAAACTGTTTGAACCAAGGTCGACCGCAGCAAATTCCTGCGGTCGTGGAGACTTGTCGTGTATTGGCATAGAGTTAGTCAGGTTGCTCGAGTGATTTGATGTAGTCGTAAATCGCTAATTGTGACTGAACCTTACGACGGTTTCCGCGCGGTACGTAGCGATTACTCAGTTCTTTATCAATAAAGCGGGCTTTCACCGTGTCGCTGAACAGGATATCGATAATATCCAGCACGCGCTGCTTAAGGCGCGGGTCAAGAAGCGGTGTGGCAACTTCGATACGATAATCGATGTTTCTTGTCATCCAGTCAGCAGAGGAGAGATACACCTGCTTATCGCCCCCGTTCTCAAAGATATAGACCCGGTCGTGTTCGAGATAGCGGTCAACAATGCTGATAACGCGAATATTATCACTGATGCCTTCCAAATTCGGGATCAGTGAGCACATACCGCGGATCAATAAATTAACGGGGACACCTGAACCTGAAGCCGCATACAGGCGGTCAACCAGCCCTTTATCGACCAGATTATTCAGCTTCAGGGTAATGCCAGAAGGCAGCCCTTGCTGTGCATTAGCGATCTCTTTGTCAATCATGCTGTACAGCAGGCGCCGTGAGTTTTGCGGGGAAACCAGCAGATAATCGAACGTTACCGGGCGATACGGGTTTTCGATGAAGTTAAACACCCGACGGACTTCGTTGGTAATGCGCGAATCGGCAGTCAGCAACGAGTAGTCGGTATACAGACGCGCTGTTTTTTCGTTGAAGTTCCCGGTGCCGATATGTGCATAGCGCACGACGTCATCACCTTCTTTACGCGAAATCAGGAACAGCTTGGCGTGAATTTTCAGCCCTGGCGCGGAGAAGATGACGTGGACCCCCGCTTCGGTAAGGCGTTTAGCCCAATGAATATTGGCCTCTTCATCGAAGCGCGCCTGCAGTTCCACCACCACGGTTACTTTTTTACCGTTATGCGCGGCATGGATCATCGAGTCGATGATGCGCGAATCTTTTGCCACACGGTAGATGTTAATTTTTATCGCCAGCACGCTCGGGTCGAATGAGGCCTGGCGCAGCAGTTCAAGAACGTGTTCAAAGGTGTGATACGGATAATAAAGTAACACATCGCGTTCACGTACGGCATCAAAGCCGTTGCGAAACTTCTCGTTATCGAACCAGATATGGCGCAGACGCGGCAAGGGTTTGTTCACCAGGTTAGCTTTGCCAACGTTGGGGAAATTAATAAAGTCTTTGAAGTTATGATAACGCCCGCCGGGGACAATGGAGTCGTAGCGAGAGATCGTCAGCTTTTCACGCAGTACTTCAACCAGCGCATTGGGCATATCGCGCTGATAAACAAAACGTACAGGCTCCGCGGTCAGACGTTGCTTCAGGCTGGAAGACATGAGCTCCATCAGGCTCGATTCCATCTCATGCACCAAATCGTACTCGGCGTCGCGGGTCATTTTCATCGAATAGGCATTCAGCGCATCGTAATCAAAGAACCCTTTGAAAATATCGTCAAGGCAATAACGTAAAATGTTGTCCAACAGGATCATCGGCTTGCGACGGCGCGGGGTCTCCGGCGGCAAATTCACAAAACGGGGAACCTTATCGGAAGGGATTTCCAGCAGCGCGTAGCGGATCGTATCACCACGGATAATCTCTACCGCCAGATAGGTGTAGTCATCTTTCAAAAACTGGACTAAATCCGTCTCGCGGTTAATCAGGATCGGCGTGATGTGCTGGCGAAGATATTGCTTGAAGTAATGACGCAACCAGCTTTGCTGATTGACCGATAGCTGGCGTTCGTTGATTAAGAAAATCTGATTGCGCGCCATCTCCAGCAGCAACTCGTTGTAAAGACCGTCAAATTCCTGATCGGCTTTTAATACGCGGGCCTGGATTTTGCCTAACAGATGGCGGGAGTGAGAGTTTGAACCCTGTTCTTCGCTAATAATGATCCGGCGCTTCAGTTCGGCAAAACGCACCTTATAAAACTCGTCGAGGTTATTGGAATAGATGCCTAAGAAACGCATCCGTTCGATCAACGGGTTTGATTTATCAGCAGCTTCCTGGAGTACACGTTCGTTGAACGCTAACCAACTGAGTTCTTTCTCGATGTATAGCTTTTCCTGACCCATTACCACTTTTACTCCGTTTCATTCACGGGACACTACCGATTTATTATGGCGAGCATTGCTCTCAGATGTCCAACTGTGCCAGAAAAATATGACAATAAACCGTCTGATAGCAAAGAGAAAGGGGGAGCGTAGATGAATACCGGTGGTATTAACCGGAAAAGGTAGTTATGCCTGTAAGCCGGATGGTGACATTCGGCTTACAGGTTGAATTTTATTATTCGTCGGCCGCATAGCCTTTTGGCGGTAAGCGGATGCCATCCAGCCATGCAGCGTTATCACGCATCTTCAGGCGACCATCAATAAACCAGCTTACCACCAGTGGGTAAATGGTATGTTCCTGCGCCTGAACCCGGGCAGTAATATCATCTTCGCTGTCGCCTTCAAATACCGGAACTTTGGCCTGAAGAATAACCGGTCCACCGTCCAGTTCATCAGTGACGAAATGGACTGAGGTTCCGTGTTCTTCATCCCCATTTTCCAGCACCTGACGATGGGTATGCAGGCCTGGATACTTGGGTAATAAAGAGGGATGGATATTCAGCAGTCGTTCAGAATAGTGAGCGACAAACGCCGGGCTGAGGATGCGCATATAGCCGGCCAGCACGACGACATCGGGCGCCCAGGCGTCAATCTCTTGTATTAGCTGGCGGTCGAATGCTTCGCGGCTGGCAAAGTGGCTTGCTTCCAGGGAATGTGCCGGAATATTTTCCTCTCGTGCACGAACAAGGCCGAACGCATCGGCCTTGTTGCTGAATACTGCACGTATGGTGCCACTGATTTTTTTCTGTTTGCAGGCATCGATTATTGCCTGCAAATTGCTTCCGTTGCCGGAAATGAGCACCACAATGTTTTTCATTCAATGACCACACGCTGTTCGGAATCAGACGCTTTGATGATACCGATTTTCCAGGCGTTTTCACCTTTTGCATTCAGCAGAGCGAGCGCACTTTCTACTTCGGATTCCGGCAGAGCAATGACCATGCCGACCCCACAGTTGAAGGTGCGGTACATCTCGTGCTGACTAACGTTACCCGCAGTTTGCAGCCAGTTGAAGACGGCCGGCCACTGCCATGAGGATTCGTCGATGACGGCCTGAGTATTGTCTGGCAGTACGCGCGGAATATTTTCCCAGAAACCCCCGCCGGTCAGGTGCGCGATAGCGTGCACATCAACCTTCTCGATCAGTTCCAGAATGGATTTCACATAAATGCGCGTCGGTGCCAGCAGGTGATCGGCCAGTGATTTACCATCCAGTTCGGTTGTTTCCGGGTCGCAGCCGCTGACTTCAACGATCTTACGCACCAGGGAATAACCATTGGAGTGTGGGCCACTGGAGCCGAGTGCAATCAGCACATCGCCATCAGCCACTTTTGAACCGTCGATAATCTCTGATTTTTCAACGACGCCGACACAGAAACCTGCCACGTCATAATCTTCACCGTGATACATCCCAGGCATTTCAGCCGTTTCACCACCAACCAATGCACAACCAGACTGTAGGCAACCTTCGGCAATGCCGTTGATTACGCTGGCTGCGGTGTCCACATCCAGTTTACCCGTTGCATAGTAGTCGAGGAAAAACAGCGGTTCAGCGCCCTGAACCACGAGGTCGTTTACACACATCGCCACCAGATCAATGCCGATGGTATCGTGGCGTTTCAGATCCATCGCCAGACGCAGTTTTGTCCCTACGCCATCAGTGCCGGAAACCAGTACAGGTTCACGATATTTTTGCGGCAATGCGCACAGCGCACCGAAGCCACCCAGACCACCCATCACTTCCGGGCGACGAGTTTTCTTTACTACGCCTTTGATTCGATCAACCAGAGCATTACCTGCGTCAATATCAACACCGGCATCTTTGTAGCTAAGAGAGGTTTTATCGGTCACTGCCTGGTTCCCCACGTGTTTACTTGCAGTAAAAGTTAAATTCGGCGCAATTCTAACAGGGAAAGCAAACGTTTGCGAGCCTGCTTTGCATTGACGTTTATCTGCTGAGTATTTCAGCATTTTCCAGTCGTTTATCCATTTGTTTGAACTGCGCCACGAAAATGAAACCGGGTTCAGTCTTGTGCTTGAAACCTGCCTGCTGAATGCACAGTATCGTACTGAAACCGGTTTCTGTTTTCTGTTGCGAACCACATCAGGTGTGTTTGAACAGTGCAATCACGAGAGGGGAAACGTATGCCTGGGTTTAAAGCAGATTTTATGTGGGGCGGCGCTGTGGCTGCTCATCAACTGGAAGGCGGCTGGCAGGAGGGCGGTAAAGGGATTAGCGTTGCCGATGTGATGACGGCTGGGGCCCATGGGGTAGCGCGTGAAATTACCGACGGCGTGATTGCAGGCAAAAATTACCCTAACCACGAGGCCATCGATTTTTATCATCGCTATCAAGATGATATTAAGCTGTTTGCCGAAATGGGCTTTACGTGCTTTCGTACCTCCATTGCATGGACGCGTATTTTCCCGCAAGGTGATGAAGCACTGCCCAATGAAGCCGGATTGCAATTCTACGACGATCTCTTTGATGAATGCCTGAAGTATGGGATTGAACCGGTGATTACACTGTCGCATTTCGAGATGCCTTATCACCTGGTGACGGAATATGGCGGATGGCGCAATCGTAAACTGATTGATTTCTTTGTCCGTTTTGCCGGGGTGGTTTTCACGCGCTACCAGCGTAAAGTGAAGTACTGGATGACGTTTAATGAAATCAACAACCAGGCTAACTTCCATGAAGATTTCGCGCCGTTTACCAACTCCGGCCTTAAGTATCAGCCGGGTGAAGACCGCGAACCGGTCATGTATCAGGCTGCACACTATGAACTGGTGGCGAGCGCGCTGGCAGTAAAGGTTGCACGTGAAATCAACCCGGCATTGCAGGTTGGGTGCATGATCGCTATGTGTCCTGTTTATCCACTGACCTGTGCGCCAGACGATATGATGATGGCGATGAACGCGATGCACCGTCGATACTGGTTTACCGACGTTCACGTACGGGGCAAGTATCCGCAGCATCTGTTGAACTACTTTGCGCGTCGCGGCTTCGAACTCGATATTACTGAAGAAGACCGACAAATACTGGCTCAGGGCTGCGTCGACTATATCGGTTTTAGCTACTATATGTCCTTCGCGACTCAGGCAACGGCAGATAACCCGCAGTTGGATTACGACGAATCGAAAAGTCTGGTGCCCAATCCGTATGTGCAGAAATCAGACTGGGGCTGGCAGATTGATCCGGTTGGTCTGCGCTATTCGCTGAACTGGTTCTGGGATCATTATCAGCTCCCGCTGTTTATTGTTGAAAACGGGTTTGGCGCGATTGATGTACAGGAAAGTGACGGCACGGTGAACGATCAGTACCGCATTGACTACCTGGCAGCCCATATTCGTGAGATGAAAAAAGCAGTGGTGGAAGATGGCGTGGATCTGATGGGCTACACACCGTGGGGCTGCATTGATTTAGTGTCAGCGGGAACCGGCGAAATGAAAAAACGCTATGGATTTATTTATGTCGACAAAAATAATGACGGCAGTGGGACATTAGCACGGTCTCCTAAGAAATCTTTTTCATGGTATCAAAATGTTATCCGGAGTAACGCTGAATCTCTATAAAATTCAGTGTATTGATATTAAGCCCCGCCCATATTACGGGGCTTGTTTTATACTCATCTTCCAGACGTAAATGACTTTGGTTGATCCATATCAAGCGTATCCAGTGTTGCGCCAGAGACGAAAAGCGGTATAATCCGGCGATTTTTTTTGTGGTTGCCACTCGTCTGAGGAAAGGAGAAGAGTATGAAGATCGTGGAAGTCAAACACCCACTCGTCAAACACAAGCTGGGACTGATGCGTGAAAACGACATCAGCACTAAACGCTTTCGTGAACTCGCCTCGGAAGTTGGCAGTCTGCTGACTTATGAAGCAACTGCAGGTCTGG
The DNA here is from genome assembly GCF_046555775.1 of Citrobacter sp. U14242. Taxonomy (NCBI): domain Bacteria; kingdom Pseudomonadati; phylum Pseudomonadota; class Gammaproteobacteria; order Enterobacterales; family Enterobacteriaceae; genus Citrobacter; species Citrobacter sp. U14242. The sequence goes on from NZ_JBKGLW010000001.1 coordinate 117,909, forward strand.
AAACCGAAAAGGTGACCATTGAAGGTTGGAACGGCCCGGTTGAAGTAGACCAAATCAAAGGTAAAAAAATCACCGTTGTACCCATCCTGCGTGCGGGCCTGGGTATGATGGAAGGCGTACTGGAGAACGTTCCGAGCGCGCGTATCAGCGTTGTGGGTATGTACCGTAACGAAGAAACCCTGGAGCCGGTTCCATACTTCCAGAAGCTGGTATCTAATATTGATGAGCGCATGGCGCTGATCGTTGACCCGATGCTGGCAACCGGTGGTTCCGTTATCGCGACCATCGACCTGCTGAAGAATGCAGGCTGCACCAGCATTAAAGTACTGGTCCTGGTTGCGGCACCAGAAGGTATCGCGGCACTGGAAAAAGCACACCCGGATGTTGAGCTGTACACCGCATCTATCGATCAGGGGCTGAACGAGCATGGATACATTATTCCGGGACTCGGCGATGCCGGCGATAAGATTTTTGGTACCAAGTAAATGAATAAATAAAAAGAAGCCGACTTTAAGAGTCGGCTTTTTTTTGAATAAAACAACCCAATCGCTACTAACACACAATACTCAGAGGAAAACACTATGACGCGCCGTGCTATCGGGGTGAGCGAAAGACCGCCGCTTTTACAGACAATCCCGCTTAGTTTGCAGCACCTGTTCGCCATGTTTGGTGCAACGGTTCTGGTGCCAGTCCTGTTTCATATCAACCCGGCTACCGTCCTGCTGTTTAACGGCATTGGTACGTTGCTGTATCTCTTCATTTGCAAAGGTAAAATTCCAGCCTATCTGGGTTCGAGCTTTGCGTTTATCTCCCCGGTACTGTTGCTGCTACCGTTAGGATATGAAGTGGCGCTGGGCGGTTTTATTATGTGCGGCGTTCTGTTCTGCCTGGTTTCTTTCATTGTGAAGAAAGCCGGTACTGGCTGGCTGGATGTTATGTTCCCGCCTGCCGCGATGGGCGCAATCGTTGCCGTCATCGGGCTGGAGCTGGCGGGTGTTGCTGCGGGCATGGCGGGATTGTTGCCTGCTGAAGGGCAATTACCAGACTCGAAAACCATCATCATCTCAATGGTGACGCTGGCCGTAACGGTATTTGGCTCTGTGCTGTTCCGCGGTTTTATGGCGATTATCCCGATTTTGATTGGTGTACTGGCCGGTTACGCGCTTTCCTTTGTGATGGGCGTTGTGGACACCACACCCATTGCGCAAGCTCACTGGTTTGCTCTGCCGACGTTCTACACACCGCGCTTTGAGTGGGTTGCTATTCTGACTATCCTGCCTGCGGCATTAGTCGTTATCGCCGAACACGTAGGCCACCTGGTCGTAACGGCCAATATCGTGAAGAAAGATTTGATTCGCGATCCTGGCCTGCACCGTTCGATGTTCGCCAACGGCCTGTCGACGGTGATCTCCGGCTTCTTTGGTTCGACGCCTAACACCACCTACGGTGAAAACATCGGTGTTATGGCGATTACTCGCGTATACAGTACCTGGGTTATCGGCGGAGCGGCGATTTTTGCGATTCTGCTCTCCTGTGTAGGTAAACTGGCAGCTGCGATCCAGATTATCCCGCTGCCGGTAATGGGGGGCGTATCGTTGTTGCTGTACGGCGTCATCGGCGCTTCCGGTATTCGCGTGTTGATCGAATCAAAAGTCGATTATAACAAGGCGCAAAACCTGATTCTGACGTCTGTTATTTTGATCATCGGCGTAAGTGGCGCGAAGGTTCACATTGGTGCTGCGGAACTGAAAGGTATGGCGCTGGCGACCATCGTCGGCGTTTGCCTGAGCCTGATTTTCAAAGTCATCAGTCTGCTGCGTCCGGAAGAAGTGGTTCTTGATGCTAAAGATGCGGATAGCCCGCAACAGTAAGTCTCTGACCGGGCAGCGCTGCTGCCCGGTTCTATCACGACGTATTTCTGTGTTAAACTCATCTCGATTTTATGAAATCCTGGGTTGAGGTATCTCTGAACACACCGGCACAGCTCTCTCTGCCACTTTATCTTCCTGACGATGAAACCTTCGCAAGTTTCTGGCCGGGGGATAACTCCTCTTTACTGGCTGCACTGCAAAACGTGCTGCGTCAGGAACATAGCGGGTACATTTATCTTTGGTCGCGTGAAGGCGCAGGCCGTAGTCACTTGCTGCATGCGGCATGTGCAGAACTGTCTGCACGCGGTGATGCGGTAGGGTATGTGCCGCTCGATAAACGAACCTGGTTCGTACCCGAGGTGCTTGACGGAATGGAGCATCTGTCACTGGTATGCATCGATAATATCGAGTGTGTCGCCGGAGATTCTCTTTGGGAAATGGCGATCTTTGATCTCTACAACCGCATCCTGGAATCAGGGAAAACCCGCCTGTTGATCACCGGCGACCGTCCGCCGAGACAGCTGAATTTGGGGCTGCCGGACCTTGCCTCACGTCTGGACTGGGGGCAAATCTACAAGCTTCAGCCGCTTTCCGATGAAGACAAGCTACAGGCTTTGCAATTACGTGCCAGATTACGTGGGTTCGAACTGCCTGAAGATGTAGGACGTTTCCTGCTTAAGCGTCTGGATCGGGAGATGCGTACGCTGTTTATGACGCTGGATCAACTGGACCATGCTTCGATCACCGCTCAGCGTAAGCTGACGATTCCCTTCGTAAAAGAAATTTTGAAGCTGTAAGTGCCGCAGCCGAAAAACTGCGGCAGTCTTAAGATTAACCGACGATTTCCAGCACTTGCTCAGGTGGGCGACCAATCCGTGCCTGACCCTTCGCTACCACAATCGGTCGCTCCATCAGCTTCGGGTTTTCGACCATCGCCTGAATCAGCGCATCTTCACTCAAACTGCTGTCCGCCAGGTTGAGCGATTTGTAGAGATCTTCTTTCTGACGCATCAGTTCGCGAGCGCTGGACATTCCCAGCATCTTCAGCAATTCACGCAGTGTCGCTGCATCAGCCGGGGTTTCCAGATAGAGCACGACTTCTGGCTCTACACCGTTAGACTTGAGTAACTCCAGCGTTTCACGGCTCTTTGAGCAGCGTGGGTTATGGTAAATTTTAATCGCGTCTGACATGACTTCTCCTTGCATGACGATTCGGCCGACCTATTGTGCCTGCCGCAGGCCGGATAAGACGCAACAGCGCCACTATCCGGCAAGTATTCACTAGTTACATTTTCGAGTACGGTTTAAAGCGCTCTTGCAGTTGGCGCAGTTGGTCGATACGGGCATCGTATCTGGCCTGCTGCTGGCTGCCGAGTTTCACCTGAGAACTGGCGTTGCTGAGCATCGAGATGGCCTGATCAAGACGGCCTGCCAGCGCATACCCTTCAGCACGTGCGGCCAGCTCCTGATCGCGGTTATTCAGGTTCGCTTCCGTTTGCGCCAACAGATCCCAGCCGTTAGTGTCATCTTTATGGTTAAACGTATAGCGATTCAGGATGGTGGCAGCCTCTTTAGCTTGTCCTCCCTGCAAATACGCATTTGCCAGGTTGAGTTGCAATACTGGATTCACGCGCAGGTCGCGAGCGTTTTTCAGGCGATTAATGGCATCGCTGGTTTTCTTCTGGCCGAGATCGATGTCCGTTGCCAGGTCGAGGTACCATGCATTATTCGGATCTGCCGCGAGCAGCGGCTGAAGCGTTTTACGTGCTTCGTCGTATTTACTGGCTTCCATCGCTTGCAGCGCCCGACCGTACTGCGCAGCGCGCTGTTCGCGCACGTTGCCTTTCGACCAGTTATCCAGTAGATCGCTGGTTAACTGGTTGCGGCCTGAATTATACATGCCCAGGGTTCGCGCTTTGGCCAAATAAAAATCTTCTGAAGATTGCACGACTACCGGGCGCATCTGGTTGGCGCGGTTACGCGCATCTGCCAGACGGCTTTCTGGCAGGGGGTGAGTCAGAAGAATTTCCGGGGGACGTGTAGAGTAACGGGCCTGATCGAGCAGTTTCTCCAGGAATGTTGGCATGGCCTGGGGATCGAATCCTGAACGTTGCAGCACCTGAATACCGATGCGGTCTGCTTCCTGTTCGTTCTGTTGAGTAAAGCTAATCATCCCCTGGCGAGTACCCGCCAGCGTACCGGTTAGCGCCGCCATACCTGCCTGCGGGCTGGCCATCGCTAATAAAATCGAGCCTAATGCACCGACCCATGTCAGCGGGGCGCTACGTTTCTGATCTTCCATCGCTCGCGCCAGGTGGCGCTGCGTGACGTGAGAAATTTCGTGCGCCATTACCGATGCCAGTTGGCTTTCGTTATCGGAATAGCGGAACAGTGCTGAGTGCAATACAACGTTGCCGCCAAAAAAAGCGAAGGCGTTTATTTCATCGTTGTTAATTAAAAAGAAAGTGAAGGGCGTTTTTACGGAATCTGCATGCGAAACCAGGCGCATCCCCAGAGCATTAATATATTGGGTTAGCAGCGGATCGTTAATTAACGGCGCACTACCGCGCAGCTGGCGAACGTAATAATCGCCCATCTGCATTTCTTGACCAATAGAAAGCGTACTCCCTGCTGAGGTTCCCATATCAGGTAGGGTATCCGCAGTGTCAGCAAATGCGGGCGCGACCTGACCGACGGTCAGTGCAGCAATGAGGGTAGCAACCAGGTTTTTTTTCAACTGCCTGAACATAACCTCTGTCCTGTATTCTTTTTTGAGATAGCCATTTGACCAATGCCGTGAAGTATCGTTCACACTCCGCAAGCTTAGCGAGTGTAACTGCGAAACCTGACGATGAACACCCAGGAAAAATGTCTTTTCACTTTGCGTAATCAGCCATAAAAAGCGAAGTCTTTTTTGTGACATTTCGATACAATTCGGGATCGCAATCCCGCTATTGAGGTTCAGGGAAGGTTTTATGCTCGAAATGTTGACGCAATGGTATCGCCGCCGCTTTAGCGACCCTGAGGCTATTGCCTTGCTGATAATTCTGGTTGCCGGTTTTGGCATCCTGTTCTTCTTTAGTGGTCTGTTAGCGCCGCTGCTGGTCGCGATTGTGCTGGCTTATCTGCTGGAATGGCCTACCGCCCGGCTGGAAAATATCGGTTGTTCGCGGCGCTGGGCGACGTCAATTGTGCTGGTAGTGTTTGTCGGTATTTTGCTGCTGATGGCGTTTGTGGTAATGCCTGTCGCATGGCAGCAAGGCATCTATTTGATACGCGATATGCCTGGCATGCTCAACAAATTGTCTGACTTTGCCGCCACCTTACCGCGACGTTATCCGGCGCTTATGGATGCGGGCATCATTGATGCGATGGCCGAGAATATGCGTTCCCGGATGCTCACCATGGGTGATTCAGTGGTGAAATATTCGCTGGCTTCTCTGGTTGGGCTGTTGACGCTGGCGGTGTATCTGGTGCTTGTCCCACTGATGGTGTTCTTTTTGGTGAAGGATAAAAGCCAGATGTTGAATGCTGTGCGCCGGGTGCTGCCGCGAAATCGTGGACTGGCAGGACAGGTCTGGAAAGAGATGAACCAGCAAATCACCAACTATATCCGCGGTAAAGTCCTGGAGATGGTGGTGGTCGGTGTTGCAACCTGGCTGGGCTTCCTGATGTTTGGTCTTAACTACTCTCTGCTGTTGGCTGTGCTGGTGGGGTTCTCTGTGCTCATCCCGTACATCGGCGCGTTTGTGGTGACTATTCCGGTCGTTGGTGTGGCGTTGTTTCAGTTCGGACTCGGAACGGAGTTCTGGAGCTGTTTCGCCGTGTATCTGATAATCCAGGCGCTGGACGGCAATCTGCTGGTTCCCGTACTCTTCTCTGAAGCCGTAAACCTGCATCCATTGGTGATTATTCTGTCGGTAGTTATTTTCGGCGGTCTGTGGGGATTCTGGGGGGTATTCTTTGCCATTCCGCTGGCGACGCTCATCAAAGCCGTGGTGCATGCCTGGCCGGATGGTCAGACGGTTGACGATCGCTAATCCATCAGTTCCGACGGCGCAATGCCGTCGGCGGGATGTGATGCGGATATTCTGGTGCTGAACGGACGTGAATGACCTGTGGGCGAAGGGGAAAGCCAGGGTGAAAGAGAAGAAAGCGTGCGTAAAAGGAACGTTTGAATAAACGATTTTTATGCCGGATGGCAGCGTAAACACCTTATTCGGCCTACAGATTTGTACAGATGTAGGCCTGATAAGACGTGCTCGCGTCGCCATCAGGCATTATTCAGCAAAACGTATCTTAGGCGTTTTCCAGAACCCAGTTCAGCACGATATCGTGGTGATTGCTGGTTTTGAAATCATCAAACACATGTTCAATTTTGCCTTCGGCATCAATCAGAAAGCTGATGCGGTGGATGCCATCGTAGGTCTTACCCATAAATGACTTTTCACCCCAGACGCCAAACTGCTCGCAAACCTGATGATCTTCATCAGACAGGAGCGTGAAGTTAAGCACTTCTTTCTCCGCAAATCGGGAAAGCTTTTCTGGTTTATCGGTGCTTATTCCCAGCACCTCAACACCGGCTTTTTTTAACTGATCCATGTTATCGCGCAAGCCACAGGCCTGTACGGTACAGCCGGGCGTCATGGCTTTCGGGTAGAAATAAACCAGAACACGCTGTCCCTGGAAGTCGGTTAAATTTACTTGTTCTCCGTCTTGATCCGGCAAGCTAAATTTCGGTGCGATATCACCGGCTTTCAGTGGGTTCATTACTTAACTCCATCCTGTTCATCATGCTGTGAGTAATTGACGACGTTAATACTGCCTTGCGCATTGAGTTCTGTACAGAGTGCTTTAAACGCATCCTCAATATTTGCCGAATCATGTGACGCAGGACTATGTGCGGTAATTTGAATAAACAATTGTGCAGCCTTGCCGTTTTCAGCCGGTTGTGTGCGCGAAACCAGTTCCGCAATATTCATTTGGTGGCTGTCAAAAAGGGCGGTAAAGCGCTCAATTAAATGAGGAGAGTCGGGGACGTCGACCTGCACCCATACCGTGGCGGGCATCGCCGGGCGGGGACGCGCGGTTGTACGCTTCATCACAATCAATAAATCCAGCTCTGCGCCTTTCAAAGGCAAGGTTGATTCAATCAGGGTGATGGCATTCCAGGTTCCGGATAACAACATGATAAACGTAAACTCGTCACCCAGCATGGCCAGTCGGCTGTCTTCGATATTACAGCCACAACTGCTGACATGACGGGTGATAGTGTTCACAATTCCCGGGCGGTCAGCACCCAGCGCAGTAATGACCAGATAGTGTTGCGATGACGATGTCAAACCTGTTCTTCCTTCGAGCGGTGAGGTAATCATAAGGAAAGCATAAAAAAAACATGCATACAACAATCAGAAGGGCTATGGTCGCTTGCTTTTATTGTCGTACCAAACGTACCATTGAGACACTTGTTTGCACAGAGGATGGCCCATGTTCACGGGAAGTATTGTCGCGCTTATTACGCCGATGGATGAGAAAGGTAAAGTCTGCCGGTCGAGCCTGAAAAAACTGATTGATTATCATGTCGCCAGTGGCACCTCGGCGATCGTTTCGGTTGGCACCACCGGTGAGTCCGCTACCCTGAGTCATGATGAACATGGCGATGTGGTAATGATGACGCTGGAGCTGGCCGATGGGCGTATTCCGGTTATCGCCGGAACGGGCGCCAATGCGACCGCAGAAGCCATTAGTCTGACGCAGCGTTTCAACGACAGCGGTGTTGTCGGCTGCCTGACGGTGACGCCTTATTACAACCGCCCAACTCAGGAAGGTTTGTTCCAGCATTTCAAAGCCATCGCGGAACATACTGACTTGCCACAAATTCTGTATAATGTGCCGTCCCGCACTGGCTGCGATATGCTGCCTGAAACCGTTGGTCGTCTGGCGAAGGTAAAAAATATTGTCGCTATCAAAGAGGCTACAGGGAACTTAAGTCGTGTTCACCAGATCAAAGAGCTGGTTTCAGACGATTTTATTCTGCTCAGCGGTGATGACGCGACCGGGCTGGACTTTATGCAGCTCGGTGGTCATGGCGTGATTTCCGTTACTACTAACGTAGCGGCACGTGAAATGGCTGAAATGTGCAAACTGGCGGCAGAAGGGCATTTTGCCGAGGCGCGGGTGATCAACCAACGTCTGATGCCGTTACACAACAAACTATTTGTCGAACCCAATCCTATCCCAGTGAAATGGGCATGTAAGGAGTTGGGACTTGTGGCGACCGATACGCTACGTTTGCCGATGACACCAATCACGGATAATGCTCGTGATATCGTCAAAGCGGCGCTTAAGCATGCCGGTTTGCTGTAAAGTTTAGGGAGATTTGATGGCTTACTCAGTACAAAAGTCGCGCCTGGCCAAGGTTGCGGGTGTTTCGCTTGTTATGTTGCTCGCGGCCTGTAGTTCTGACTCGCGCTATAAGCGCCAGGTGAGCGGTGATGAATCCTATCTGGAGGCCGCACCGCTTGCTGAGCTTCACGCGCCAGCTGGGATGATTCTGCCGGTTATGACCGGCGACTATAACATCCCGGTAACCAACGGTAGCGGTGCCGTGGGGAAAGCGCTGGACATTCGCCCACCGGCTCAGCCGTTAGCATTAGTCACGGGTGCCCGTACTCAGATCGCGGGTGATACGGCGACATTGCTGGTGGAAAATGGTCGTGGTAACACGCTGTGGCCACAGGTCGTGAGCGTTGTGCAGTCTAAAAACTACACTATCGTGAAACGTGATGATGCCAGCCAGACGCTGACCACCGATTGGGTTGACTGGAACCGTCTGGATGAAGACGAACAGTACCGTGGACGTTATCAAATCTCGGTTAAACCGCAGGGCTATCAGCAGGCGGTAACGGTGAAATTGATTAACCTCGAGCAGGCTGGAAAACCGGTAGCCGATCCGGCATCAATGCAGCGCTACAGCGCTGAGATGATGAACGTTATCTCTGCGGGTCTGGATAAGAACGCCACTGACGCTGCGAATGCCGCGCAGAACCGTTCTGCCGCGACTATGGACGTTCAGAGTGCTGCAGATGACACCGGTTTACCGATGCTGGTGGTACGTGGACCGTTCAACGTGGTGTGGCAGCGTCTGCCGGCAGCGCTGGAAAAAGTGGGCATGAAAGTGACTGATAGTACCCGTTCTCAGGGCAGCATCGCAGTGACTTACAAACCACTGTCAGACAGCAACTGGCAGGAACTGGGCGCAACCGATCCAGGACTTGTATCCGGTGACTATAAACTGCAGGTGGGTGATTTAGACAACCGCAGTAGCATGCAGTTTATCGATCCGAAGGGGCATACCCTGACGCAAAGCCAGAACGACGCGCTGGTTGCCGTCTTCCAGGCAGCGTTCAGTAAGTAAAAATGAAGGGCTGGAGTTATCCAGCCCTTTTTTTCTGATATGATACGCAAACGTGTGCGTCGGCAGAAAAACGCAATATTTATCGTTAATTCACACCCAGGAGTAATAAAGATGCAAAAGCAAGCTGAGTTGTATCGTGGTAAAGCGAAGACCGTATACAGCACGGAAAACCCGGACCTGTTGGTGCTCGAATTCCGCAATGATACGTCAGCAGGGGATGGCGCGCGCATTGAACAGTTTGACCGTAAAGGTATGGTGAATAACAAATTCAACCATTTCATTATGACCAAACTGCAAGAAGCAGGCATTCCTACCCAGATGGAGCGACTGTTATCCGATACCGAATGTCTGGTGAAAAAACTGGAGATGGTACCGGTTGAGTGCGTGGTACGTAACCGCGCGGCCGGTTCTCTGGTGAAGCGTTTAGGTGTTGAGGAAGGTATTGAACTGAATCCGCCGCTGTTTGATCTGTTCCTGAAAAATGATGCTATGCACGATCCAATGATTAACGATTCCTATTGCGAAACTTTTGGTTGGGTGAGCAAAGAGAATCTGGCACGTATGAAAGAGCTGACCTACAAAGCCAACGACGTGCTGAAAAAGATGTTTGATGACGCAGGTCTGATTCTGGTCGACTTCAAACTTGAGTTTGGCTTGTATAAAGGTGAAGTGGTGCTGGGCGACGAATTCTCACCGGACGGTAGTCGTCTGTGGGACAAAGAAACGCTGGATAAAATGGACAAAGATCGCTTCCGCCAGAGTCTGGGCGGCCTGATCGAAGCCTATGAAGCTGTCGCGCATCGTCTGGGTGTGAAGTTAGACTAACGCCTCCCTGAGCCGGCGATCGCTCTCCGGCTCATCAATCCCCCCGATTTTGATTACTGTTTCTTATGGTAATCCTGTTCCGAACCGCCTACGATCATCAACATAATGAATAAAAAGTTGAGGTGACTATGCGCTGGCAAGGGCGTCGTGAAAGTGACAATGTGGAAGACAGACGAAATAGCGCCGGTGGTGGCCCTTCCATGGGCGGTCCCGGTTTTCGTTTGCCGAGTGGTAAAGGCGGTATCATTCTGCTGATTGTGGTGCTTGTCGCGGGCTATTATGGCGTGGATCTCACCGGACTCATGACCGGTCAGCCTGTTTCGCAACAGCAAACCACACGCTCCATCAGCCCGAATGATGATGAAGCCGCAAAATTTACCTCAGTGATACTGGCAACGACCGAAGATACCTGGGGTCAGCAGTTTGAAAAAATGGGACGCACCTATCAACAGCCGAAGCTGGTGATGTATCGTGGCGCGACGCGTACCGGCTGCGGTGCGGGCCAGTCCGTGATGGGACCGTTTTATTGCCCGGCGGACGGTACGGTATATATCGATCTTTCCTTCTATGATGACATGAAAAATAAGCTGGGCGCTGATGGCGATTTTGCTCAGGGCTATGTCATCGCGCATGAGGTGGGCCACCATGTGCAGAAACTGCTGGGTATTGAACCGAAAGTTCGCCAGATGCAGCAGAATGCCTCTGAAGCTGAAGTGAATCGACTTTCTGTTCGTATGGAATTGCAGGCGGATTGCTTTGCGGGTGTCTGGGGACACAGTATGCAGCAGCAGGGTGTACTTGAATCCGGCGATCTGGAAGAGGCGCTCAACGCCGCTCAGGCCATTGGTGATGATCGTTTGCAACAGCAAGGGCAAGGGCGCGTGGTGCCCGATAGCTTTACTCACGGCACCTCGCAGCAACGTTACACCTGGTTTAAACGCGGCTTTGACAGTGGCGATCCGGGACAATGTAATACCTTTGGCAAAGGCATTTAAGATATTGAGGCAGGGATGTCTGACAATGCTGTACTGAGTGCGCTCACAGAACGCATGGCCCGAGAAGGGATTCGCCGTCTGCTGATCATCAGCGGCGAAGACAACTGGTGCCAGGCTCAGGCGTTAGCGCTACGCAATACATTGCCCGGCGACTGGCTGTGGGTGGGGGCAACAGCCCCTGCTGAGCCAGGTTGCACACCACAGGCGCTACAAACGCTGTTAGGGCGTGAATTTTGCCATGCCGTTTTTGATGCCGGACAGGGGTTTGACGCGGCGGCATTTGCCGCACTCAGCGGCACGCTCCGCGCCGGGAGTTGGCTGGTGTTGTTGACCCCACCCTGGCAGGCCTGGCACACGTCTCCGGACGCGGATTCCCTGCGCTGGAGCGACTGCGCCGAACCTATCCCAACACCACACTTTGTTGAACACTTCAGGAGAGCAGTGACCCGTGAAGGGGAAACGCTGCATTGGCAACAGCATCAGGCGAAATCCTATCCGCATTTTCCTGTGCGAGCAGACTGGCAGGCGGCAAACGGCGATCCTCAGCCGGAACAGGCGAAGATTTTACATTACCTGCTGGATATGCCTCCGGGTGTGGTTGCAGTGACCGCCGCGCGTGGTCGGGGAAAATCCGCGCTGGCTGGGCAGTTGATTTCGCGTATGACGGGGACGGCTATCGTTACTGCACCGGCTAAAGCGGCAACGGATGTACTGGCGCAGTTTGCTGGGGAACGCTACTGCTTTATGGCGCCGGACGCGCTGTTAGCCAACGCTGAAACGGCTGACTGGCTCGTTGTTGATGAAGCGGCTGCTATTCCTGCGCCGCTTCTACATCAGCTGGTTTCACGCTTTCCCCGCACGCTGTTAACGACAACCGTTCAGGGCTATGAAGGAACAGGCAGAGGGTTTTTGCTGAAATTCTGCGCTCGCTTCCCACATTTGCGGCGCTTTGAATTACAACAGCCAGTGCGTTGGGCACAGGGATGCCCACTGGAAAAAATGGTCAGCGATGTGCTGGTGTTTGATGATGAAACCTTTACTCATGCGCCACAGGGGGAGATTCGCTTCTGCGCATTTGATGCGAATGTCTGGCATACCAACCCGATGCTACCGCTGGCGGTCTATCAATTGCTCTCCGGCGCGCATTATCGCACTTCACCACTGGATCTGCGCCGGATGATGGATGCGCCGGGGCAACATTTTCTTCAGGCATCGGGCGTGGACTCCGTTGCGGGCGCCGTCTGGCTGGTGGATGAGGGGGGACTATCCGCAGCGTTAAGTCAGGCTGTGTGGGCGGGATATCGTCGGCCAAGAGGCAATCTGGTTGCGCAGTCACTGGCGGCGCATGGCAGCGATCCGCTGGCCGCAACGCTGGTTGGGCGGCGGGTTAGCCGTATTGCGGTTCATCCCGCTCGTCAGCGGGAAGGTATCGGGCAGCAACTGATTATGCAGGCCCATCAGTATTCCTCGCAGTGTGATTATCTTTCCGTCAGTTTTGGTTATACGGCCGAATTGTGGCGTTTTTGGCAACGCTGCGGTTTTGTTATGGTGCGGATGGGGAATCATCGTGAAGCCAGCAGTGGGTGCTATACGGCAATGGCGTTACTTCCTATCAGTGATGCCGGGCAGCGTCTGGCTGAGCGGGAACATCAGCGATTGCGTCGTGATGCGGCGATCCTCGCACAATGGAATGATGAGTGTATCCCGGTCGTTCCACTGAAAGAGTCTACGCTTAATGATGATGACTGGGATGAGCTGGCAGGGTTTGCCTTCGCGCATCGGCCGTTACTCACATCACTCGGCTGTCTGAGTCGTCTGCTCCAGCACTGTGAACAGCCTCTCCCGGCGCTGCGAGGGCGTTTACAGGAAAAATGCAGTGACGCGGAATTGTGCAAGCGGTTGAAGGTCTCGGGGCGCAAAGCGTTGTTGCTGGTTCAGCGTGAAGAGGCGGCACAGGCGTTAGTGCAGTTGGATACCGAACGTCAGCAACGGTTACGTAATCGCATTATGCAATGGCAATTTTTTCACTAACTTCTTCAATTTACTGGCATGGTCATTGCGATTAAGCGGCGTAGAATAATTCTCATCAGTTAAGGAGATCGCCATGAAACATGACCATTTTGTTGTTCAAAGTCCCGATAAACCCGCTCAACAGCTACTTCTGCTGTTTCATGGCGTCGGCGATAACCCGGTAGCCATGGGTGAAATTGGTTCCTGGTTTGCACCACTGTTTCCGGACGCGCTGATTGTCAGCATTGGTGGCGCTGAGCCTTATGGCGCTGCCGGTGGGCGTCAGTGGTTTTCTGTTCAGGGTGTAACAGAAGAGAACCGTCAGGCGCGTATTGATGCCATCATGCCGGTCTTTATCGACACCGTTCGCTACTGGCAGCAGCAGAGCGGCGTTTCCCCTCAGGCTACCGCGTTGATTGGTTTTTCTCAGGGGGCGATTATGTCACTTGAGAGTATCAAAGCTGAGCCGGGGTTGGCATCGCGGGTGATTGCGTTCAATGGCCGCTACGCCAGCTTGCCGGAGGTTGCAACCACAGCAACGACGGTGCATTTGATTCATGGTGGGGAAGATCGGGTCATTGAACTGTCTCACGCCGTCGCAGCGCAGGAAGCGTTAATTCGCGCTGGTGGGGATGTGACGTTGGATATCGTCGACGACCTGGGTCACGCCATTGACGATCGCAGCATGCAGTTTGCGCTCGATCATCTGCGTTTTACCGTACCGAAGCACTATTTCGATGAAGCGCTGAGCGGTGGTAAGCCTCACGATGATGATGTGATTGAGATGATTTAAACGAAAAGCCCGGAAAAGAAATGATTTTCCGGGCTTTTAAATCGTACTTACTTCTTAGGTTGGTCTTTGTTCGGCCAATCGTCGTCATCGTCCCATTTATCGTTAAAATCACGATGCGGGGGAAGCTCCGGCTTATTGGCAAGAAACTTCTTGTGGTCGACACGCTTAAGATCTTTGATCACATTCAGCAGTACCCCCACCAGAAACACCAGCACTAAAATCCACCAATATTTTGCCAGCCAGTCCATGCTCATTTCCTCTTGCAGGAACAATTCATCAGGCGACGAGTTGTTCCATGATACGTTGATACATACGGGCAAGCAGCTGCAGGTCGGCGGCATTGACGCATTCATTTATTTTATGAATGGTGGCATTGACCGGCCCAAGTTCCACCACCTGTGCCCCCATGCGGGCAATAAAGCGCCCGTCGGATGTCCCGCCTGTCGTCAGTAACTGCGGTTTAATCTCATTATAGTGCTCAATGGCATTCACCACTGCATCCACCAGTTTACCGCGTTCGGTGAGGAACGGTTGGCCGGAAAGCCACCAGTCTACTGTGTAACGCAGTTGATACTTGTCCAACAGTTCCAGTACCCGCGACTTAATCATTTCGTCGTTTAATTCGGTACTGAAACGGAAGTTGAACTGAATAAACAGTTCGCCAGGGATGACGTTGTTGCTGCCCGTGCCTGCCTGGATATTGGCAATCTGCATGCTGGTTGCCGGGAAGAACGCATTGCCCTGATCCCATTCAATCGCCACCAGCTCATTTAGCATTGGTGCAGCCCGGTGCACCGGGTTATCAGCCAGATGCGGATAGGCCACATGCCCCTGAACGCCGTGGATCGTCAGGTTGCAGGTGAGGGAACCACGGCGCCCATTTTTCACCACGTCACCGACGATTTCGGTGCTGGACGGCTCGCCGACCAGGCAATAATCCAGCCGCTCATTGCGCGCCATCAGCGTTTCAACGACCTTCACGGTGCCGTTTTTAGCGCTGGCTTCTTCGTCAGACGTTATCAAAAATGCCAGACGCCCTTGATGGTTCGGATGTTGGGCGACGAATCGCTCTGCAGCCACGATCATTGCCGCCAGCGAACCTTTCATATCGGCCGCACCGCGTCCGAACAGCAGGCCATCGCGAATGGTTGGTTCAAATGGCGGATTAATCCACCGATCAACATCGCCTGCGGGCACTACGTCGGTGTGACCGGCAAATGCCAGCGTCTCACCTTTTCCGCGCCATGCCCAAAAATTCTGTGTGTCACCAAAATCCATACGCTCAACGGTAAAACCTACCGCGCGCAGGCGTTCAATCATTAACGCCTGGCACCCGGCATCATCCGGGCTCAGGGAAGGACGGCGAATAAGCTGCTGTGTCAGCTCAATAACCGGGCACGACATAGACTACACCTCATTAAAAAACTGCGTATACTCGTCGTTTTTCAAGCCGCATGTGCGGCAACGGCGTTCACTCGCCCCAGTCACTTACTTCAGTAAGCTCCTGGAGACTCACTCGCTTGTTGCCTTCCTGCAACTCGAAATCCATAGAGTATAACTGGATTCACTAAAACCAAGCAGCATAGGCTTACCCGGCTCGCAGAGCAATGGGCGTTTGATAATTGCTGGCATTTCAATCATCAACGAGGCGGCGGCGTCCGCCGTGGTGATTTGGTGACGTGTGGCTTCATCCAGTTTACGCCAGGTGGTTCCGCGCGTATTGAGCAGCGGCTCCCAGCCTAACTCGCTGATAAAAGACTGTATGAGTGCATTGTCCAGACCGTCAACGCGATAATCATGGAAGCGGTAGTCAATGCCGTGTTCCTCCAGCCAGCGTCGGGCTTTTTTAATGGTATCGCAGTTTTTAATGCCGTAGAGGGTAATCATTTGAATCCTTATTGACGTATTTTGAATATTTATTCTTGAACGGTGTTATTCCGGATAATACATATTGTCACTCAATCGTTATAGAAAAATATAACATTGTTGTTGAAGAGTGAATAATGATTCCTGAAAGTTCCAGAACCTCGGCTGGGTTGAAATTCAGAATTTACCTGTTTGCATCCGACTGTTTTTCCATCAGATTGTCAAAGTCGTAGATTATGTATGAATATTTCAAAATATTGCCGTAAGTCACATAAAATTTATGGGTATGGCGCATAGTGATGACATATACCCCACACATGGGAGGATGCAATCACAATCATCGGTTAAATGTTCTTCTTTTGATGATGATGATTTTGTAGAATGCTCATAATAATAAGAGAGGTTGTTATGATTGAACGTGAACTGGGGAACTGGAAAGACTTTATCGAAGTGATGCTTCGTAAATAAATTTCAGACAGACATCCTGATCCCGTAAGGGATAAAAAAAGGCGACTCATTGTAAGTCGCCTTTTTTGTGCCTTATTCAGGCTTTGGCTTCAACGGGAAGCGTCTGCGCACCAGCACAAAGAACAGCGGAACGAAGTAAATCGCCAGAATGGTGGCGGATATCATCCCGCCCATTACACCGGTCCCCACCGCATGCTGGCCGCCAGAGCCTGCGCCGCTGCTGATGGTCATCGGCAGCACCCCGAAGATAAACGCCAGTGAGGTCATCAAAATCGGACGTAAACGCTGGCGACAGGCATGCAGCGTAGCGTCGAGCAGGTCGTGTCCTTTTTCGTTCATCTCGTTGGCGAATTCAACAATCAGTATTGCGTTCTTCGCCGATAGCCCGATTACTGTTAATAAACCGACCTGGAAATAAACATCGTTTTCCAGGCCGCGCATCCAGGTCGCCAGCAGCGCGCCAATGACCCCTAACGGTACGACCAGCATGACGGAGAACGGAACCGACCAGCTTTCGTACAGCGCCGCCAGACACAGGAACACGACTAACAGTGAAATGGCGTACAGGGCAGGAGCCTGAGATCCCGAGAGCCGTTCCTGATACGACATTGCCGTCCATTCGAGGCCAAACCCGGTCGGTAGCTGATGTACCAGCGACTCCATCACGTCCATTGCCGTACCGGTACTAATGCCGGGCGCAGCTTCACCGACGATCTCGACCGCAGAGTAGCCGTTATAGCGTTCCAGACGCGGTGAACCGGTTTCCCAGCGCGAAGTGGCAAACGCCGAGAACGGCACCATACCACCGCTATTATTGCGCACGTACCACAGGTTGATATCGTCAGGGAGCATGCGATATTTCGCCGCCGCCTGCACGTAGACTTTTTTCACGCGGCCCCGGTCCATAAAGTCATTGACGTAGCTGGAACCCCAGGCCGTCTGCAACGTGTCGTTGATATCATCAATAGACACACCCAGCGCCTGCGCTTTGCGCTGGTCGATATCAATTTGCAGCTGTGGGCTGTCGTCCAGACCATTATGACGTACGCGGGTAAGAGACGTGTCTTTCCCGGCAAGTTCTATCAGTTTGTCGCGTGCGGCCATTAATGCGTCATGGCCTGCGCCTGCGTGGTCCTGTAATTCCATATCAAAACCGGCAGAACTCCCCAGACCACTAATAGCCGGAGGGCTGCTGGCGAAGACGCGAGCCTCTTTAATCTGGTTAAAGGCTTTGGTGGCGCGTTCGATAATGGCAAATGAGGTGCCGGTGGTGGCGTCACGATCGTCCCAGTCTTTTAAGCGGACAAACATGCGCGCCACGTTCTGTCCGTTCCCGCCAGGGCCGGAACCGACAGTCGAGAAGACCGACATAATGTTGTCTTTTTCGTGAGTGAAGTAGTACTGCTCGACTTCCTCAACGACTTTTAATGTTTGCTGCTGCGTGGAGCCACTCGGCAACTGTACCGAGGTGGTAAACATCCCGCGGTCTTCCAACGGCAGGAAGGAGGTTGGCAGGCGCAGGAACAGGAACACCATGCCGCCAAGCAGCAGGCCGTAGATCAGGATCCAACGCAGGCTACGATGCAAAATCCGGGCAACGCCTTTTTCGTAACGTTCAGCGTTGCGGTTGAACATCCGGTTGAACCAGCCGAAGAACCCGGTCTGGCCGTGATGCTCGCCCTTATGCAGAGGTTTAAGTAGCGTAGCGCACAGGGCAGGGGTCAGGATCATCGCCACCAGAACAGACAGCACCATTGCTGAGACAATGGTAATCGAGAACTGGCGATAAATGGCCCCGGTGGTACCGCCGAAGAAGGCCATTGGAATAAAGACCGCCGACAGCACCATGGCAATACCCACCAACGCGCCCTGGATCTGCCCCATCGATTTTCGCGTCGCTTCACGCGGTGAGAGGCCTTCTTCGCTCATGATGCGCTCGACGTTCTCCACCACCACAATGGCGTCATCGACCAGCAGACCGATTGCCAGCACCATCGCAAACATCGTCAGCGTGTTGATGCTGTAGCCAAAGGCGTAAAGTACGGAGAAGGTACCCATTAACACCACCGGGACGGCGATGGTCGGGATAAGCGTCGCGCGGAAGTTTTGCAGGAACAGGTACATTACGAGGAAGACCAGCGCGATAGCTTCGAGCAGCGTTTTCACCACATCGACAATCGACGCTTTGACGAAAGAGGTGGTTTCATATGCCACCTTGTATTCCAGCCCGTGCGGAAAATACTGCGACAGTTCATTGAGGCGGTTGATGACCCGTTCTGCTGTTGCCATTTCATTGGCACCAGAGGCCAGTTTGACCCCAAGTCCGGACGCGGGGTGGCCATTAAACCGGCTGAGGTAGTCGTACTTCTCGGCCCCCATTTCGACCGTTGCCACATCGCCTAGTCTGACTTCCGAGCCGTCCTGGTTAACACGTAGTGTAATGTCGCGGAACTGTTCCGGCGTTTGTAGTAGCGACTGCGCGTTGATCGTCGCATTCAACGCCTGTTTGTCCACAGAAGGCGTACCGCCAAGCTGCCCTACCGCAATTTGCGCATTCTGTGACTCAATAGCGTCCGTCACATCTTTGGCGGTCATCTGGAAGCTGTTAAGTTTGGCCGGGTCGAGCCAGATACGCATGGAATACTGTGAGCCGTAGGCGTCAATATCCCCGACCCCGTTAATACGGCTAAGCGGGTCCTGAATATTACTCGCCACGTAGTCGGCGATGTCCTGCTTATCCATTGAGCCATCGGTGGAGACGAAGGCGATGGTCAGAATATTGGTGTCCCCGGTCTTACGCACCGTGACCCCCTGATCCTGTACCGCCTGCGGCAGTTTACGCATTGCCGATTGCAGCTGGTTCTGCACCTGCTGGACGGCCTCGTCAGGATCGGTTCCGGCGACGAAGCTCAGCATCACCGTCGCCTGACCGGTTCCGCTGCTTTGGGATGACATATACATCAGGTTATCGAGGCCGGTCATGTTCTGTTCGATAACCTGGGTTACGGTGTTTTCCAGCGTTTGTGCCGATGCACCAGGATAGTTCGCGGTGACGCGTACGTTTGGTGGCGCCAGGTCGGGATATTGTTCAACGGGCAGCGAAAAAATAGCCAGGGTTCCTGTCAGGCACAACAGGATAGCTAACACCCAGGCAAAAATGGGGCGATCGATAAAAAAATTCGCCATTAAAAGGGGACCTCGTGTTTCTGCGTATCGTTATCGGTATAACTTGCTTCACTGTAGCGGCAAGGTACGGGCCAAACGTGGAGAAAAAAAGAAGATAATGTAAATTATCATGCCCGTTTACAGCGTACCTTTTGTACCAATGCCGTCAGGCCTGAATTCAGGCTTTCCGACGCGTTGCCGTTCTTTACGTTAGCTGACTGTCGGTCTCTGCCGATCGAAAGCTGATACTCACCAGCGTGCCTCCTCCGGAGGGTTGCGAGAAGGTCAACGTGCCGCCAAGTCTTTCCGCACGCTCACGCATAATATTCAAACCATAGTGCCCCGTAGGCTCATGAGGCTCACCGATGCCGACACCGTTATCACGGATATAAACGGTATGATTACCATCCGGCGCGGTCACACAACTGACAGCAATTTCGCTGGCATTGGCATGCTTAATGGCATTCAGCACCGCTTCACGGATGATCTGCAACAGATGCACCTGCATTTGCGCGTCCAGTGCCAGTGTTGGCAGTCGACAATCGAGAGTCAGTTTAGCCGATGTTTGATTTTGCAACGTTTCCAGCATTTCATGCAGGGCGGAAGGCAAATCGGCCTGCTGTAAGGTCAGGCGGAAGGTGGTAAGCAGTTCGCGCAATTGGCGATAGGCATCATTCAGTGCCTGGGAAAAGTCC
Organism: Citrobacter sp. U14242; assembly: GCF_046555775.1. Taxonomy (NCBI): domain Bacteria; kingdom Pseudomonadati; phylum Pseudomonadota; class Gammaproteobacteria; order Enterobacterales; family Enterobacteriaceae; genus Citrobacter; species Citrobacter sp. U14242. Next base: position 138,014 of record NZ_JBKGLW010000001.1, read on the forward strand.
GCCATGATGCTTTGCGCCGGAACGTTATCCTGCGGAATAGAGCGTTTCAGTAGCGTAAGCTGAATACGTAAATAAGAAAGTACCTGCGCCAGCGAGTCGTGGAGCTCGCGTGCGATGGTCGCTCGCTCTTCCATTAACAGCAGTTGCTGAAAATGTTTTTGCGCCTGATTGAAGTACAGCCCGCGCCCGAGCATGGATGACACGCTATTGAGCAGCGGTGTGGAAGCACTCACGTTAGGGCTTTGCCAGTGTAGTTCACCATAAACGGTCTCCTGCATCGTGACCGGCAGGATCTGCATGGGCAGGTCGGGGCTTTTCGTTCCTTCGCTGATTCGCCAGTTATCACCGACGGTGAGCTCCAGGAAATACGCGGCGTCATGTTCGCGGACAATCTGTAAAATATGGCGGAAGCAGTACACGTCAATCTGGCTGGTATTCAGTGCCTGAGAACACTGATATAACACTTCCAGACGGCGATTGGCTTCGTGGAGATCGTGGGTTTTCTCGGCGACGGAGGCTTCCAGCGAGCGGTACAGCTTATGCAACTCACTCGACATCTGGCTAAACGTCTTCGCCAGTAATCCCAGTTCGTTGGGGAGTTGTGTATCCAGCGGTGAGATATCAAACCGACCGTGTTCAATATGCTGGCTGGCCATCACCAGCTTATTCAGCGGGCGCACGACCTGCTGGCGAATACGCCGTAGCGTAAAGAAGACGAGGGTGAAGATGCCGATCCCCCCCGCCAGCGATATGCCAAAAACCAACATCACCTTGCGCTCGGCATAATGCTGAAGTGCCAGCACAAAGAGATCTATCTGATCGACGTAGTTGTTGATATTAGACTGATACCACTGCAAGTCGCCATTAATCAGGCGGGCGTTCATTTCCAGCCAGTTAGCATGCAGGCGGCCATAGCGACTTTTTACCGCTTGCGGCACATACCAGGCGTTCAGATTTTGCAATGCTGGCGCGTTAAGCGCTTGCTGGAAAAGCTGACGGTGGGCGTTTAACTGCGGGCTCTGGCTTTGCAAATCGTAACCTAATCGATAGCTCTGCATACGCAGAGAGCCGGCAATATTGATGGCTTCAGCATCCCGCAAACTGCTGGTCAGCGTAAGCAGTGCAATACCCGTAGAGAGAATTGACAGCAGCACGATGTAGAAAAAAGCTTTGGCTAAACTGGCCGAGACAGGACGCTTTACCGTCACTCGCACATCCTCACACAATACGCGTCGCGCCTGGATACAGCCCGAACGACTCAGTGTAGTTGATAAATGTTAATAAAATCGCCATGAAACTGATTGCTAAATGAAACGCAATTTCATATTCGATGAAATAAATTGATCTGCCACAGGTTCTGGATAAATAGTTGTGCTTCCTGGGCAAATGAACATTGCCGCCCTCTTCAGGGTCGGTTAATAACAACAGTCATATAAAGAATAAGGTTTTCACAACCAAAAAAGAAGGAAGCCATGAATCGTTTTATTATGGTCAATAGCCAACAGTGCCTGGGATGCCACGCCTGTGAGGTCGCCTGCGTCATGGCCCACAATGACGAGCAACATGTCCTGAGCCAACGGCATTTTCAGCCCCGAATTACCGTCATCAAGCATCAGCAACAGCGCAGTGCAGTCACCTGCCACCACTGTGAAGATGCCCCTTGCGCCAGAAGTTGCCCGAATGGGGCCATTAGTCATGAGCACGACAGCGTTCAGGTGAATGCGCAAAAGTGTATTGGCTGCAAATCGTGCGTCGTTGCCTGTCCTTTTGGTACGATGCAGATCGTACTCACTCCCGTCGCTAAAGGAAAGGTAAAAGCAACGGCGCACAAATGCGACTTGTGTCAGGGGCGTGAAGAGGGTCCGGCTTGCGTGGAGAACTGTCCGGCGCAGGCGTTACAACTGGTGACGGAAAGCTCGCTGACCGGATTATCAAAAGCACGCCGGCTGCGTACGGCAAGTCTCGAAAGTCAGCCCTGGCATGCCAGCTCGACCGGTTTTACGGCCCATCGACTCACCAGGCGCGAGCAGATGCAGGCGACGCCACCGCGCGGTGAACCGGATAAATTGGCTATAGAAGCCCGTAAAACCAGCTTTGATGAAATATACCTGCCATTTCGTACGGCGCAGGCGGAGCGGGAAGCGTCCCGCTGCCTGAAGTGCGGAGAACACAGTATTTGCGAATGGACCTGCCCACTGCATAACCACATCCCGCAGTGGATTGAACTGGTAAAAGCCGGGAACATTGATGCGGCGGTAGAGCTTTCTCACCAGACTAACTGCCTGCCAGAGGTGACTGGACGCGTCTGTCCACAGGACCGACTGTGCGAAGGGGCCTGTACGGTGCGGAACGAGCATGGTGCGGTGACTATCGGCAATATTGAACGTTATATTTCTGACCGTGCGCTGAGCAAAGGATGGCGACCCGACCTAAGCCATGTACAGAAAGTCGATAAACGTGTCGCCATTATTGGCGCCGGTCCGGCAGGTCTTGCCTGTGCAGATGTGTTAGCGCGAAACGGTGTCAGCGCTACCGTGTTCGATCGTCATCCTGAAATTGGCGGTTTACTGACATTTGGTATTCCGGCTTTCAAGCTGGACAAATCGTTGCTGGCACGCCGTCGTGAAATTTTCAGCGCCATGGGTATTCATTTCGAACTGAACTGTGAGGTCGGAAAGGACGTTGCGCTGGCGGCGCTGCTTGAAGACTACGATGCCGTCTTCGTCGGCGTCGGTACCTATCGCTCGATGAAAGCGGATCTGCCAAACGAGGATGCGCCCGGCGTGTATGACGCGCTGCCGTTCCTGATTGCCAACACCAAACAGGTGATGGGGCTGGATGAGCTGCCGGAAGAACCGTTTATTGATACCGCCGGGCTGAACGTGGTGGTGCTCGGCGGCGGTGATACGGCGATGGACTGTGTACGAACCGCGTTACGTCACGGTGCAAGTCAGGTGACGTGCGCTTACCGTCGCGATGAGGCCAACATGCCTGGCTCGAAAAAAGAGGTAAAAAATGCCCGCGAAGAGGGGGCTAACTTTGAATTTAACGTCCAACCGGTGGAACTGGTGCTGAATGCCGAAGGGCGCGTCAGCGGTGTGCGTTTCTTACGTACCCAGCTCGGTGAACCTGACGCACAAGGGCGTCGTCGTCCGGTACCCATTGCCGGGAGTGAATTTGTGATGCCTGCTGATGCGGTAATTATGGCGTTTGGTTTTCATCCTCACGGTATGCCGTGGCTGGAAACTCACGGCGTGAAGGTTGATAGTTGGGGGCGCATCGCTGCTGATGTTGAGAGCGCATACCGTTATCAAACCACTAACCCGAAGATCTTTGCCGGGGGGGATGCCGTTCGCGGTGCAGACCTGGTCGTTACTGCGATGGCGGAAGGGCGTCATGCTGCGCAGGGGATAATTGATTGGCTGGGTGTAAAATCAGTCAAATCTCACTAATCCACTGACAAGGCCGGACAAGGCGCGTTAGCGTTGGCATCCGGCCTTGTTCCGCATGATTGTCTGATGGCGCTTCGCTGTTCAGGCTCACATTGTACGCAGACAAACCCGGTTTCACGGCGTAGTATTATTTCTCACTTCTTGCTGTGGAGCCGGTATGTCGCAAAAAATTACCCTCATCAAAGATAAAGTTCTTTCTGATAACTACTTCATCCTGCGCAATATCACCTATGACCTGACCCGCAGCAATGGCGAGGTCATTCGCCACAAACGTGAGGTTTACGATCGTGGTAACGGTGCCACAGTTTTGCTGTATAACCCGGAGAAAAAAACCGTCGTGCTGACCCGTCAGTTCCGTATTGCGACCTGGGTCAACGGCAATGAAAGTGGACAACTGATTGAAGCCTGCGCCGGGTTGCTGGACAACGATGAGCCGGAAGTTTGCATTCGTAAAGAAGCCATTGAAGAGACCGGCTATGAAGTGGGCGAAGCACGAAAACTTTTTGAGTTATATATGTCGCCGGGCGGCGTGACGGAGATCATTCACTTTTTTATCGCGCAATACAGTGACAGCCAACGGGCAAATGCGGGTGGCGGTATTGAAGATGAGGATATTGATGTACTGGAATTGCCTTTTGAACAGGCACTATCGATGATCAAAACGGGCGAGATTCGCGACGGGAAAACGGTGCTTTTACTTAACTACCTGCAATCGTCGCATCTTATGGATTAGCGGTCAGGGTTTATATTTCTTTACAAAGATACAGGCCAATCCGACGATTCTTATTGAGCCACATCAGTCGCGCAAGGAAGATACTGCCTGGGCTGTGTGTTTTGATTTCGGGGTTGTACCGTCCATGCGCTATCGCATTATTTTCTTATTCCTGCTCGGCCTGCTACCGGCCCGCTTGCTGTGGGCGGCGCCTGCGCAGCAGGCATTTTCAGATTGGCAGGTGACCTGCAACAATCAAAACTTCTGCGTGGCGCGCAATACGGGAGATCATCACGGTCTGGTGATGACCCTGAGCCGCAGTGCCGGGGCGCATACCGATGCCGTGTTACGTATTGAACTTGGCGGTATGGATTCTCCTGATGTCAAAGAGGCCGATATTGCGCCGCGCTTGCTGCTGGACGGCGCGCCACTCCCCTTGGCCGGTGAACACTGGCGTATTACGCCCTGGCATTTGATGACGGATGATCCGGTTACCATCGGTACCTTTTTACAAACGGTGCAGGATGCGAAAGCCATTACCCTGCAAAAAGGTACGCAAACGCTTTCTCTGTCTGGGCTGAAAGCCGCATTGTTGTTTATTGATGCGCAACAAAAGCGCGTCGGGAGTGAAACCGCCTGGATTGAGAAAGGAGACGAGCCGCCGCTCAGCGTTCCACCGGCTCCTGCCCTGAAAGGTGTGGCGGTGGTTAATTCCACGCCAACGCCACTCACTCAACAGGAGCGTAGCGAGCTGTTGGATTATGGCAACTGGCGGATCAATGGCATCCGCTGTTCACTCGATCCCATGCGTCGTGAGATGCGGGTTTTCGCCTTAACAGACGACAAAGCGCTGCTGATGATCGGCTGCGAAGCAGGGGCGTACAACACGATCGATCTGGCATGGACCGTTTCCCGCGCCACACCGTTTACCTCTCGCGCTGTACGCCTGAGCCTGCCATTTAAAACCGATGCAGACAGTACCGACATGGAGCTGACCAATGCCACGTTTGACGAGAAATCTCGTGAGTTGGTCACTCTCGCCAAAGGCCGTGGATTGTCGGACTGCGGGATCCAGACGCGCTGGCGTTTTGACGGCCAGCGCTTTCGTCTGGTGCGTTACGCACAAGAGCCAAGCTGTGATAACTGGCATGGCCCTGATGCCTGGCCTACATTGTGGATCACGCGTTAAGCACTTTATGCGCTTTTTCGACGATGTTCTCCACCGTAAAGCCGAAGAAAGGGAATAGCTTGTCCGCAGGGGCGGATTCCCCGTAGCCGATCATGCCGACAATTGCGCCTTTCAGCCCGACGTATTTGTACCAGTAGTCGGCAATGCCCGCTTCGACTGCTACCCGCGCGCTGACGTTTGCTGGCAGGACAGATTCCCGGTACGCCTCGTCCTGGGCGTCGAAGATATCCGTTGAGGGCAGGGAGACCACGCGGACGTTACGACCTTCACCCGTCAGTTTCTCCGCCGCCAGCAGCGTGATTTCCATTTCTGACCCGGTGGCAATCAGGATGACATCGGGTTTTCCTCCACCGTCTTTCAGCACATAGCCACCGCGGGCAATCTGCTTCACCTGCTCGGGAGTGCGTTCAACCTGCGCCAGATTCTGTCTGGAGAGGATCAACGCCGTGGGTCCGTTATGACGCTCCACCGCGAGCTTCCAGCCGACCGCTGCCTCCACCTGATCGCACGGACGCCAGGTGCTGAAATTTGGCGTCAGGCGCAGGCTGGCGAGTTGTTCGACCGCCTGGTGCGTCGGTCCATCTTCTCCCAGACCAATCGAGTCGTGGGTATAGACCATGATCTGCCTGGCTTTCATGAGTGCCGCCATGCGTGCGGCGTTACGGGCATACTCGACAAACATCAGGAAGGTCGCAGTGTACGGCACAAAACCACCGTGATGAGCGATGCCGTTGGCAATGGCAGTCATGCCAAATTCACGCACGCCGTAGTGAATATAATTGCCAGCGGGATCTTCTTTCAGGGATGCTGAGCCTTTCCAGATAGTCAGGTTGCTGGGCGCGAGATCTGCCGAACCACCAAGCAGTTCAGGGAGTATTGGCCCGTAGGCGTTCAGTGTATTTTGCGAAGCCTTGCGGCTGGCGATTTTGGCCGGATTAGCCTGTAATTCGGTAATGTATTTCTGGGTTGTTTTTTCCCATTCGTCGGGGAGTTCGCCGCGCATCCGGCGGGTAAATTCCGCTGCCAGTTCCGGGTATGCGTGTTGGTAAGCCGCGAATTTCGCCTTCCAGTTCTGTTGCGCTTTTTCCCCTTTTTCGCGTGCATCCCATGCCCGGTAAATGTCTTTCGGGATCTCAAAGGCCGGATGGTGCCAGCCCAGCTTCTGACGGGTCAACGCCACTTCTTCTTCACCCAACGCCGCGCCGTGCGCCTCTTCTTTCCCGGCCTTATTCGGTGAGCCAAAGCCAATCACCGTCCGACAGATAATCAGCGACGGCTTATCGGTCACGCTTTGGGCTTCAAGAATGGCTTTCTTCACCGCCTCAGGGTCGTGGCCGTCTATTTCGTGCACCACATGCCAGTGATACGCTTCAAAGCGTTTCGCGGTATCGTCGGTAAACCAGCCTTTGGTTTCGCCATCAATCGAGATACCGTTGTGATCGTAGAAACCGATCAGTTTACCCAGTCCCAGCGTGCCCGCCAGCGAACAGGCTTCGTGAGAAATCCCTTCCATCAGACAGCCGTCACCCATAAAGACGTAGGTGAAGTGGTCGACAATTTCGTGATCCGGCTGATTAAACTGTGCAGCCAGCGTCCGTTCAGCTATGGCCATCCCGACGGCGTTTGCGAGTCCCTGACCCAGTGGACCCGTGGTGGTTTCCACGCCCGGCGTGTAGCCAATTTCCGGATGTCCTGGCGTTTTCGAGTGCAGCTGGCGGAAATTCTTTAACTCTTCTAACGGCAGATCGTAGCCGGAAAGGTGTAGCAGGCTGTAGAGCAGCATTGAGGCGTGACCGTTGGACAGGATAAACCGGTCACGATCGTACCAGTGAGGATCGCCTGGATTATGGCGGAGAAAATCGTTCCACAGCACTTCGGCGATATCGGCCATACCCATCGGTGCGCCGGGATGGCCTGAGTTGGCTTTTTGGACGGCATCCATACTCAGCGCACGAATGGCATTGGCAATCTCTTTACGGGTCATAGGAAATACTCCTTGAAAAGTAAAGCGTTAGATGCGTGTTGTGATTCACACTTTTGGGAAAATTGCGGGCGTTGTCAGCAAAAAGCATAGCAGACAGGGATGGTATTGCTGGCTTAAGCAGGTAACATGGCTGTTATAAATTGATAACAAATTCTTTCTTTGAGTAGTGAGAGTTTGGGGACCTTCAAAGTTTGCGCCGTTGACTGAGGTGATAATGTGCGCCTCAGTAGAAGGGTTACCTGCGACACTTTTTGATCGATACGTGAAAGGAACAACAAGATGGATGACCAGTTAAAACAAAGCGCCCTCGATTTCCACGAATTTCCAGTACCAGGCAAAATTCAGGTTTCTCCGACCAAACCTCTTGCCACCCAACGTGACCTTGCGCTGGCCTATTCACCCGGTGTTGCAGCTCCCTGTCTGGAAATTGAAAAAGACCCGTTGGCGGCCTACAAATATACCGCGCGCGGTAATCTGGTTGCGGTTATTTCCAACGGTACTGCGGTGCTGGGACTGGGCAATATTGGTGCGCTGGCTGGCAAGCCGGTGATGGAAGGGAAAGGCGTTCTGTTTAAGAAATTCGCCGGAATTGACGTGTTCGATATTGAAGTCGATGAACTCGATCCGGATAAATTTATCAATGTCGTGGCGGCCCTCGAACCGACATTTGGCGGTATCAACCTCGAAGACATCAAAGCGCCGGAATGTTTCTACATTGAGCAAAAGCTACGTGAGCGCATGAATATTCCGGTATTCCATGATGACCAGCACGGCACTGCGATTATCAGTACGGCCGCAATTCTTAACGGTCTGCGGGTGGTAGAGAAGAATATTTCTGATGTGCGCATGGTGGTGTCCGGTGCAGGTGCTGCGGCGATTGCCTGTATGAACCTGCTGGTGGCGCTGGGCATGCAGAAGCACAACATTGTGGTCTGCGACTCCAAAGGCGTGATTTACAAAGATCGCGAGCCGAATATGGCGGAAACCAAAGCGGCTTATGCGGTGGTAGATGACGGTAAGCGAACGCTGGATGACGTGATTGATGGTGCGGACATCTTCCTCGGCTGCTCGGGTCCAAAAGTATTGACTCAGGAAATGGTCAAGAAAATGGCCCGTGCGCCGATGATCCTCGCGCTGGCAAACCCGGAACCGGAAATCCTGCCGCCGCTGGCAAAAGAGGTGCGTTCTGACGCCATTATCTGTACTGGCCGCTCTGACTATCCGAACCAGGTTAACAACGTCCTGTGCTTCCCGTTCATCTTCCGTGGCGCGCTGGACGTTGGTGCGACCGCTATCAACGAAGAGATGAAACTGGCCGCGGTACACGCCATTGCTGAACTGGCGCATGCTGAACAGAGCGAAGTCGTGGCTTCGGCTTATGGCGACCAGGATCTGAGCTTCGGCCCGGAATACATTATTCCTAAACCGTTTGACCCACGTCTGATTGTCAAAATCGCGCCAGCGGTAGCGAAAGCGGCGATGGATTCCGGCGTGGCGACACGTCCGATTGCTGATTTTGACGCTTACATCGATAAGCTGACCGAATTCGTCTACAAAACCAACTTATTCATGAAGCCGATATTCTCGCTGGCACGTAAAGCGCCGAAGCGCGTGGTGCTGACGGAAGGGGAAGAAGCGCGTGTACTGCATGCAACGCAGGAATTGATCACCTTAGGCCTGGCGAAGCCGATCCTGATTGGTCGTCCGAGCGTGATCGAAATGCGTATCCAGAAGCTGGGTCTGCAGATCAAAGCGGGCGTCGATTTCGAGATCGTCAATAATGAATCCGATCCGCGCTTCAAAGAGTACTGGAGCGAGTATTACCAGATCATGAAGCGCCGCGGTATTACCCAGGAACAGGCGCAGCGCGCAGTGATCGCTAACACCACGGTGATCGGTGCGATCATGGTGCAGCGTGGCGAAGCAGATGCAATGATCTGCGGTACGATTGGCGACTACCATGAGCATTTCAGCGTGGTAAAAGAGGTGTTTGGTCATCGTGAAGGTGTCCATACGGCAGGGGCGATGAACGCGCTGCTGCTGCCAAGCGGAAACACCTTTATTGCGGATACCTACGTTAACGATGACCCTACGCCGGAACAGCTGGCTGAAATCGCCGTGATGGCGGCAGAAACGGTGCGTCGCTTCGGTATCGAACCGAAAGTGGCGTTGCTGTCGCACTCTAACTTTGGCTCCTCCAACTGCCCATCCGCCAGCAAAATGCGCGACGCGCTTGAGCTGATTAAGGCGCGTGCGCCTGAGCTGATGATCGACGGTGAAATGCACGGCGATGCGGCGCTGGTAGAGAGCATTCGTAACGACAGAATGCCGGACAGCCCACTGAAAGGCTCAGCCAATATTCTGGTGATGCCAAATATGGAAGCGGCGCGTATTAGTTACAACTTACTACGCGTGTCCAGTTCGGAAGGTGTTACCGTGGGTCCGGTACTGATGGGGGTCGCTAAACCGGTTCACGTATTAACGCCGATCGCCTCTGTTCGTCGTATCGTTAATATGGTGGCGCTGGCGGTCGTAGAAGCCCAAACGCAACCGCTGTAATTTCACTTTAATTAATTCCGGCGCGGGGTTCTCCCGCGCCTTTTTATTTTTCATTTCTTAGTGATCTACTTCACCTTTTAAACCCACTTGCCGAATTTTGTTATTTACTCTGACAAAAAATTGCCACGATGAGGACAGTTTTAGCAGAGGCGGTGAGCAATGGAAAAAGAACGCATCATTCAGGAATTTGTGCCGGGAAAACAGGTCACGCTGGCGCATCTGATTGCGCACCCCGGTGAAGAACTGGCGAAAAAGATCGGCGTTCCCGAAGCGGGTGCTATCGGCATCATGACGCTGACGCCGGGCGAAACCGCGATGATTGCCGGTGATTTTGCTATGAAGGCAGCAGATGTACATATCGGTTTTCTCGATAGATTCAGCGGTGCGCTGGTGATCTACGGCTCTGTTGGTGCGGTCGAAGAAGCATTATTACAGACCGTTAGCGGCCTGGGTCGGGTATTAAATTTCACTTTGTGCAACCTGACAAAAAGTTAATCAGAGGCGGCGATGAAACGTATTGCTTTTGTCGGTACGGTCGGGGCGGGGAAAACAACGCTTTTTAATGCGCTCCAGGGAAATTATTCCCTCGCCAGAAAAACGCAGGCCGTGGAGTTTAATGAAAACGGTGATATCGATACACCCGGAGAATATTTTAGCCATCCGCGCTGGTATCACGCCTTAATTACCACGCTGCAAGATGTTGATACGTTGATTTATATACACGCGGCAAATGATAAAGAAAGTCGCTTACCTGCCGGGCTGTTGGATATCGGCGCCAGTAAACGACAAATCGCCGTTATCAGCAAAACGGACATGCCGGATGCCGACGTCGCCGCAACGCGACAACTACTTCGCGGGATAGGGTTCCAGGAGCCAATTTTTGAACTCAATAGCCATGACCCGCGCAGCGTGCAGCACCTGGTGGATTATCTGACTGAGCTCAGCCAAAAGGAGGAAAGGGCAGGTGAAAAAACTCATCACAGCTAACGATATTCGTGCGGCCCACGCACGCGGCGAACAGGAATTGTCGGTTGTTCTGCGCGCCAGCATCATCACCCCGGAGGCTCGCGAGGTTGCGGAGCTGCTGGGCGTCACTATCACTGAATGCGATGAATCAGCGCCAGTTGCAGCAACTGCTGCTGCGGCCGCTCCAGTGGATGATGGCAAATCGGAAAGTCAGCGCATTCGCGAAACCATCATCGCGCAACTGCCGGAAGGGCAGTTCACCGAAAGTCTGGTCGCGCAGCTGATGGATAAAGTCATGAAGGAGAAGCAGTCGCTGGAGCAGGGCGGAATGCAGCCGAGCTTCACGTCGGTTACCGGCAAGGGCGGCGTGAAAGTCATTGACGGCAGCAGTGTGAAGTTTGGTCGTTTTGACGGTGCTCAACCGCACTGCGTCGGCTTAACCGACTTAGTGACCGATCAGGACGGCAGTAGCATGGCCGCCGGCTTCATGCAGTGGGATAACGCGTTTTTCCCATGGACGCTGAATTACGACGAAATCGACATGATTCTGGAAGGCGAACTGCACGTTCGTCATGAAGGCGAAACCATGATTGCGAAAGCCGGGGATGTGATGTTTATCCCGAAGGGTTCCAGCATCGAGTTTGGTACGCCATCGACTGTGAAATTCCTGTATGTGGCCTGGCCTGCGAACTGGCAGTCCTGCTAAGGCGGATGTATGAAGGATTTCATTACCGAAGCATGGCTCAGAGCGAACCATACGCTCAGCGAAGGGGCTGAAATTCACCTCCCCGCTGATGCTCGCCTGACGCCGTCTGCCCGGGAGTTGCTGGAAAGCCGTCGTCTGCGCATTAAGTATATCGACGAGCAGGGAAGCTTGTTTGTTGACGACGAGGAACAGCAGCCGCAGCCGGTGCATGGTTTAACCAGCAGCGATACACATCCGCAGGCGACCTGCGAGCTGTGTCATCAACCGGTGGCGAAGAAACCTGACACGTTGACGCATCTGACGGCAGACAAGATGGTTGCCAAAAGCGATCCGCGACTGGGATTTCGTGCGGCGCTGGACAGCACCATTGGTCTGGCGGTGTGGCTGCAGATTGAACTGGCGGAGCCGTGGCAGCCATGGCTGGCGGATATCCGCTCACGTTTGGGCAACATTATGCGTGCCGATGCCATGGACGAACCGCTGTCTGAGCAGTCAATCGTCGGTTTAAGCGACGAAGATTTACACCGACTCTCGCACCAGCCGCTGCGTTACCTGGACCACGATCATCTGGTGCCGGAAGCCAGTCACGGTCGTGACGCTGCACTGCTTAATCTGCTGCGCACCAAAGTACGTGAAACGGAAACTGTAGCGGCGCAGGTGTTTATCACCCGCAGTTTTGAAGTATTGCGACCGGACATTTTGCAGGCGCTGAATCGCCTGTCGAGTACGGTCTACGTGATGATGATTCTGAGCGTGGCGAAGCATCCGCTAAGCGTCAGCCAAATCCAACAGCGACTGGGGGAGAAGCAATGATCATTGAACGTGCTCGCCAACTCGCTCAGCGCGCACCCGCTCGGGTGGTGTTCCCGGATGCGCTGGATGTTCGGGTGTTGAAAGCCGCGAACTACCTGCATCAGCACGGGTTGGCGCATCCCATTCTCGTCGCCAGCCCGTTCGCGCTGCGCCAGTTTGCCCTCAGCCATCGCGTGGCAATGGACGGTATTCAGGTGATCGACCCACAAAGCAACCCGCAAATGCGAGAGGAATTTGCGCTGCGTTGGCTGGCCCGTGCGGGAGAGAAAACGCCGCCAGATGCACTTGAGAAACTCAACGATCCGCTAATGTTCGCCGCCGCGATGGTCAGCGCAGGTAAAGCCGATGTGTGTATTGCGGGCAACCTGTCATCAACCGCGAATGTGCTGCGTGCAGGGCTACGCATCATTGGGTTACAGCCGGGATGCAAAACGCTGTCGTCGATTTTCCTGATGCTGCCGCAGTACCTCGGGCCGTCATTAGGGTTTGCCGATTGCAGCGTGGTGCCGCAGCCAACCGCTGCGCAGTTAGCGGATATTGCGATTGCCAGTGCGCAGACCTGGCAGGCCATTACCGGAGAAGAGCCGCGTGTCGCCATGCTGTCCTTTTCAAGTAATGGCAGCGCGCGCCATCCCAACGTGGCCAACGTGCAGCAGGCCACGGACATTGTTCGTGAACGCGCACCGCAGCTTACTGTTGATGGTGAACTGCAGTTTGATGCCGCTTTTGTACCGGATGTCGCCGCGCAAAAAGCGCCTGCCAGCCCGCTACACGGCAATGCCAATGTGATGGTCTTCCCGTCACTGGAGGCAGGCAACATTGGTTACAAAATCGCTCAGCGCCTGGGAGGGTATCGTGCCGTCGGTCCGTTGATTCAAGGGCTTGCCGCACCGCTTCATGACCTTTCTCGCGGCTGTAGCGTACAGGAAATTATCGAACTGGCGTTGGTGGCAGCAGTGCCGCGCCAGACTGACGTGAGTCGTGAAGACGCCTCACAAACACTGGTTGTTTAGGTCCCGTTCTGGACCCCTTCTACTTAAGAGGAAAGCACAATGGAAGCATTAGGAATGATTGAAACCCGGGGCCTGGTTGCACTGATTGAGGCTTCTGACGCAATGGTTAAAGCGGCACGCGTGAAACTGGTTGGCGTGAAGCAGATCGGTGGCGGTCTGGTTACTGCAATGGTTCGTGGCGACGTGGCGGCCTGCAAAGCGGCAACGGATGCGGGCGCAGCTGCAGCACAGCGCATTGGTGAACTGGTTTCTGTACACGTGATTCCGCGCCCGCATGGCGATCTGGAAGAAGTCTTCCCGATCAGCTTTAAAGGCGATAGCAACGACATGTAAGTAGTCCATGTGACGCCACATCATTGCTGGCGTCACCCTCTCTCCTTTTCACATTACCTTCTGCGGAGGGTAGGGGGAGGTTTTACCTGAAATATGCCACGGAGGCGGGTATGAAACTGGCAATCGTCACAGGACAAATCGTTTGTACCGTACGCCATCAGGGACTTGCGCACGATAAGTTGCTGATGGTGGAAATGATTGATGCCCAGGGAAATCCTGACGGGCAGTGTGCTGTTGCGATCGACAGCATCGGAGCGGGAAACGGAGAGTGGGTTCTGCTGGTCAGTGGAAGCTCCGCCCGTCAGGCGCACCATAACGAATCATCGCCTGTCGATCTGTGCGTGATTGGCATTGTCGATGAAGTGGTGGCAGGTGGTCAGGTGATCTTCCACAAATAAGGCAGAAAATCATGAATCAACAGGATATTGAACAGGTCGTGAAAGCGGTGCTGCTGAAAATGAAAGACAGCAGCCAGCCCGTTAATGCCGTTCAAGAAATGGGCGTTTTTGCCTCCCTGGATGACGCAGTGGCGGCCGCAAAACTGGCCCAGCAAGGGCTGAAAAGCGTCGCTATGCGTCAGTTAGCCATTCACGCCATTCGTGAAGCGGGCGAAAAACACGCCAGAGAATTAGCGGAATTTGCCGTCAGTGAAACCGGCATGGGACGCGTTGAAGATAAATTTGCCAAAAACGTGGCGCAGGCACGCGGCACGCCGGGCGTGGAATGCTTGTCTCCACAGGTACTGACCGGCGATAACGGCCTGACGCTGATTGAAAACGCGCCGTGGGGCGTAGTGGCGTCGGTAACGCCGTCCACCAACCCGGCTGCGACCGTCATTAATAACGCCATCAGTCTGATTGCCGCCGGCAACAGCGTGGTTTTTGCGCCGCATCCGGCAGCAAAAGGCGTTTCTCAGCGCGCGATCGGCCTGCTTAACCAGGCTGTAGTGGCTGCGGGTGGTCCGGCAAACCTGCTGGTTACCGTTGCCAATCCGGATATCGAAACCGCTCAGCGTCTGTTCAAGTATCCAGGCATTGGCCTGCTGGTGGTTACCGGCGGTGAAGCGGTGGTGGAGTCTGCGCGTAAGCACACCAACAAACGTCTGATTGCCGCAGGCGCAGGTAATCCACCGGTGGTGGTGGATGAAACCGCCGATTTGGCTCGCGCCGCGCAATCCATCGTCAAAGGTGCGTCGTTTGATAACAACATTATCTGCGCCGATGAAAAAGTGTTGATCGTCGTGGATAGCGTTGCTGACGAGCTGATGCGTCTGATGGAAGGCCAGCACGCGGTCAAACTGACGACCGCTCAGGCTGAACAGCTGCAGCCGGTACTGCTGAAAAATGTCGACGAACGCGGTAAAGGCACGGTCAGCCGTGACTGGGTCGGGCGCGATGCGGCAAAAATCGCCGCAGCGATTGGCCTGAACGTCCCGGAGCAAACCCGCTTATTGTTCGTCGAAACCTCCGCCACGCATCCGTTTGCGGTGACTGAACTGATGATGCCGGTGCTGCCGGTAGTGCGGGTGGCTAACGTTGACGAAGCCATTGCGCTGGCGGTCACGCTCGAAGGTGGTTGCCACCATACGGCGGCGATGCACTCACGCAATATCGACAACATGAACCGCATGGCTAATGCCATCGATACCAGCATTTTCGTCAAGAACGGACCGTGCATTGCCGGTCTTGGACTGGGCGGCGAAGGCTGGACCACCATGACCATTACCACGCCAACCGGGGAAGGGGTGACCAGTGCGCGCACGTTTGTACGCCTGCGTCGCTGTGTGTTGGTGGACGCCTTCAGAATTGTATAAGGAGTGAAAGAGATGGCGCACGACGAACAGCTTTGGCTCACACCCAGACTGCAAAAAGCGGCAACGTTATGTAACCAGACGCCCGCTGCGAGCGATTCACCGCTGTGGCTGGGCGTTGATTTGGGAACCTGCGATGTGGTGTCGATGGTTGTCGACAGCGACGGGCAGCCGGTTGCGGTCTGTCTGGACTGGGCTGATGTTGTGCGTGATGGCATCGTTTGGGATTTCTTCGGTGCGGTGACCATCGTTCGTCGCCATCTCGATACGCTTGAACAACAGTTAGGTTGTCGTTTTACCCATGCGGCGACTTCGTTCCCGCCGGGAACGGACCCGCGTATTTCCATCAACGTGCTGGAGTCCGCCGGACTTGAGGTTAGCCATGTTCTGGATGAGCCAACCGCCGTGGCGGATCTGCTAAAGCTGGATAACGCCGGAGTCGTCGATATTGGTGGTGGTACGACCGGGATCGCCATTGTGAAGCAGGGCAAAGTGACCTACTCCGCCGACGAAGCGACCGGTGGACACCACATATCCCTGACGCTGGCCGGAAATCGCCGCATTCAGCTCGAAGAAGCTGAGCAGTACAAGCGCAGCAACGGTAAAGAAATTTGGCCGGTGGTGAAGCCGGTCTACGAAAAGATGGCGGAAATCGTAGCTCACCATATTGCAGGACAGGGAGTTACCGATTTATGGCTGGCCGGTGGTTCCTGCATGCAGCCGGGAGTCGATGAGCTGTTCCGTAAGCGTTTTCCGGAACTGCACGTGCACTTACCGCAGCACAGCCTGTTCATGACCCCGCTGGCGATTGCAAATAGCGGAAAAGAAAAAGCGGAAGGAATCTATGCAAGCTGAATTGCAGACCGCGCTCTTTCAGGCATTCGACACCCTGAATCTGCAACGCGTTAAAACGTTTAGTGTTCCCCCTGTCACATTGTGCGGATTGGGTGCGCTCAGCATCTGCGGGCAGGAAGCGCAAACGCGCGGACTGACGCATATGTTCGTCATGGTGGATAGCTTCCTGCATCAGGCGGGAATGACTGCCTCGCTTGAACGTAGCCTGGCGATGAAAGGTGTGGCGATGACGCTGTGGCCGTGCCCAGTGGGCGAACCGTGCATCACTGATGTCTGCGCGGCGGTAGCGCAACTGCGTGAATCGAAGTGCGACGGCGTCGTGGCCTTTGGCGGCGGCTCCGTGCTGGATGCCGCCAAAGCAGTGGCGCTGCTGGTGACCAATCCGACCCAGACGCTGGCTGACATGGACGAACGCAGCGTGTTATGCCCACGGTTGCCACTGATTGCTGTCCCGACCACCGCTGGAACAGGCTCAGAAACGACCAACGTCACGGTGATTATTGATGCCGCGACAGGGCTGAAGAAAGTGCTGGCGCACGCGACGCTGATGCCGGATGTGGCGATTCTGGATGCCGCGCTGACGGAAGGCGTTCCGGCGCACGTGACGGCAATGACCGGCATCGATGCGCTGACTCACGCGGTTGAAGCGTACAGCGCCCTGAACGCGACGCCGTTTACCGACAGCCTGGCGATTGGCGCGATTGCGATGATCGGCAAATCGCTGCCGAAAGCAGTGGGCTACGGCCATGATCTGGCGGCGCGTGAAAGCATGTTACTGGCATCCTGTATGGCTGGAATGGCGTTTTCCAGTGCGGGGCTGGGCTTGTGTCACGCGATGGCGCACCAGCCGGGTGCGACGCTGCACATTCCTCACGGGCAGGCTAACGCCATGCTGTTACCTACGGTAATGGGGTTTAACCGCATGGTGTGCCGTGAGCGCTTCAGTCATATCGGGCGGGCATTAACCAATAAGAAATCAGACGATCGTGATGCCATCAGCGCTGTTAGCGATCTGATTAACGAAGTGGGCCAGACCAAACGACTCTCTGACGTTGGTGCTGAACCCGCGCATTACAGCGCTTGGGCACACGCTGCGCTGGAGGACATTTGTATTCGCAGTAACCCACGAACCGCCACGCAGGCCGACATTATCGCGTTGTATGCGGCGGCACAATAAATACACATATGACAGGGAGTGAAGGTTATGGGAATTAACGAAATCATCATGTACATCATGATGTTCTTTATGCTGATTGCCGCCGTGGACAGGATCCTGTCGCAGTTCGGCGGTTCGGCACGCTTCCTCGGCAAGTTCGGTAAGAGTATTGAGGGATCGGGCGGTCAGTTTGAAGAAGGTTTTATGGCGATGGGCGCGCTGGGTCTGGCGATGGTCGGTATGACCGCGCTGGCGCCGGTACTGGCGCATGTACTCGGTCCGGTGATTATTCCGCTGTACGAAATGTTGGGCGCGAACCCGTCGATGTTTGCCGGAACGCTGCTGGCGTGCGATATGGGCGGTTTCTTCCTGGCGAAAGAACTGGCGGGCGGCGACGTTGCGGCGTGGCTCTACTCTGGTCTGATCCTCGGGGCGATGATGGGGCCGACACTGGTGTTCTCCATTCCGGTTGCACTGGGGATTATTGAACCGTCTGACCGTCGTTATCTGGCGCTGGGCGTGCTGGCCGGTATCGTCACCATTCCTATTGGGTGTATTGCGGGTGGTTTGATAGCGATGTACTCCGGCGTCGAAATCAACGGGCAGCCGGTGGAATTCACCTTTGCGCTGATCCTGATGAACATGATCCCGGTACTGATTGTTGCCGTGCTGGTGGCGCTGGGACTGAAATTCATTCCGGAAAAAATGATCAACGGCTTCCAGATCTTCGCCAAGTTCCTGGTGGCACTGATCACCATCGGTCTGGCTGCGGCAGTGATTAAGTTCCTGCTCGGCTGGGAGCTGATCCCGGGTCTTGATCCTATCTTCATGGCTCCGGGAGACACGCCGGGTGAAGTGATGCGCGCCATCGAAGTTATCGGTTCTATCTCCTGCGTACTGCTTGGTGCGTACCCAATGGTACTGCTGCTGACTCGCTGGTTCGAAAAACCGCTGATGAGCGTTGGTAATCTGTTAAAAATCAATAATATTGCAGCTGCTGGTATGGTGGCGACGCTGGCGAACAACATCCCAATGTTCGGCATGATGAAGAATATGGATACCCGCGGCAAAGTGATCAACTGCGCCTTTGCGGTCTCTGCGGCCTTCGCTTTGGGTGACCACTTAGGCTTCGCCGCAGCGAACATGAACGCCATGATCTTCCCGATGATTGTCGGCAAGCTGATTGGCGGCGTGACGGCGATTGGTGTGGCTATGCTGTTGGTACCGAAAGACGAAAACGTGTCTGCAGAAGTGGAAACCAACCCGGAGGCGCAATCGTGAACACTCGCCAGCTACTGAGCGTCGGTATCGATATCGGCACCACCACCACTCAGGTGATCTTCTCCCGCCTTGAGCTGGTTAACCGTGCGGCAGTGTCGCAGGTGCCGCGCTACGAATTCATCAAACGCGAAATTAGCTGGCAAAGCCCGGTTTTCTTTACCCCCGTTGATAAGCAGGGCGGGCTGAAAGAAGCCGAACTGAAAGCGTTGATCCTGGCACAGTATCAGGCCGCGGGCATCGCACCAGAAACCGTCGATTCCGGCGCGATCATCATTACCGGGGAAAGTGCGAAAACCCGCAATGCTCGTCCGGCGGTGATGACGCTCTCCCAGTCGTTGGGCGATTTCGTGGTGGCAAGCGCCGGTCCACATCTGGAATCGGTGATTGCTGGCCATGGTGCGGGTGCTCAGACCCTGTCAGAGCAGAAGTTGTGCCGTGTACTGAATATCGACATCGGCGGGGGGACTTCCAACTACGTGCTGTTCGACGCGGGAAAAGTCAGCGGTTCGGCCTGCCTGAACGTCGGTGGGCGTCTGCTGGAAACGGACGGCCAGGGGCGCGTGGTTCATGCGCATCAGCCGGGACAGATGATTGTCGATGACGTTTTTGGTCCTGGCACCGACGCTCGTTCGCTTAACGCCACGCAACTGGTTCAGGTGGCGCGGCGTATGGCGGCGCTGATTGTTGAAGTGATTGAAGGCACGCTTTCACCACTGGCACAGGCACTGATGCAAACCGGTCTACTGCCTGCGGGCGTGAAACCGGAAGTGATTACGTTGTCCGGCGGGGTGGGCGAATGCTACCGCAATCAACCTGCCGATCCTTTCTGTTTTTCCGACATCGGGCCACTGCTCGCCACGGCGCTGCATGAGCATCCGCGTCTGCGTGAGATGAACGTGCAGTTCCCGGCGCAAACCGTGCGCGCCACGGTGATTGGCGCTGGTGCGCATACGCTGTCGCTTTCGGGCAGCACCATCTGGCTGGAGGGCGTTCAGCTTCCGCTGCGCAATCTGCCGGTGGCGATTCCGGTGGACGAGTCCGATTTGGTTGCTGCCTGGCAGCAGGCGTTGATGCAGCTCGATCTGGATCCACAAACAGATGCTTATGTGCTGGCGCTGCCCGGTTCGTTACCGGTGCGCTATGCCGCACTGTTAACGGTTATTGACGCGCTGTTGGCCTTCATCGCGCGTTATCCGAATCCGCATCCCCTGCTGGTGGTAGCCGAGCAGGATTTTGGTAAAGCCCTGGGCATGCTGTTACGCCCACAGTTACAGCAACACCCGCTGGCAGTCATCGATGAGGTGGTTGTCCGGGCGGGGGACTATATCGACATTGGTACGCCTCTTTTTGGCGGATCGGTTGTGCCGGTGACGGTGAAATCACTCGCATTTCCTTCCTGAGGGAACGACTTATGAAACTAAAGACCACATTGTTCGGCAATGTTTATCAGTTTAAGGATGTAAAAGAGGTGCTGGCAAAAGCCAACGAACTGCGTTCGGGGGATGTGCTGGCAGGAGTGGCCGCAACCAGCTCGCAGGAGCGTGTGGCTGCCAAGCAGGTGTTGTCGGAAATGACGGTGGCGGATATCCGCAACAACCCGGTGATTTCCTATGAAGAAGACTGCGTTACGCGTCTGATTCAGGATGACGTCAACGAAACGGCCTATAACCGCATCAAAAACTGGAGCATCAGTGAGCTGCGCGAGTATGTGCTGAGTGATGAAACCTCTGTCGATGACATTGCGTTTATGCGCAAAGGGTTAACGTCAGAAGTGGTCGCAGGCGTGGCTAAGATTTGCTCCAACGCGGATCTTATCTACGGTGGCAAGAAAATGCCGGTGATCAAAAAGGCGAACACCACCATTGGTTTGCCGGGCACCTTTAGCTGCCGTTTACAGCCGAATGATACCCGTGACGATGTACAGAGTATCGCGGCTCAGATCTATGAAGGTCTTTCCTTTGGTGCGGGTGATGCGGTCATTGGCGTCAACCCGGTAACGGATGATGTGGAGAACTTAAGCCGCGTCCTCGATACCGTGTATGGCGTAATCGACAAATTTAACATCCCGACCCAGGGCTGCGTACTGGCGCACGTTACCACTCAGATTGAAGCCATTCGTCGCGGCGCGCCGGGCGGGCTGATTTTCCAGAGTATCTGCGGGAGTGAAAAAGGCTTAAAAGAGTTTGGCGTTGAGTTAGCAATGCTGGATGAAGCACGTGCCGTGGGCGCGGAGTTTAACCGTATTGCCGGGGAAAACTGCCTGTACTTTGAGACCGGGCAGGGTTCTGCACTTTCCGCTGGCGCTAACTTCGGTGCCGATCAGGTGACGATGGAAGCGCGTAACTACGGGCTGGCGCGTCACTACGATCCATTCCTGGTGAACACCGTGGTGGGCTTTATTGGGCCAGAGTATCTCTACAACGACCGCCAGATTATTCGTGCCGGTCTGGAAGACCACTTCATGGGCAAGCTGAGCGGCATCTCAATGGGCTGTGACTGCTGCTACACCAACCATGCTGATGCCGACCAGAACCTCAACGAAAACCTGATGATTCTGCTCGCCACCGCTGGCTGCAACTACATCATGGGCATGCCGCTCGGTGACGACATCATGCTCAACTACCAGACCACCGCCTTCCACGATACCGCGACCGTGCGCCAGCTGCTGAACCTGCGTCCGTCGCCGGAGTTTGAACGCTGGCTGGAAACCATGGGCATTATGGCAAACGGTCGCCTGACCAAACGGGCGGGCGATCCGTCACTGTTCTTCTGATGACGCGGGGATGACATACGATGGATCAAAAACAGATTGAAGAAATTGTACGCAGCGTAATGGCGTCAATGGGGGCGTCACAGCCGCAGGCTCAGGCACCGTCACCGGAAGTGAAATGCAGCACCACGCAGTGTGCCGCACCAACGGGTGAAAGCTGTGCGATGGACTTAGGTTCAGCCGAAGCGAAAGCGTGGATTGGCGTTGAAAACCCACACCGCGCAGAAGTGCTGACAGAACTGCGCCGCAGCACTGCCGCGCGTGTATGTACCGGTCGTGCGGGTCCGCGTCCACGTACTCAGGCGCTACTGCGCTTCCTGGCTGACCACTCACGTTCGAAAGATACGGTATTGAAAGAAGTGCCGGAAGAGTGGGTAAAAGCACAAGGGCTGCTGGAAGTGCGCTCGGAAATCAGTGACAAAAACCTGTACCTGACGCGCCCGGACATGGGGCGTCGTCTGAGCGCAGAAGCCATTGAAGCGCTGAAATCACAGTGTGTAATGAACCCGGATGTGCAGGTGATTATCTCTGATGGTCTGTCTACCGACGCCATCACCGCCAACTACGAAGAGATCCTGCCGCCGCTGTTGTCAGGCTTAAAACAGGCCGGATTAAAAGTCGGGACACCGTTCTTTGTTCGCTATGGCCGCGTGAAAATTGAAGATCAGATCGGTGAACTGCTCGGCGCGAAAGCGGTGATCCTGCTGGTGGGTGAACGTCCGGGCCTCGGCCAGTCGGAAAGTCTTTCCTGCTACGCCGTCTATTCACCGCGCGTGGCGACCACTGTTGAAGCTGACCGCACCTGTATCTCGAACATTCACCAGGGCGGTACGCCTCCGGTAGAAGCGGCTGCGGTAATCGTCGATTTGGCCAAGCGCATGCTGGAGCAAAAAGCATCCGGCATCAATATGACCCGTTAAGGAGGCATCATGCCAGCATTAGATTTGATAAGACCATCAGTCACCGCGATGCGCGTGATTGCCTCGGTAAATGACGGTTTTGCTCGCGAACTTAAATTACCGCCACATATACGTAGCCTCGGGCTCATCACAGCAGATTCTGATGACGTGGCGTATATTGCCGCAGACGAAGCGACAAAACAGGCGATGGTGGAAGTGGTTTATGGCCGCTCATTGTATGCCGGTGCGGCGCACGGGCCTTCTCCCACTGCAGGTGAAGTGCTGATTATGCTCGGTGGGCCGAACCCGGCTGAAGTTCGCGCGGGTCTGGACGCCATGGTTGCCAATATTGAAAGTGGCGCGGCGTTCCAGTGGGCAAATGACGCAGAAAATACCGCCTTCCTGGCGCACGTCGTATCGCGCACGGGTTCGTATCTTTCTGCGACAGCGGGATGTCGACTTGGCGATCCCATGGCTTATCTGGTGGCGCCGCCGCTGGAAGCGACATTCGGTATTGATGCTGCACTGAAATCTGCCGATGTACAACTGGTGACCTACGTTCCACCACCGTCAGAAACCAACTACTCAGCGGCGTTTTTGACCGGCAGTCAGGCCGCATGTAAAGCTGCTTGTAACGCCTTTGCCGATGCCGTTCTGGATATTGCCCGTAATCCGGTACAACGCGCGTAAGAGAGGTTGTGATGATCAATGCACTGGGATTACTGGAAGTGGATGGCATGGTGGCTGCTGTTGATGCTGCGGACGCCATGCTGAAAGCTGCGAACGTGCGACTGCTTAGCCACGAAGTGCTCGATCCTGGCAGGCTGACGCTGGTGGTGGAAGGCGATCTGGCGGCATGCCGTGCTGCGCTGGATGCTGGCAGTGCTGCTGCTGCGCGTACAGGTCGTGTTATCAGCCGTAAGGAGATAGGGCGGCCGGATGATGACACCCAGTGGCTGATCGGCGGTTTTAAACGTGCGCCGAAGAAATCTGCACCAAAGCCAGAAATGATGCCAGAAGCCAAAGCGGAAAAGACGCAGGAAACGCCTGTGACATCTGAATCTTCTGATGAGCTCCTGGCGTTGTTGGCATCGACCCGTCAAGGAATGACGGCAGGGGAAGTGGCCGCGCACTTTGGCTGGTCACTTGATAAAGCCAGAAATGCGCTGGAACAGCTCTTTTCTGACGGAGCGTTGCGTAAACGCAGTAGTCGCTATCGCTTAAAAAATTAACCTGTCGGAGGGCCGGGGGCTTCATTGAAGCTTCCGGCTTAAAAGATCATGAAAAAGACCCGTACTGCAAGCCTGCACCATCTTTATCATGAAGCATTACCCGAAGACGTTAAACTTACGCCGAAGGTGGAGGTGGACAACGTTCACCAACGGCGAACAACAGATGTGTATGAGCATGCCCTGACGATTACCGCCTGGCAGCAGATTTACGATCAACTGCATCCGGGAAAATTTCATGGCGAGTTCACGGAAATCCTGCTTGATGATATTCAGGTGTTCCGTGAATACACCGGTCTGGCGCTGCGCCAGTCATGCCTGGTTTGGCCGAACTCGTTCTGGTTTGGTATTCCGGCTACGCGTGGCGAGCAGGGATTTATTGGTACGCAATGCCTTGGCAGTGCTGAAATTGCGACCCGCCCAGGCGGAACGGAGTTTGAACTGAGTACGCCGGATGACTACACCATTCTTGGCGTCGTTATCTCTGAAGACACCATTGCGCGTCAGGCTAACTTCCTGCATAACCCGGAAAGGGTGTTGCATATGCTGCGCAACCAGTCGGCGCTGGAAGTAAAAGAGCAGCATAAAGCAGCGTTATGGGGCTTTGTGCAACAGGCGCTGGCGACGTTTAGTGAAAATCCTGAGAACCTTCATCAACCGGCGGTGCGCAAAGTGTTGGGTGATAACCTGCTGCTGGCGATGGGCACTATGCTGGAAGACGCTCAGCCAATGATGACCGCTGAAAGCATCAGCCATCAGAGCTATCGCCGCCTGCTGTCGCGTGCGCGCGAATATGTGCTGGAAAATATGTCAGAGCCGCTGACCGTGCTCGACTTGTGCAACCAGCTACATGTGAGTCGTCGCACGCTGCAAAACGCGTTTCACGCGATCCTGGGTATCGGACCGAATGCCTGGTTAAAACGTATTCGTCTGAATGCTGTGCGCCGGGAGCTTATTAGCCCGTGGTCACAAAGTGCGACGGTGAAAGATGCTGCGATGCAGTGGGGATTCTGGCATTTAGGGCAGTTTGCTACCGATTACCAGCAGCTGTTTGCGGAAAAACCCTCGCTGACGCTGCATCAGCGCATGCGTCAGTGGGCGTGATGATATGAATTTTGTGCCGTGCCGGATGCGACGCTAATGCGTCTTCTCCGGCCAGGTAAATTACACCCAGTCGCGGACCTGAATAAACTCGCTAAGGGCAGCTTCCGGGCTGTTCGCTTCCGGCTGCCAGTCATATTCCCAGCGTACCAGCGGCGGCATTGACATCAAAATTGATTCCGTGCGTCCGCCGGTCTGTAAACCGAATAACGTGCCGCGATCCCACACCAGATTAAATTCCACATAGCGTCCGCGACGATAAAGCTGGAAATCGCGCTCGCGCTCGCCCCAGCGCATCGCTTTGCGGCGTTCGACGATCGGCAGATACGCTTCGGTGTAACCTTGCCCGACCGCCTGCATAAAGGCGAAGCAGTGGTCGAAATCTGGCGTATTTAAGTCATCGAAAAACAGCCCACCGATACCGCGCTGCTCGTTACGGTGCTTCAGAAAGAAGTAGTCGTCGCACCATTTTTTGTAACGCGGGTACACGTCATCACCAAACGGTTGGCAGAGTTCAAACGCGGTGCGATGCCAGTGAATGGCATCTTCTTCAAAACCATAGTAGGGCGTTAAATCAAAGCCACCGCCAAACCACCATACTGGATCGGCACCCGGTTTTTCTGCGATAAAAAAACGCACGTTGGCATGGCTGGTAGGGATGTACGGATTGAGCGGATGCACGACCAGTGAGACCCCCATCGCCTCAAAGCTGCGCCCGGCAAGCTCTGGGCGATGTGCGGTAGCAGAGGCTGGCATTGCGTCACCGTGTACGTGGGAGAAATTCACCCCCGCTTGTTCAAAGATACCGCCGTTACGTAGCACCCGGCTACGACCACCTCCGCCCGCTTCACGCTGCCAGTTATCTTCAACAAACGTTGCACCATCGACGGCAGATAACTGTTGGCAAATATTATCCTGCAGACTAAGCAGGAACTGTTTAACGCGCTGTGCATCGGGCTTCATAATTAACGCTTCTTCGAATGGGCTTTCTGATTATCAAACCAGTGGAAATAGCTGATGATGCCATTGGCGATAGCAGTGGCGATTTTCTGGCGAAATGCGGTTGTGCCCAGCAGTCGTTCTTCTTCCGGGTTGGTGATGAATGACGTTTCGACCAGTACCGACGGAATGGAAGGTGATTTTAGTACCACGAAAGCGGCTTGTTCCGTGCTGCGACTGTGCAGGCGGTGTACCGGCATGATTTTCTTAAGAATGTGCGAACCGAGCGTCAGGCTGTTTTTAATGGTGTCAGTTTGTACCAAATCGAACAGTACCTGCTGCAATAAATGGTCTTTATCGGTGGCCTTTTTACCCGCGACTTCATCGGCACGGTTTTCACGATCGGACAGATACTTCGCCATGGCGCTACTGGCGCCGCGATTGGACAGGGCGAAGACCGATGCCCCCGCCGCGCTCGGATTGGTGAAGCCGTCGGCGTGAATCGACATAAACAGATCGGCACCGTGCTTGTGGGCAATCTCAACGCGATCGTACAGTGGAATGAAGGTATCTCCGGAGCGGGTCAGGCGTGCATCAATTCCTTCATTGCGCAAAATCGAGCGTACATTCTTGGCAATCGCCAGCACCACGTGTTTTTCTTTCGAGCCGTTGCGGCCAATTGCCCCGGTATCAATACCACCGTGCCCTGGGTCAAGAACAACAACACGCTTAGCACCCGCTTTTTTGGCTTTCGGTTTGCTGTGACCATTACTGGTCTTTAGCGTTTCTTCCTTTGCGATGGCTTGCGACATGCCTGACAGCGTCAGGGCTGCCAGTCCGGCTTTCAGCACCTGGCGGCGCGATGTGAGAGTTTTTAGTGGTTTAAAAGTGCTCATACGGCCTGAGTTGTAAAAAAAGGTTCCAGACGTTATATCGTATCGCGTAGTCCGTTGCGACGGATCGGGATAAGAATTGTTTTACTTTTCATTTCAATACGTGACAATTCCGTATTATGCCATTTTTTCCGTCGCTTCGCGTCAGATATTGGCTAAATCAGTGGTTCGCGCCATAATCGCTTTTTAACGTCCTGAAAAGGAAACTAATACCATGGAAATACGCGTATTTCGCCAGGAAGATTTCGAAGAGGTGATCACCCTCTGGGAGCGCTGTGATCTGCTGCGTCCATGGAATGACCCGGAAATGGATATTGAGCGCAAAGTCAATCATGACGTCAGTTTGTTTCTGGTCGCAGAAGTGAACGGTGAAGTTGTTGGCACAGTGATGGGGGGCTATGACGGTCATCGTGGTTCCGCTTATTACCTTGGCGTGCATCCTGAGTTCAGGGGGCGTGGTATTGCTAATGCGCTGCTGAACCGACTGGAGAAAAAGCTCATTGCCCGTGGTTGTCCAAAGATTCAAATCATGGTGCGTGACGATAATGACGTTGTGCTGGGGATGTATGAGCGTTTGGGCTATGAACATACCGATGTACTCCATCTGGGTAAACGTTTAATCGAAGATGAAGAGTACTGAGTTCCATCCCGCCGACTATGACGGTCATGGGCGTCTGCGTCTGCCATTTCTGTTCTGGTGCGTGCTGCTGCTCCAGGCGCGTACCTGGGTGTTGTTTGTGATTGCGGGGTCTTCCCGCGATCAGGGCAACACGTTGCTGAATTTGTTTTATCCCGATCATGACGCGTTCTGGCTGGGGTTACTTCCCGGTGTTCCGGCCGTGCTGGCATTTTTACTCAGCGGGCGGCGTTTCGCATTTCCAGTTTTGTGGCACAGGCTGCGCGGATTACTGATTCTGGCTCAACTGGCGCTGCTCTGCTGGCAGCCGATGCTGTGGCTGGAAGGCGATCCTGTCAACGGCGTTGGTCTGGCGCTGCTGGTGGCGGATATTGTCGCGCTGGTCTGGCTGTTAACCAATCAACGTTTGCGTGCCTGTTTTTCCCCCGAGAAAGAATAACGGCACTTTTTAGTGAAACCGGACTCAAAGCAGCGTTGATAAATATGGAAGGAAGTGAAATGAAATCACTGCGTTTGACGTTATGCGCGATACCGCTGGTGCTGACCGGGTGTTCAACCCTCTCATCGGTGAACTGGTCCGCCGCTAATCCGTGGAACTGGTTTGGTTCTTCGACCGAGGTCACTGAGCAAGGCGTGGGAAAACTCACGGGTGCGACAATACTGGAAGAAAAGACCATTGCTGATGCGCTGGATGGCGATTATCGCCTGCGTAGTGGGATGAAAACCAATAACGGCAATGTAGTGCGATTTTTTGAGGCGATGAAAGATGACAAGCTGGCAATGGTGATCAATGGCGACCAGGGAACCATCAGCCGCATTGATGTATTGGACAGCAACATCGCATCAGCCTCGGGTGTCGAAATCGGTACACCGTTTAGCGACCTTTACACTAAAGCATTCGGTAATTGCCAGAAAGCAACCGGTGATGACAGTGCGTATGTTGAGTGTAAAGCTGAAGGAAGTCAGCATATTAGCTATATTTTCTCCGGCGAGTGGAGCGGCCCTGAAGGTATAATGCCGTCTGACGATACGCTGAAAGAGTGGAAAGTA
The DNA here is from genome assembly GCF_046555775.1 of Citrobacter sp. U14242. NCBI lineage: Bacteria > Pseudomonadati > Pseudomonadota > Gammaproteobacteria > Enterobacterales > Enterobacteriaceae > Citrobacter > Citrobacter sp. U14242. The sequence continues at coordinate 166,361 of NZ_JBKGLW010000001.1, forward strand.
AGCAAAATTATCTGGCGGCGTTAATTTGCGTCTGAACAAATCGACTTACTAAAAAAACAGGTAGAATAACGCCCATCAATGCCACGATGTCGTGGCAGCTTTTTTTCAGGAGGAACAATGTCTCAGGTTCAGAGTGGCATTTTGCCAGAACATTGCCGTGCGGCGATTTGGATTGAAGCCAATGTAAAAGGTGATGTTGAGGCTCTGCGAGCGGCCAGCAAAACATTTGCCGATAAGCTGGCAACCTTTGAAGCGAAATTCCCGGATGCGCACCTTGGCGCGGTCGTCGCTTTTGGCAACAACACCTGGCGCACACTGAGCGGCGGCGTGGGCGCTGAAGAGCTGAAAGACTTCATCCCCTACGGTAAAGGACTGGCTCCGGCGACCCAGTATGACGTACTGATCCATATTCTCTCCCTGCGTCATGACGTGAATTTCTCCGTTGCGCAGGCGGCGATGGAAGCCTTTGGCGACTGCATCGAAGTGAAAGAAGAGATCCACGGTTTCCGTTGGGTTGAAGAGCGCGATCTCAGCGGCTTTGTAGACGGCACGGAAAACCCGGCGGGAGAAGAAACGCGTCGTGAAGTCGCGGTTATCAAAGATGGCGTGGATGCCGGCGGCAGCTATGTGTTTGTGCAGCGTTGGGAGCACAACCTGAAGCAACTGAACCGCATGAGTATTCACGATCAGGAAATGATGATTGGCCGCACCAAGGAAGCCAACGAAGAGATCGATGGTGACGATCGTCCGGTAACATCTCACCTGAGCCGTGTGGATCTGAAAGAAGATGGCAAGGGTCTGAAAATTGTTCGTCAGAGCCTGCCATACGGTACAGCCAGCGGTACGCATGGTCTCTATTTCTGCGCTTACTGCGCGCGTCTGCACAATATTGAGCAGCAACTGCTGAGCATGTTTGGTGATACCGACGGCAAACGTGACGCGATGCTGCGCTTTACTAAACCGGTCACCGGTGGCTATTACTTTGCACCGTCGCTGGATCGACTGATGGCGCTGTAATTCTTGATTCCAGATGGCGGTGACGCCGCCATCTTTTACAAAATAGTTACCCTCCGAACCCCACAACGCTTGCCATGCTGATGTTGCCCCCGCATTGACGTTCATCGTAAAAAATCACATCCCAAATTTAGTGTTGTTTACCTGTTAGTTAGTGGGCTAAAGCACCGATATTAATCACCGCTATTTAGAATTAATAAGTAATAGATTCCAGATAATTACTTTAAAGATTCTGAATGTATCTGAAATAAATCATGGTTTAAATGTGATGAAGATCTGATTTTTTTATTCTATTCATAAAAAATAAAATGCCTTATAAGTCTAATTAATTTCGTTATAAATTGATTTAATGACTTGATTTGTTGACAATTAAAATAATGGTCTTGTAATCTGAAAATGAGCGAAAAATAACGGAATTTCTGTTTAACCATTTGGCAACAAAAGTGCATTGGAGGTTTTATGTCTACAAAATTATGGGGTGGGCGTTTTGATATGCCTACAAATAAATTGGTCGAATCATACAACGCGACAATTATGCTGGAACAACGCCTCTGTCCTTTTGATATTCAAGGGAGTATTGCCCACGCGACTATGTTGGGCCGTCAGGGGATTATCACACAGGATGAAGCGAATGCGATTATTGGCGGGTTAAAGCAAGTAGGCAAAGAGATTGAAGAAGGGCAGTTCGTTTTTGATACTGTTGATGAAGATATTCATATGGCAATCGAAAGACGTATGACCGAAATAATTGGTCCTGTTGGCGGGAAACTTCATACAGGTCGAAGTCGTAATGACCAGACGACTGTCGATTCTAAAATGCACATGAGATCAACTATTCGTGATATTCAGCAGGATATTGTTAATCTGCAAAAAATCATTATCAACAAAGCTGAAAATAATATTAATGCGATTATGCCGGGCTATACTCATTTACAGACTGGTCAGCCCATTCTTTTATCGCACTGGATCATGGCATATTATTGGATGTTACGTCGTGACTGGACTCGTTTTGCAGACCTTTATCAACGCATGGGAGAATGTCCTTTAGGTTCAGCTGCTCTTGCAGGCACGACTTTCCCTATTGATCGTGATTTCACCGCTCAACAGCTTGGCTTTGATAAGCCGACTGAGAATAGTATTGATTCTGTCAGCGATCGTGACCATATGGTTGAATTCACTGCTGCAGCCGCTATGTGCTTTATGCATCTTACCCGTTTGTCAGAAGAACTGGTTTTATTCTCAAGTCAGGATTTTAAATTTATTGAGCTTTCTGATGATTTCTGTACCGGTTCCAGCATCATGCCACAGAAGAAAAATCCCGACGTGGCTGAAAAAATGCGCGGTAAAGGCGGTCGTATGTACGGAAATTTAATGGCGATGCTGACCATTATGAAAGGGATTCCTCTCGCCTATAATACTGATATGAGTGAGGATAAAGAGCAGGTCTATGATTCCATGGATACTTTGCAGACCAGTCTAAAAATTATGGCACCGATGCTCGATAAAATGGTTATTCTTTCTGATAATACTCGCAACGCGGCGGCAAGAGGTTTCTCAAATGCGACCGATATGGCTGACTACCTGGTTCGTAAGGGAATTCCTTTCAGGGAAGCTCACCATATTGTCGGCAGTGCTGTTAATTACTGTATAAAACATAGAAAAATGCTGGAAGAACTTACAATGGATGAGTTTCATTCATTTGATAATAAAATTGAAAATGATATTTATGAGAATATATCTCTGGAAGCCTGTATTAAAGCAAGAATGTCTTATGGTGGAACAGGGACGGATGCCGTTAAAAAACAGATCGAAATTGCAAAATCATATCTGAACTAATCCTGAGCATAATAATCAATATCTCCCGGATGCAATATCCGGGAGTCGCGTTGAGGTGAAAAAATGGATGCTTTGTTTTTTTTACAATTGTTTATTGTGCTCGCTTGTATTGGTATCGGCGGGCGTTATGGCGGAATGGGACTTGGTGCTGGTGGCGGACTTGGTGTTGCCATATTAGTTCTGGGTTTTGGACTTAAACCCTCCACACCGTCTATTACTGCAATGCTAATTATTATTTGTGTTATTGGTGCAGTCAGTGTATTACAGGCGGCTGGTGGACTTGATTATCTTGTGCGCGTGGCTGAAAAATTACTCCGTAAAAAGCCACAGGCTATTACCTTTGTTGCCCCAATATTGACTTCAATATTTACGTTATTCTGCGGGACTACTTACGTTGCATTCTCTTTGTATCCGGTTGTCGCTGAGGTTGCCGCTGAAGCAAAGGTTCGCCCGGAGCGAGCATTGTCAGCAACGGTTATAGCGGCTAGCGTCGCGGTTGCCGCCAGCCCGATGAGTGCGGCAACAGCGGGGATGCTGGCTATTCTGCATGAATATGCTGGAATTAGCCTTGGGCAAATACTGGCTATTGCTCTTCCTTCATTTTTTATGGCTGCCATTGTTACCAGCTTTTCAGTGTACAAACGCGGAAAAGAGCTGGAGGATGATCCTGAGTTTCAGAGGCGAGTTGCCGCTGGTGAATATGAGTTCATGCATACTGCGCAGAAAAAAGAATTTGTTGCTTCAGCGGGCGCAAAAAAAGGGGTCGTTATCTTTGCGATTGGGGTGGTGCTGGTTCTTATTTTAGGTTCTTTTACCGGGTTACTCCCTTCCTGGGATGGAAAAAGACTGTCAACCCCGATGGTTATTCAGATGATCATGCTGACAGCTGCTTTGTTTATTATGATTGTCAGTAAAGTACCAAGTAGCACCTTGAACAGTGGCTCAGTCTTCCGTGCCGGCTTAATGGGGGTGGTTGCAATACTCGGCGTGTCATGGATGACGGCAACGTTTTTTGATGCTTATCAGCCAGAACTGATTAAGGTCTTTGGTGGTATGGTAAATGGCGCACCAATGCTTTTTGGTGTGGTTGTGTTCTTGTTCTCTCTGGTCATTATGAGCCCAGCGGCGACGGTCGCCGCCATCATGCCACTAGGTGTGACCCTGGGAATACCAGCACCGTTTCTTATCGCTATTTTTGCCTGTACCTGTGGTGATTTTATTATACCGGGAGCCAATCAAATCGGTTGTGTTGCATTTGACCGAACAGGTACTACAAAGATTGGACGTTTTGTTGTCAACCATAGCTACATACGTCCGGGTTTTGTAATGGTTATCTCTCAGGTAATTTTTGCCTACTTAATTGCTCAGGTTGTCCTGTAAAGCGCATTCTGTGGGAAATTACAGTAGCAATATTGAGAAGTAAGTAATGGCATCCTCTCTGAGGTGAATCAAGGGGGATGCCAGGAGAAAATAGGTATTACCCAATTAAATTGCTCTCCCGCGCTACATCAGCATACTGGAAAAAAGGAAGCAAAAAAGAGTTGATGCCACAACGGTAACAAGGCCTGGTAGCATATAGCTGTGATTAACCACATACTTGCCAATTCGAGTTGTCCCTGTACGATCAAACGCCACACAGCCAATCTGTGCTCCCCCTGGAATAATGAATGATCCACAGGTTAGCGGGAGCAGGGCGACCAAAGTTTCTGCCGGATATCCCATTAACACGCCTGCGGGGAGTAACGCTACAGCAGTTGCCGCTGGGCTATAAATTACGGCAGAAAGCCCAAAAACAATAATGCCGAACAATACTGGATTCTGAAAATCGTGGAAAGCCGTGTTAAATAATTCGTGCCAGGCTTCAAAAAAGGAGTTCATCATCCATGACAGACCAAATATGGCGACGACACCCACAAGGCCGGCTTTGAAAACAGAACCTGAATCGAGTTTTGAAGGAGAAATTCGACACACCATCATAATAATACATGCCGTTGTCAGCATAACTATTTGCAGCGTGGTTGGGATACTCATACGCTCCATCCCTGTGCCGTTATTCCATTCAGGACGTAATTCAGGAATTGAACCCATAAGGACGACCAGGATGATCCCGATAAGAAAAATCAGTAATCCTCTCTTGGCCTCTTTAGTCACAATACTGGCTGCTCGCTCTTCAGCTTTTATCGATTCGAACTCACCTTCAGCAACTCTGCGTTGGAATTCCGGATCGCGGTTAAGCTCATGACCTCTTTTAAAGACGAACAGGCAGCCGACAAGACAACCAAGGAACGTTCCGGGAATGGTGACTAATAAGATATCTAAAGCAGAGACATGTAATCCAGCAAGGACTGCAATTGTCCCTGTCACGACCGCACTGACCGGGCTGGCAATGAGCCCAAAATTGGCAGCGATGACTGACATCGACATGGCTCTTTCTGGCCGTACCCTCGCATCAGCTGCAATTTCTGCAATTACTGGATAAACGGAAAAGGCGACATATCCTGTTCCGCAGATTGCAGTAAAAAGGTAAGCGACTGCTGGTCCGAGAAAAGTGATAGCGCCCGGCCACTTTCTGAGGATCCGTTCAGCCATCGTCACGAATAAATCAAGCCCGCCAGCCGCCTGGAGGATTGTGATACAAGTGATAACAGCAAGGATAATAGAAATAACAGTAATAGGAGGAGAGTCGGGCGGGAGTCCAAAACCAAAAGTCAGGATAGCGAGTCCTAGCCCGCCTGCAGCCCCCAGGCCAATCCCGCCAAAACGCCCACCTATACCGATACATGTAAGCACTATCGCAAACTGAGTTACGAATAACACCATAATTAATTCCTTTTTATTAACAAATGGCTTGATATAGTTTGAATAATAGGGGCTATAATCTTACCATAACAGTATATTAAGCAATCTAACTTATTAGATTATTTATACTCATTTGTTTTGTAGCTCTTTAATCAGAGAGTGTTTATGAATAACAAAAACGAACTGTTTGAAAATATTAAAAATTATCTGCTTGATGATGCGAACCGTGATGCCGATGGTCGCATTGAAACTGAGACTGAACTTGCTGTTCGTTTTAATACATCAAGATATAAAGTTCGTCAGGCGCTCAGCACACTGGTACAGATGGGAATGCTTGAGCGCTCTCCCCGTCGTGGCAGCGTTTTGAAAAATTTGGAACAGCACAGCATAAATAACCAGTTGCTAATGCAGTTTGATTTGTCCGGGTTTGATATCACAGAATTTACAGAGGCGAGGATCCTGATTGAGTGTGCGATTATCCCTCTGGCAACGCGGAGAATTTTCCCGGCAATGATCTCTAAACTTGAGAGCGAGTTAAGGCTCATTGAAGAAAATGCTGATAACCCGCAGGAGGCCGATCGTCACGACAGGGATTTTCATTTACTGTTGTTACAGGCGAGTGGCAACCGGGTGCTTCAGGTTTTCTCTGATGTTTTGATTACATATTTCGAGAAAACCAGGGAGTCGCTACCTGTGAACGATCGTCAGTATTTTCTTGATACGGCGACGAAACAGAGAGAAATACTGCTCCATATCAAAAAAGGGGATGCACAGATGGCATCTGAGTTGATGAGAGCACATTTGCTGGAAAAAAGGCTGTAAGTCCTCTGTTCATCTGGTCAGGTCGTGATTGTTGTTAGGTCCCCGCCCCGACGGGGATTTTTTTTACCTGAGATTAACCTGATTTAGTGAGCTATTCCTCAGCATGAATTTGTTATTGCTGTATCTTCTGCGTGAATGAAGTGAAGGCTTCATATTCAAAAGGAGAATATTGAAATGGGAAAACTCACGGGCAAAACAGCATTGATTACAGGCGCATCTCAGGGTATTGGCGAGGGGATCGCCAGAACGTTTGCCCGCCATGGTGCGAACTTAATCCTGCTGGATATCTCCGATGAGATTGAAAAACTGGCGGATGAACTGGCTGGACGCGGCCACCGTTGCACAGCGGTTCACGCAGACGTCAGAGATTTTGCTTCTGTTACCGCCGCGGTAAATCGCGCGAAGAAAATTGAAGGCAAAATCGACATTCTGGTTAACAATGCAGGCGTATGTCGCCTTGGCAACTTCCTTGAAATGAGCGATGAAGATCGCGACTTCCACATTGATGTCAACATTAAAGGTGTCTGGAACGTGACGAAGGCCGTTCTGCCGGAGATGATTGCGCGTAAAGACGGGCGCATCGTGATGATGTCATCAGTGACTGGTGATATGGTTGCCGATCCGGGTGAAACAGCCTATGCGCTGTCGAAAGCCGCGATCATCGGTTTGACCAAATCCCTGGCTATGGAATACGCGCAGTCCGGCATTCGCGTTAATGCTATTTGCCCGGGCTACGTTCGTACGCCGATGGCAGAGAATATTGCTCGTCAGTCTAACCCGGACGATCCTGAATCCGTATTAGTCGAAATGGCGAAAGCGATTCCAATGCGCCGTCTGGCCTGCCCACTCGAAGTCGGTGAACTGGCGGCGTTCCTGGCGTCGGATGAGTCCAGTTACTTAACTGGCACGCAAAACGTGATTGATGGCGGCAGCACACTGCCTGAAAGCGTCAGCGTCGGCGTCTGATTGATGCCGGTCTCCTCCCCGTGTACTGGGGAGGAGGTACCTCTTATTCTCTTTTCAACTTTCAAATCATCAAACGGTATATAAAACCGTTACTCCTTTAGTGCCGGTTATAAATATGATGACCATAAGAAAGTCATTAAATTTATAAGGGTGCGCAATGGCCGTTAACTTACTGAAAAAAAGAACCCTGACGCTGGCGGCGCTGCTGTTGCTGGTGGGGCAGGCGCAGGCAACAGAGCTGTTGAACAGTTCATACGATGTGTCTCGCGAGCTGTTTGCCGCCCTTAATCCTCCGTTTGAGCAGCAATGGGCGAAGGATAACGGCGGTGACAAACTGACGATAAAGCAATCTCATGCCGGGTCATCAAAACAGGCGCTGGCGATTTTACAGGGACTGAAAGCCGACGTAGTGACCTATAACCAGGTGACCGACGTGCAGATCCTGCACGACAAAGGCAAGTTGCTCCCGGCCGACTGGCAAACTCGTCTGCCGAACAACAGTTCACCGTTCTATTCCACAATGGGATTCCTGGTGCGTAAAGGAAACCCCAAAAATATTCACGACTGGAATGACCTTGTTCGCTCTGACGTCAAGCTTATCTTCCCGAACCCGAAAACCTCCGGGAATGCGCGCTACACCTATTTAGCGGCGTGGGGCGCTGCGGATAAAGCAGACGGCGGCGATAAAGCCAAAACCGAACAATTTATGACCCAGTTCCTGAAAAATGTCGAAGTGTTTGATACTGGCGGCCGTGGCGCGACCACCACTTTTGCTGAGCGTGGGCTCGGTGACGTATTGATAAGCTTCGAGTCAGAAGTGAATAACATTCGCAAGCAGTATGAAGCACAGGGTTTTGAGGTTGTTATTCCGAAAACCAATATTCTTGCCGAGTTCCCGGTTGCCTGGGTAGATAAGAATGTGCAGGCCAACGGCACAGAGAAAGCGGCTAAAGCGTACCTGAACTGGCTGTACAGCCCGCAGGCGCAAACCATCATCACCGACTATTACTACCGTGTGAATAACCCACAGGTAATGGACAAGCTGCAAGATAAATTCCCGCAGACTGAATTGTTCCGCGTAGAAGACAAGTTCGGCTCCTGGCCCGAAGTGATGAAAACACACTTTGTCAGCGGTGGTGAGCTGGACAAGCTGTTGGCGGCGGGGCGCAAGTAAATGTTTGCTGTTTCTTCCCGACGCGTGCTGCCCGGCTTTACCTTAAGTCTGGGTACCAGCTTACTGTTTGTGTGCCTGATATTGCTGTTACCGCTTAGTGCGCTGGTAATGCAACTGGCGCAAATGAGCTGGGCGCAATATTGGGATGTGATTACTAACCCGCAGGTAGTGGCGGCCTATAAAGTCACGCTGCTGTCAGCATTTGTAGCGTCGATTTTTAACGGCGTGTTTGGTCTGTTAATGGCGTGGATCTTAACCCGCTACCGTTTTCCGGGCCGCACGTTGCTGGATGCGCTGATGGACCTGCCGTTTGCGCTGCCTACGGCGGTAGCGGGTCTGACGCTGGCGTCACTGTTTTCGGTCAACGGTTTCTACGGCGAATGGCTGGCGAAACTGGATATTAAGGTTACTTACACCTGGCTGGGTATCGCGGTGGCTATGGCATTTACCAGTATTCCGTTCGTGGTGCGTACCGTACAGCCGGTGCTGGAAGAGTTAGGTCCGGAGTATGAAGAAGCGGCGGAAACGCTTGGCGCTACGCGTTGGCAGAGTTTTCGTAAAGTGGTGCTGCCGGAGTTATCACCTGCGCTGGTTGCTGGTGTGGCGCTCTCCTTCACCCGCAGTCTGGGGGAGTTTGGCGCCGTTATTTTCATCGCCGGGAACATTGCGTGGAAAACGGAAGTGACCTCGCTGATGATTTTTGTCCGCTTGCAGGAGTTTGACTACCCGGCCGCCAGCGCGATTGCGTCAGTAATCCTTGGGGCTTCGTTGTTGCTACTGTTTTCGATTAACACCCTGCAGAGTCGCTTTGGTCGACGCGTGGTAGGTCACTGATGGCAGAGATTACCCAATTGAAACGCTATGGCGCGCCCCGCATCAACTGGGGGAAATGGTTTCTGATTGGCACGGGCATGCTGGTGTCCGCGTTTATTCTGCTGGTGCCGATGATCTATATCTTCGTGCAGGCGTTCAGTAAAGGGTTACTGCCGGTATTACAGAATCTGGCTAACCCGGACATGCTGCATGCCATCTGGCTTACGGTGCTGATCGCACTGATCGCCGTGCCGGTGAACCTGGTGTTTGGCGTCTTGCTGGCCTGGCTGGTGACCCGTTTTAACTTCCCTGGTCGTCAGTTATTACTGACGTTGCTGGATATCCCGTTTGCGGTGTCGCCGGTTGTTGCGGGTCTGGTGTATCTGCTGTTTTACGGCTCCAACGGCCCGCTCGGCGGCTGGCTGGATGAACATAACCTGCAAATCATGTTTGCCTGGCCGGGGATGGTGCTGGTTACGGTATTTGTGACCTGTCCGTTTGTGGTGCGCGAACTGGTGCCAGTGATGTTGAGCCAGGGCAGCAATGAAGACGAAGCGGCGGTTTTACTCGGTGCATCCGGCTGGCAGATGTTCCGTCGTGTGACGTTACCGAATATCCGCTGGGCGCTACTGTATGGCGTGGTGCTGACGAATGCCCGCGCGATTGGCGAATTTGGCGCGGTGTCGGTGGTTTCTGGTTCGATTCGTGGCGAAACCTTGTCGTTGCCATTGCAGATTGAATTACTGGAGCAGGACTACAACACTGTCGGCTCCTTTACCGCAGCGGCGTTGTTAACGCTGATGGCGATTATTACCCTGTTTTTGAAGAGCATGCTGCAATGGCGTCTGGAGAACCAGGAAAAACGCGCGCAGCAGGAGGAAAATCATGAGCATTGAGATTGCCAATATTAAGAAGTCTTTTGGTCGCACCCAGGTGCTGAACGATATCTCGCTGGATATTCCTTCAGGTCAGATGGTCGCGCTGCTGGGACCATCCGGTTCGGGTAAAACGACGCTGCTGCGCATTATTGCCGGGCTTGAGCATCAGTCCAGCGGGCATATCCGTTTTCACGGTACGGACGTCAGTCGTCTGCACGCCCGCGACCGTAAGGTGGGCTTCGTCTTTCAGCACTACGCGCTGTTTCGCCATATGACCGTGTTCGACAATATCGCCTTTGGCCTGACGGTACTGCCGCGTCGCGAACGTCCAAATGCCGCCGCCATCAAAGCAAAAGTCACCAAATTGCTGGAAATGGTGCAGCTTGCGCATCTGGCGGATCGCTTTCCGGCGCAGCTTTCCGGCGGGCAAAAACAGCGTGTGGCGCTGGCGCGTGCGTTGGCAGTGGAACCGCAGATCCTGCTGCTCGACGAACCGTTTGGCGCACTTGACGCTCAGGTGCGTAAAGAGTTGCGTCGCTGGTTGCGTCAGTTGCACGAAGAACTGAAATTCACCAGCGTGTTTGTCACCCACGATCAGGAAGAAGCGACGGAAGTGGCGGATCGCGTGGTGGTGATGAGCCAGGGACATATTGAGCAGGCTGATGCGCCGGACCAGGTATGGCGCGAACCGGCAACCCGCTTTGTGCTGGAGTTTATGGGCGAAGTTAACCGTCTGCAGGGCACAGTTCGTGGCGGTCAGTTCCACGTTGGCGCACATCGCTGGCCGCTGGGGTATACGCCCGCGTATCAGGGACCGGTCGACCTGTTCCTGCGTCCGTGGGAAGTGGATGTGAGCCGTCGTACCAGCCTGGATTCCCCGTTGCCTGTACAGGTGCTGGAAGCCAGCCCGAAAGGTCACTACACCCAATTAGTTGTGCAACCACTGGGGTGGTATCACGAACCGCTGACAGTGGTCATGCAGGGAGACGATTCCCCTGCTCGTGGCGAACGCCTGTTTGTCGGGCTGCAAAATGCACGTCTGTACAACGGTGACCAGCGCATTGAAACGCGTGAAGCGGAGCTTGCTCTGGCAGAATCGGCCTGATAGCTTAATTCGCATGTTTATCGCCCGGAGGCGCATTCCGCGATCCGGGCTTTTTTATGGACAGTGCTCGTGAACACATTAGAACAAACAATTGGCAATACGCCTCTGGTCAAACTGCAACGCCTTACGCCGGATAACGGCAGTGAAATTTGGGTCAAGCTGGAAGGGAATAATCCGGCGGGATCGGTGAAAGACCGGGCGGCGTTATCGATGATCGTCGAAGCGGAAAAACGCGGGGAAATTAAGCCTGGCGACGTACTGATTGAAGCAACCAGCGGGAATACCGGTATTGCGCTGGCAATGATTGCGGCATTGAAAGGCTACCGCATGAAGCTGCTGATGCCGGATAACATGAGTCAGGAGCGACGTTCGGCAATGCGTGCTTATGGCGCTGAACTGATTCTGGTGACTAAAGAGCAGGGCATGGAAGGGGCACGCGATTTAGCCCTGGAAATGGCCCAACGTGGCGAAGGAAAACTGCTCGATCAGTTTAACAATCCCGATAACCCGTATGCGCATTACACGACCACCGGGCCGGAAATCTGGCAACAGACGTCAGGACGTATCACCCATTTTGTCTCCAGTATGGGCACCACAGGCACTATTACGGGGGTGTCGCGTTTTCTGCGTGAGCAGGCTAAACCGGTGACGATTGTCGGTCTGCAGCCGGAAGAGGGCAGCAGCATTCCGGGAATCCGCCGCTGGCCTGCGGAATATATGCCGGGTATTTTTAACGCTTCGCTGGTCGATGAAGTGCTGGATATTCATCAGACTGACGCCGAAAACACTATGCGTGAGCTGGCGGTTCGTGAAGGGATTTTCTGCGGCGTGAGCTCTGGCGGCGCGGTGGCGGGGGCGTTACGCGTGGCGCGTGCTACACCCGGATCTGTGGTGGTGGCGATCATCTGCGATCGCGGCGATCGTTACCTTTCGACCGGCGTTTTTGGTGAAGAGCACTTCAACCAGGGCGCAGGGATTTAATTTGTTTGCCTGATAAGCGTAGCGCCCTCTGGCAAACATACGACACGATCGCCGGATAAGACGTTGCGTGTTTTATCCGGCCTTCAATGACTAATCGTTACGGTTCTCTACCAGTTTATCCAGGAACTGCCACAGTTTTTCATTCATCTGTTGATAATCCCATTCGCGCATTTCAGCAACAGATCGGATAAAGCGTTTTCCTTCGGCCTCTGCTAACTCTTGCTCCGAATGCTGAATCAGCCCCTCTATTGCCTCGGCGGTGAATTCCATATGACACTGGAAGCCATAGATAAAATTACCGTATTGCACGATTTGTCTCGGACAGCCTTCACTTGTCGCAAGAATTGTCGCCTGATCGGTTAATCCAGGCATGTCGTTGTGCCAGTGACCGACCATCAGCGGCGATCCGAAGTGGGCGATCAGCGGGTTTGCTTTACCTGCTTCAGTCAGTGTAATGGGATAATGACCAATCTCTTTTTCCGGGCTTTGACATACCTTCGCGCCCAGCGCTTCGCCAATTAGCTGTGAACCTAAGCAGATCCCTACCACAATTTTGCGTGCTGAAATCGCCTGATTGATCAGATGCTGTTCGGCCTGAGAATCAAAATACGGGCACTCCGCCAGCGTGGTGCGTGGAGACTGCGGGCCACCAAAGACAACCAGCATATCGAACCCATCAGCATTGGCGGGAACCGATTCTCCGGCGTAAACCCGTGACCAGGTGATGGTATAGCCACGCTGTTCTGCCCACGGCAGATACGCGCCAGCAGATTCAAAAGACTCATGAATAACAAAATGAACTCGCACTTTTTCTCTCCTGTTAGCGCTTTTGCGCCTGATGAATATCAGCCGCCAGCTTATGAATATCGCTGTCGTTTAAGGTCGACAGCGTAATGCGCAGACCGTGCGATGGTGTATTCACACCAAACACCTCGCCTTCGCGTACCAGCCAACCGGATTTTGCCAGGGCAAAAGCAAGTGATTGACTGTGGTGCGTCAGAGGCAGCCACAGATTCAGACCATCACCGACGGGCAGATCAATGCCATATCCTCTGAGAGCGGTGGTCAGTTTTTGCTGTTGTGTCGCGTAAAACTGCTGAGTCTGTACCAGCTTACGTTGATACTCCTCGTCATTCAGACAAGCGCAGGCTAAATCCTGAAGCAGATGGCTGACCCACTGACTGCCGGGGTTGAGTCGCAACCGCAGTTTCGCTGAAGTGACCGGATCGCTGGCAACGATTGCAAGGCGTAAGTCCGGGCCTAGTGTTTTCGACATTGAACGGACGACTGCCCAGTGTGTGGTTTGCGTGGCAATCACCGGGTGCCAGCGGGAAGCGGACAGCAGTGCAAAGTGGTCGTCGACTATCACCAGCACCTGCGGATAGCGGGTCAGGATGTTTTGTAACTGGGCAGCGCGTGAGGCACTCAGGCTACATCCCGTCGGGTTGTGGGCGCGGGGGGTCAGGATCACTGCCCGCGCCCCTCTTTGTAACGCAGCCTCCAGCATGTCAGGTTGCATGCCTTCGTTGTCTACGGTGACCGGACTTGCTGAGAATCCCGCATAACGCAACATATTGATGCTACTTAAAAAACAGGGATCTTCTACCGCGACACTATCGCCCGGCAATAAATGGGCGCACAGTAGTCGTTCAATGGCATCGATAGCACCGCTGGTGATATCAATTTCCCCCACGCCAGGGAGGGCATCCTGCATCCAGCGTGTGGCCCAGGTTTTAAGCTCGGGCGATACGACGGCATCGCCATACAGACGTGGACTCTTATTTATTTTCGCGAAATAACGACTGAGATCGGGGAGACACGTCGGCGCCGGGTTACCGCCGGAAAGGTCAGTAAGTGGGGTATCCGGGTTACTTCCCTCCAGCGCGACAGGGGAGGACATTCCTTTTATTACCGTCCCGTTTCTCCCAAGACTGAGTGCCAGCCCGGAGGTGACCAGTCGTTTATAAGCCGCCGCGACAGTATTGCGGTTGACGTTCAATGTCGTCGCCAGCTCGCGCACTGGCGGAAGCGTTTCGCCTGAGGCGAGGGTGCCTGTAGCGACATGTTGACGAATACTGTCAAAAATTTCGTTAGCGGTTTTTCCGTCGATCATTATTGACCTATGACAAAATGAATTTTAGCATATGACGATAATAGTGAGGCGATAGCCCGCTGTCCAGCGAGAGGAGAAGTTTATGCAGCAGGAGAGTGAAATACAGTCAGTGCTCTTCGACGACAAGCATCGGGCGTTACAAACCGATATCGTTGCCGTCCAGTCACAGGTGGTGTATGGCAGCGTAGGCAACAGCATCGCCGTGCCAGCCATCAAAGCGCAGGGATTACGCGTCACTGCGATCCCAACAGTGCTGTTCAGCAATACACCGCATTATGAGACCTTTTATGGTGGTGTTATCCCGGCCGACTGGTTTAGCGGCTATCTTCGCGCCTTAAATGAACGCGATGCGTTACGTGAGCTAAAAGCGGTGACCACGGGGTATATGGGCAGTGCGGAACAAATCGCTCTGTTGGCACAGTGGCTGGAGACCGTTCGGGCGACCCACCCGGATCTGTGTATTCTGGTCGATCCGGTGATTGGCGATACAGACAGCGGCATGTACGTAAAGGCCGAAATACCGGAGGCGTATCGCAAACATCTGCTACCGCTGGCACAGGGCCTGACACCAAACGTGTTTGAGCTGCAGATGTTGAGCGGTAAACCGTGTCGCACGCTTGATGAAGCGATATTGGCAGCCAAATCACTGCTCACCGATACGCTGAAATGGGTGGTAATCACCAGCGCACCGGGAGAAACCGAGGAGGTCATTCAGGTTGCCGTCGTGACGGCTGAAACGGTTGAGGTGCTAGCCCATCCGCGGGTGAAAACGGATCTGAAAGGGACTGGCGATCTGTTCTGCGCTGAACTGGTGAGCGGTATCGTGCTGGGGAAACCCCTCACTACCGCCACGCACGATGCAGCACAACGCGTGCTGGAAGTGATGACATGGACGCACTTGTGCGGTTGTGATGAGTTAATTCTGCCACCGGCAGGGGAGGCGCGATGAAGAGTTATCGACTGGTGGTTCGTCAGCATGGACGCATCGTTGGGCATTTTGATACCAGCGGAACAGAGGCGCTGGAAGATATCTGTGTGGCGCGCGCCATGTTTGGGATTGCTGGTGGCTATGATTGTGAACTGTTAGTGGCGGATTCGGAACGGCGGATGCTGGAAAGCGGGCCGGACGGCATGAAAATCCTGATGCGCGAGGCGTGTTACCGACCGGTCACCTCACAAATTTAATGCCGCCATCCGGCAGGTTTTGACGCCCGTTAGATAAAAAAATGGCGCCATCTGGCGCCATTCTTCCCTGCGGCAAGAATTACTTCTTGATGCGGATAACCGGAGTTTCACCCACGGTCACGCTACCGGACAGTTTGATCAGTTCTTTGATTTCGTCCATGTTGGAGATAACAACCGGAGTCAGGGTTGACTTGGCCTTCTCTTCCAGCAGCGGCAGATCGAATTCAATAACCGGGTCGCCCACTTTCACACGTTGGCCTTCTTCAGCGATACGCTTGAAGCCTTCGCCTTTCAGTTCAACGGTATCAATACCGAAGTGAACAAACAGCTCAATGCCGCTATCAGATTCGATAGAGAACGCATGGTTGGTTTCAAAGATTTTGCCGATGGTGCCATCAACAGGGGCAACCATTTTGTTACCAGTTGGTTTGATAGCAATACCATCACCAACGATTTTTTCAGCAAAAACTACATCCGGCACGTCTTCGATGTTGACGATCTCGCCAGAGAGCGGAGCAACAATCTCAATAGTTCCGGTGTCTTTCTTATCATCAGAAACCAGAGATTTCAGTTTATCGAACAAACCCATGATCTTCTCCTAAGCAGTAAATTGGGCCGCATCTCGTGGATTAGCAGATTGTTTTTTCTTCAATGAACTTGTTAACCAGCGTCATTAACTCGTCCGTTGTCGGTTGAGCAAGAGCCTGCTCTGCTAACACCTTCGCATCTTCGAAGTTCGTGTTACGGATAATCTTCTTAATGCGCGGGATAGAAATGGCGCTCATAGAGAATTCGTCCAGACCCATCCCCAGCAACAGAAGTGTAGCACGTTCGTCGCCTGCAAGCTCACCACACATGCCGGTCCATTTGCCTTCAGCATGAGAAGCATCAATAACTTGCTTGATCAGCGTCAGAACAGATGGCGACATCGGTTGGTAAAGGTGTGAAATCATATCATTACCACGGTCAACTGCCAGGGTGTACTGCGTTAAATCATTGGTGCCGATACTAAAGAAATCAACTTCTTTGGCTAAATGACGTGCAATTGTTGCCGCAGCCGGTGTTTCCACCATCACGCCAATCTCAATGCTTTCGTCAAATGCTTTACCTTCGTCACGCAGTTCCTGTTTGTAGATTTCGATCTCTTTGCGCAGTGCGCGCACTTCTTCAACAGAGATAATCATCGGGAACATGATGCGCAGTTTGCCGAAAGCAGAGGCACGCAGGATAGCGCGAACCTGGTCACGCAGGATCTCTTTGCGATCCATGGCGATACGCACTGCACGCCAGCCCAGGAACGGGTTCTCTTCTTTCGGGAAATTCATATACGGCAGTTCTTTATCGCCGCCGATGTCCATGGTACGTACGATAACCGCCTGAGAGCCACACGCTTCAGCAACGGCTTTATACGCAGCAAACTGTTCTTCTTCAGTTGGCAGCGATTCACGGTCCATGAACAGGAATTCGGTACGATACAGACCCACGCCTTCAGCACCGTTACGCTCAGCGCCTTCAACGTCACGAACGGTACCGATGTTGGCACACACTTCAACCTGATGACCGTCCAGCGTGATAGCGGGCAGATCTTTCAGCTTAGCGAGTTCCGCTTTCTCGGTAGCAACCTGTTCCTGAACGGCACGCAGTTGTTCGATAACGTCGTTAGTTGGGTTGACGTAAACCTGATTGTTTACGGCATCCAGAATCAGATAGTCGTCGTTTTTCACCTGCGAGGTGACGCTACCGGTACCTACGATGGCAGGCAGTTCCAGAGAACGCGCCATGATTGAGGTATGAGAGGTACGTCCACCTGCGTCAGTGATGAAACCCAGCACCTTCTCGAGGTTCAGCTGTGCGGTTTCTGACGGGGTCAAGTCAGCGGCAACCAGGATAACTTCTTCCTGGATAGCGCTCAGGTCGATAATTGCCAGACCCAGGATGTTACGCAGCAGGCGTTTACCGATGTCACGTACGTCAGCCGCACGTTCTTTCAGGTATTCATCATCCAGCTCTTCCAGGGCTGTGGCCTGACCTTCGATAATCTCATGCGCAGCTGCGTCAGCCGTCATGTGCTTATCTTTAATCAGGGCTATGATTTCCTGCTCCAGCTCCTCATCTTCGAGCAGCATGATATGCCCTTCAAAGATGGCTTCTTTTTCTTCACCGAATGTTTCACCAGCTTTGGTTTTGATCGCTTCCAGTTGCGCAGATGCCTTGGCACGACCGCTCAGAAAACGTTCAACTTCCTGATCAACCTTGTCGGCAGAAATTTTTTTCCGGTCAATGACGATTTCGTCTTCTTTCAGCAGCAGTGCCTTGCCGAAAGCGATACCCGGGGATGCTAAAATGCCTGAAATCATAACCCTACCTTACTTGTGACTGATATTTAAAAGAACTCGTTGAACTTACTCGAGTTCAGCCATCAGTTTAACCAGATGCTCAACTGCTTTCTGCTCGTCTTCGCCTTCTGCGGAAAGGGTAACAACGGTGCCCTGGGTCAGGCCCAGAGTCTGCAGCTTAAACAGGCTTTTGGCGCTGGCGCTTTTGCCGTTGGAAGTCACAGTGATTTCAGACGTAAAGCCTTTTGCTTCTTTAACAAACTGAGCAGCAGGGCGAGTATGCAGACCGTTCGGAGCGGTAATGGTAACTTCTTGCTGGAACATTATATTTCCCCAACTTATAGGTTTAGTGTTGTGGAACTAAAGTCTAGCCTGGCGGTTCAACTTTAGCCTGTATTGTTAGCGTCGACGTAAACAGGACGCGACACAAAAGGAGTTCGGTGCAATCCGTTGCTGGCAACTTCTTGCCGCTGACGTTTCGTTCGTCATTAAACATTATGCCGCGAAAGGAAGAGTTGAACCAAATCATAAAATCGATTCAGCTAGCGCTTTTCCTGTAACGATTAATTTCGCGCATCAAAATAATTAGTTTGGTTAAATACCAGTTCCGGCGGGCTGAATCAATGCCAGGTGGGTTGAAACTTTGAAGCAGGCCACAAAAAAGCACCCAAAAGGGTGCTTTTTTACGCGCATTTAACATGCTGGCATTACTGTTGCAGTTCTTTCTCAGTGAAGAGATCGGCAAACAGTGCTGTGCTCAGATAACGCTCACCCGATGACGGTAGAATAACCACTATATTCTTATTGGTAAAGGTTTCATCTTCCTGGAGTTTAAGCGCAGCAGCAACCGCAGCACCTGAAGAGATACCTGCCAGAATGCCTTCTTCTTCCATCAGGCGGCGCGCCGTGGAAATCGCTTCATCATTGGTGATGGCAACCACTTTATCGATAAGTTTCAGGTCAAGGTTACCTGGAATGAAACCTGCGCCAATGCCCTGAATTTTGTGCGGACCCGGTTTCAGCTCTTCACCCGCCAGCGCCTGGGCGATAACCGGAGAGTCTGTCGGTTCAACGGCAACGGTGATGAGGTCCGTTTTGCCCTTAGTCCCTTTAATGTAGCGAGTCACCCCGGTCAGCGTACCGCCGGTGCCTACGCCAGAGATAAACACATCAACTTGACCATCGGTGTCTTCCCAGATTTCCGGGCCGGTGGTTTTCTCGTGGATTTCCGGGTTAGCCGGGTTGCTGAATTGCTGAAGCAGCAGGAATTTTTCTGGGTCGCTGGCAACAATCTCTTCTGCCTTTTGAATCGCGCCCTTCATACCTTTCGCACCTTCGGTCAACACCAGATTTGCACCCAGTGCTTTTAGCAACTTGCGGCGTTCAATGCTCATGGTTTCTGGCATCGTCAGGGTGAGTTTGTAGCCACGGGCGGCAGCAACGTATGCCAGCGCGATCCCGGTGTTACCGCTGGTCGGTTCGACCAACTCAACGCCCGGCTTCAGTACACCACGTTTTTCGGCATCCCAAATCATATTGGCACCAATACGGCATTTGACGCTGAAGCTCGGGTTACGTGACTCCACCTTCGCCAGAATGCGTCCGTTACCGATACGGTTCAGTCGAACCAGCGGCGTATGACCGATAGTCAGCGAGTTGTCTTCAAAAATCTTACTCATGGCCTGTCCTTAACTGTATGAAATTGGGATACCGCTTCAGCATACCTGTTGAGAAAGTATGGGGAAGTAAGGATTTAGCATATCTATATTCAGAAAGGAAATATTCGACGTCAGTATGGAATAAGGGGCGGCATAAGCCACCCCTGTTTTACACATTTTTGCATTACTTCCATAACGCGTGTTTAGCACGATAGCAGTCTACCCACATCGCCGTGGCACCACAAACCGCAACCGGCATGATGAACAAATTGAGCACCGGGATCATTGTAAACAAACTGGTTAGCGCACCAAACTGCATGTTGGTGACTTTGCGTGTGCGCAGGGCGATACGCATCTCTTTGAAAGGGACTTTGTGGTTGTCGAACGGATAATCACAATATTGAATGGCCAGCATCCACGCACTGAACAGGAACCACAGCACGGGTGCGACGGTCTGCCCCACGCCGGGGATAAAATAGAGGAGCAGTAACACAAAGGCGCGTGGGAGATACCACGCCAGCTTTTGCCATTCGCGCTTCATAATACGCGGCACATCTTTCATGATGCCAAGAACGCCAGTGTCAGGCGGTGTCGCACCTGTCAGGCGGGCTTCGAGTTGTTCTGCCAATAAGCCGTTAAACGGTGCGGCAATCCAGTTGGCGATGGTGGAGAACAGGTAGCCAAATACCAGTAGCACGGAGATCGTGACAATCGGCCATAGCAAATAGCTAAGCCACTGTAGCCAGTTCGGGACGTGACTCATCAGCGCGGGGATCCAACTGTCCAGTTGTGTAAACAACCACCAGAATGCACCGCCCATCAGCACAATATTCACCAGTAAAGGCAGGATAACAAAGCGACGAATTCCCGGTTGAGTGATGAGTTTCCATCCCTGAGAAAAGTAATAAAAACCGCTGCGAGGTACAACTGCAGATGATGAAACCATGGTCAGGACATACTCCTTGTTATATAAGCTCTGGTAAACTTTGCGTATCTTACCGGGTTGTTGAGCGTTAGGCTGTTCAGAAATGTTCGAAAAAACAGCAAAAAGCACGTTTTTATTCATCTTTATGCCGTGAAAGCCAAGAGTGCACTTGCACTTGGCGTAATCGGCAAATACTCTTAGTGAGTAAATGTTTGCCGTGGTGGCAAGGTGTTAGAACAACAGAGAATATAATGATGCAGGATTTGCGTCTGATATTAATCATTGTTGGCGCGATCGCCATAATCGCTTTACTGGTACATGGTTTCTGGACTAGCCGTAAAGAACGGTCTTCTATATTCCGCGATCGCCCACTGAAACGCATGAAGTCTAAACGTGATGACGAGGATTCCTACAACGACGACGTCGAGGAAGACGAAGGCGTGGGTGAAGTCCGCGTGCATCGTGTGAATCATGCTCCCGGCAGCGCTCAGGAACATGGTGTTCCTCCTCAGGCGCCGCAACACCAGTACCAGCCGCCTTATGCGTCTGCTCAGCCGCGTCAACACGCGCAGCAGCCCACTCAGGCGCCACAGGTACCGCAGCCGCATGCTCAGCATCCGCAGCAGCCAGTACAACAGCCACAACCGGTGCAACATCAGCCGGTACAGCAGCAACCGATGCAACCTCAGCCAGCGGCTCCACAGGTACAGCAACCCGTGCAGCAAGCGCCACAACCTGCACCGCAGACCTTCCAGCCCGTAGAGCCTGTTGTTGAACCGCAACCGCAGCCTGAACCGGTTGTTGAAGAAGCGCCCGTTGCTGAAAAACCGCAGCGTAAAGAAGCGGTTATCATTATGAACGTCGCGGCGCATCATGGTAGCGAGCTCAACGGTGAAGTGTTGCTCAACAGCATTCAGCAGGCCGGTTTTAAATTTGGCGATATGAATATTTTCCATCGTCATCTCAGCCCGGATGGTAGTGGTCCGTCGCTGTTCAGTCTTGCCAACATGGTTAACCCAGGGACGTTTGACCCTGAGATGACCGGCGATTTCAGCACACCGGGCGTCACTATCTTTATGCAGGTTCCGTCCTATGGCGACGAGCTGCAAAACTTCAAGCTGATGCTGCAGTCCGCACAACACATTGCCGATGAAGTAGGTGGTGTGGTGCTCGACGATCAACGTCGTATGATGACGCCGCAAAAACTGCGCGAGTATCAGGACCGCATCCGCGAAGTTAAAGAATCTCACGTCTGATTTTCATCTGGCGTGACCTCTCCTTTCTGAACCCCCGCCTGTCGGGGGTTTTTTATCATTGATGGTGCGATATGGAATCAATCGAACAACAACTGACAGAACTGCGAACCACGCTTCGCCATCATGAGTATCTTTACCATGTGATGGATGCGCCGGAAATTCCTGATGCGGAATATGATCGCCTGATGCGCGAACTGCGTGAACTGGAAGCGCAGCATCCTGAACTTGTCACGCCCGATTCACCCACCCAGCGCGTAGGAGCCGCACCACTGGCGGCATTCAGCCAGATCCGTCATGAAGTGCCTATGCTGTCGCTGGATAACGTGTTTGATGAGGAGAGTTTTCTCGCTTTCAATAAGCGCGTTCAGGACAGACTGAAGAGTACGGATAAGCTGACCTGGTGCTGTGAGCTGAAGCTGGATGGTCTGGCGGTCAGTATCCTGTATGAGAATGGTGTACTGGTCAGCGCAGCAACGCGTGGTGATGGTACGACTGGCGAGGACATTACCTCGAACGTGCGCACCATCCGCGCGATCCCGTTAAAACTGCGCGGCGATAATATTCCGGCTCGTCTGGAAGTGCGCGGCGAAGTGTTTTTGCCGCAGGCCGGGTTTGAAAAAATTAACGAAGAAGCCCGCCGCACTGGCAACAAAGTGTTTGCTAACCCGCGTAATGCGGCGGCAGGATCATTACGCCAGCTCGATCCGCGTATCACGGCGAAGCGACCGCTTACTTTCTTTTGCTATGGCGTCGGTGTGCTGGAAGGCGGCGAACTACCCGATACGCATTTGGGGCGCTTGCTGCAGTTTAAAGCGTGGGGCCTTCCGGTCAGCAACAGGGTAACGTTGTGCGACTCTCCGGAGGAAGTACTCGCTTACTATCATAAGGTTGAAGAAGACCGCCCAACGTTGGGATTCGATATTGACGGCGTGGTGATCAAAGTCAACTCCATGGCGCTGCAGGAGCAACTGGGCTTTGTTGCCCGCGCACCGCGCTGGGCGGTAGCCTTTAAGTTTCCGGCGCAGGAACAGATGACTTTTGTTCGCGATGTTGAGTTTCAGGTCGGGCGTACCGGCGCGATTACGCCCGTCGCTCGCCTCGAGCCGGTGCAAGTGGCTGGCGTGCTGGTCAGTAACGCTACGTTGCATAATGCCGATGAAATCGAGCGTTTGGGATTACGCATTGGCGACAAAGTCGTTATTCGTCGTGCGGGCGATGTGATCCCGCAGGTGGTAAACGTGGTGTTGTCCGAGCGTCCTGAAGATACGCGCGAAATCGAGTTTCCCACGCATTGTCCGGTGTGTAACTCTGACGTTGAACGCGTGGAAGGCGAAGCCGTGACTCGCTGCACTGGCGGTTTAATCTGTGGTGCGCAGCGTAAAGAGTCGCTCAAACACTTCGTTTCCCGTCGTGCGCTGGATGTTGACGGTATGGGCGACAAAATTATCGATCAACTGGTCGAGAAAGAGTACGTGCACACACCAGCGGATCTGTTCACGTTGACCGCAGGTAAGCTGACCGGTCTCGATCGTATGGGACCGAAATCGGCGCAAAACGTGGTGAACGCGCTGGAAAAAGCGAAAGAAACCACCTTTGCCCGTTTCCTGTATGCGCTGGGCATTCGCGAAGTCGGTGAAGCAACGGCTGCGGGTCTGGCCGCGTATTTCGGTACGCTGGATGCGCTGGAAGCGGCTTCCATTGAAGAGCTGCAAAAAGTACCGGATGTTGGCATTGTGGTGGCTACTCACGTGTTTAACTTCTTTGCCGAAGAGAGCAACCGCGAGGTGATCGTCCAGTTGCTGGCGCAGGGTATTCACTGGCCAGCACCCGTCGTCATCAATGCAGAAGATATCGACAGTCCTTTCGCGGGGAAAACGGTGGTGCTGACCGGGAGTCTGAGCCAGATGTCGCGCGATGATGCCAAAGCGCGGCTGACTGAATTGGGGGCGAAAGTGGCAGGCAGCGTGTCGAAGAAAACCGATCTGGTTATTGCCGGTGAAGCGGCAGGTTCGAAGCTGGCAAAAGCGCAGGAGTTGGGCATTGCCGTTATTGATGAAGCTGAAATGATCCGCTTACTGGGCGCCTGAGATGGAAAAAGAGCAACTGATTGAAATTGCCAATACCGTGATGCCTTTTGGAAAATATAAGGGGCGTCGGCTGATTGACGTCCCGGAAGAGTATCTGCTGTGGTTTGCCCGCAAAGATGAATTTCCGCCAGGCAAACTGGGTGAGCTAATGCAAATCACGCTGCTGATTAAAACCGAGGGGCTGACACAGTTGGTACAGCCCCTGAAACGTCCGCTTTAAGCTTTCGCGGCGCGACTCTGCTGCGCCGCCTGTAATGCGTCCGTCTGGCGCTTATAGCGACGCGCCAGCACGGCACAGACCATCAGCTGAATTTGATGGAAGATCATCAACGGCAGCACCATCATACCAATCACCGAAGTCGGGAACAGAATATTCGCCATAGGGATCCCGTTCGCCAGGCTCTTTTTCGATCCGCAGAACACAATAGTAATTTCATCGGCTTTATTGAAGCCGCATTTACGCGCCACGAAGACATTTATCCCGATCACGATGGCCAGCAATACGAGACTGACAATCACAATAAACAGCAGTGAACCGACCCCAACTTTGTGCCAGATCCCGTTCACGACCGCCTCACTGAAAGCGGAGTAAACCACCAGCAGAATCGAAGACTGGTCCGTTTTGGCGATCCATTTTTTATGGCGCGACACCCAGTCGCCAATCCATGGGCGTGAAAGATGCCCCAGCACGAATGGCAGCAGCAGTTGCAGCATGATTTTCCCTACCTGCTCCAGGCTGCCCTCTGCACCATGCATATTCATCACCAGCCCGACCAACAGCGGCGAGAGGAAAATACCCAACAGGCTGGAGGCAGAGGCGGAGCACACGGCGGCGGCAACGTTACCGCCCGCCAGTGACGTAAAGGCAATTGCCGACTGCACCGTGGCAGGCAAAATGCACAGGTACAGGAAACCGGTGTAGAGCATCGGATCAACGTTGACCGGTGCCCACCAGGCAAACAGGACGCCCAGTACGGGGAAGACCACAAAGGTGCTGCACATGACCCACAGATGCAAACGCCAGTGGCTACCGCCGGCAATAATGGCTTCACGCGAGAGCTTTGCACCGTGCATAAAAAAGAGCAGGGCAATAGCGGCGGTGGTTAGGCCTTCAAAAAAAGGAACAAAGCCGCCTTCGGCAGGGAAAAATGAGGCCAATAAAACGACGGTAATCAGCGTCAGCGTGAACGGATCAAGGATACGAAAAAGTTTCATAAAAGCTCCTGAAATTCGGTATTCACATTTTGCGTTTTTCCATTTGAGAAATAAAATTGATTTATTGCATCTATATATGAATTGAATCGATGAATTATTCTTTGCGCCAATTACGTATCTTTGTCACCGTCGCTCAGGCTAAAAGTTTTAGCCGGGCGGGGGATATCATCGGCTTAAGCCAGTCGGCGGTCAGTCATAGTGTAAAAGAGCTGGAAGGACAGACGGGTGTCCGGCTACTGGATCGTACAACGCGCGAGGTGGTGCTGACGGAAGCCGGGCAACAGCTGGCGGCACGGCTGGAACGCATTCTGGATGAACTGCACAGTACGCTGCGCGAAGCCGGGCAGGTGGGTACGCAGTTAACCGGTACGGTGCGTGTGGCTGCCAGCCAGACGATTTCCGCGCATCTCATTCCGCAGTGTATTGCGCAGAGCAATCAGCTTTATCCGGCAATTGATTTTGTCCTGCACGACAGGCCACAACAGTGGGTACTGGAGAGTATTCGTCAGGGGGAAGTGGATTTTGGCATTGTGATTGACCCGGGAGCCGTAACCGATCTGCAGTGTGAAGCGGTGCTATCGGAGCCGTTTCTGTTGTTGTGTCGTCAGGATCACCCGCTAGCTCACCGGGAATGGATTAACTGGCAGGATCTGCAGCATGAGCGCCTGGTGTTGCAGGATTATGCCTCCGGTAGCCGACCGCTGATTGATGCGGCATTGTCTCATTTTTCTATTGATGCCAACATTGTTCAGGAGATTGGACACCCGGCAACGCTGTTCCCGATGGTCGAAGCAGGGATTGGTATCAGCGTGCTGCCCGCGCTGGCACTACCCTTACCACAGGGCAGCCATTTACAGGTTAAACGTTTAACGCCAGTTGTTGAGCGGCAACTGATGTTGGCGCGACGCAAAAATCGCTCTCTCTCAACTGCCGCTCAGGCATTGTGGGACGTGGTGCGTACGCAGGCCAGTGAATTAACTGCTGGCCGGGCACGCGATCCGCTCTATCAAATCTAATTATCTGGCTGGCGTAATGCGTTAAAACAGGTATTTGATGGAGTAAATAATGCCGTCCTGCAGGAAGGATTCTCCCAGTTTATTATCGGCGTAGCGATATTGAATGCCGGCTGTCAGATGAGGGGTAGCATTCCACCAGAATGCGATCGCGCCATTAATGCCGTCTTTACCACCATTCCCTGCGGCGTAGGTTGCGTCACGGTCAAATTCGTACTCATTCCAGTTAGTCACACTGAATTTCTCACTGCCCAGCAAGAAGCTATATCCGGCCACCCAACCCATTACATAACCGTTATCCCCGGTGTAATAGGTTTGGTCGGTATAGCGTTTGGCAAAGAAGGGTTTAAACCAGTAGCCGTTACCTGTGAAGTTATAGCCTAAACCATAGAGAAACATATCATCATGAAAGTTAGCGCGGTTCGGTGAACCGTAAGTCCCGTAGGCATGAAGATAGAGGTTTAACCCTGTATCACCTAAATAGATACGGTTGGTATTTTTGAAGGTGTAGCGCTGTTCACTGCCGGGTTTAGCGTGGCGGCCATTGTAGAAATTCTCCCAGTCGAAGAATCCGTACATTTCCCCCCAGCTAAAGTTTGCACCGCCTTCAAGTTCCAGATAGCCAAAATCATCTTTATGTGATTTCTTACTGGTTCTTTCCGTGGTGTCTGATGTCCAGTCGAGGTAATGCAGACCAATATCGGCGAAACCGCCTTTAAATTCCGCATGGGATAGCGCGGGAATAATGAGTAAAGAAGAGAGTGCCAGAGTGAGGAGCTGTTTTTTCATCGCATATTTCCCTATGCCGATTTTTATTAATGGTTTAATGAATAAGTGGGTAATTTATAAGAATAAAATCGGTATATTGTTAATACGAAAAACAACCAACCACCAATACTGTTTTGTCCAGGTATTAATACCGGATGGATCTAAATCCATCGATACCGAATGACTATTGATAAGGCATGAAAAGTGTATTGGTCAGCATGGTGTGAACGTCGTTATAAAAAAGGAGTCAAATTTAACCTGATAGAAAAAGGATATTTATGCCTCACGCTCTCATTTCTCATAATCCTGAGTATTGTGTTGATATTATTCGTGCGCACAAACCGGAGTTTACCCCGAGAGTTGCGTTTATTTTAGGTTCCGGGCTTGGTGCGCTGGCTGAGCAAATTGAGAATGCGGTCGCCATTTCCTATGAAAAACTTCCCGGCTTTCCTGTCAGCACCGTCCACGGACACGCAGGAGAACTGGTACTCGGTCATCTGGCAGGTGTGCCTGTCGCCTGCATGAAAGGTCGTGGTCATTTCTATGAAGGTCGGGGTATGACCATCATGACTGACGCGATTCGTACTCTAAAATTATTGGGTTGTGAATTGCTGTTCTGTACCAATGCTGCGGGGTCTTTGCGCCCAGAAGTCGGCCCGGGCAGTCTGGTGGCGTTACGCGATCATATCAACACGATGCCAGGTACGCCGATGGTAGGTGCGAATGATGATCGTTTTGGCGATCGCTTCTTCTCGCTGGCAAATGCTTATGATGCAAATTACCGCTCTGTTCTCCAGACCGTTGCGGCAGAAGAGGGGTTCCCTCTCACCGAAGGTGTATTTGTTTCTTATCCGGGGCCGAACTTCGAAACGGCGGCAGAAATTCGCATGATGCAGATTATTGGCGGCGACGTGGTAGGGATGTCCGTTGTGCCGGAAGTGATAACGGCTCGTCATTGCGGTCTCAACGTCGTTGCAGTATCCGCGATTACCAATCTGGCAGAGGGGCTGGGCGATGTAAAACTCTCCCATGCGCAAACCCTGGCAGCGGCGGAACTTTCGCGACAGAACTTTATCAATCTTATTTGCGGCTTTCTGCGCAAAATTGCCTGATAAAACAACATAAAAAGGCCTCGGATATGAGGTCTATTGATGCGATAAGGAAACGATGATGAGCATCACTTCTCGTTT
Source organism: Citrobacter sp. U14242 (assembly GCF_046555775.1). Taxonomy (NCBI): domain Bacteria; kingdom Pseudomonadati; phylum Pseudomonadota; class Gammaproteobacteria; order Enterobacterales; family Enterobacteriaceae; genus Citrobacter; species Citrobacter sp. U14242. Next base: position 194,495 of record NZ_JBKGLW010000001.1, read on the forward strand.
AAAGGTAATGTCCTTTTTGCAATATTTTATCTGGGGGAGTTGGCTGACGACCCTCGGATCTTACATGATTAATACCCTGAGTTTTACCGGTGCAGACGTTGGGATGGTATATAGCTCCAAAGGTATCGCGGCGATTATTATGCCCGGTATTATGGGGATTATTGCCGATAAATGGCTTAGAGCAGAGCGCGCTTATATGCTCTGCCATTTGGTTTGTGCTGGCGTACTGTTCTATTCCGCCTCAGTAACCGACGCCGATATGATGTTTTGGGTGATGCTTATCAACGCGATGGCCTTTATGCCAACCATTGCTTTATCCAATAGCATCTCATACTCCTGCCTCGCGCAGGCGGGCCTTGACCCGGTAACAAACTTCCCACCTATCCGCGTGTTTGGTACGGTAGGTTTTATTATTGCGATGTGGTCGGTCAGCCTGCTGCATCTTGAGCTGAGTAACGTGCAACTTTATATTGCCTCCGGGGCCTCGTTGATGCTGGCGGGTTATGCGTTGACGTTACCGAAAATCCCGGTAGCAGAGAAAAAAGCAACAGCAACGCTTGCCAGTAAACTCGGGCTGGATGCGTTTGTATTATTTAAAAATCCGCGTATGGCCATTTTCTTTCTCTTTGCCATGATGCTGGGCGCGGTATTGCAAATCACGAATGTTTTTGGCAATCCGTTCCTGCATGATTTTGCCCGCAATCCGGAGTTTGCTGACAGTTTTGTGGTGAAATATCCGTCTATTTTGCTGTCCGTTTCGCAAATGGCTGAGGTCGGATTTATTCTTACCATCCCGTTCTTCCTGCAGCGATTTGGTATTAAAACGGTGATGCTGATGAGCATGCTGGCATGGACGCTGCGCTTTGGTTTCTTTGCTTTTGGCGATCCGTCACCAACCGGTTTCATCCTGCTGCTTATGTCGATGATCGTTTACGGCTGTGCATTCGACTTTTTCAATATTTCGGGGTCGGTGTTTGTAGAGCAGGAAGTGGACTCCAGTATTCGCGCCAGTGCTCAGGGGTTGTTTATGACCATGGTTAATGGTGTGGGAGCTTGGGTGGGGTCGATTCTCAGCGGTATGGCAGTGGATTATTTCTCCCTCGATGGCGTTAAGGATTGGCAAACAATATGGCTGGTGTTTGCAGGATATGCATTATTTCTCGCGGTGCTTTTTTTCTTCGGATTTAAATACAAACATGATCCTGAGAAAATAGCGAGTCGTGCGGTTGCTCATTAAAATGGATTAGCAGTTCTGGTTGCCAGAACTGCTTTAAATTATAAAGGATAGTGCGTGAAAGAAATATTTTTCTCTTCGGGTGTCGGTTTTGGTATTGGTGCTCTTTTTACGTTATTACGTTTACCTATTCCCGTTCCAAATGTATTGCCGGGAATATTATCAATTGTATTTATGTATATAGGTTATTTGGTGGTGAAGTACTTTATGCCTTGATAAAGTGACGTACCCTTCTCACCGCTACGGAGCACTTAACCATGGAACGTGTATACCGAACAGACCTTAAGTTGTTACGTTATTTTCTTGCCGTTGCGGAGGAACTCCATTTTGGGCGTGCTGCGGCGCGTCTGAATATGTCTCAGCCACCGCTTAGTGTTCATATTAAAGAACTGGAAAACCAACTGGGTACACTGCTTTTTATTCGTCATTCTCGCAGCGTGGCGTTAACCCATGCGGGAAAGATATTAATGGAAGAGTCGCGTCGTTTGCTGGCCAGTGCAAATCAGGCGCTAGCGCGGGTAGAGCAGATTGGTCGCGGTGAAGCAGGGCGCATTGAACTGGGCGTAGTGGGTACGGCGCTGTGGGGCAGAATGCGCCCTGCAATGCACCGTTTTTTGAAAGCAAACCCTAATGTTGAGGTACTGTTTCGCGAAAAATCGCCAGGTATGCAAATGGCGTTGTTAGAGCGTCGGGAGCTTGATGCCGGGATTTGGCGAATGGCGATTGAACTTCCCGAGGGTTTTGCCAGCCTGCGTTTGCATGAATCATCATTTTTAGTCGCAGTGCCAGAAGATCATCACCTGGCTGTATGTCAGGCGGTGCCCCTGGCGGCACTGCGCAATGAATATTTTGTCACATTACCTTCCGTACATTCAGATTGGGCTTTTTTACAGCGAATTTGCCAGCAGGCTGGATTTTCACCGATGATTGTACGTGAAGTGGTCGAACCGCAGACCGTGCTGGCGATGATCAGTATGGGGATCGGCATTACGCTGATGGCTGATGGTTATGCGCAAATGAACTGGCCTGGTGTGGTATTCCGCCCATTAGAGGAACGTATTCCGGCAGATTTGTATATTGTCTATGAGCAACAGCAGGCTACACCGGCATTGAATAAGCTGGTTACAGCATTAACAACATGATTTTTATAAATCGCAAATCGCAAAACGGCGCCGCCAGCGCCCTCTCTTACATTGGTGGGGCGTGCAGGATGACTCGCTTCGCTCGCCCTTCGGGTCGTCGCCGTTAACGGCTCCGTTGTCTCACTACGTTCGACCCGAACCTGCTGCAGGTTCGAATCATTAAATTTTGCGCATAGCAAAAAGGCGCCTTTAGGGCGCCTTTTTACATTGGTGGGTCGTGCAGGATTCGAACCTGCGACCAATTGATTAAAAGTCAACTGCTCTACCAACTGAGCTAACGACCCGAAGTGGTGGGTGATGACGGGATCGAACCGCCGACCCCCTCCTTGTAAGGGAGGTGCTCTCCCAGCTGAGCTAATCACCCACTTCGGTACTTCATTGTATTGTAAGAAATCCAGCTGGCGAGAAAGTGGTGGGTGATGACGGGATCGAACCGCCGACCCCCTCCTTGTAAGGGAGGTGCTCTCCCAGCTGAGCTAATCACCCACTTCTCAATTTCTTACTTTACACGGCGGAGACTACTTAAAGTAGTTGGTGGGTGATGACGGGTTCGAACCGCCGACCCCCTCCTTGTAAGGGAGGTGCTCTCCCAGCTGAGCTAATCACCCCCGCTGTGTGGAGTCGCATTATAGGGAGAGTTGAAAATGAGTCAACGCATTTTCTAAAGAAATTGTTCGTTCGTCGTAAATTTAAGCAAAACGATCGCAAAACAATCCATGCCGCATGATTTGTATACGAAAATGGCAAAGCGTGATGTTCCAACCTGAACAACATTGAGGAATCAGACCACAGTGATAGAATACCAGCCTGATAATCTTCCCAGGATTTGCCGGTTGTCGGCATCTTTATAAACGTAAGGCCATTTCATGAAAATCAAAACTCGCTTCGCGCCAAGCCCGACAGGTTACCTGCACGTCGGCGGTGCGCGTACTGCTCTTTATTCCTGGCTTTTTGCACGTAACCATGGCGGTGAGTTTGTGCTGCGTATTGAAGACACCGATCTCGAACGCTCCACTCCGGAAGCTATTGAAGCCATTATGGATGGTATGAACTGGCTGAATCTGGAGTGGGATGAAGGCCCGTATTTCCAGACTAAACGTTTTGATCGTTACAATGCTGTCATTGATGAGATGCTGGAAGCAGGTACGGCATATAAATGCTATTGCTCCAAAGAGCGTCTGGAACAACTGCGTGAAGAGCAGATGGCGAAAGGTGAGAAGCCGCGTTACGACGGTCGCTGCCGTCATAGCCATGAACACCACGCGGACGACGAACCTTGCGTGGTGCGTTTTGCCAACCCGCAGGATGGTTCCGTTATTTTTGACGACCAGATCCGTGGGCCGATCGAATTCAGCAACCAGGAGCTGGACGACCTGATCATCCGCCGTACTGATGGTTCCCCGACCTATAACTTTTGCGTTGTGGTTGATGACTGGGATATGGAAATCACCCACGTCATTCGTGGTGAAGACCATATCAACAACACCCCGCGTCAGATCAACATCCTGAAAGCGTTGAACGCACCGGTCCCGGTTTATGCTCACGTATCGATGATCAACGGCGACGACGGCAAAAAACTCTCTAAACGTCACGGTGCGGTCAGCGTTATGCAGTATCGCGACGACGGCTACCTGCCGGAAGCGTTGCTGAACTATCTGGTACGTCTGGGGTGGTCCAGCGGCGATCAGGAGATCTTCACCCGTGAAGAAATGATCAAACTGTTCTCTCTCGGTGCGGTGAGCAAGTCTGCGAGCGCATTCAACACTGAAAAACTGCAGTGGTTGAACCACCACTACATTAATGCACTGGCACCAGAATATGTGGCGACACATCTGCAGTGGCACATCGAGCAGGAAAATATCGATACGCGCGTTGGCCCGCAGTTGTCTGAGCTGGTAAAACTGCTGGGCGAACGCTGCAAGACGCTGAAAGAGATGGCGCAGAGCTGCCGCTACTTCTACGAAGACTTTGCTGAGTTCGATGCCGATGCGGCGAAGAAACACCTGCGTCCGGTTGCTCGTCAGCCGCTGGAAGTGGTTCGCGACAAACTGGCTGCTATCAGCGAATGGACCGCGGAAAACGTGCACCACGCGATTCAGGCAACCGCTGACGAGCTGGAAGTGGGCATGGGTAAAGTCGGAATGCCGCTGCGCGTAGCCGTCACTGGTGCGGGTCAGTCTCCGGCGTTAGACGTTACTGTGCATGCGATTGGTAAATCTCGCAGCATTGAACGTATTAACAAAGCGCTCGCGTTTATTACTGAGCGTGAAAGTCAGCAGTAAGACGGGTTGAGAGATAAAATAACGGCAGGCGCATACCCTGCCGTTTTTTTGGTATTTATTCAGACTCATCAATGCCCAGACGGGTCAGGAAAGTGCGAATACCTTCGCGCGAAATATACATCGCCAGCTTTTCCTGTTCCGTTGGTGACATGTTATCCAGTGCGCTGATTATCTGACGGCAGGCGTGACTGCGAACCACGTGTGTATACTCGGCAAGCGGTTCTTCTGCCTGATAAAATTCTGGCACTTTGCGAAAAGCGGGAATATTGAGAAGAAACTCTCGGACAGCCGCATCAATATGAATAAGCCTTGCGCGACCACCTTTAACACCGGGAAACTTTTCGGTTGTCCAGTTTTGCTCTCTGATCCAGCGATTGACGGTTTGTTTGGCGACACCGAGACATTCAGCCAGCTCTTCGGTGGTCATTTTACTGCGTAATTTTTTCATATTATTTGTTGTCGCGAATCCCTAAGCGTTGTAACAAACCCGTAATGCCTTCACGCAGGATCAGCGACGTAAACATTTTCTGTTCTGATGGCGTCATTTCTTTGGCGAGTCTTATCAGTAGAGCTTCAATGGAGGTGTCACCTGATAAAGATAAATTATCTGATAAGCCTTCCGCTGAACGCTCAGCGCTGCGAATGTATTCACGAACTTGTTCGGTAACGTGAACCAGACGGGCTTTACCGCCCTGAACGCCTGGTTTGGGTGAGGTAGCCCAACCTTCCTTGCGCACCCATTTATTGATGGTCTGTCGGCTGTATCCGGTCAGATTAGCAAGTTCTTCTGGCGTCATCCGTTCCTTGAACATAACGATTCCCTGAATAGTCGTGGGGTTAATTAGTGGTTCATTTTATAGCACCATTTTAGTAGAAACCGTGACGCGTTTAACTACTGAATGCGAGTTGTTGCGCAATGTTCTTCATTTGCCTGCTTTTTCAGCGATTGAATTCTATGAGTTAATTTTGCCGTTGACACACGCGAAGGGAATTCATATGATGCCGCCCGTCAACTCGACAAGCTTTACGTGACGGGGCTATAGCTCAGCTGGGAGAGCGCTTGCATGGCATGCAAGAGGTCAGCGGTTCGATCCCGCTTAGCTCCACCAAATTTAATCCCAATGAATTTGGTACGTAAACGCATCGTGGGGCTATAGCTCAGCTGGGAGAGCGCTTGCATGGCATGCAAGAGGTCAGCGGTTCGATCCCGCTTAGCTCCACCAAAATTGAAACCCTCGCTGAAAAGCGGGGGTTTTTTGCATTTGATTCCTGCCTGCGTTTCTCGTTTATTTGCTTAGATTGCTGGATAACAGACATAAAAAAACCGGGGAGAATCTGAACTCCCCGGTTTGGTAACGGCTGTATTGATGTCGTCTTACAGTACCAGTGCTGCAATGGAAGCAGACAGTACGCTGACCAGTGTAGAACCGTAAACCAGTTTCAGACCAAAGCGGGAAACCACGTTACCTTGCTCTTCGTTCAGACCTTTAATTGCGCCTGCAATGATACCGATAGAAGAGAAGTTCGCGAAGGAAACCAGGAACACAGAGATAATGCCTTCAGCGCGCGGAGAGAGCGTAGAGGCGATTTTCTGCAGGTCCATCATTGCGACGAATTCGTTGGAAACCAGTTTGGTTGCCATGATACTGCCCACCTGCAGCGCTTCGCTGGACGGCACACCCATCACCCACGCAATCGGGTAGAAGATGTAACCCAGGATGCCCTGGAAGGAGATGCTGTAGCCAAACCAACCGGTAACGGTAGCGAACAGGGCGTTCAGGGCAGCGATCAGTGCGATGAAACCAATCAGCATTGCTGCAACGATAATCGCAACTTTGAAGCCTGCCAGAATGTATTCACCCAACATTTCGAAGAAGCTCTGACCTTCGTGCAGATTGGACATCTGAATATTTTCTTCGCTGGCATCAACGGTATAAGGGTTGATCAGTGACAGGACGATAAAGGTGCTGAACATGTTCAGAACCAGCGCAGCAACAACGTATTTTGGTTCCAGCATCGTCATGTATGCGCCAACGATAGACATGGAAACGGTAGACATCGCCGTTGCTGCCATGGTGTACATGCGGTTGCGAGACATTTTACCGAGGATATCTTTATAGGCGATAAAGTTCTCGGACTGACCCAGGATCAGGGAGCTAACGGCGTTGAAGGATTCCAGTTTGCCCATACCGTTCACTTTGGATAACAGGAAACCAATCGCGCGGATGATAACCGGCAGAACACGGATATGCTGCAAAATACCGATCAGAGCGGAAATGAAGACGATTGGGCAAAGCACTTTCAGGAAGAAGAATGCCAGGCCTTTATCGTTCATGCTGCCGAAGACAAAGTTAGTCCCTTCATTAGCGAATCCGAGCAGTTTTTCAAACATCTCGGAAAAGCCTCTTACAAAGCCCAGGCCGACATCAGAGTTCAGGAAGAACCATGCCAGTAACACTTCAATAACAAGCAATTGAATAACATAACGAATGCGGATTTTTTTACGGTCACTGCTTACCAGCAGTGCGAGTACCGCAACCACGGCAAGGGCCAGGACAAAGTGAAGAACGCGGTCCATATTTGCTCCAAATTTGAGGCAGATTTAGTTTTCGTGCACATTCTATGTAACAACAGTAAAGAAAACGAGATCAAACACACACTATAATAAGGACCTGTGACGAGATTCAAAATTAGTGATCGGTGATACACTTCCGTTATGTTTAGTATGGAAGTGAAAAGTTATGTCACTGTGCTAATCTCATAACAATAATCAAACATCTTACCGGCATTTCCAAATTTCTTACCGTTCCATAGACAAACGCTATCAGAGAAATCAACTTCACCCATTAAAATGAATTTGATAATCATTCTCAACAGGCGTAGCTTGAAACATAGCAAAGGCTATGTTTCTGAGGCACTAAAATGACTAACGATCGCGTTGAGAGTAGCAGTGGACGGGCAGCGCGCAAGTTGAAGCTCGCATTAATGGGACCTGCGTTCATCGCGGCTATCGGATATATCGATCCCGGTAACTTTGCTACGAATATCCAGGCAGGGGCCAGCTTTGGCTACAAACTGTTGTGGGTTGTGGTCTGGGCAAATCTGATGGCGATGCTGATTCAGGTGCTGTCGGCCAAGCTTGGCATTGCCACCGGCAAAAACCTGGCGGAACAGATCCGTGATCACTATCCTCGTCCAGTGGTTTGGTTTTACTGGGTACAGGCCGAAATTATTGCGATGGCGACCGATCTTGCAGAATTTATTGGCGCTGCGATTGGCTTTAAACTTATCCTTGGCGTTTCGCTGCTGCAGGGGGCTGTGCTCACTGGTATTGCGACATTTTTAATTCTGATGCTGCAGCGTCGCGGGCAAAAACCCCTGGAAAAAGTGATCGGCGGTTTGTTGTTGTTCGTGGCAGCGGCATATATTGTCGAGCTGATTTTTTCCCAACCGAACCTTGCGCAGCTTAGCAAAGGGATGGTTATACCGAGCCTGCCCAATTCCGAAGCGGTGTTCCTGGCGGCCGGTGTGCTTGGTGCCACCATCATGCCGCACGTCATTTATCTGCACTCCTCCTTAACCCAGCATTTGCACGGTGGTACGCGCCAACAGCGTTACGCAGCGACGAAATGGGATGTGGCAATCGCCATGACGATTGCCGGATTTGTGAATCTGGCAATGATGGCGACAGCGGCAGCCGCGTTTCACTTTAGCGGGCATACCGGTATTGCAGACCTGGACCAGGCCTATCTGACGCTTGAACCGCTGCTGAGTCATGCTGCGGCTACCGTATTTGGTTTAAGCCTGGTGGCAGCAGGGCTTTCCTCTACTGTGGTTGGCACGCTGGCGGGGCAGGTGGTTATGCAAGGGTTTATCCGCTTTCATATCCCGCTCTGGGTGCGCCGTACCGTCACCATGATGCCGTCATTTATCGTCATCCTGATGGGCCTCGATCCCACCCGTATTCTGGTCATGAGTCAGGTACTACTGAGTTTCGGTATCGCGCTGGCGCTGGTACCACTCCTGATATTCACCAGCAACAGTACGTTAATGGGGGATTTGGTTAACACTGTCTGGGTTAAATATGTTGGCTGGGTGATTGTGGTGCTGGTGGTGGCGCTGAATATCTGGTTGCTCGTCGGGACCGCGCTCGGACTGTAACAGGGATTTCATCTGCTGTGGTTACCCGGTCAAGCCGGGCAACCCTCATGATTATTTTTTATTTAAGTGGCTACGGTATGTATCAAGTACCACTGCAACGATTATTACGGCTCCTGTTATAAAACGTTTTGTCGGCTCGCTTGCGCCAATTTGCGCCAGTCCCGCCGCCAGAACGGAAATAATCAACGCGCCAAGAAACGTACAGATAATAGAGCCACGTCCTCCCATCAGGCTCGTGCCGCCAATCACAACTGCGGCAATCACCTGCAGTTCCATGCCAACGCCGCTATTGGGGTCGGCGGCTTCAAGACGGGCAACCTGAAACAGCGACGCCAGGCCGGATAATCCCCCCATCAAGGCAAAGACTGCGACCTTATAAGGACCTGGATTTATACCTGACAATCGAACGGCTTCTTCATTGGTGCCAATACCGATCAAATGGCGACCAAATACGGTTCGCGTCAGTACCAGATGCCCTGCAACAATGACAACGATCGCGATAATAAAAGAAGGGGAGACACCAAAGAGAATGGGGTCGGCTAAATAATCATAAATAGAACCGATATACGCGGTCCGCGAGTCAGTTAACTGATACGCTGCTCCACGGGCCATTTCCAGAACGCCCAGTGAGACGATAAACGCCGGAATACGCCAGGCAACGGTAATCAGGCCCGTTAACGCTCCAACGAATGTGGCGAGTGCTACGCCTGAAAGCGCGGCAAGCCAGGGCGTCCAATGAAAATTTAAATAGGTGACGCTGACGACTGCAGCAGCAAGCGCCAGCAACGATCCAACGGAAAGGTCGATGCCGGCAATGATTAAGATAAATGTCATCCCCACCGACATAACGATTAAATCGGGGATCTGATTCGCAATAGTGCTGAAAGTGTTCATGCTCCAGAAATGAGAACTGAGGCATGAAAATAGGACGATCATTGCGGCTAACGCCCCGAGCAACCCGATATAGCTACTTAGGCCTTTCCATGACGTCGGTGTATTTCTTTTCTCTGCTGCCGCTTGTTTTGTCGCAAAATTGTTTTTCATCTTTTATCCCCGGCTACTCGCTGACAGTCTCTTCTGAATGCTGATAGGCCGAAAATGCAGCCGCTAAAATGCGATCCTGGCTCCAGTTATCACGTGTAAATGTGTTCACTAACTTGCCATCGGAAATGACCGCAATACGATCGCAAACCAGCATCAGTTCGCGTAGGTCACTGGAAACGACAACAACGCCTTTTCCCTTCGCCGTTAACGTATTCAGCAATTGATAAATATCTTGTTTGGCACCTACATCAATACCGCGAGTCGGCTCATCAAATAAGACGACTTCACAGTCTCGTTCCAGCCACCGGCTAATGAGAACTTTCTGCTGATTACCACCTGACAGGCTTTCCACGGCCTGTGAGGTATTCGTTGTACGAACGCCTAAACTTTTGATGTGCTTATTCGCTAATGTGGTTTCACTCAATGCGTTAACGACCGACAGATGGCTAATTTTCTCGCTGTTACCCAACGAGATATTTGCGGCAACCGACTGTGGTAGCAGAAGCCCTTCACCTTTACGATCCTCCGTGACTAAGGCGATACCGTGTCGGATAGCTTGTGCAGGCGAACGGATCACCACCGGTTTTAGTGGAGTACCAATCAGTAATGTGCCACTGTCTATTTTGTCCGCGCCAAAAATAGCGCGTAGCAGCTCGGTCCTGCCAGAGCCGACAAGGCCACTAATGCCGAGCACTTCGCCACTGTGCAAGGTAAACGACGTGTCCCGAATGATTTTTCCACGCTTAAAATTTTCCACTTTCAGGATGGGTTGACCGGCCTGGCGTCCACTTAAATCAAATGAACTTTCTAAATCGCGGCCGACCATCAACGAAACAAGTTGATCGCTGGTATAACGTTTAATATCGTCCACGCAGACCAAATGACCATCACGTAGCACCGCGATGTCATCAGCAATCATCGCAAGCTCATCCAGTCGGTGAGAAATATAAATTATTGAAACGCCTCGGGCTTTGAAGATTGCTATTTGTTTAAACAGCAGTTCGACCTCACGACTACTGAGCATGGCCGTCGGTTCATCCAGAATAAGTATCCGGCTTTCACCAATCAGGTTTCTGGCGATTTCGATCATCTGCTGGTGACCAATCCCCAATTCGCCCACCAGCGTATTTGGATCGACGGATTGCAGCCCAACCATTGCCATTACCGGACGGGCCATTTCTACGAGCTTTTTTCGATCGATCCAGCCGAATCGATGCGGAAGTTGTTCGAGAAATAAGTTCTCTGCAACCGACAACGTAGGCAGTAAATTGAGTTCTTGCATAACCATGCGAACACCCAGCTTTTCCGCCTCTTTTCGGCTCGCAGGTGCGTAAGGCTGCCCCTGATAAACCATTTTCCCGGTCGTTGCGTTGGTTAACCCGCCGATAATTTTTGATAACGTACTTTTCCCGGCACCGTTTTCTCCCGTCAGGGCCAGTACTTTTCCTGGATATAATGCTAGCGTCACATCCACCAAAACAGGTTCACTGTAGGTTTTACCTACCCCCTGTATTGTGAGGATTTCTTGCCCACTTTTCATATTCTGGCCTTATCCGGTAAGCCGCTCTGATACTCAACTGATGCCAGTACCACAGCGGCGCACTGTTATCCGCTTATTGTTTGACGATCAGTTTTATTGGGGTTTCTACGTTGCTGGAGAGCTCACTCTGTTTTTTGCCATTTTTTAAGGCATCAAGGGCAGCATCAATACCAAATACAGCTTGTTGAGAGGCAAATTGGTCCGCAGTTGCTAAAACACGACCGTCATTTAACATAGGCTTAATTGCTTCGATATTGTCATAGCCGACAACCAGAACCTGTCCTTTTTTTCCGGCAGAGCGGATGGCGGAAACGGCACCTAATGCCATATTATCGTTATCGGCTAACAGTGCTTTGATATCAGGATACTCACTTAACATTGCCGCCGCGACCGCATTGGCGTTGTTAATTTCCCATTGGCCAGATTGAACAGAAACGACTTTCATGCCACCCTGCGCCATTGCATTTTGGAAGCCCAGAGTACGTTGCTGAGAGTTGCTGGAGGTAGGGATGCCTTCAATAATGCCAACCTGATCGCCGGCCTTAAGATGCTTCGCTAAATAATCGCCAATTTCTTTTGCACCTTTTTGGTTATCCGGGCCAACAAAAGGAATATTCAGGTTTTTATCTTTAAGTACACCGTCATCAAATTTGTTATCAATGTTGATGACAATAATACCTGCATCAATTGCCTTCTTAATGACCGGTACAAGGGCTTTCGAGTCTGATGGCGCAATGATAATCGCATCGGCTTTTGAGACAATCATTTGTTCAACGATCTGGATTTGATTTGCCGTATCCGTTTCGTTTTTGATGCCGTTAGAAATCAAATCAAACTTGTCAGCATTTTTTTTCTGATACTCTTTTGCTCCGGTTTCCATGGTCAGGAAAAACTCATTTGCCAGTGACTTCATCACCAGCGCGACTTTAGGTTTATGCGTCTGAGTATCGGCGGCAAAAGCGGGGGCGGTGAAAGTGGCGGAAAGCGCTAAACCAACTGTGGCACCGATAACACGATAAAACATTTTATTTTTCATGAGATTATCCTATAGGTGTAGGGGGCTGAATGATGCTCTAAACAGCTACTGCATACGATGATAAACGAGTGAATTGTTGGGCATGTTTGATGCACCTTTACGTTCAACTTTCAACGATGCAAACGCAGAAGCGTACTGCGCTGCATTGATGAGTCCTTTACCGTTTGCAATGCATGCAGCCAGTGCCCCGGTAAAGGCATCGCCTGCTCCACTGGTATCGACCACGGCTGATTTATAGGCAGGAATATGCGTGAAAACTGTGCCATCAAAGATCAGACAACCGTCGCTACCTAACGTGATAATGACGCATTTTGCGCCTTGCACATAAATGCTCCTGGCGGCATTTTTGGCCGAATAGATATCAATAATGTTGATACCAGATAACGCTTCAGCTTCAATTCTGTTTGGCGTAATAATGTCAATTAAATGCAATATTTCTTTGATCTCTGAAACATAAGGCGCCGGGTTCAGGACAACCAGCGATTTTCCCAGTTTTGCCTGCATGATAGCGAAACGCGTGATCGGGAAATTGTTCTCCAGTTGGGTTAAAAAAACTTTGCAATTACGGATGGTATCAATATCCAATAGAATATCTTCCTGGGTAAATGTTTCATTGGCCCCAAGATCGATACTGATCATATTGTCACCCGTGGCTCCTGAAACCCATACCATTGCAATGCCCGTGGATGACATTTCATTTTCAAAAAAAGAAAAAGAAGAAATTTCAGTGTTGGTTAAATATCTTTTGGCTTTTTTTGAAAATTCATCGGCTCCTAACTTAACGGTGAGATGAACATTGTTATTGATTTTAGCTGCGGCAACCGCCTGGTTTGTGCCTTTTCCTCCGGCATAAAAACGGGTGGCAGAGGCTCGGATGGTCTGGCCAATCTGAGGAAATGTCGTCGTTTCAGAAACAATATCTATATTAAATGAACCAAGTATGTAAATGCTATCATCTATATAGCTATTTTGTTTGGCGTGAGTAGAAACCGATACAATTTCTTCTCTGTGGCTTTTGAACCCATTCAATATGGTGTTGGTGAAAGACTGTTCAAATAATGATTCATCAGATGCGCTTTTTAATTGCGCACCACCATGAAATAACGAGAAAAGGCTATTCTGACTTAATTCATTTAAGTCATTACGGATCGTGCGAGTTGTGACAGATAATTCCTTTGCTAATTCACTAACATAAACCTTTTTATCGGTGACTAACTTAACCCGAATGGCCTTTTGTCGTTCTTGTTTTTTCATTAGCGCTCACCCCAGGTTTTATAATATTAAATTAATGTTAATATTTATCGCGCAAAGTTCAAAAAAAACACGATAAATCGGAATTTTTTTTTCCGATTTTGCGAATTTGTGAAATGAACAGGAAATTTACGGGAAAGCAGGGGAGAGCGGATGTGAACGCTCGTCATCTGGCGATTGACAAAGCGTGATGCAAAAAGGGCCTATGCATAGACACAGGCCCTGGGTAACTCGATGATTTGTGTGAACAGTACTCCCCGTATGATGGGGATTTTTTACATTAATGGTGGTGCCCGTGGCCACGTCCACGCCCGCGATGGTCATCGCGATCGTTCCAGCCTTCACGATAGCCACGCTCATAAGCTTTGCGCTTATCCCAGCCGCGATGATAACCGTTGTCATGACGCCACCAACGATTTTTACGCCATTCATAATTATGGTGCCAGTAATCCCGGTCACGCCAGCGTCCACCGTCCCAGTAGTTGCCGTAGTTATCGCGATCGCCAATTTGTAATTTAATTGACGGCAGCAGGGTTATTTCGCCAGCGTTTGCGGCCAGCGGTGCAAAAGCCAATAAGACTGCCGCCAGAATCAATGACCTGAACATTCTTTCTCTCCTTCACGATCGAGCCGTAGCCGGCCTGTTAACGCAATATTACGGGGCAGTAAAGCCCCGTTTCATCGCCTTAACTCTTAAATGATCTGAGAGAGCACTTTTTGTTAATAAATGTGTCTTTATTTCCATCAACCCAGGATGGTGTCGATCTCCGCACACTCTTCGGGAGAGAAATGACGGTTTGCCAGCATGCCAACGGCATCTTCAATTTGCGCAGGTTTGCTGGCGCCAATCAGTACTGATGTCACTTTATCATCGCGAAGAACCCAGGCTAACGCCATCTGGGACAGTTTTTGGCCCCGGCGCCCGGCCAGCGCATTCAGGGCACGGACTTTTTCCAGTTTTTGTGGGGTGATCTGGTCTGGGTTGAGAAAACGACTGGCACTTGCTGCCCGGGAATCCGCCGGAATACCGTTCAGATAGCGGTCAGTTAATTGCCCGCCAGCCAGTGGGGAAAAGGCGATACTGCCAACACCTTTCTCCTGTAAAAGTGACAACAGTCCCCCCTCAACCTCGCGCTCAAACATGGAATATTTCGGCTGGTGGATGAGACATGGTGTCCCTAAATCATCGAGTATTTCGATCGCCTGTCTGGCGAGATCCGTCGGATAGTTAGAGAGTCCTGCGTACAACGCTTTCCCCTGACGCACAATATGATCCAGCGCTTTCATGGTTTCTCTGAGCGGTGTTTGGGGATCGGGGCGGTGGTGATAGAAGATATCAACATACTCCAGCCCCATACGTTTCAGGCTTTGATCGAGGCTGGCAATAAGGTACTTGCGCGACCCCCAGTCACCGTAGGGACCTTCCCACATGGTATAGCCCGCTTTGGTCGAGATTATCAGTTCATCCCGGTACGATAAAAAATCTTCCTGCAGGATTCGACCGAAGTTTCGTTCAGCCGAACCTGGCGGCGGACCGTAGTTATTCGCCAGATCAAAATGGCTGATCCCCAGATCGAAGGCGCGCTGTAATAAGGCCCGGCTGTTTTCGACCTGAGTAGTATCACCAAAATTGTGCCACAGACCCAGGGAGACAATCGGCAGTTTGAGCCCGCTCTGACCGCAGTGGCGGTATTCCATCGTGTGATAGCGATTTTCGTTAGCCTGATAAACCATGTCGCCTCCTTCCAGAATATTTGTGTTTTTCAGTGTATACGGTTACACAATCGATTCTTCAAGGAAATTTTATTCGCCAAAACTGTACATCCTGCTTTCCACCCCTTCACGGCGACATTCCTGGACAGTCATCACAGTTCTTCGATACTCAACATGAGGTTACCGTCAGAAGGATAGCTGTCATGCAAACCCCGTATTCTATTGCTGATTATCTGCTGGACAGGCTGGCAGGCTGTGGCATTGACCATCTGTTTGGTGTGCCGGGCGATTACAATTTGCAGTTTCTTGACCACGTTATTGACCACTCAAGTGTGCGTTGGGTCGGATGTGCGAATGAATTGAATGCGGCGTATGCCGCGGATGGCTACGCCCGGGTAGTCGGAGCGGGCGCGCTGCTGACCACTTTTGGTGTGGGCGAATTAAGCGCAATTAATGGCATTGCAGGAAGTTACGCAGAATACGTTCCTGTCCTGCATATTGTCGGGGCCCCATGTCGCAGCGCTCAGCGTCGTGGCGAGTTAATGCATCACACCCTTGGCGACGGTGACTTTGAGCATTTCTACCGTATGCAACAGTCAGTGACGGTAGCCAGTGCAGTGCTGGATGAACAAAATGCCTGCTATGAAATTGATAGTGTGCTGCAGGCGATGTTAACCGAAAGACGACCGGGTTATCTGATGCTACCTGCTGATGTTGCGAAACAGCCTGCTACACCACCGAGTGACATACTTATTGTTCCCTTGAGCGAGCCGGAAAGAAGTGTCGCTGCTGCGTTTCGCTATCATGCGCGTGAGCAGTTGCTGGACAGTTCGCGAGTGTCGCTATTAGCCGATTTTCTCGCGCTACGCTTTGGCTTGCAGCCCGTTTTACAACGCTGGATGACAGAAACGCCGATGGCTCATGCCACGCTGTTGATGGGCAAAGGATTGTTTGACGAGCGACATCCGGCGTTTGTTGGCACATACAGTGCGGGGGCCAGCAGTGATTATGTGCGCCAGGCGATAGAAGATGCCGATACGATTATTTGCGTCGGTACCCAGTTTGTTGACACGCTGACTGCCGGGTTTACGCAAAACGTACCTCTCGAGCGAACTATTGAGGTTCAACCTCATGCGTCGCGGGTTGGAGGGAGCTGGTTTAACATCCCTATGGAACAGGCGGTCACTACGCTACGGGAACTGTGCCTGGAAATGTCGTTTTCGCTTCCGCCTGAACGTCCTTGTGCCGGGCGTCTGCAGGTTGAGAAAGGCCCTCTGACGCAGGGGAATTTCTGGCATACGGTGCAACAGTATCTGGCCCCCGACGACATTATTCTTGTCGATCAGGGGACCGCAGCATTTGGCGCAGCTGCGCTGTCGCTTCCTGCCGGGGCGGAGGTACTGGTCCAGCCGCTGTGGGGGTCAATCGGTTACGCTTTGCCTGCTGCTTTCGGGGCGCAAACGGCCTTCCCGCACCGTAGGGTGATCCTGATTATTGGCGATGGCGCGGCACAGCTCACCATTCAGGAATTGGGTACCATGCTTAGAGACGGGCAAACTCCTGTTATTTTACTGCTCAATAATGACGGTTATACCGTGGAACGTGCCATTCATGGCGCGAACCAACGATACAATGATATCGCCGGATGGAGCTGGACGCTGGTGCCACAGGCGCTAAGTCGTGAATGCCAGGCGGAATGCTGGCGTGTGAAGCAGGCTGTCCAACTGGAAGAGGTTCTGGCTCGTCTGGTAAAACCGCAACGCCTCTCGTTGATCGAGGTGGTGTTGCCGAAAGCTGACCTTCCTGAACTCTTGCGCACGGTGACCCGTGCGCTGGAATCCCGTAACGGGGGGTAGCTACTTATCGGGACGGTCAGCAATCATCATTGGTTTTCCGGCTAATAGCAGCCAGGCCGGAAGCATAACGATGCACAACAGCGGTAGTAGGGTGGTGTCCGGCACCACCACAGCCGCCATAAACAGGCTCAGCCATGCATCACGAGTGACGACCAGTACCAGTCCCATAATGGCGCAGGAGACCGTAATCGCGGCAGGAACGGCTTCGACATGGGCGTGCAGCATCAGCCCCAGCGCGACGCCAACGAATACCGCGGGGAAAATCCGCCCACCGCGAAAACCACTCGCTGCAGCCACGACCAACGCTGCCAGCTTTATCACCGCCAGCATGAAATAGTCTGAGGCTCCCAGCGTCTGGCTAAATGCCATTTGCTGCATCTCATCCAGGCCCTTAAACAGGGTCAGTGGTCCTCCGATAACACCCAGAATACCAAGGATAAAGCCTCCAACGCCGAGGATCAGCACCGGGTGTTTCAGGCGATGTATCAGATGGTGCAAACGAGGCAGGCACCACACGGCCACCATCCCCGCTGCGATAGCAATGGCAGCAACGACCGCGCCGCTGAAGATATCGACCAGATGCATCTGCGTATAGTGCGTGATGGGCAATGAAAAGTGGGGATGAAAGAACAGGCTGGTGGTGAGTGATCCTGCCGCGGCGGCCATTAACGGTGCGAACAGACGGTCCCATAGGGGGACATCGTTGGAGCTGTTCAGCGTTTGCGAAAAGACCAGCGCAGCGGCAACTGGGGTGCCAAATAGCGCCCCGATGGTGCCAGCAGAGGCGAGGATGGTCCAGTCCAGCTTTGCAATTCGCGGAAACATGCGGCTACCTATCGCCACTGCCAGCGCAATGTTAACGGTCATGATGGGGTGCTCTGGGCCCAAACTGACGCCACCCGCGAGGCCAACAATCAGGGCGGCCAGCAGTCCTGGCAACGCAGAGGTCGAGACGGGCATACCGATTAAGGGTTCGCAGGCTGGGTCAGGGCCAGCATGACCATGACTGTAGCGGATGATGAGCCCGACCATGACCCCGGTAAGCGTGAGCATAGCAATAATCCAGAATGGAGAATCCTGGGCAATACCGATGCTTATGGGCAGACGTTCCCACAAAAATTGCTGTAAAACGGAAGCCACTTTCATCACAGCAATCAGCACCAGACTGGACGCTACACCAATCAGTAACGCAGGTGTTGATAGCAAGAGCATCGTTCTGGCTCGCGGATGGAGCATTTTCTATTCCTTAATGCAGAGTCATAGAGGTAGTTTGCACAGCCTGCCCAACGGCATCGCTGCAAATGGTGCTGAAACGATAAAGTAATTCTGTGACCTGGATCGATATTCCACGGGCATCAGCCTTCAGGGCGTTGTTGTTATGCCCCCATGAATTTACAGTGTGGCAAAGATTTATTCTGACTTTAGCGGAGCCGTGGAAGAATGACAAAATATGCTTTAGTGGGTGATGTTGGCGGCACCAATGCGCGTCTTGCACTGTGCGATATCGCCAGTGGCGAGATTTCGCAAGCGAAAACCTATTCCGGGCTGGATTACCCAAGCCTTGAAGCCGTTGTGCGCGTGTACCTGGATGAGCATAGCGTTAGCGTCAAAGATGGCTGTATCGCCATTGCCTGCCCAATAACCGGCGACTGGGTGGCCATGACCAACCATACCTGGGCATTTTCTATTGCTGAGATGAAAAAGAATCTGGGCTTTAGCCATCTGGAAATCATCAACGATTTCACTGCCGTATCAATGGCAATCCCAATGCTGAAAAAAGAGCATTTGATCCAGTTTGGCGGCGCTGAGCCTGTCGAGGGCAAACCTATTGCAGTCTATGGCGCGGGCACCGGTCTTGGCGTGGCACATCTGGTACATGTGGATAAACGCTGGGTGAGCCTGCCAGGCGAGGGGGGGCATGTAGATTTTGCGCCGAACAGCGAGGAAGAAGCGATTATCCTGGAAGTGTTGAGGGCTGAGATTGGCCACGTTTCTGCGGAGCGCGTGCTGTCCGGTCCTGGGCTGGTAAATCTGTATCGCGCGATTGTGAAATCCGACGGACGTCTGCCGGAAAATCTGCAACCGAAAGATATTACGGAACGCGCACTGGCCGATTCCTGTATTGATTGTCGTCGTGCACTGTCGCTGTTTTGCGTCATCATGGGCCGGTTTGGCGGCGATCTGGCATTAACGCTAGGGACGTTTGGCGGGGTGTACATTGCCGGTGGCATAGTGCCGCGCTTCCTGGAATTCTTTAAAGCGTCGGGTTTTCGCGGTGGTTTTGAGGATAAAGGGCGTTTTAAAGCCTATGTGCAGGATATTCCGGTATATCTTATTGTGCATGATAATCCAGGTCTGCTTGGTTCCGGCGCGCATTTACGCCAGACGCTGGGGCACATTCTGTAAGACTTGTGCCGGATAGCGCTTTGCGCTTATCCGGCCCATACATCCCGCAAAGCCGCGCTTCTGACGCGGTTTTTTTATGTCCGCCGTCCCCCTTTCCGACCTTCGTCACATTTCCGAATGACGGGATTATTTATCCAGTAAAAGCATTATTTGTCTGATAACGGTTGTTACTTTTCCCGGACCATAATTTCACTCGTTTACTATTACGAGGAAATGATTATGAGCAAAAAACTGATTGCCGTATGCGCGTGCCCAATGGGGCTGGCTCACACCTTTATGGCGGCTCAGGCGCTGGAGGAAGCGGCGGTTGAAGCAGGCTATGAAGTGAAAATTGAAACCCAGGGTGCTGATGGTATTCAAAACCGTCTGACGCCGCAGGACATCGCGGAGGCGACGTTAATTATCCATTCTGTTGCCGTCACCCCGGAAGATAACGAGCGTTTTGAAACGCGCGATGTGTATGAAATTACGTTGCAGGACGCGATCAAAAATGCTGCTGGCATCATTAAAGAGATCGAAGAGATGGTTGCCGCAGAACAACAATAATTGTCTACAGGGAATCACGTATGGCCATTAAAAAACGCAGTGCAACCGTTGTGCCTGGCGCATCTGGTGCGGCAGCGGCAATAAAAAATCCACCGGCCTCCCGCAATAGCTTCTGGGGCGAACTTCCACAACATGTGATGTCGGGTATTTCACGCATGGTGCCGACGTTAATTATGGGCGGGGTCATTCTCGCCTTCTCGCAACTGATCGCCTATAGCTGGCTCGATATTCCTGCTGACACTGGCATCATGGATGCGCTGAACAGCGGAAAATTCTCCGGTTTTAATCTCTCATTACTGAAATTTGCCTGGCTGTCGCAATCTTTTGGCGGCGTGTTGTTTGGTTTTGCTATTCCGATGTTTGCCGCCTTCGTCGCCAACTCTATCGGCGGCAAGCTGGCATTTCCAGCGGGGTTCATCGGCGGTCTGATGTCCACCCAGCCCACGCAGGTACTGAATTTTGACCCAGCGACGCTGCAATGGGCAACCAGTGCTCCCGTCCCGTCAACCTTTATTGGCGCGCTGATTATCTCGATTATAGCTGGGTATCTGGTGAAGTGGATGAACCAGAAAATCCAGTTGCCTGATTTCCTGCTGGCGTTCAAAACCACCTTTTTACTGCCCATTCTTTCTGCCATTTTTGTCATGCTGGCGATGTACTACGTGATAACGCCGTTTGGCGGCTGGATCAACGGTGGAATTCGTACTTTGCTGACGGCGGCCGGAGAGAAAGGCACGCTGATGTATGCAATGGGTATTTCCGCGGCAACGGCGATTGACCTCGGCGGCCCCATCAATAAGGCCGCAGGGTTCGTTGCCTTCAGCTTTACCACCGATCACGTTCTGCCGGTAACTGCGCGCGCTATTGCGATTGTGATCCCTCCAATTGGGCTCGGGCTGGCCACGCTTCTCGATCGTCGCTTAACCGGTCAGCGCCTGTTCAGCGCACAGCTCTACCCACAGGGGAAAACGGCGATGTTCCTCGCGTTTATGGGCATCAGCGAAGGGGCGATCCCGTTTGCGCTGGAGAGCCCCATCACGGCAATTCCTTCCTATATGGTTGGCGCCATTGTTGGATCGACGGTTGCCGTCTGGCTGGGCGCGGTGCAGTGGTTCCCGGAATCAGCTATCTGGGCGTGGCCGCTGGTTACTAACCTTGGCGTCTATATGGCGGGGATCCTGCTAGGTGCTGTGATTACGGCGCTGATGGTGGTGTTTCTGCGCAACATGATGTATCGCAAAGGCAAATTGCTGATTGAAAGTCTCTGATTAAAAGGATTGTGACCATGAGCTTTCTTGCTTCGCTGCGCGACTGGCTAACGGCGCAACATCTCGATGCGATGCTGCTGTCATCGCGGCAGAATAAACAGCCACATATGGGGATCTCCAGCAGTTCTGGGTTTGTGTTTATCAGCCATGAAAGCGCACATATCCTGGTCGACGCTCGTTATTACACCGATGTCGCCACGCGTACTCAGGGCTATCAGATCCATCTACTTGATGGAGCGCAGACGCTGTATTCGCGGGTGAATCACATCATTGCTAACGAAAAGCTGCAGACGGTGGGGGTCGAAGGCGAGCAGGTAAGCTGGGAAACGGCGAACACATGGTCAGGCAAACTGCGTGCCCGACTGGTGAGCGCTGTACCGGATGTGCTGCGGCAGGTAAAAACGGCGCAGGAAATTACCCGTATACGCGAAGCCTGCCGGATTGCCGATCTCAGCGCTGAACACATTCGTCGTTATATTCAGCCGGGGCTCAGTGAGCGTGAAATTGCCGCCGAGCTGGAGTGGTTTATGCGCACGCTTGGTGCGGAAAAAGCGTCTTTTGACACCATTGTCGCCAGCGGCTGGCGCGGCGCGCTGCCGCACGGAAAAGCGAGCGACAAGGTTGTCGAAGCAGGCGAGTTCATCACGCTGGATTTTGGCGCGCAGTACCAGGGCTATTGTTCGGATATGACGCGAACCTTTCGCATCCCCGACACCAATCAGCCTGCTGAAGAAAGTGCGCTGTTTTCCGTGTATCAGATTGTCCTTGCGGCGCAACGTGCGGCGGTGGCGGCAATTCGACCAGGCGCGCGCTGCAATGAGGTGGACGCTGCGGCCCGGCGGGTCATTACGTTGGCGGGCTATGGCGATGAGTTTGGTCACAATACAGGACATGCTATTGGCATTGAGGTGCATGAAAACCCACGCTTCTCTCCCTCTGACTCGACGCCTCTGGCGGCTGGCATGCTGCTCACCGTTGAACCGGGTATTTATCTGCCGGGGCAGGGAGGCGTGCGTATTGAGGATGTCGTGCTGGTTACGCCAGACGGTGGAGAGGTGCTCTACAGCATGCCAAAAACATTGTTACACACGGGAGAGGCGTAATGGACTTATCGCTATTGAAGGCTCTGAGCGAGGCGGACGCGATCGCCTCTTCAGAACAGGAAGTGCGCCAGATCCTGCTCGAAGAAGTGGATCGTCTGCATAAAGAGGTGCGCTTTGATGGCCTGGGATCGGTGCTGATCCGTCTGAATGAATCAACCGGTCCGAAGGTGATGATCTGCGCGCATATGGATGAAGTGGGATTTATCGTGCGCGGTATTTCCAGCGAAGGGGCAATCGATGTATTGCCGGTGGGAAATGTGCGTATGGCGGCCAGGCAATTGCAACCGGTGCGGATTACCACCCGTGAAGAGAGCAAAATCCCCGGACTGCTTGACGGTGAGCGCAGCGGCAATGACGTTAGCGCATTGCGGGTAGATATTGGCGCACGCTCTTATGACGAAGTGATTCAGGCCGGTGTTCGGCCAGGCGATCGCGTCACCTTCGACACGACTTTTCAGGTCCTGCCACACCAGCGGGTGATGGGCAAAGCCTTTGATGATCGACTCGGGTGCTATTTGCTGATAGCCCTGCTGCGCGAATGGCATCGTGCTGAACTGCCTTGCGAGGTCTGGCTGGTGGCCAGTTCCAGCGAAGAGGTCGGGCTGCGCGGAGGGCAAACGGCGGCGCGAGCGGTCGAACCTGATGTGGCGATTGTGCTGGATACTGCCTGCTGGGCCAAAAACTTTGATTATGGTAAAGCCAACCACCGGCAGACGGGTAAAGGCCCGATGCTGGTGCTGAGCGATAAGTCGCTTATTGCGCCGCCAAAATTAACGGCATGGATCGAAAGCATTGCCGCTGAGATAGGTATACCGCTACAGCTGGATATGTTCAGCAATGGCGGCACCGACGGCGGGGCGGTGCACGTAAGCGGCACGGGGATCCCAACGGTTGTCATGGGGCCAGCCACGCGACATGGGCACTGTGCGGCGTCGATTGCCGATTGTCGTGACATCATTCAGACGCAGCAGTTGTTGTCGGCTCTTATTTCACATCTTACGTGCGAAACCGTGGCTCATCTGACGGACTTCAGGTGCTGATTTCCCGCTAATCAGGAGTTGTTATGCTAACGATTCAATTTCTTTGCCCGTTACCCAATGGCCTGCATGCGCGTCCGGCGTGGGAGCTGAAAGAGCAGTGCAGTCAGTGGCAAAGTGAGGTGATATTTATTAACCATCGCCAGAATGCGAAGGCGGATGCGAAAAGCTCGCTGGCGCTGATTGGCACCGGGACGCTGTTTAACGACAGCTGTAGTTTAGCCATCACCGGTCGCGATGAAGAACAGGCCCGGCGAGCGTTGGAGGAGTATCTCCGGCACCGGTTTATTGACAGCGATAGCGTTCAACCGACGTCGGTGGAACTGGCGGCTCATCCGTTACCGCGTTCGCTGATTCGCCTCAACCCGGACCTGCTGTACGGCACCGTGCTGGCCGGGGGCGTGGGCGCCGGTTCGCTCACGC
Source organism: Citrobacter sp. U14242 (assembly GCF_046555775.1). Classification (NCBI taxonomy): domain Bacteria; kingdom Pseudomonadati; phylum Pseudomonadota; class Gammaproteobacteria; order Enterobacterales; family Enterobacteriaceae; genus Citrobacter; species Citrobacter sp. U14242. The sequence goes on from NZ_JBKGLW010000001.1 coordinate 218,537, forward strand.
TTTGGCTAAGCGATAATCTGGAAAGCTATCGCGCGATTGCGGCGAGTGCAGAAGACAATACCCGGCTGGAGCACAGTCTGGCGACGCTTGCCGAACAGCTCAATCAACAGTTGCGCGAGCGCGACGGTGAGAGTAAAACCATCCTCAGCGCGCATCTGTCTCTGATTCAGGACGACGAGTTTGCCGGGAATATTCGCCGCTTAATGCTGGAGCAGCATTTGGGGCTAGGGGCGGCAATCGTCGCTAATATGGAGCAGGTGTGCGACAAGCTGTCGGCCTCTGGTAGCGATTATCTGCGCGAGCGCGTCAGCGATATCCGTGATATCAGCGAACAACTGCTGCACATCACCTGGCCTAAAAGACGTCCGCGCAATACGCTGATACTGAATGAGCCGACGATTCTGGTCGCTGAGGATTTGACGCCCAGCCAGTTTTTAAGCCTCGATTTGCAGCATCTTTCTGGCATGATCCTTGAGAAAACGGGGCGCACCTCGCATACCCTGATTCTCGCTCGCGCGTCGGCTATTCCGGTGCTTAGCGGCTTGCCTCTGGAGGCCATTAGCCGCTACACAGGGCAGTCTGCGGTACTGGATGCCCGCTGCGGGGTACTGGCCATCAATCCGGACGATGCGGTTCGCGGCTATTACACGATTGCACAGAAGCTGGCCGATGAATGCCAGCGGCGGCAGGCGCTTGATGCCGCCCAACCCGCGCTGACCAAAGATAACCAGCGCATTGACGTTGCGGCGAATATTGGCACCGGGCTGGAAGCGCCGGGGGCATTTGCCAATGGTGCGGAAGGGATTGGGCTGTTTCGTACTGAAATGCTGTTTATGGACCGCGACAGCGCTCCTGACGAGCAGGAACAGTTTGAAGCCTACCTGCAGGTCTTATTGGCCGCGGGCGACAAGCCGGTTATCTTTCGCACCATGGATATTGGCGGTGATAAGAATATCCGCTATCTCAATATTCCGCAGGAAGAAAATCCGTTCCTCGGCTACCGTGCGGTGCGGATTTATCCGGAGTTTGCCGGACTGTTTCGTACCCAACTGCGTGCCATCCTACGTGCGGCGACCTTCGGTAACGCACAGCTGATGATCCCGATGGTGCATAGCCTCGACCAGATTTTGTGGGTAAAAAGCGAACTGCAAAAAGCGCTGGTGGCGCTGAAAGAAGACGGTTTACGTCATGCTCCGACAATCTCATTGGGGATTATGGTTGAAGTGCCGTCGGTGTGTTACATCATCGACCATTTCTGTGATGAGGTGGATTTTTTCAGTATTGGTTCAAACGATATGACCCAGTACCTGTACGCCGTCGATCGTAATAACCCACGCGTTTCGCCGCTGTACAATCCGATTACACCGTCGTTCCTTCGTATGTTGCAACAGATTGTCCGCGTGGCGCACGAACGCGGTAAATGGGTGGGCATTTGTGGTGAACTGGGTGGCGAAGGACGCTATTTACCGCTGCTCCTGGGTTTAGGACTCGACGAACTGAGCATGAGTAGTCCGCGTATTCCAGCGGTGAAAAGTCAGCTTCGTCAACTGGACAGCCAGGCATGCTGTGAACTCGCCATGCAGGCCTGTGAGTGCCGTAGCGCTCAAGAGATAGAAGATTTGCTGAATCAGTTTGCGCCGCAGAAAGATGTGCGTCCGCTGCTGGCGCTGGAGAATATCTTTGTTGGCGAGACGCTGAGTAACAAAGAGCAGGTGATCCAATTCCTGTGCGGCAATCTTGGGGTAAATGGACGAACTGAACATCCGTTTGAGCTGGAAGAGGATGTCTGGCAGCGCGAAGAGATAGTCACCACCGCCGTCGGTTTTGGCGTCGCTATCCCGCATACGAAATCCCAGTGGATCCGTCATTCCAGTATCAGCATTGCCCGGCTTGCCCAGCCCGTTGACTGGCAGTCTGAGATGGGTGAGGTGGAACTGGTGATCATGCTGACGCTGGGTGCCGATGAAGGCATTAACCACGTGAAGGTCTTCTCGCAGCTGGCGCGTAAGCTCGTTAACAAGCAGTTCCGCCAATCGTTGTTTGCCGCTGAAAATGCCGACAGTATTCTGGCGCTGCTGAAGGCGGAACTGACGTTTTAAGCTTCACGGAAAGAGCGCTATCCAGCCTTGTGGCGTTGTGGTTGCAGGCTGGGTAAACGCAACCGGAAAGCGAAATCATCAATGCGGCGCGTTTTGCACCGGCAGTTTCCCGGCTCTTAACAGCGTCATCTCTTGCTTGCACAGTAGCACCACTGCCTGACGACCTTTAACACGGCGGGAGGTCAGGGCTCTTTTCACGGTCCGACGATCCGCACCTGATTCCAGCATCTGATAACACATCAGGGAGAGTGCACGTCTGTTTTTCATCGCATATTCACTTTATTGAGTAAGCCTGTGGCGTATTAAACCCGTTGATGCTGTCTCAATCAACGTGCAGACTGAAAACGTGCGCCGTACTCTCCCGGCGTCAGGCCAAACTGACGCCGGAACAGGCGGCAGAAATAATCACTGTCCTGGTATCCACATCGTTGCGCGACTTCGCTAATCGACAGATGGTATTTCTGCAAGATAATGCGCGCCTTCGCCATTCTGACCCACCGCAGATATTCGACGAACCCCATGGTGCCGTGCTGGGCAAAGACTTTTGACAGGTGATTAGGGGTGATATTAAAAAACTGCGCCACGCTTTCCCGGGTCAGCGGTTGGGCATAGTTATCCTGTACCCAATTACACATACAGTGATAGAGAAATTCAGCACGCGGACGCCCTGTGTCTGGGTGGGTATTCACCACGCTACGACAAAGATGCAGCAGGCTAAGCACCAGCGGCTGAATAATATCCTGGGCCTGAGGTGAGCGGCTTAAATGGGTTAATGCGGTGAGCATCGCCTCACCTTCGCCGCGCTGTGGATGGGGTAACTCAATACGGCGTACCGGGCGTAACAGCGATGCGGTTCGATTTTCATAAAATGAGAGCCCCAGCCAGGACGGAGAAAACACCAGGCTCAGCAGCATCACAGGTTTATCGCTGCCGGGTAGATTCGCCGCTTTCGCCGGGATAAACAGCATCTCCCCTTCTGGCAGACTATGCTGCTGTTTTTCCAACCGGTTGCTGTATTCGCCACGTAGTACGATATCGAGGCGCGGGAGGTCGATACATATACTACCGGTCGGTAATAGGGTGGGCTGGGTTGCGAACCACACGCGCCCCAGACGCTGGGGGTTTAACACCAGGCCGCTGAACAGATCGGCGAAAAACTGTTGGTCCGCGGGTAGTCCTGGCTCTTTCATCGCTTTTTCTCGGCGCTATAAGTGCATTAACTGTCTGAACTCTTTCACTTTACTCCGGCTAACCGGGATTTCAAATTCCAGATCTTTTAATCGCAAAATATAGGTGTTGTTAAACCATGGTTCGATCTCGCGGATTTTGTTCAGGTTTACGCAGAATGAGCGGTGGCAGCGGAAAAAATGTGAGGCAGGCAGTTTGCTGCAAAATTCGGTGATGTTCATCGGCATGACATACGATTCGCGCCGCGTGTAGACGAAGGTCATCTTTTCATGAGCTTCAGCGTAGTAAATATCGTTGATTGGCGTAACGATAATCCGCTCGTCTTTGATCAGGTTGATCGTATCGTTTTCACGCGTCACCGGGCTGGTCAGGAGGGCTCCTGTTTGCTGCTGTTGCCAGGCTGCCTCCAGTTTTTGCAACATGCCGACAATTCGTGATTCCTGGTACGGTTTCAGAATATAGTCAAACGCTTCCAGTTCAAAGGCTTCAACAGCGTGTTCTTTCCAGGCTGTAATAAACACAATAAAGGGCTTATGCGCAAACTGACTGATGTTCTGTGCCAACAGCACACCATCCAGTGACGGAATGTTAATATCCAGAAAAATAGCGTCAACGCGGTTGTGCTGCAGGTATTTAAGCACATCCAGACCGTCGTCAAATGTGCCGACAATCTCCATCTGGCTGTGCTCTTTTATCAGCCAGCTAAGTTCCTGTTGGGCCAGGAATTCATCTTCAACAATGATGACTTTCACAACTTTACTCCTGGTTAAAGCAATAATGTGGCCGGGGCTGCTGCAGGTGAGTGCTGGTTTGGCACGTAAAAGGCAATCTCTGTGCCAGGTTCAAGACGGCGGATATGTAGCCCTTCACCGTACAGGAGCTTAACGCGGTGATGCACATTCAACAGGCCAATTTTATTGCCCGGCATTTCATTGGACTCGACGCGTTCAATGACTTTCGGATCGATACCATGGCCGGTATCTCTGACGGCAATGCGTACCCGATTACCACATTCAGCTACGCTGATAGTGACCACACCTTTCCCTTTGCAGGGTTGGATCCCATGGACGATGGCATTCTCAACCAATGGCTGAATCAGCAGGCTGGGAATAAAACAGCTGACCTCTTCATCGATATCATAAATAACCGTCAACTTATCGCCAAAACGGGCCTGCTCAATGGCAATGTAATCCTTAATTTGATACAGCTCTTTCTTGATGTCGATCTGCTCATCATCTTTTAATTCAATATTATAGCGAAGATAGCGAGATAAATTAAAAATGAGCTGGCGTGCAGTGTCCGGGTTAAGCCGCACTGACGATGAGATCGCGTTTAGCGCGTTAAACAGAAAATGGGGATTTATTTTACTTTGTAGTGCCCGCAACTCTGCCTTATTTGCCATTTCGCGTAGCTGCTCGGCGCGGGAAACCTCAAGCTGAGTCGAGATAATTTGTGACAGACCGATAGCCATTTCTTGTAATGAAGAGGTGATCTGGTGGGCATGGCAGTAGTAGATTTTCAGTGTGCCAGTGACCACACCTTTTTCCCACAACGGTATTACCAGCATGGAGTGTATTTCCGGCGTGCGATGTGCTTCATCATTGTTCTTTATGATGATTTTTCCGTAATTTATCGCCTGCTGGGTGGTAGGGCTAACGAAATCATCGTTATCGCGGTAGTTCAGTTCGCCAACGCCGACATAGGCCAGAACGTGCTGGGTATTGGTGATCGCGACGGCATCTGCATGAATATCATGGCGAATAATTTCGCACACCTGGCGTAGCGACTCGCTATTGACCTGTCGAAAAAGCGGCAGGGTTTTGTTGGCGATATCCAGCGCCAGTTTAGCCTGTTTTGCCGCACTGGCCTCTTTCTCTCCTTCCACGCTTTGTACCAGCATGACGATAAAGCCGATACAGACGCTGCCAAGGATCATCGGGATACCGATTTTCGAGACGATATCCAGCCCCAGTTCGGTTGTGGGGGCCCAGACGACCACCAGAATCATGGTCAATGATTCGCACAGCATCCCGCCTAAAATACCGGCGCGCCAGTGTTGTGCCTTAGGGATTTTTCGGTTGATCCAACCCGCAATACAGCCAGCAAGGATACTGGTAATAAAACAGGGAAGGGCGGTAACACCTCCAATATCAATCAGATAACGGTGCGTACCCGCGATGAGTCCGGTAATGATACCGACCCATGGGCCGAACAGAATTCCTCCTGACATCACGGCAATGATACGCACGTTCACCAGTGAGCCTTCTACCGGTACACCAGACCAGGTGCTGAACAGGGCAAACATGGAGAAAATGGCAGTAACGGCGAGCAGTTCTTTCACCGAGTGAGCTGACTTGTGCAACAGTTCGCGGAACAGGCGGATACGAATCAGGAAAAACAGACAGAACAGCATCAGCGCTGCCCGATCAAAGACCGCCAGCAGCATATTGAATATTTCGTGCACAGGTGACTCTTGCGAAGGGGTTAAACCTCTATGATAGGTAACCTGAGGCAGGATGACCAGCATCCCTGTCAGCACAGGCTAATGAGGAAAAACCACAATATTAAAAGGGGATTGTTGCATGATTGTTGTATTTACAATATCTCTCCTGAGAAGGCGAACTTCAACGTAATGTATTTAACAACAAAATGTTAAAAACTGGTGATTTCATGAGGGTTGGATATTCATGAATTTCCCGTTTTAGAAAGGTAGTTCCTCTTTTATGTCGATAAAAAATATTTTGCTGTACCTCTCGACAGAAGGAAATTGTTCAGGCTATTTTCTAAACGTGCCACCATCGTGGCAGCGTCGCTCGGACGGTCCGGGCGCTAACGTACATCTGAGGATATTATGGCTGATTCCCGCCCTGAACGTCGTTTTACGCGTATTGATCGTCTTCCCCCTTACGTTTTTAACATTACCGCTGAACTGAAGATGGCTGCGCGTCGGCGCGGCGAAGATATTATCGATTTCAGCATGGGGAATCCGGATGGTGCTACGCCTCCTCACATTGTTGAAAAACTGTGTACCGTGGCGCAGCGCCCGGATACCCACGGTTATTCAACGTCGCGCGGTATTCCTCGTTTACGTCGGGCGATTTCTCGCTGGTATCAGGAACGCTATGACGTCGAGATCGATCCTGAATCCGAAGCGATTGTAACGATTGGCTCCAAAGAGGGGCTGGCTCACCTGATGTTGGCTACATTGGATCACGGCGACACGGTCCTGGTGCCGAATCCCAGTTACCCCATCCATATTTATGGTGCCGTTATCGCCGGAGCACAGGTGCGTTCCGTGCCGCTGGTGGAAGGGGTCGACTTCTTTAATGAACTGGAGCGTGCGATTCGCGAAAGCTACCCGAAACCGAAAATGATGATCTTAGGCTTCCCGTCCAACCCGACGGCGCAGTGTGTCGAGCTGGAGTTCTTCGAAAAGGTCGTTGCACTGGCTAAACGCTACGATGTGCTGGTGGTTCATGACCTGGCCTATGCCGATATTGTCTACGATGGCTGGAAAGCGCCATCGATTATGCAGGTTCCGGGTGCCCGTGATGTTGCCGTTGAATTTTTCACCTTGTCGAAAAGCTATAACATGGCGGGGTGGCGCATTGGCTTTATGGTTGGCAATAAAACGCTGGTAAACGCACTGGCGCGCATTAAGAGCTATCACGATTACGGAACATTTACACCGCTGCAGGTAGCCGCTATTGCCGCGCTGGAAGGTGATCAGCAATGCGTACGGGATATCGCTGAGCAATATAAGCGTCGTCGCGATGTGCTGGTCAAGGGGCTGCATGAAGCGGGCTGGATGATTGAAATGCCAAAAGCGTCGATGTACGTGTGGGCGAAAATTCCGGAGCAGTACGCCGCGATGGGGTCGCTTGAATTTGCCAAAAAATTGCTGAATGAGGCGAAGGTCTGTGTTTCGCCGGGGATTGGCTTTGGGGACTATGGTGATACACACGTGCGTTTTGCGCTGATTGAGAACCGTGACCGTACCCGTCAGGCAATCCGTGGGATCAAAGCCATGTTCCGCGCAGATGGTTTACTGCCGGCCAGCCCGAAATCAGCCACTGATAGTACCGACTAGCAAAACCTTTACCTTACATACGCAAACAGGAGCCAAATGGCTCCTGTTTTTTTGCTGCATCTTTCAATTTAGATCATCAGGGCAAAAGTACCGGCCCACACGATGACCATAAAAGAAATGCCCATAAAGAAATATTTCACTTTTCATCTCTCCGCATACGATGAGTACGCCTAAATGAACATATGCTTACCTGACAGAGAGCTGATGCGAGCATAAACGAAAGGGAGAATACCCCGCGTTTGCTTGGCTGCATCACCTCAGAATTCTGAGCTTTAATGCTCCAGACGGCGCTAATGTACGCCTAAAAATGAGGTGAAACAAGAGGCATTTTTTTATTTAATTTTAGTAACTTACAAGTGTCGTGATTCGGCGACAGTTTAATTTCTGACGGTAATAAATTGCTATTGAGCGACGTAGCTGTTACTCAGAAAATTCTCATATCACCTTGACGTTAATGCGGTTAATTTTTTCGCGGAATTTGATAATGAAAAGGTTATAAATGACCAGATTAATGATGTTAGCACTTGTTCTTGCGCCATTGACGTCGATGGCGGCTGCACCGCAAGCGTTCAATTTTAGCTGCGCAAGTATTGGTGGTGTGAATAGTGATGGTAAAGGCAATGTATGGATTAATGGCACAAAAGCGACCATTAAGACCTTCAATGACAATTACTGGGAGGCGAAGAGCGGTAAAAATACCGTCTCTATTTCCAGAAAAGATGACGGAAACCCGGAAGTGTCCTGGGCTGGCCCAAACCGCAAGCATGGGATTTGTCTGCCTGAAGATAATGTTGATTTCTCTCCGGCGAAAAAAACGACTCATGCTGGCCCATCGTTTTCCTGTTCTGCAGTGGAAAAGGGAAGTATGGAAGAGATTATCTGTCAGAGCCCGTCGCTCTCCGCAATGGATTTAAAATTGAACGGGGTCTACAAGCAGGCGCTGACTAAATCGAAAAATGACCCAATGCTAAAAGCAGAGCAACGAGGCTGGATCAAAGGACGTAATGAATGCTGGAAAGAGCAGGATAAGCCCGCCTGCCTTGCCAGAGAATATAGCGAACGAATGACTGAACTACAGAACAAGTGGAGTGTTAAGTAATTCAAGCGCAGAAATAAAGAAAGGCCACTCGGCCTTTCTTTTTAGACATATAGCGAGGCTTCACCCATCGGGCGGGTTTTGAAACGACGATGGATCCAGAGATACTGCTCGGGTGCCCGCATGATCTCTTTCTCAATGATTTTGTTCATATAGGCCGCGGCCTGGTTTTCATCTTCCGGGTAACCTTCCATTTCTGGCGTGATAAACAGACGGTAGCCGGAGTTATCAGATTTTCTCACCATGGTGACGGTCAGCATTTTCGCCCCCGACAAGCGTGACAGCACGTAGGTACCATTGGTTGTCGCAACATTTTTGACGGCGAAGAAGGGAGCAAATGAGCTGCCTTTACGGCCATAATCCTGATCGGGTGCAAACCATACGGCTTCCCCTTTTTTCAGGGCACCGACAATGCCGCGCAGATTATTTCTGCCGATCATGGCTTTGTTCGAGCGCATACGGCCGCGGGTTTGTATCCACTCCATTAATTTGTTGTTGTGCGGGCGGTAGGTTGCCATCATTGGCTGGCAAAGCCCCATCACGCGGCCCCCCAGTTCCAGCGACATAAAATGTACGCCTACTACCATTACGCCACGGTTATGCGCCTGAGCGCGTTGCAGGTTGTCCAGACCTTCAACATCAAACCATTTACGCACCCGGCGATCTGGCCAGAACCAGGCCATACCGGTTTCAAGCAGAGCCATGCCGAGTGAGCGAAAATTCTCGTCGACCAGTTTGTTCCTTTCTTCTTGTGACAGGTTCGGGAAACAGAGTTCGAGATTTTTATGGGCAATGGATTCCCGGCGCTTTAGAAATGGGCGCGCCAGCGTACCTGTACGGGTACCCAGAAAACATAAAACAGGATAAGGGAGTTGCACCAGTAACCAGAGCACACCGACACCGAACCATGTGAGCCAGTAGCGCGGATGCAAAAACGCGCGCGAAAATTTACATTGGGGGAACATAAGCACCTGTTGTTGGTACGAAAATAATGTATCGCGAAGATTCTTTGTCTACAGCGTTACTCTCTGACACTGAACAGTTAGGTCACTATGAGCGACAATGGTTCCTGTAAAGAGTGTAAAACTGAGTCAGGACAAACCACGAGGGGTATGAATGATCGGACGGACAATGTACACCCGAAGATTAATATCATCCAGAAATAATTCCTCAAGTTTCGTAAATGTTTTATGGTCGATAAAAAGCGAGAATAAGCTTATAGATAATTTGTTGTTTTTATGACGATTAAATAAAGGTCAACAGGGAATGCTCTGTTCAGAAGATGAACGGTTATTGTAGCGAAATGTTGCTTGAATTGCGAACGGATAGGAATTGTCTTAGACTATAAAATCAAGGATGTGTAAGGACTTACGTCGATTTTTACGGCAGACAGGAGGTAACGCTATGTTCTATTTTTGGACTTTCCTCGCATTGAGTATTCTGTGCGTCAGTTGCTATATTTGGCAGGTAATGGGCGCTGCCGCGTCAATTAGTTCTTTTTTCGGCATGGCTATCCTTACGGCATTAATTTATTTCTTTACCATACGGTTGACTGATGGAAACGAAATGGTAACGGGACTATTTCTTTTTCTTGCCCCGGCATGCGGATTGATCATTCGCTTTATGGTGGGGGATGATAAGCATTAAATCGAAGGTTCATAACTGAAAACGCAATTGTGTACCACATTGACTGATTTCCTGGCTTCCATCTGAGCAAACTAAAGTGCCAGCATCGCTGGCACTTTTTTCTCTCTAAAGCAGATTACCTTGCATCAGCAAGCTGCAGCTCCGTGTCCTGTTGTTGGGCATTTTTTCGTTGTTGTTCGAGTTCCAGCGCCCCGCGGTGAGACAGATAGCAGAACAGAATGCAGCAGACAATCCCGCCCATCAGCAGATAAAAACCGCCATGCCATCCCATCTTATCGACCATGACACCAAACAGACTGGTTCCCAGCGATGCACCAAAAATGTAGCTCATAAAACCGCGTAATCCGACCGCCGAACCGACAGCAAAGCTGGGGACGATTTCCATGGTCTGAACAGACGCCAGGAACTGGGGCACATAGATCAGGCACCCGACGATGGCGGCAAAAATAGTGACCATCAGCAGGGATTCACTTTTCCAGTAACCGATCAGGCAGACGAAGATCAGCGCCATACAAATCATGGCCAACGGCATGCGACGACCTTTAAACAGTTTATCGGTCAGCCAGCCTGCCAGCAGTGTGGAAGGAATTGCGGCCCATTCGAAAAACAGGAACGCCACGCTCATTTGTTCTTTCGAGAAATGTTTTTCAGTTAACAGATAAATCGGTAACCAACTGATCATACCAAAACGCACCATATAGACAAAAACATCTACCAATGAAACATACCAGGCATTTTTGTTACGCAGCACGTAGGTGCAAAAAATTTGAAAGGCGCTCATGTTTTCCGGTGCCTGGGTTACGTGCCTGGCATTTAACACGACTTTTTCTTCCGGCATCATCTGTTCCAGAGCGGGCAAGCCCTCTTCGCGTGGTGAGCCTTTTCCCAACATCAGAACAATAAAAGCAAATAGCACCGCAACACAGGCTGGGACGATATAGCTGGCGCTTTGCCAGTGTTCGCTGCCGAGAATAGCAAAGGCGGCGCCAACAATGGGGGCGACAATACCGCCACCGACGTTGTGTGAGATATTCCAGAATGCACCAACGCGTCCACGCTCTTTGCGTGGGAACCAGTTGGCGATGGTTATAAACGAGGGACCGACGCCCATCCCCTGGAACAACCCGTTGAAGACCACCAGCGCGGCAAAAATCCAGAATCCGGTGCTGAACCCTAAGCCAACGTTGACAATGGCGCACAGGATCAGGCCGCAAGCCATAAAGACTTTCGGGCTGGCTTTGTCTGCCAGGCTGCTCATGATGCCTTTACTGATCCCATAGGCAATGAGCATACAACTGCTGAGTAAACCAATCTGTGTTGCGCTGAGATCCAGATGTTCTTTCAGGTACGGGGTGGAGAGAGTGAAGTTATTGCGTACAATATAATACGCAAGATAGCCAAGAAATACGCTAAGTAACGCCTGAATGCGGTATCGACCATAAGTCTCCTGAATTTTATCTTCCGGGACTTTATTTGCCGATGGCCCTGTCTTGAATATTGATAACATATCATCACCTAAATTTATATTGATGTGAATATCAGGATTTTTCGCAGTGAAGAGTGATATAGGTGGTGAAGAAATTCAAACTGAAGAAATGTGTCATTATTGACCCAATTTGCTGAAAATGGGACTGATTTTGACCCTTTTGAATTATGGTGAGACCGGGATTATTATTCTTAATGCATTTTTATCATCAGCATGTGCGGGTATTAACAAATTCAAACGACATTTTCAGGTATTCTTTATCTCTGTTATCGCATTCCGTCTGGTTATTCTGATAGCAGTTTTATCTTTTCCACCCGTCGTGATAAACGGGTAAGTTTTGTCTCAATATTATTTTTCGAAGATGTTGGTATTTATGAACAGGATCACAAACAGACTTTTCTGTCGGGGTAGTTTGTTGGCGTTGTCACTGTGTTTTATGTCGCTGTCGGCGGCCTGTCTGGCACAGGGGAAGGAGCTGGTTATGGCGACGACGTTTTCCCCGGGAGCAACGGCCTGGATTATTCAACGCTGGCAAACGGAGCCGGGGTCAGTGATGATCCGCACGCTAAACCGGACCAGTTCTTCTCTGGAGCAATTGCTCGACACCGCGAATGCGGAAAACGTTGACCTGATTTTAACGTCTTCGCCGATGCTACTGCAGCATCTTCAGGAGCATCAGAAACTTGCTCCTTTTGATAATGCCTTACCGGAAAGCCAGCGTCTGGTGCCTGAGTCAATACGGTCGACGTCTGTAGCCGTGGCGATCTCGGGATTTGGTCTGCTGATTAATCGTTCAGCACTGACGGCGCGACATCTGCCAGCACCGACGGATTGGGGGGATTTAACGCATCCTAAATATCAAAATGCTCTGCTGATGAGTAGCCCATCGCGCTCCGATACCAATCACCTGATGGTTGAATCACTGCTGCAACAAAAAGGGTGGCAAGAAGGTTGGGCGACATTGCTGGCCAGTGCCGGGAACCTGGTGACCATCTCATCACGCAGCTTTGGTGTTGCGGACAAAATTAAGAGCGGATTGGGCGTTGCGGGACCGGTTATTGATAACTATGCCAATCTGCTGCTCAATGACCCCAATCTGACCTTTAATTACTTCCCACACTCTGCAGTCTCGCCAACCTACGTAGCCGTGCTGAAAAACAGCCCGCGCGCCAATGAAGCACAACGTTTTATCCGCTATTTATTGAGCCCGGAAGGGCAGCGGATCCTTGCAGATGCGAATACCGGTAAATATCCGGTAACGTCGCTGGCAACAGATAATCCGCGTGCAGCCCAACAGGCCATTTTGATGAAACAGCCACCGCTTAATTACCGTCTGATCCTGAAACGTCAACAACTGGTCCAGCGGATGTTTGATACGGCCATCAGTTTCCGCCTCGCGCAGCTTAAGGATGCCTGGCGAGCGCTGTACAGCGCGGAAGCCCGTCTGAAACGCCCGTTACCCGAAATCAGAGCGCTGTTAACCCAGGTCCCAATCGACGCCAGGAGCAGCGAAGATGAAGCCTGGCTTGCTCAATTCGATAATAAAAGCTTTGCTGAACAGCAAATGATGGAGTGGCAACTCTGGTTTCTTAAAAACCAGCGTCTGGCGATATCAAAACTGGAAGAACTACAATGAAAGGCGGTTCGCTATTGCAGCGTCTTCGTCAGCTCAGCATCAGCAGCAGTTTGCGGGGGGCTTTTCTGACAGGAGCTTTACTGACACTAAGCGTGAGCTGTGTCAGTTTGTATTCCTGGCATGAGCAAAGTTCGCAAATCCGCTATTCGCTCGATGACTATTTCCCGCGCGTGCATTCCGCTTTTTTGATTGAAGGGAATCTTAACCTGGTGGTCGATCAGCTTAATGAATTCCTGCTTGCCCCCAATACGACCGTACGGCTGCAACTGCGCAATCAGATCATAGAACATCTGGACAAAATTGAACTGCTGAGTCGGGGATTGCAACCCACGGAACAGCAACAGCTGGCGGTGATTTTGCAGGACAGCCGGGCGTTGATGACCGAGCTGGACAGAGTGCTCTACAACATGTTCCTGGTACGCGAAAAAGTCAGCGAACTTTCCGCGCGAATCGACTGGTTACATGATGATTTCACGACCGAACTGAACTCTCTGGTGCAGGATTTCACCTGGCAGCAGGGAACGTTGTTGGATCAAATTGAAGCGAAAAATGGCGACGCGGCGTTGTACCTGAAACGCGCCAGGGAGGTGCAGAATGAGCAGCAACAGGTGTACACGCTGGCAAGAATTGAAAACCAGATTGTCGATGATTTACGCGACAGGTTGAATGAACTGAAGTCAGGTAGCGACGACGGCATGCTGGTGGAGAATCATATTCGCTATCTGGAAAATCTGAAGAAAACGGCGGATGAAAATATCCGTACCCTGGACGACTGGCCCAGTACTATCACGTTGCGACAAACCATCGACGAATTGCTGGAAATCGGGATGATGAAAAACAAAATGCCCGATACGATGCGCGATTATGTCGCGGCGCAAAAAGCACTGGTTGATGCCAGTCATGCCAGAGAAGCTACGCTTGGTCGTTTTCGAACATTGCTTGAGGCTCAGTTGGGAAGTAGTCATCAGCAAATGCAGATGTTTAACCAGCGACTGGAGCAGATTGTTCGCGTTAGCGGCGGGCTTATTCTGCTGGCGACGCTGTTGGCGCTGCTTCTTGCCTGGGGACTCAACCACTACTTTATCCGTTCACGGTTGGTGAAGCGTTTTACTGCGCTCAACCAGGCTGTGGTGCAAATTGGTCTTGGCAGAACCGATGCTTCGATCCCGGTTTATGGCCGTGATGAGCTAGGGCGCATTGCGGGGTTACTGCGCCATACGCTGGGTCAGCTCAATACGCAAAAAAGTCAGCTTGAGCAGGAAGTGGCAGAGCGTAAGGAGATTGAAGCCGATCTGCGAGCGACCCAGGGCGAATTGATTCAGACGGCGAAACTGGCGGTGGTCGGACAGACCATGACCACGCTGGCCCACGAAATCAATCAACCACTGAATGCATTGTCGATGTATCTGTTTACTGCGGGCAGGGCAATTGAACAGGAGCAGTTGGCGCAGGCCAGAAGCACGTTAACCAAAGCTGAAGGACTCATTACCCGTATCGATGCCATTATCCGCTCATTGCGACAGTTTGCGCGCCGGGCCGAGCCGGGGGCACCACTGCATCCGGTCGATTTACGACAAACTTTCAGCGCGGCCTGGGAGTTATTGTCTATGCGGCATAAACCGCAGCAGGGTACGCTTTCGCTGCCGGTTGAGCGCGTGTGGGTTACGGGCGATGAGGTGAGAATTCAGCAAGTTCTGGTAAACATACTGGCAAATGCGCTGGATGCCTGCCCGATTGCCGCGAAGATTGACGTTCACTGGCAGGCTGAAGGTAGCACGGTATGTGTATTTGTCAGTGATAATGGTCCCGGCTGGCCTGGCGCACTGCTACCGTCGCTATTAAAACCGTTTACCACCAGTAAGGATGTGGGTCTCGGTATTGGGCTATCAATTTGTGTCTCGTTAATGACGCAGATGAACGGCGAGCTACGCCTGGCATCGACGCTGGGGCGCAATGCCTGCGTGGTACTGCAATTCAACCTGACGGATGTAGAAGATGTTGAGTGATGAATATTCTGTTCTGCTGATTGATGATGATGCCGATGTCCTTGATGCTTACACCTTGTTGCTCGAGCAGGCGGGTTATCGGGTATGCGCGTGCAATAACCCCTATGATGCCCGAAATTGGCTACAGGCTGACTGGCCTGGTATCGTCCTGAGTGACGTGTGTATGCCCGGCTGCAACGGTATCGAACTGATGGCTCTTTTTCATCAGGATGATAACCAGCTGCCGATCCTGCTGATTACCGGACATGGTGATGTGCCGATGGCGGTGGATGCGGTGAAGAAAGGGGCATGGGATTTTCTGCAAAAGCCGGTCGATCCCGGCAAGCTGCTGTTGCAGGTTGCAGAGGCGTTGCAACAACGAAAATCTGTGATTGCCCGTCGTCATTACTGCCAGCAAAAGCTACAGGTTGAGTTGGTTGGCTACAGCGACTGGGTAAGTCAGTACCGTCAACGCCTGCAGCAACTCGCAGAAACAGATCTTGCCGTCTGGTTTTATGGGGAGCCGGGAACGGGACGCATGACGGGAGCCCGTTATCTGCATCAACTGGGACGTAGCGCCCAGGGGCCGCTTATCCGCGCAGAGCTCACCACCGGGAACACCGCTCAGCTTGATGAGCTGATGGCACAAGCGCAAGGAGGGACGCTGGTATTAAGCCATATAGAGTGTTTGACGCGCGAGCAACAGCACCAGTTGGTTCACCTGCAAAGCCAGGAGCGGCGCCCTTTTCGGTTAATTGGTATTGGCACGACATCGCTGGTGGAGCTGGCGGCAACAAACCAGATCGTGGCCGAACTCTATTACTGTTTCGCCATGACGCAAATCGCCTGCCAGCCGCTATCCCTGCGCCCGGACGATATTGAGCCGCTATTTCGCCATTACCTGCAAAAAGCCTGTCTGCGTCTGAACCACCCCATTCCGGAGGTCGACGGGGAATTGCTAAAAGGGATGCGACGTCGTGTGTGGCTGAGCAATGTGCGAGAGCTGGCAAACGCCGCAGAGCTTTTTGCCGTTGGGTTGCTGCCATTGGCGGAAACCGCCAATCCGCAGTTGCATATGCCGGAACCGACACCGTTGGATCGCCGGGTTGAAGAGTACGAGCGGCAAATCATTACCGAAGCCCTAAATATTCATCAAGGGCGTATTAATGAAGTGGCAGAATATCTGCAAATTCCGCGCAAAAAACTGTATTTGCGGATGAGGAAATACGGACTAAGCAAAGAGCATTATAAGTTCTAGAGAGAGGATATGCGGTTATGATAAGGGGAGTTGAGTGAGCATCTGAGTTGTCACCTCACTATTAGAAAAAATGCCGGACTTATTATCCGGCATTTTTCATTTACCACATTAAATCGTCAGGTACGACGAAATCAGCGTACGGATCGTCTTCGTCTTTCGCTTCCTGGCTCAGCTCGCAATTTAAGACGATGTAGCTGCCGTCGCGTTGTGCAATTTTATCGGCAACGACAGCCGGGATAATAGCATATTCACTGTCGCGGTCGCTTTCGGCAGTCAGCCGGGCAATAGCCAGACGCCCTTTAATCAATTGTGCCTGTGTCACCTTATCCACGTAGATTTTTTTAATCAGATTATTATCGGTGAAGTTATACCCAATATCACCTTTGGAAATGGTGATTTTGTTCATTTCAATAAGCTGCTTAATCTGCGCTTTGTATTCTTTCGACAGCGTCGCTTGTTTCTGTTGATCGCTTAACTGCTTATCCCGTTCAATTTGTGCTTTTTTATTCTCTTCAACCGCTTCTCTGGCTTCACGGGCCTGAACGCGCGATTTTTTCGCCGTTCTCTGTACTTTCGCCATTTTTTTGCTGGAGACTAAGCCCGCTTTCAGCATCTGCTCTTGTAGGGTGAGTTTTGTCATTTTTGCGTCTGATCCAATAAAATCGTTGTCAGGATTATAACCTTAACCTCCGACGGGATGCCAGATTATGGTGTATGCTAAATTATCAAGATAATAATAAAACAACCGAGCACCCGGCTGTTTTATTATTTTATGAAATGTGATTGTGTTATTTTTTAATACCTACGACATAGGCATTTCCGTAAGAGAAATTAATTGCCTTGTCTCCTAAGGTATTAACTATTTTATCGTACTGATTTTTGTCCTTTAATAAATAAATAGCATCTTTATCTAGCTCGACATTATTTACTGCTTGTAGTATCTCTTCTGTTTGTTTGTTCCAGGTATCACCATTGAATCTTGCAAAATATCCAAAGTTCATAGACATGTTATTTGTTGATGCGAGATATGCCCATTTAACGTACTCACTTGAAAACTCCCAAGGAGATGGCGTGAGTATTTTTTTGTAGTTTTTTGCAATGTATTTTATCTCAGGGGAATCCATGAGATAGGTTGTATTTTCGTTGGAAAAGGTCTTTTCTCTTTCTTTATATATTTTATGAATATCGTAAATATTCAATGAAACTAAAATAAGAGAAACGACAATTAACTGACGACCTTTATAGATCCTGCAGAGGGATATGGCTGTAAAAATCAGTATGCCATAGAATGCTAACCAGCCAAATCTACCAGTAGCTCTAAATGTGTTAGTGATTCCCCTGAGAAAATCGGGTAAATAGAATGCTAATACGGTTGTTTTACCAAGATCTACGTTCACAGATACTGCATAAATAAGACATAATGAAACTAACAAAACAATGATTTTATTATTTTTCAGTGTCTCTTTGAATTTGACATCCGCTGATTTAATTTTAGCTGCGATCAGTGCGATCGCCAAAATCACACCAATACCAAGGTAATTTAAACCTTCATAATCTCCAGCACCTGCCGGCATTGGTTTGATAATAGAGGAGTATGGTGGGTAATAAGGGTTGAAAAACGAGTTAAGGTTAAATTTATAGAAACCATAACCATCAGCGGAAAAACTGTTTGAAATGGTGAAATATCCAATTGAGTACATGGATATATAGAGGACTACACCACTCAAAATCGCATGATAAATGGCTGATTTTAAAGAAAATTCACCATTTAGCTTTCTGGTGGCGAGATCAGCTATATAAATTACAAGTGCCATCGCTAAAAGATAAGCATGTACCCAGGATGCAATGAAAAGCAGAATTATCCAACTCTTTGATTTAAATCTGTTACAAGCATAAAGTAAGTAGGATGCAATTATAATCCACTGTGCAGAGAGCGCAAAGTGTCCGCCGGTTCTGGTAAGAAAAGGAACAGCGGATATAAATAATGCAGAAAGTATTAATGAGTAAATATTGTTGTTAGTTAATTTATTAATTAATAAAAATGATGTTACACCCTGTAGAACGAAACAGGATAAAATCCAGATCCCAGTGTACTGAAATGTTTCAGGAAGTATTGCAGCTATTAATTTGAAAAAAATAGCAAAAATAGGTATGGAGTCGGTGTAGACGATAGAGTTATTCAACTCTATACCATATTCTGTGTTTTTTCCTAGTGGCCATTGAATTAGTGGGGTATGCCTAAAGAATTCCCATCCTAACCAATGTTGGGCCGGATCTCCGGACATAAGATACCCGATATTTGTTACATCGAGAGTATTCATCCCACCACATAAATAGAAAAATAATAACCCAAAGAGAGCTGATGTTATTAAATAGTAATTAACTTTCATAATTTACTTCCACTTTTTTATATATCGAGGTCTTTGTTTTATCTCAATGTATATTCTTCCGACATATTCACCAAGTACGCCGATACCGATAAGCTGGACCCCGCCAAGAAAGAGAACGGATACTATCAATGATGGATATCCACGTACAGGGTTTCCAAATGCAAGTGTATCGATAATCATCCAGCCCCCATAAAAGAATGAAAGACCAGCAACAAATAGCCCTATATATGTCCATATACGCAGAGGGAAAGTTGAGAAACTGGTGATACCTTCAAGTGCGAGATTCCAGAGTTTCCACCCATTAAATTTAGATGTACCCGCTACGCGTTCTGCTCTTGTATATTCAATAACATCAACGTTTCCCCCGACCCATGAAAGGACTCCTTTCATAAAAAGATTCCTTTCAGGCATCATTTTTATGTTCTCGACCACTTCTCGTGACATCAGACGGAAATCACCAACATTTTCTTCGATTTTTGGTGAGCTAATTCTGTTATGTAGACGATAAAACCATTCTGCTGTCTTACGCTTGATGTGGCTATCGGTGCTACGATCAGCTCGTTTTGCTAATACTACATCCGCTCCTGCTTGCCAGCGTTCGATAAGCTGCGGAATGACCTCAATTGGATCCTGAAGGTCAACATCGATTGGAATGATTGCATCCCCTGTAGCATGTTCGAGTCCAGCAAAAAGGGCGGGTTCTTTACCAAAATTACGGGTAAATGATACAGCAACAACTAATGGGTCAGATAATGATAGGGTATCAATAATCTTCTCTGTTCCATCTTTACTACCATCATTGATAAATACGATTTCCACATCATATTTGGTTAAGCTCTGGCGAACGGTTTGATAGAAAATAGGTATTGCTTCTTCTTCGTTGAAGACAGGAACAACCAGTGATATTTTCATCCTACATCCCTAAATACAATGAATTTTGAGTAAAAAAATCCACATACAAGGCTGATCGCGGAGAACGAAATCAGCGTCAGTAATGGCGGGAGCAAGAGCATATCTGCACCCCAACCGACAGCAGCACTAACCGCGCCCATAAACCCTATATAGAGAAAGTATCGTGTTGTTGAAGCCTTCGACTTAAATGTGAACATAGCATTAGCAAAGAAGCTGAAGCTTACAGCTACAATGAAGCCTGCCAGGTTCGCCAAGGCTTGGTTTGTAGAAAGCACATATATACACGTACCAAAAACGACCCAATGTATTAGGGTATTGACAACGCCTACAGATGTGTACTTTGCGAATAATTTTAACATTTGAAAAATAAGAAAATTCTAGTATGGGGTTCAGTTTACCATTGCTAACTAAATCGATCGACTGGTGAACTGCTTTTTAGAGGGAATTTAGGTATCTTTCCACCATTGGGTTGATGCAAAAAGCAACACCTCTATGTGCGCGCTCTGCCATCAATATACTGCTCTATGTCTGGAATGAGTTTGGTTAACATATTGGTAACATAAATGCAGCATGCTTATAGCTCTGCTACTTTCTTCCGATACGTAAAAAATTGTACAGCCAGAGATGATAAAAGAACAGCAAGTATGTGATGGCCTTTAGCTTAGATATAAGAATAAACTCGCTTCAGAATGTCCCCTGCAGGAATCGAACCTGCAACTAGCCCTTAGGAGGGGCTCGTTATATCCATTTAACTAAGGGGACGAAGCGGCACGAGTATAGCGTTTTTTACTCTCAACGGTAAGTCTCAGGCTGCCTGACTGCTCAAACAGTCGCCATTCAGGTCTGTTTTTTCTGGTTTTTCTGCGGTTGTGCTTCCCGCTTTGCTTGCAACCTGGCTTCTTCCTTGCGTTTATTGCTCATATCGTTGCGGATCTGCGCGTGGCTCATCAGCGCAAAGATAAATGTCCCGCCGCAGATATTCCCGGCTAGTGTCGGTAAGGCAAAAGGCCAGAAAAAGTCGCCCCAGTGCAGTGTTCCATTAAAGACCAGATAGAGAATTTCAACTGAACCCACGACGATATGTGTGGTATCGCCTAAGGCAATCAGCCAGGTCATCAGGACAATGACGACAATCTTTGCGGCTCCGGCGGCGGGAAACATCCAGACCATCGTGGCAATCAACCAGCCGGAGACAATGGCATTGGCAAACATCTCCGTCGGGTTATTTTTCATTACATCCATGCCTATTTTGACGAAGGCGTCACGGGTCGCCTCATCAAAAATCGGCATGTATTCAAACGCCCATGCCGCAACCCCGGTGCCCAGAATATTACCCAGTAGTACTACGCTCCACAGACGCATCAACAGACCAAAATTGCCGAGGGTAGGGTTTTGCATAACGGGTAAGACGGCGGTGACGGTATTTTCCGTAAAGAGTTGTTGGCGGGCCATAATCACAATAATAAAGCCGAAGGTATAACCGAGATTCTCCAGCAAAAATCCGCCGGGAACACCCTCCAGTTGTACATGAAAAATTCCTTTTGCCAGCAACGATGCACCCATTGACAGCCCGGCAGCGATGGCTGACCACAATAGCGCCATCGCGTCGCGTTCCATCTCTTTTTCACCGTCCTGGCGGATATGCTCGTGGATCGCCATTGCACGTGAGGGGAGCCTGTCCTCATTGAGTTCTATCTTTTTTCCGCTCCGCTTTTCTTCGCTTTCCACCTGGAGTTCGTCGCTGTGACGATCAATCTTCTCTTTTTCGATGTCATTCATACCAGGATCCTGAATAAGCTTGTATTGCTAAAGCGTAGCGGTTTTTATTTGAAGGCTGGTGGATAAAGTCTGAAATCGCAAAAATGGTAACGCATGTTTTTATTGGCTTCGTTAGAATGAACCATCACTGTGTCTGTATTACCAGGCTATGATCAAATCAGTAAGTTAGGGCATATAGACATCGATTGACGTGCTGTTACAATCGCTCACATCTAATCAGGCGGATACATCATCGTTCCGTCATGGATGGCAATCAGCGATAGCCATAATACACAGGGAGACACTTATGAAGCTTCGCCTGTCGGCGCTTGCGCTGGGAACCACACTTTTGGTGGGGTGTGCGAGCTCCGGTACTGAACAGCAGGGGCGTTCGGACCCATTTGAAGGGTTCAACCGCACCATGTACAACTTCAACTTTAATGTTTTGGATCCATATGTTGTTCGCCCGGTGGCTGTCGCCTGGCGTGATTATGTTCCGCAGCCGGCCCGTAATGGTTTGAGCAACTTTACTGGCAACCTTGAAGAACCGGCTGTCATGGTTAACTATTTCCTGCAAGGCGACCCCTATCAGGGGATGGTGCATTTTACCCGTTTCTTCCTGAACACCTTGTTAGGTATGGGTGGGTTTATTGATGTGGCGGGGATGGCGAATCCGAAGTTGCAGCGTGTTGAACCACACCGCTTCGGCAGCACATTAGGCCACTATGATGTCGGTTACGGTCCATACATGCAGCTTCCATTCTACGGCAGCTTCACGCTGCGTGACGATGGCGGCGATATGGTGGATACGTTGTATCCGGTTCTGTCCTGGTTAACCTGGCCGTTATCGATAGGTAAATGGACGGTTGAAGGAATAGAAACGCGTGCGCAACTGCTCGATTCTGACGGCCTGCTGCGCCAATCTTCAGATCCTTACATCATGGTGCGTGAAGCTTACTTCCAGCGTCATGACTTTATTGCGAATGGCGGTAAACTCAAACCAGAAGAAAACCCGAATGCAAAAGATATTCAGGATGAGTTAAAAGAGATCGATTCTGAGTAAGGAATTGAGGCAAATAAAAAGGTGAGCTAAAAAGCTCACCTTTTTTACATCTGATGAAAATCAGAATGCGTAGTTCAGGTTCATACCGTACAGCCAGGCTTTCCCTTCTGATTCGAAGGAGTACGGGCCTTCTTCGAATTTCACTTTCTGACCGTGCATATAAGAAACGCCGACATCCAATGAAGCATCTTTATTAAACGCATAGGTTGTACCCGCACTCAGCCAGAAGCGGTCCTGATCCGGAATAGAGATGGAACGGCGGTTAGCTGGAACAGGGCTATCATCGAAGGCGATACCGGTACGGAATGTCCAGGTATCATCGTAGTAGTAGGTAGTACCCAGCGCGATGCGGTAAGAGTCTTTGAAACCTTCTTCTTTATAGAACAGGGTCTGACCGTTGCTGCCTTTCGCTTTAAGCTCCTGGAACTGACTCCAGCTGGTATATGCCATGCTGTAGTGAACCGCCCACTGTGGCGCAACGCGGTTATAACCTGAGAACTCCCACATTTCTGGCAGGTTCAGATCAAGTGAACCGTCGATTGTGTTGCCGTTGGTGCCAGCCGGCAGGCTAGCGAACACCGGGCGCAACTGTGCTGGAATACGGTCCATTGATGGCAGGCTGCTGCGGTAATCACCATCGAAGTCAACTTTTACTTCCGAACGGTAGGTGAAACCGTAACGGTTGTCTTTATCCACTTCATAAAGAATACCGGCGTTCCAGCCGAAGCCCCACTCATCGCCTTTCAGGCGCGCAATCTGCGTATCTGCCGGGTATTGTGCGGCCAGTGATGGAGGAATTTTGCCGCCAGAACCTGCAACGATCTGCTGTGGGAGATCGCCTGCATAACGCTCAAGCTTCGCTTTGGCATAGACGGCGTTAAAACCGAGACCGAAGCTAAAATGATTATTCAGACGGTAGGCACCGCTCAGGTTTAAGTTGAGGGTTTCCAGATCGGTTTTTCCGCCCATCGAGCCGGCTGCGTAATTATTGTTAAACTCCGTTGCCAGACCATAGTTAGAGGTAACAGATGCCCCCCAACCAAATTGATCGTTAATCGGGGCAACAAAATGCACGTTCGGTATCCAGGCGGTTGGGGCGATATTATCCTGGCTGGCGTCGTTACCAATACGTGAGCGTCCGGAAATATCGACATCCGGATCAACGAAAATCGCACCGGCAGAGAAAGTAGGGCGATCAAACATCATGATCAGCGCGGGGTTACGACTGGCGTTACCTGCATCATCTGCAATAGCGCCTTCACCCGAATATGCCCGGCCAAGGCCAGAGGAAGAAAATTCGTTTAACTGAAAGCCTGCAGACCAGGCCTGTGTGGAGATAATTGCCACTGCGACTGCGAGAGCAGACTTTGTAAACAGGGTTTTCTGGCTCATGACCATAACCTCATAGATTTATTTTTATACAAACTATGTTACATGCCGTAACAGGAGCGCGAAGTGTAGGGTCTGAGGTACCACATAGAAATCAGACCAGTGGCGAGAGTATAGGTCGGACCAGCCAGAATGTTGCAAGTATGTTTATAAATATTTTCAATTCTGATCTAAGAAACGCGATCCAGCTGGCAAAATTGCGGGTACGCGCACTCACCTGTTTGGGTGATTTTTGTTTTAGATCATTTTTAAGTGTGATTTCGGTCACTTATCTCATTTCACACAATTAACGACTGGAGAGGCGAATAATGGGAGCGTAAAATATCCCCATCGTTTATCTGGCACCTCAGGTGCGAATACAGAGGAAATCTACAATGAGTAAATGCAGTGCTGATGAAACCCCGGTTTGCTGCTGTATGGATGTTGGCACCATCATGGATAACTCCGATTGCACCGCGTCATACAGCCGCGTGTTCGCGAATCGCGCAGAGGCAGAAGAAACGCTGGCCGCTCTGACTGAGAAGGCACGTAGCGTGGAATCTGAACCTTGCAAAATCACCTCGACTTTCACTGAAGAGTCAGAGGGTGTGCGTCTGGATATCGACTTTGTTTTTGCCTGTGAAGCTGAAACGCTGATTTTCCAGCTGGGCTTGCGTTAATCCCTTCTGCTTATGCCCTTGCCACCTCGTGGCAAGGGTATTTTCGTAACAGTCAGTGACTATTCACTGTGTCATAGCTCTCACTTTCTTTTCTCCCCGCTTGGCTAAATGTAAAAAATTGGTTAAGACTGTGATCAGGTCAGACCACTTATTTTTATTTTTTACAGGGGAGTGTTATGAGTCAGGCTTTACCGCTGGTTACGCGCCAGGGCGACCGTATCGCCATCGTGAGCGGATTGCGTACGCCATTTGCCCGTCAGGCTACCGCATTTCATGGCATTCCCGCCGTTGATTTGGGAAAAATGGTTGTTGGTGAATTGCTGGCCCGCAGCGAAATACCTGCTGACGTGATTGAACAGCTGGTTTTTGGCCAGGTGGTTCAAATGCCAGAAGCTCCCAATATTGCCCGGGAAATCGTTCTGGGAACGGGGATGAATGTGCATACAGATGCTTACAGCGTAAGCCGGGCTTGTGCAACCAGCTTTCAGGCCGTGGCGAATGTTGCAGAAAGCCTGATGGCCGGTACTATTCGTGCTGGGATTGCCGGCGGCGCAGACTCCTCTTCCGTTCTGCCTATTGGCGTCAGCAAAAAGCTGGCGCGAGTACTGGTGGATGTCAATAAAGCCCGCACAACCGGGCAACGTCTGAAACTCTTCTCCCGATTGCGCTTGCGCGATTTGATGCCTGTGCCACCGGCTGTTGCTGAATATTCCACCGGTTTACGCATGGGGGATACAGCTGAACAAATGGCGAAAACCTATGGCATCACACGTGAACAACAGGATGCGTTGGCACATCGTTCTCATCAGCGCGCGGCTCAGGCATGGTCTGAAGGAAAACTTGCGGAAGAGGTGATGACGACCTACGCCCCCCCCTTTAAAGATCCTTTTTCAGAAGATAACAATATTCGCGGTAACTCGACGATGGCGGATTACGCCAGGTTGCGTCCGGCATTTGACAGAAAACACGGTACCGTTACGGCGGCCAACAGTACTCCGTTAACAGATGGTGCTGCCGCCGTGATTTTGATGACGGAATCGCGTGCGAAAGAGTTAGGGCTGGTACCGCTGGGATATCTGCGTAGTTTTGCCTTTACCGCCATTGATGTCTGGCAGGACATGCTGTTAGGACCTGCATGGTCGACACCGCTTGCTCTTGAGCGCGCAGGGTTAACCATGGCGGATTTAACGCTTATTGATATGCATGAAGCCTTTGCCGCACAAACGCTGGCGAACCTCCAGTTGCTGGGCAGTGAGCGTTTTGCCCGCGAAGTGTTAGGGCGTTCTCATGCCACTGGCGAAGTCGATGACGGTAAATTTAACGTGTTGGGTGGCTCAATTGCCTATGGACACCCATTCGCCGCAACCGGTGCACGAATGATCACCCAAACTCTCCATGAATTACGGCGTCGCGGCGGTGGCTTTGGTTTAGTCACCGCATGTGCGGCAGGTGGTTTGGGGGCGGCAATGGTTCTGGAGGCAGAATAATGGAAATGACATCGGCTTTTACACTCAACGTGCGTCTGGATAACGTCGCTGTTGTCTCCATTGATGTACCCGGAGAGAAAATGAATACCCTGAAAGCGGAGTTTGCTTCTCAGGTTCGGGCCATTCTGAAACAAATTCGCGACAATAAAGCGTTGCGTGGCGTCGTGTTCATTTCGGCGAAACCCGATAATTTTATCGCCGGTGCCGATATCAACATGATAGGGGATTGCCGCAGCGCGCAGGAAGCTGAAACGCTGGCCCGTCAGGGGCAGCAGATCATGGCGGAAATTAATGCATTGCCGATCCCGGTTGTCGCCGCTATTCATGGTGCCTGCCTGGGCGGTGGGCTGGAGATGGCGCTGGCCTGCCATAACCGTATCTGTACCGATGACGTTAAAACCGTGCTGGGTTTACCGGAAGTACAGTTAGGCCTGCTTCCCGGTTCCGGTGGAACCCAGCGGTTACCCCGTCTTATTGGTGTCAGTACGGCGCTGGATATGATCCTGACAGGAAAACAGCTACGGGCAAAACAGGCACTAAAAGTGGGGTTGGTGGACGACGTTGTACCACAGACCATTTTGCTGGAAGCCGCGGTTGAACTGGCCAAAAAAGACAGTTCAGCGCACCGGGTTCTGCCCGTACGTGAACGCGTGTTGGCGGGGCCGCTGGGACGTGCGCTGCTGTTTCGTATGGTCAGCAAAAAGACGGCGCAAAAAACGCTGGGTAACTACCCCGCAACGGACCGCATTCTTGAGGTGATCGAAACCGGTCTCGCGCAGGGGAGCAGCAGCGGCTATGAGGCAGAAGCCCGCGCGTTTGGCGAGCTGGCGATGACTTCGCAGTCTAAGTCGCTACGGAACATCTTTTTTGCCAATACCGATGTGAAAAAGGATCCCGGTAGTGAAGCGAAGCCCGGCCCGCTGAATAGCGTCGGTATTTTGGGCGGTGGTTTGATGGGCGGCGGTATTGCTTACGTCACTGCCTGTAAAGGTGGCTTGCCGGTGCGCATCAAAGACATTAATGCTAAAGGAATCAACCACGCGCTAAAGTACAGTTGGGATCAACTTGAAACGAAGGTTCGTCGCCGTCATATCAAGGCCGGTGAACGTGACAAACAACTGGCGCTGATTTCGGGAACCACCGATTATCGCGGTTTTGCTCATCGCGATCTGATTATTGAAGCGGTATTCGAAGATCTGTCGTTAAAACAACAGATGGTGGCAGAAATTGAACAGAATTGTGCCCCTCATACTATTTTTGCATCAAACACCTCATCTTTGCCGATTGGTGATATTGCGGCTAATGCTGCCAGGCCTGAACAGGTCATTGGTCTGCACTTTTTTAGTCCGGTAGAAAAAATGCCACTGGTGGAAGTGATCCCGCATGCAACAACCTCAGAGCAGACGATTGCCACAACCGTTAAGTTAGCGAAAAAACAGGGCAAAACACCGATTGTTGTCCAGGATAAGGCTGGCTTTTACGTTAACCGTATTTTAGCGCCTTACATCAACGAAGCGATTCGCATGCTGACCGAAGGTGAACGTGTCGACACTATTGATGCCGCGCTGGTTAAGTTTGGTTTTCCGGTAGGGCCAATCCAACTTTTGGATGAGGTCGGAATTGATACGGGCACTAAAATTATACCAGTGCTTGAGGCCGCATATGGAGAACGTTTTAGCGCGCCTGCAAATGTTGTTGCTTCAATTTTGAATGACGATCGCAAAGGTAGAAAAAATGGTCGGGGTTTCTATCTTTATGGGGCGAAAGGGCGTAAAAGCAAAAAACAGGTCGACCCTGCAATTTATACGCTTATTGGCGTCCAGGGTCAGGGCCAACTCGCAGCCCCGCAAATTGCAGAGCGGTGTGTCATGTTAATGCTTAACGAAGCAGCACGTTGCTTCGATGAGCAGATTATCCGCAGCGCGCGCGATGGTGACATTGGCGCGGTATTTGGTATTGGTTTTCCGCCATTCCTCGGCGGCCCGTTCCGGTATATGGATTCTCTCGGTGCGGGTGAAGTGGTTGCGGTTCTGCAACGACTGTCCACGCAATATGGTTCACGGTTTACACCGTGTGAACAGTTATTGCAGATGGCGGAACGTGGTGAAAGATTCTGGAATATCGGGGAAACTGACCTGAATTCATGAGGTCAAAGGTAGGATGAATCCGCACTGAATGTATGTGTCGCGCTCAAAATGTAAACAGAGATTGACTATACTTACGCCGTTGAGGTAAAAAACAGCGTTTCATTCGGTGAATGGATAAGGCACAATGCCGGCCACCACATAGTTACCACTGCCAATAGGGGCTTTGTGTAAACGTGTTGGTGATTCTGGTTAACAAAAGCGGTGCAATATGCAAGTTTTTATCATGCGTCACGGCGACGCGGCCCTTGATGCCGCCAGTGATTCGGTTCGTCCTTTAACCTCTTGTGGTTGTGACGAATCTCGCCTGATGGCGAACTGGCTGAAAGGTCAAAAAGTGGATATCGAACGTGTTCTGGTGAGCCCGTTCCTACGAGCCGAACAGACGCTGGATGTGGTGGGAGAATGTATGAACCTGCCAGCCGGTGTGGATGTTTTGCCGGAGCTGACTCCCTGCGGCGATGTCGGTCTGGTCAGTGCCTATTTACAGGCTCTGGCCAATGAAGGTATCGCAACGGCGCTGGTGATTTCTCACTTACCGTTAGTGGGATATCTGGTGTCTGAGCTTTGCCCGGGAGAAACGCCGCCGATGTTTACCACATCTGCGATAGCCAGCGTAACGCTTGATGAGAGCGGAAAGGGCATTTTTAACTGGCAGATGAGCCCGTGTAATTTGAAAATGGCAAAAGCGATTTAATCGAACCCGTGCCACGTTTCATCGTCCGGATAAGGCAGGATCGCCATCCGGAAAATAAAAGAGCCGCTAATGCGGCTCTTTTTGTTTCTGAATTGCTGCCTCAGGGGAGTTCAGGTGGCAACCACTCTTCCACTTCAATCAGTACCAGCAGTGCGGCATCGCCGCCGTACTCTTTCGGTGCCTGATGGAAGGCCATCACATGCGGATGTTGTGCCAGCCACAGCGGCGTTTGCTGTTTCAGAATGTGCTTCCCGTGGCCATGCATTACGCAGGCGCAAAAGACATGCTCACGACGACAGGCGGCAATCAATGCGCCGAGCTCCTGTTTGGCCTGCTGTTGCGTCAATCCGTGCAAATCAAGAAACAGCTCCGGGGAGTAATCACCACGGCGCATCTTCTTCAGTTCAAAATGGCTGACATCGGCCCGCACGTATCTTACCGGACCGTCAGTGTTCAGCAGCGGCTGAAATTCATCCGAGAAATAATGGCTGGCATCAGCCTGTTCCTGTAGCAGCCTTTTGACCGGAACCTCGGTGATTTTTTTGCGTGGTGGTCGATGGACAATGGTGTCCTGCTTAATTTGACGAGTGCCGGTCATCAGCTGGCGAAACAGCGTCTGATCCTCCTCGCTGAGCGATGTTTTCTTTTTCATTCGAGAGTCTCATCTTTTATTTTCCGTTAGTTTAACCCGACTCGACGGGCATCCGATCGCTTAAAACGCAATTTTCGCGCTCAGGCTCGGTGTGAATGCTGATTTATCGCCGTCTTCGTGGCAAACTAGCCGCCGAATTTAATGCGAGCATGCCCTGGAGGAATACGTGGATAAAATTTTCGTCGATGAAGCAGTGAGTGAACTGCATACCATTCAGGACATGTTGCGTTGGGCGGTCAGCCGTTTTAGCGCAGCGAATATCTGGTATGGCCATGGTACGGATAACCCGTGGGATGAGGCCGTACAGCTGGTGCTGCCGTCTCTCTATCTGCCGCTGGATATTCCTGAAGACATGCGTACCGCACGTCTGACATCCAGCGAGCGTCATCGTATTGTTGAGCGTGTGATTCGTCGCGTCAACGAGCGTATTCCGGTGGCTTACCTGACCAACAAGGCCTGGTTCTGCGGGCATGAATTCTATGTTGATGAGCGCGTGCTGGTTCCGCGTTCGCCTATTGGCGAGCTGATCAATAACCGTTTTGCTGGTCTTATCAACAAGCAGCCGCAGCATATCCTCGATATGTGCACCGGCAGCGGTTGTATTGCTATCGCCTGCGCATATGCCTTCCCGGAAGCTGAAGTGGATGCGGTTGATATTTCTACGGATGCGCTGGCGGTTACCGAACACAATATTGAAGAGCACGGTCTGATTCATCACGTAACGCCGATCCGTTCCGACCTGTTCCGCGATCTGGTGAAAATCCAGTATGACCTGATCGTCACTAACCCGCCGTATGTTGATGCGGAAGACATGTCAGACCTGCCGAACGAATACCGTCATGAGCCTGAACTGGGTCTGGCATCCGGTAGTGATGGGCTGAAGCTGACTCGCCGCATTCTGGGTAACGCCCCGGACTACCTGTCTGATAACGGTATTCTGATTTGTGAAGTCGGAAACAGCATGGTACATCTGATAGAGCAATACCCTGATGTGCCGTTTACCTGGCTGGAATTTGACAACGGTGGAGACGGTGTATTCATGCTGACCAAAGAGCAGTTGATCGCTGCTCGTGAGCACTTCAGCATTTACAAAGACTAAATACACGCGCAGATACACAACACGCATAACGGAGCCGTGATGGCAGGAAATACAATTGGGCAACTCTTTCGCGTAACAACCTTCGGCGAATCACACGGGCTGGCGCTCGGTTGTATCGTTGATGGTGTTCCGCCGGGCATTCCTCTGACTGAAGCCGATCTGCAGCACGATCTCGACAGGCGCCGTCCGGGCACGTCGCGTTACACCACCCAGCGTCGGGAACCGGATCAAGTGAAGATCCTCTCCGGCGTATTCGACGGCGTCACCACCGGTACGAGTATTGGCCTGCTGATTGAAAATACCGATCAGCGTTCTCAGGATTATGGCGCCATCAAGGATGTTTTCCGTCCAGGACACGCCGACTATACCTATGAGCAGAAATACGGCCTCCGTGATTACCGTGGCGGTGGACGTTCATCCGCTCGTGAAACGGCAATGCGCGTAGCGGCGGGAGCAATCGCCAAAAAATATCTGGCGGAAAAATTCGGCGTTAAAATCCGTGGTTGTCTGACGCAAATGGGCGATGTTCCGCTGGAGATTAAAGACTGGTCTCAGGTCGAATTGAATCCCTTCTTTTGCCCGGACCCGGATAAAATCGAAGCGCTGGATGAATTGATGCGCGGACTGAAAAAAGAGGGCGACTCCATTGGAGCAAAAGTCACCGTTGTCGCTGACGGTGTGCCGGCAGGTCTCGGTGAACCTGTTTTTGACCGTCTTGATGCTGACATTGCGCATGCGTTGATGAGCATTAACGCCGTAAAAGGCGTAGAGATTGGCGACGGTTTTGACGTTGTAGCACTGCGTGGCAGCCAGAACCGTGATGAGATCACCAAAGACGGTTTCCAGAGTAATCATGCGGGTGGCATTTTGGGAGGGATCAGCAGCGGGCAACAAATTATTGCCCATATGGCGCTGAAACCGACGTCCAGCATCACTGTGCCTGGGCGTACTATCAACCGCTTTGGTGAAGAAGTCGAAATGATCACCAAAGGACGTCACGATCCGTGCGTTGGGATCCGCGCAGTGCCGATCGCTGAAGCGATGCTGGCTATTGTGTTGATGGACCACCTGTTGCGCCAGCGGGCGCAAAATGCGGATGTGAAGACTGACATTCCACGCTGGTAAGAAATGAAAAAAACGGCACTTGCGGTGTTGGCTCTGCTTGCCAGCACCGCCTGTCTGGCGGCCACGCCCTGGCAGAAAATTACCCATCCTGTTGCGGGTAGCGCACAGTCTATCGGCGCATTCTCCAATGGCTGTATCGTTGGGGCGGATACGCTGCCGGTACAGTCAGAACACTATCAGGTGATGCGCACTGACCAGCGCCGCTATTTCGGCCATCCCACGCTGGTAACCTTTATCCAGCGACTGAGTAACCAGGCCAACAATCTGGGGCTGGGCACGGTATTAATCGGAGATATGGGGATGCCGGCGGGTGGGCGCTTTAATGGCGGTCATGCCAGTCACCAGACCGGGCTGGATGTCGATATTTTCCTGCAATTGCCGAAAACACGCTGGACGCAGACACAACTGCTGCGGCCTCAGGCACTGGATCTGGTCTCGCAGGATGGTAAGCGTGTCGTACCGTCACTGTGGAAGCCGGAGATTTTCAGCCTGATCAGGCTGGCTGCAAAAGATAGTGAAGTCACGCGTATTTTCGTGAATCCGGCAATTAAGCAGCAGCTGTGTCTGGATGCGGGAAGCGACAGGGACTGGTTACGCAAAGTGCGACCGTGGTTCCAGCATCGTGCGCATATGCATGTCCGGTTACGTTGCCCTGCCGACAGTCTTGAGTGCGAAGACCAACCGTTGCCTCCACCGGGTGATGGCTGTGGCGCAGAGCTGCAAAGCTGGTTCGAACCTCCAAAACCTGGAACAACAAAGCCTGAGAAGAAGACACCGCCGCCGTTGCCGCCTTCCTGCCAGGCGTTACTGGACGAGCATGTACTCTAATGGATAATTTTGCCAATTTGTTTATGGTGTCTCCGCTGCTGCTGGGTGTTCTTTTTTTCGTGGCAATGTTGGCAGGGTTTATTGATTCTCTGGCGGGGGGCGGCGGTTTACTTACGATTCCCGCATTGATGGCCGCCGGTATGCCACCTGCGCAAGCGTTGGCAACCAATAAGTTGCAGGCGTGCGGCGGATCGATCTCTTCTTCAATCTATTTTATTCGTCGCGGTGTCGTGAATCTTGCCGACCAGAAGCTCAATATTTTCATGACATTTATTGGCTCAATGAGCGGCGCGTTGTTGGTCCAGCATGTGCAGTCAGACGTTTTACGTCAGATCCTGCCGGTTCTGGTTATCTGTATTGGCCTCTACTTTCTGTTAATGCCTAAAGTGGGTGAAGAAGACCGACAGCGCCGCCTGTATGGTTTGCCTTTTGCGCTGGTGGCCGGGGGCTGCGTTGGATTTTACGATGGTTTCTTTGGCCCGGCCGCCGGATCGTTTTATGCGCTCTGCTTCGTTATGTTGTGCGGCTACAATCTTGCAAAATCGACGGCACACGCCAAAGTCTTGAATGCCACCTCAAATATCGGCGGGCTGTTGCTGTTCGCGCTGGGTGGCAAAGTGGTTTGGGCGACCGGGTTTGTGATGCTCATTGGTCAGTTTATTGGCGCACGGATGGGGTCGCGACTGGTGCTCAGTAAAGGGCAAAAACTCATTCGGCCGATGATCGTCATTGTTTCCGCAGTGATGAGTGCCAAATTACTTTACGATAATCATGGACAGGAGATTCTCCACTGGCTGGGGATGAACTAATGAACACAACCCATCACTACCAACAGTTAATTGATATTTTTAACGGCTGCTTTGCCGATGAATTTAATACCCGTCTGATTAAGGGCGACGACGAACCGATCTATCTTCCTGCTGATGCAGAGTTACCGTATCACCGTATTGTTTTTGCACATGGCTTTTACGCCAGCGCGTTGCACGAAATTTCGCACTGGTGTATTGCCGGTAAAGCGCGTCGTGAGCTGGTTGACTTCGGTTACTGGTACTGCCCGGACGGACGTGATGCGAAAACGCAATGTCAGTTTGAAGATGTGGAAGTGAAGCCGCAGGCGTTTGACTGGCTGTTTTGTATGGCGGCGGGCTACCCGTTTAACGTCAGTTGCGACAACCTGGAAGGGGACTTTGAACCGGATCGTGTGGTATTCCAGCGCCGTGTTCATGCTCAGGTGATGGAGTATCTGGAAAAGGGGATCCCTGAACGCCCGGCGCGTTTCATTAACGCACTACAGAATTATTATCACACGCCTGAACTTAAGGCGGAACAATTCCCGTGGCCCGAAGCGCTCAACTGACGCCGATGCCACGTTTACAATGAGGAAAGAAGATGATCGCGGAGTTTGAATCACGCATTCTGGCATTAATCGACGATATGGTAGAGCACGCCAGCGATGATGAGTTGTTTGCCAGTGGTTATTTGCGTGGGCACCTGACACTGGCCGTTGCTGAACTGGACGGTGGGGAGGACCATTCCGCTGAGGCATTGTACGCCAATGTGACCAGCAGCCTGGAAAAAGCCATCAGCGCGGGCGAACTCTCGCCACGTGACCAGGCGTTAGTGAAAGAGATGTGGGACACCTTGTTCCAGAAGGCGACAAAATAATAATTACAGGGGGTGTGCCGGATGGCGACACTGAGGTGTCTTATCCGGCCTACGTGGGCGGGTGTTTGCAGGCCTGATAAGCGTAGCGCCATCAGGCAATGATCGGATGACACCCCACCCTTTTATTTCACCGTTTTACCCTTCAATAACTTCCTTACCCATAGACGATTCGGATTCAGCGCCGCCAGCGTGCTGGCATCCATTGGTATAGGTTCATCACTCATTTGCGCGGCCAGAATTTCTGCACATAGCGGGGCAGAACATAGCCCACGTGACCCCAGCGCGCCCAACATGAACAAATCCGGGTATACCGGTGCACTTGAAACATGCTCTTTGTCTTCTGCAAGCCGGGCATACTGATTGAGTGTGGTGTTATAGTCCGGCACATTACCGACCATCGGTAAGTGATCACGCGTGGCACAACGGACGCCGCAACGGGCTGCATTATCACTGACATTCACTTCTTTTGCCCATGTCGCATCCGGCAAGCAGTCGATCAAACGCTGACGGTTTTGTTGCTGGTCATCATGACGGAATGACGTCTCTTCACAACCTCGATGATAGCTGGCTCCAATACAGTGCTGCTGATTTTCCGGGTTTTGCGGGGTAAGATAGCCGTCATAGCACAGAACCTGGCGCAGTGCGGAAAGCGAAGGCGTCGTGGGAATGTGACTTACCTGACCGCCAACGGAATACACCGGTAGTGACTGAGTCTGGTCAAAACGGTGAATACAATGCCCATTCGCCAGAACCACGACCTCATGTGTTGCCGCGTCTCCGCTGGCGAACTGCAACTGCCAGCTATCGGTTTGATGAGCAAGTGAGGTCAGGGTGTGTTGGTAGTGGGTACGTAACCCAAGTGTTGTCGCATAGTCGAGAACGGCGGTGGTAAGCTGTGCCGGACACAGCCATCCGCCAGTCGGGTACTGGATGCCATCACATTCGGTCACAACGCCTGTTGTTTGCAAAATCTGGTCTGCGTCCACCCCGACGGCGAGTGCCCTGGGGAGTTCAAGTGACAGCATTTGGCTGATTTTCTGCTGGCTTTTTTCATCCCAGGCGAGCTGCGTTACGCCACACCAGTCATGGGCAAAATTAACGGGTAGGGCATCGTACAGGCGACGAGCAAAGGTAAATGCGGTGGGGAAGAAAAGAGTAATCGCCGCATCATGTTTGCTGAGCAACGGATAGAGTGCGCCCTGACGATTGCCGGAAGCACCCTGCGCAGGTTTATCGTCAGCGCAGTAGAGCGTGACCTGCCAGCCTCTACGCAGTAGCGCCAGAGACAGTAATGCACTGGCAATACCACCGCCAATAATGGCCGCTTCACGTTTCTTCGTTCCTGTACGCAAAAACCACGGGGCTGATGACGGGGGCGTCATCGTCTGTTCCATCACGCCACACAGCATTTCACGTTTACGACCAAAACCTTTGCACTTCTGCATTGTAAATCCGGCTTCCTGCAATCCCCGGCGCACAAAACCAGCCGAAGTAAAGGTTGCCAGCGTACCACCCGGTCGGGCCAGTCGAGCCATGGCATTAAAGAGTGTTGGCGTCCACATATCCGGATTTTTTGCCGGAGCGAATCCGTCCAGAAACCAGGCATCAACCTGTTGGTTCAGGGACTCGTCCAGCTTGCCGGTGAGTTCGTTGATGTCACCGAACCA
Source organism: Citrobacter sp. U14242 (assembly GCF_046555775.1). Taxonomy (NCBI): domain Bacteria; kingdom Pseudomonadati; phylum Pseudomonadota; class Gammaproteobacteria; order Enterobacterales; family Enterobacteriaceae; genus Citrobacter; species Citrobacter sp. U14242. The sequence goes on from NZ_JBKGLW010000001.1 coordinate 254,557, forward strand.
CAGATCCAGAGTAACCCGCCCCTCATCAAGCAGTAGACGATGGCAACCTGCCAGCGGCAGTGGCCACTGTGCCTGGAGTTGCTCTGCCCATGGCGCCAGTTCTTGCCAGTGCTGATGCGCTAACGCCAGATCCTCACGCGTCAGCGGAAATTTTTCAAAACTGATGAAATGTAATCTTTCCAGGGTAGCGTCAGGGTGTGCGTTACGAAAGGTGGCGAATGCCTGCCAGAGCGTGAGGAAGTTTAGCCCTGTACCAAAGCCACTTTCTGCCACCACGAACACCTGGCGTGGGTGAACAGGAAAACGTTCGGCGAGGTGGTTGCCACCGAGGAAGACGTAGCGTGTCTCTTCCAGCCCGTTATCATTGGAAAAATAGACATCGTCAAAATCTCGGGAAACAGGTGTACCCTCAGCGTTGAATTCAAGGTTGGCAGGTTGTATAGCGTATTGTTTCACGTAAGTTACTCGTCTGACAGGCTGTGCCCCGATCTTAACGAGGAGTGCCTGGCTGCGCAAATTTCCACATTAAATGGCTGATCGGACTTGTTCGGCGTACAAGTGTACGCTATTGTGCCACTCGAAACTTTAAAATAGTGCGACTTACAGAGGTATTGAATGAAACGTGCAGTGATTACTGGCTTGGGCATCGTTTCCAGCATCGGTAATAACCAGCAGGAAGTCCTGGCATCTCTGCGTGAAGGACGTTCAGGGATCACTTTCTCTCAGGAGCTGAAGGACTCCGGCATGCGTAGCCACGTCTGGGGCAACGTAAAACTGGATACCACTGGCCTCATTGACCGCAAAGTAGTGCGCTTTATGAGCGACGCATCCATCTATGCTTTCCTTTCTATGGAGCAGGCAGTGGCTGATGCCGGCCTTGCTGCAGAAGATTACCAGAACAATCCGCGCGTTGGCCTGATTGCAGGTTCCGGCGGCGGCTCCCCGCGTTTTCAGGTATTCGGCGCTGACGCAATGCGTAGCCCGCGCGGTCTGAAAGCGGTTGGCCCGTATGTGGTCACCAAAGCGATGGCATCCGGCGTTTCTGCCTGCCTCGCGACACCGTTCAAAATCCACGGCGTTAACTACTCCATCAGCTCTGCCTGTGCGACTTCTGCACACTGTATCGGCAACGCTGTTGAACAAATTCAGCTGGGCAAACAGGATATCGTTTTTGCTGGCGGCGGCGAAGAGCTGTGCTGGGAAATGGCGTGCGAGTTCGACGCCATGGGTGCACTGTCTACCAAATATAACGACAACCCGTCTCAAGCTTCCCGTACTTATGATGCACACCGTGACGGTTTTGTTATCGCAGGCGGCGGCGGTATGGTTGTTGTCGAAGAACTGGAACACGCTCTGGCTCGTGGCGCGCACATCTACGCTGAAATCGTAGGTTACGGCGCAACGTCTGATGGCGCAGACATGGTTGCTCCGTCCGGTGAAGGTGCCGTTCGCTGCATGCAGATGGCGATGCACGGTGTTGATACCCCGATTGACTACCTGAACTCCCACGGTACTTCTACTCCGGTAGGCGACGTGAAGGAACTGGGCGCAATCCGCGAAGTCTTTGGCGACAACAGCCCGGCCATTTCTGCAACCAAAGCCATGACCGGTCACTCACTGGGCGCTGCGGGTGTTCAGGAAGCTATCTACTCTCTGCTGATGCTGGAGCACGGTTTTATCGCGCCGAGCATCAACATTGAAGAGCTGGATGAGCAGGCTGCAGGTCTGAACATCGTGACTAAACCGACCGAGCAAGCGTTGACGACTGTTATGTCTAACAGCTTTGGTTTTGGCGGCACCAACGCCACGCTGGTTATGCGTAAGCTGAAAGCGTAAGTTTGATACTGACATCCGTCATTGCCTGCTGTGTTTCGCTAAGCAGGCCAAAAGGGAGCCGTGCGGCTCCCTTTTTTATCGCGTTGACAATAGGTCCACTTTACAGGCAGACTCCAGCTTCAACATTATCCTCTTGATAATGCGTAAGCGTTTAACGTTATCCAACGCACCTTAATCCTGATAGTCAGGTAGAGGGGGCGTGGACATTCCTCGCCTTACTCTGCATTTTGGAGTAACGCATGACAGCTGTAACCCAACAAGAAAAAACACCTTCAGCGAATTTTTCGCTGTTTCGTATCGCTTTTGCGGTTTTCCTGACCTATATGACGGTCGGTTTACCTTTGCCCGTCATTCCTCTGTTTGTGCACCAGGAGCTGGGCTATGGCAATACCATGGTTGGTATCGCCGTGGGCATCCAGTTTCTGGCAACGGTATTAACACGTGGTTATGCCGGTAGGTTAGCCGATCAGTATGGCGCCAAGCGCTCGGCGCTGCAGGGGATGTTTGCCTGTGCACTGGCGGGTGCGGCGTGGTTGCTAGCGGCGCTTTTGCCCGTCTCCGTTCCCGTGAAGTTTGCGTTGTTGATTGTCGGACGTTTAATTCTCGGTTTTGGTGAAAGCCAGTTACTGACCGGAACACTGACCTGGGGGCTTGGGCTGGTCGGGCCAACACGCTCCGGTAAGGTGATGTCGTGGAACGGAATGGCGATTTACGGCGCACTGGCGGCCGGCGCACCGCTGGGGCTGCTGATCCACAGCCATTATGGCTTCGCGGTGTTGGCAGGAACCACGATGGTATTACCGCTGCTGGCATGGGCGTTCAACGGTACCGTCCGTAAAGTCCCTGCTCATGCAGGAGAGCGACCTTCCTTATGGAGCGTGGTGGGGCTTATCTGGAAACCGGGTCTGGGTCTGGCGCTGCAGGGCGTTGGTTTTGCGGTAATCGGTACCTTTATTTCGCTCTACTTTGTCAGCAATGGCTGGACGATGGCAGGGTTTACCCTGACTGCGTTTGGTAGCGCGTTTGTGCTGATGCGTATTCTGTTTGGCTGGATGCCAGACAGGTTTGGCGGGGTGAACGTCGCGGTTGTCTCTTTGCTGGTTGAAACCGCGGGTCTGATTCTATTGTGGCAGGCTCCATCTGCCTGGGTTGCGCTACTGGGCGCTGCTTTGACCGGGGCCGGGTGTTCGCTGATCTTCCCGGCGCTGGGCGTCGAGGTCGTGAAGCGAGTGCCTGCCCAGGTTCGTGGTACAGCTCTCGGCGGTTACGCCGCGTTTCAGGATATCTCCTACGGCATAAGCGGTCCTGTCGCCGGGGTTCTGGCCACTGCATACGGTTACTCCTCGGTATTCCTTGCCGGGGCGATTTCCGCTGTAGTGGGCATTTTCGTGACGCTGCTGACTCTGCGAAAAGGTTAAGCAAGCAACCAGAACAGGGCTAATGCGATCAGCAAGGCGACAAACATCAGCCCCGGTCGCGCCGACAGTGTTTTTACCGTTTCAATCACCGGCGCGAACGGGCTGAAAATGGGTTGAAGATGACGCGGATCGTTTAATTCCTGCTCCCGGTCACGTTCCACGCGGCGCAGGAAGATCTGATTCAGCAAGTCCTGCACTTGTACCGCTGTCAGGATCGTTTGCGGCTGGATCTGGTATGTTTGCTGCGCATACTCTTTTATGGCTGTTAGCTCATTTGGCTCCAGCGGCTGTTTTAGTGCCGCCTGCAGCGTTTGCAGCGTTGGCGCATTTTGCAGACTGAGGGTCTGGCGCGCCTGCAGCCATGTCACCAGATGGGTGAACTGTTTTGCCGGGATCAGCTCACCGCTTTTTACACCAGACAGTTCCAGCATGGACTGCCAGATCATTTTCCCGGACTCTCCCGTGGCGGCAGCCAGTTTAGTGACCAACTGATTCAGGGTATTGTGCTCGGCGGGTAATAAAGGGCGATCGGTTGCTGGCCGCTGCTGCGGCTGCGGAATTGAAAGCTGCCCTTGTTGCAACAGGGTGAGCACATTCTTCAGCTGTTCCGGTTTGAGCTGGCTGAGTGCTGTCTGCCCGTACTGTTGACGGATAAAATCACTCACCGCCTGGCGATTATTTCCCTGACTCAGTAATTCAGTGAGCTGTGACAGAACCTGACGGTTAGCATGATTCTGCTGAGCAACCCCCAGACGCTGATTCAGGTTTTGTTCTGCTGCAGGGAAGTGCCGTGACTGCAGCGGCGTATCGTTTTTAACGCCCAGATCGTGCTTCATTCCAGCCCACACCTCGGCGCTTTGCTGTTGGGTAAGCGAAATCAAACGGGTAATCAGTCGTTCCAGTACGGTACGCTGCTGCGTGGACAGTGGCTGCTCGCCTGCACCGGAAGGCGGGTTTTGGCCTTCGCCGGGAGGGCGTGCGGGCGTACCTGAAATGGGCTGCATCATCTCTGTTCCTTAAATCTGAGCGAGCCAGGTCTCGCAGTATGCCTGGCGGCGAGATTATGGCACACTTGCCCGGTTAACTCTCGTTCTCAAACAGGTGAGAAAGACGTGAAAATTCTCGTTGATGAAAATATGCCCTATGCCCGCGAACTGTTCAGTCGTGTGGGGGAGGTCAAAGCGGTTCCCGGTCGCCCGATTCCCGTCACAGAACTGGATGATGCGGATGCCTTAATGGTGCGATCGGTGACGAAAGTAAACGCATCGCTACTCAGTGGAAAACCGGTAAAGTTTGTCGGTACGGCAACGGCAGGTACTGATCATGTGGATGATGCCTGGCTTGCGCAGTCAGGGATTGGTTTTTCTGCTGCTCCCGGCTGCAATGCGATTGCGGTAGTGGAATATGTCTTCTCTGCGCTGCTGATGCTGGCTGAGCGTGACGGTTTTACGTTACGTGACCGTACGGTCGGTATTGTCGGTGTAGGTAATGTGGGGGGGCGTTTACAGGCGCGGCTGGAAGCATTAGGGGTCCGCACCTTGCTGTGCGATCCACCACGTGCCGATCGGGGCGACGAGGGCGATTTCCGCGCACTGGAAGAACTGGTTGAGCAAGCAGATGTGTTGACCTTCCATACGCCGCTGTTCAAAGAAGGGCCGTACAAAACACTGCATCTGGCCGATGAGGCGCTGATTAGCCGCCTGAAGCCCGGAACCATTCTGATTAATGCCTGCCGCGGACCGGTCGTGGATAATTCCGCCTTACTGAATCGACTCAACGCCGGGCAGTTGCTGAGTGTCGTGCTGGATGTCTGGGAAGGTGAGCCGGATCTGAATGTGGCGCTGCTGGAGAAAGCGGACATTGGTACGGCACACATTGCCGGCTATACCCTGGAAGGGAAAGCGCGTGGGACAACGCAGGTCTTTGAGGCCTATAGCAAATTTATTGGCCGTGAGCAGCACGTTGCATTAAACACGTTGTTACCCGCACCGGATTTTGGGCGTATTACCTTGCATGGTCCGTTAGATCAGCCAACACTGAAAAGGCTGGTTCATTTAGTGTATGATGTGCGCCGCGATGATGCGCCACTGCGCAAAGTTGCTGGAATCCCGGGTGAATTTGATAAACTGCGCAAGAATTATCTTGAACGTCGCGAATGGTCGTCTTTATACGTAATGTGTGACGACGCTGCTGCCGCAGCCCTGTTGTGTAAGCTGGGTTTTAACGCCGTTCATCATCCGGCACATTAATGTCTTCTTAATGCTCCCTGTCGAATAATACGACAGGGACGCTTATGTATTTCTGGAGTAAATCACCATGTCTGAAGGCTGGAATATTGCCATTCTGGGCGCAACGGGCGCCGTAGGCGAAGCCCTGCTCGATACGCTGGCTGAACGCCAGTTCCCGGTCGGTGAAATCTATGCGCTGGCACGTAATGAAAGTGCTGGTGAACACCTGCGTTTTAACGGTAAATCGGTCATTGTTCAGGATGTTGCTGACTTTGACTGGACCCAGGCACAGCTGGCATTTTTTGTCGCGGGAGTTGAAGCCACCGCTGCATGGGTGGAGGAAGCAACCAATGCCGGTTGTCTGGTGATTGACAGCAGCGGTTTGTTTGCGCTTGAGCCTGACGTTCCGCTGGTCATCCCGGACGTTAACCCATTTGTACTGGCGGATTACCGCAATCGCAACGTTATTGCGGTGCCAAACAGCCTGACCAGTCAACTGCTTTCTGCGCTGAAACCGCTGATCGATGACGGTGGTCTTTCACGGATTACGGTAACCAACATTATCTCGGCTTCTGCCCACGGTAAAAAAGCGGTAGACGCGTTGGCCGGACAGAGTGCGAAATTGCTCAACGGGATCCCAATTGACGAGGATGACTTCTTTGGCCGCCAACTGGCGTTCAATATGCTGCCGCTGTTGCCCGATCGCGAAGGCAGCGTGCGCGAAGAACGTCGTATCGTCGATGAAGTCCGTAAAATTATGCAAGATGATGGTCTGTTGATTTCAGCCAGCATCGTGCAGTCACCGGTGTTCTACGGTCATGCGCAGATGGTGAATTTTGAAGCGCTGCGCCCGCTGGCTGCAGAAGAGGCGCGTGATGCCTTTTCTCGTGGTGAAGATATTGTTCTGTCAGAAGAGACCGATTTCCCAACTCAGGTTGGCGATGCATCTGGTACACCGCACCTGTCAATTGGTTGCGTACATAACGACTACGGTATGCCGGAACAGGTTCAGTTCTGGTCCGTGGCGGATAACGTGCGCTTTGGCGGCGCATTGATGGCAGTAAAAGTCGCGGAAAAACTGGTGCAGGAGTACCTGTACTAATGTCTGACCTGCAACAGCCGTCAACGCATAAAATTGCGCTGGGCATTGAGTATGACGGCAGCAAGTATTATGGCTGGCAGCGCCAGAACGAAGTGCGCAGCGTTCAGGAGAAACTGGAAAAAGCGCTCTCTCAGGTTGCTAATGAACGCATTACCGTATTTTGTGCGGGCCGCACGGATGCGGGTGTTCATGGTACGGGACAGGTGGTGCATTTTGAAACCACCGCGCAACGTAAAGATGCGGCGTGGACGCTGGGGGTAAATGCGAATTTACCTGGTGACATTGCCGTGCGCTGGGTGAAAGCGGTACCGGATGATTTTCATGCCCGATTTAGCGCGACGGCTCGCCGTTATCGCTACATCATCTACAATCATCGGTTGCGTCCCGCCGTTTTGGGAAAAGGCGTGACGCATTACTACGAGCCGCTGGATGCTGAGCGTATGCATCGTGCGGCTCAGTGCCTGATTGGCGAGAATGATTTTACCTCGTTTCGGGCAGTGCAGTGTCAGTCGCGCACACCGTGGCGTAACGTGATGCATATAAACGTTACGCGTTTCGGCACTTATGTGGTGGTGGATATTAAAGCGAATGCCTTTGTACATCATATGGTCAGGAATATTGTCGGCAGCCTGATGGAAGTAGGCGCCCACAACCAGCCGGAGAGCTGGATAGCAGAACTGTTAGCGGCGAAGGACAGAACGCTGGCAGCGGCAACGGCGAAAGCGGAAGGATTGTATCTGGTTGCGGTAGATTACCCGGATCGGTTCGACCTGCCAAAACCGCCGATGGGCCCGCTATTTCTGGCGGACTAATTTGAGTCGTATAAAGGCAAAACTATGGACCTGATTTACTTTCTTATCGATTTTATTCTGCACATTGATGTGCACCTGGCGGAACTGGTCGCGGAATACGGTGTTTGGGTATACGCTATTCTGTTTTTGATTCTGTTCTGCGAAACGGGACTGGTGGTTACGCCGTTCCTGCCGGGAGATTCATTGCTGTTTGTCGCCGGTGCACTTTCTGCACTGCCAACCAACGATCTTAATGTCCATCTGATGGTGGCGTTAATGATAGTGGCGGCTATTGTGGGCGATGCGGTGAACTACACCATCGGGCGGTTGTTTGGCGAGAAGCTGTTCAGCAACCCAAATTCCAAAATTTTCCGCCGCAGTTATCTGGATAAAACCCATGCGTTCTATGAACGTCATGGTGGTAAAACGATTATTCTGGCGCGTTTTGTTCCTATTGTGCGTACATTTGCACCGTTTGTTGCCGGTATGGGGCACATGTCCTACCGTCATTTTGCGATGTATAACGTGGTGGGCGCGCTGTTGTGGGTATTACTGTTCACCTATGCAGGCTACTTGTTTGGCGATCTGCCGATTGTTCAGGAAAACCTGAAATTACTGATTGTGGCGATTATCGTCCTCTCGGTATTGCCTGGCGTGATTGAAGTTATTCGTCACAAGCGTGCTGCGTCACGTGCTGCAAAATAGAAAGTAACTCAGCGGTTCGACCACTTTTTTATCCAAAGTTTCGGGCTGTTATGTTTTAATGTGCAACATTCATGGTCTGTTAGGGGCAAAAATGGCATTATGCGCCCCTTATAACAAAGCTGACTAGGGTTCAGGCAGAAAGGTCACCAATGAGCTGGATTGAACGAATTAAAAGCAACATTACTCCCACCCGCAAGGCAAGCATTCCTGAAGGGGTGTGGACCAAGTGCGATAGCTGCGGTCAGGTTTTATACCGTGCTGAGCTGGAACGTAATCTTGAGGTCTGTCCGAAATGTGACCATCACATGCGCATGTCGGCGCGTAATCGCCTGCATAGCCTGTTAGATGAAGGTTCTCTTGTGGAACTGGGTAGCGAGCTTGAGCCGAAAGATGTGCTGAAGTTTCGTGATTCCAAAAAATACAAAGACAGACTGGCTTCTGCGCAAAAAGAAACCGGTGAGAAAGACGCGCTGGTGGTAATGAAGGGTACGCTTCACGGCATGCCGGTCGTTGCAGCTGCATTCGAGTTCGCTTTTATGGGCGGCTCCATGGGCTCTGTCGTCGGCGCGCGTTTCGTCCGTGCGGTTGAACAGGCGCTGGAAGACAACTGCCCGCTGATCTGTTTCTCCGCTTCTGGCGGAGCGCGTATGCAGGAAGCGCTGATGTCACTGATGCAGATGGCAAAAACTTCTGCAGCGCTGGCGAAAATGCAGGAACGCGGTTTACCGTACATTTCCGTACTGACTGATCCTACCATGGGCGGTGTTTCAGCAAGCTTCGCGATGCTGGGCGATCTCAACATTGCTGAGCCGAAAGCACTGATCGGCTTTGCCGGCCCGCGCGTTATCGAGCAAACCGTACGTGAAAAACTGCCGCCGGGATTCCAGCGTAGTGAATTCCTGATTGAAAAAGGCGCTATCGATATGATCGTACGCCGCCCGGAAATGCGTCTGAAACTGGCAAGTGTTCTGGCGAAGCTGATGAATCTGCCCGCGCCGAATCCGGATGAACCACGTGAGGGTGAGGTGGTATCTCCGGCACCTGATCAGGAATCAGAGGTCTGATAGTTTACTCTATGGATTTCGGGTTACAGGCAGGTGGCAAGACAATTCATCCCGATGAGCTTACGCTGGTAATTGATTCGGGTGAGCAAGTAGCGCCAACACTCCTGCAACTTGAAAGATGACGAGTACAAAAGGGCAGGCCGTTTGGCGCTGCCTTTTTGCTTTTCTCAACGTAACGAATCTACAGGCATCATGGACAATAAACGTATTCCCCAAGCCACGTCGCCCCTGGCCTCGTGGCTTTCTTATCTGGAAAACCTGCACAGTAAAACCATCGATTTAGGTCTTGAACGCGTGAGTCTGGTGGCACAGAAACTGGGCGTATTAAAACCGGCGCCGTTTGTTTTTACCGTTGCGGGAACCAACGGCAAAGGCACGACTTGCCGAACGCTGGAGTCCGTACTCACCGCGGCCGGATATAAAGTCGGTGTGTACAGTTCTCCCCACCTGGTGCGCTACACGGAACGTGTTCGCGTGCAGGGGGGCGAGTTACCGGAGTCTGCGCATACCGCCTCATTTGCTGAGATTGAAGCTGCGCGCGGTGATATTTCCCTGACCTACTTTGAATACGGCACGCTGTCAGCATTGTGGCTGTTTAAACAGGCGCAGCTTGATGTGGTGATTCTGGAAGTGGGGTTAGGCGGCCGTCTTGACGCAACCAATATCGTCGATGCTGATGTCGCGGTAGTCACCAGCATTGCGCTTGACCATACTGACTGGCTGGGGCCCGATCGCGAAAGCATTGGCCGTGAGAAGGCGGGGATCTTCCGAGCAGAGAAACCGGCTATCGTCGGTGAACCGGAAATGCCCTATACCATCGCAGATGTGGCGCAAGAGACAGGGGCGATACTGCAGCGCCGTGGTGTGGACTGGCGCTATTCGGTTACAGAGAACGACTGGTCATTCACAGATAGCCACGGTACGCTGACACAACTGCCGTTACCGCAGGTCCCGCAACCTAACGCCGCGACCGCACTGGCAGCACTGAGAGCCAGCGGACTTAACGTCAGCGAGCAGGCGATTCGTGAAGGTATCGAGCAGGCTATTTTACCGGGGCGTTTTCAGATTGTGAGCAAGTCACCGCGAGTGATTTTTGATGTTGCTCATAATCCGCATGCAGCGGAATATTTGACTGAACGTCTGAAAAAGTTAGTGAAAAGCGGGCGCGTACTTGCGGTTATCGGTATGCTACATGATAAAGACATTGCCGGTACGTTAGCCTGGTTGAAAAGCGTGGTTGACGATTGGTATTGTGCGCCTCTGGAAGGCCCGCGTGGCGCAACGGCAGAACAACTGCTGGAGCACCTGGGTAATGGCGAAGCCTATGACAGCGTGGCTCAGGCATGGCTTGCGGCCCTGGCCGCGGCAAAACCAGAAGATACCGTGTTGGTGTGTGGATCGTTTCACACTGTCGCACATGTCATGGAAGTAATAGACGTGGGGAGAAGCGGTGGCGAGTAAGTTTCAGAATCGATTAGTTGGCACTATTGTGCTGGTCGCGCTTGGGGTGATTGTGCTTCCCGGGTTGCTCGACGGGCAGAAAAAACATTATCAGGATGAGTTTGCGGCGATCCCGCTGGTACCAAAACCCGGCGATCGCGATGAACCGGACATGATGCCTGCGGCGACGCAGGCACTGCCGACGCAACCGCCGGAAGGTGCCGCAGAAGAGGTACGTGCCGGTGATGCGGCTGCACCGTCATTGGATCCGTCGCGTCTGACGGCAGCAAACAACGCGGAGTTAGATCCTATCCCTGCACCTGTGGAGCCACCAAAACCTAAACCGAAGCCGCAAACTGTTGCTGCTGCTCCGGCGCCGACGCCCGTTCCTGCCCCTGCACCGAAACCGGTCGTCGACGACGCCCCGGCACCAACCGGGAAAGCCTACGTTGTGCAGCTTGGCGCGTTGAAAAATGCGGATAAGGTCAATGAGATCGTCGGTAAGTTACGTGGTGCGGGTTTCCGGGTATATACTTCCCCGTCAACGCCAGTACAGGGTAAAATAACCCGAATTCTTGTCGGGCCTGATGCGTCCAGAGATAAGCTGAAAAACTCGCTGGGAGAACTGCAGAAAATCTCCGGCCTGAGTGGAGTTGTTATGGGGTATACCCCTAATTAAGGGGCTGTCTCATGTAGGCCGGATAAGGTATTAACACCGCTCTCCGGCAGTGCCCGAAGAGGCATAAAACCGTATGGCGTTGAAGATTTTTTCAGCGCCATTTTTATTTACGCGTGGAAAGGAAATCCCTACGCAAACGTTTTCTTTTTCTGTTAGAATGCGCCCCGAACAGGACGACAGGGCGTAAAATCGTGGGACACTTATGGTCTGGATTGATTACGCCATTATCGCGGTGATTGGTTTTTCCTGTCTGGTTAGCCTGATCCGTGGCTTTGTACGTGAAGCATTATCGTTGGTGACTTGGGGTTGTGCTTTCTTTGTCGCCAGCCATTACTACACTTACCTGTCTGTCTGGTTTACGGGCTTTGAAGACGAACTGGTTCGGAATGGGATTGCTATCGCGATACTGTTTATCGCGACACTTATCGTCGGCGCTATCGTTAACTTTGTGATAGGTCAGCTGGTGGAGAAAACAGGCCTGTCGGGGACTGACAGGGTGTTGGGGATCTGCTTCGGTGCTCTGAGAGGGGCGTTGATCGTCGCCGCCATACTGTTCTTTCTCGATACATTTACCGGTGTGTCGAAAAGTGAAGACTGGAGTAAGTCGCAGCTGATCCCACAGTTCAGTTTCATCATCAGATGGTTCTTTGACTATCTGCAAAGCTCGTCAAGTTTCTTGCCCAAAGTATAAACTTTGGGTCGTTGCTGAACGAGGAAAAGACGTATGTGCGGTATTGTCGGTATCGCCGGTGTTATGCCGGTAAACCAGTCGATTTATGACGCGTTAACGGTGCTTCAGCACCGTGGTCAGGATGCCGCAGGCATCATCACCATTGATGCCAATAACTGCTTCCGTTTGCGTAAAGCAAACGGAATGGTGAGCGATATTTTTGAAGCGCGCCATATGCAGCGTTTGCAGGGCAATATGGGCATCGGTCATGTGCGTTACCCAACGGCTGGCAGCTCCAGCGCCTCCGAAGCTCAACCTTTTTATGTCAACTCACCGTATGGCATCACGCTTGCCCACAACGGCAACCTGACCAACGCGCATGAGCTGCGTAAAAAGCTGTTCGAAGAAAAGCGCCGTCACATCAATACCACTTCAGATTCTGAAATTCTGCTGAATATTTTCGCCAGCGAGCTGGATAATTTCCGCCACTACCCGCTGGAAGCCGATAATATTTTTGCTGCGATTGCCGCAACTAACCGCCAGATCCGCGGCGCCTATGCCTGCGTGGCGATGATTATCGGCCACGGTATGGTGGCCTTCCGCGATCCTAATGGTATCCGCCCGCTGGTGCTGGGCAAACGCGATATCGGCGATGGTCGTACCGAATATATGGTGGCTTCCGAGAGCGTGGCGCTGGATACGCTGGGCTTTGAATTCCTGCGTGATGTTGCTCCTGGTGAGGCGGTGTATATTACCGAAAAAGGCCAGTTGTTTACCCGCCAGTGTGCCGATAATCCGGTCAGTAACCCATGCCTGTTTGAATATGTTTACTTCGCGCGTCCTGACTCCTTCATCGACAAGATTTCCGTCTATAGCGCCCGTGTGAATATGGGAACAAAGCTTGGCGAAAAAATTGCCCGTGAGTGGGAAGATCTGGATATTGACGTGGTGATCCCCATTCCGGAAACCTCTTGTGATATTGCGCTGGAAATTGCCCGTATCCTCGGTAAGCCATATCGTCAGGGGTTTGTGAAAAACCGCTACGTGGGGCGTACCTTTATCATGCCGGGTCAGCAACTGCGCCGTAAATCCGTGCGCCGTAAGCTGAACGCCAACCGTGCGGAATTCCGTGATAAGAACGTGCTGCTGGTAGACGACTCCATTGTGCGCGGGACCACCTCAGAACAGATTATCGAGATGGCGCGTGAGGCCGGAGCGAAGAAGGTGTATCTGGCCTCTGCCGCACCGGAGATTCGCTTCCCGAACGTTTATGGTATCGATATGCCTACGGCGACGGAGCTGATTGCTCATGGTCGTGAAGTAGACGAGATCCGTCAAATCATTGGCGCGGATGGGCTCATCTTCCAGGATCTGAATGATCTGATCGACGCTGTGCGTGCTGAGAACCCGGATATTCAGCAGTTTGAATGCTCCGTGTTTAATGGCGTCTATGTCACTAAAGATGTTGACCAGCAGTATCTCGATTTCCTGGACTCTTTGCGTAATGACGATGCCAAAGCGGTATTGCGCCAGAACGAAGCGGAAAATCTTGAGATGCACAACGAAGGTTAACGATATCGCCAGCGGCATAATGTCGCTGGCTTTCATCAGTCATTAACCACGCCGAAGCGAATAGCGTATTTCTGTACTTTGTATTGCAGCGTCGTTCGGGAAACATTGAGACTGCGTGCCGCAGCGGCAATATTTCCCTGACAAGTATTTAGTGCCGTTTCAATCAGGCTTTTTTCGAATCTGGCCACCTGTATGTCAAGGGAGCTATCCCCCTCTGGCTCAGAGCGTATGGGTCGGCTGACAACGGTTGGGATATCTGCAACGCCTAAGTTTAACTCCTCCTCTTCAAAGACAATCTTTTTCAGCATCCCGTCGTTCTCTTGCATAATCATGCTGCGCACGATGGCATTTTCCAGCATCCTGACATTGCCAGGCCAGGTATGATGAAGTAAGGCAATACGTGCCGCTTCGCTCAGACCATGAATATCTTGCGGCACATCATTACGGTATTTATCGATGAAATAATTAGCCAGCAGCGCAATATCTTCCGGGCGTTTGCGTAAAGGGGGAAGGGTTAGCATGCCCACATTCAGCCGGTAAAACAGGTCTGCGCGTAGTTTACCGGTTTGGATCAATCGCGCGGGCGGTTCATTCATTGCCGCAACGATACGTACATCTGAATGGATCTGTTGTTGACCGCCCAGCCGCCAGAACGTTTTATCCTGGAGAAAACGCAGCAGCTTACTTTGCATTTCAATAGGCATCGCGTTCAATTCATCAAGGAAAAGCGTACCGCCGTTGGCCAGTTCCAGATATCCCTGACTATTTTCCGCTCCCGTGTATGCGCCGCGGACAGTACCAAAAAGTGTACTTTCGATGAGTGTCGGTGGGAGTGCGCCACAGTTCAGGGCAATGAAAGGTTTATCCACGCGTTTACTGCATTGATGGATGAGACGAGAAAAAAGCTCTTTACCGGTTCCTGTTTCTCCAACGATAGTCACGGGAATATTGCTGGCTGCCAGACGTTTTGCTTTCGCAATGTTGTGCAGCATTTCCGCATTTTCAGTAATGATGGCATGGTGTTTTTCATGGCGATCGGCATAAAGCAGATGGTTCAGTTCAACAACCTGCTCCTGCAGCCGCCTGACACCAGACATATTCCTGCCAATTTCAATCACGCCTATCATGCTGCCATCGTTTGAATAGAGTGGGGCGGTGGTATGTTGATAATCCACCGCCTGACCGCGTGCGTTGTAGTAAATCTGGTAATGACCGATATACTCTACGCCCTTCTTCAATGATGAAAGCATGGTGCTTTGCGTCTCTTTCATACTCGGATAGACGTCCAGCATATGCTTGCCTAACGCCTGTTCAATGCTGTAGCCATCCAGATCTGCGCTTTCCTGGTTGTAGTAAACGTACTCGCCACGCTCGTTAATCACCGCCAGGGGTTGGTGGATGAGGTCGAAGAAGCGGGAGAACATTTTAAGTGCCGCAGCCAGTTCTCCGTTGGTTGAAGCCATAGGCGGATTCCTTCTTTTCCTGTTTTTCACGGCATCATTATAGAAGTGACGAATTTTCGTCATTGTGATGAATAACACGCTAAATGACAAAAAATATAATTCACGAAAAACCATAACGCGTTGATTTTTAATTAATAAAAAGATGGCATGCCTGTTGCTTTATATCCATTAAAAGAATGTGGCTTCTTACGATGAAAATAAGCAGAGGGTGTTATGACTGATTTGATTATTCAAAACTACAACCAGTTACGTGAGCAGGTGATGAAGAACGATCGCCGTTTCCAGCAAAAAGAGGGTCACTTGTGTTTTGATGGCGTGGATCTGGATGCGTTAGCACGCAAGTATCCAACACCGTTCTATGTGTTCTCTGAGTCAGAGATCGTTCGTAATATCAACGAAATCCAGCAGGCGTTCGCTGCCCACAAAAACACTAAAACCTTTTTTGCCTCTAAAACCTGTTCAGTAATGGGCGTTCTTCAGGCCATTCGCGACGCAGGAATTTGTGCAGAGGCAAATTCGCAGTATGAAGTGCGTAAATGTCTGGAAATAGGTTTCCGAGGCGATCAGATCGTTTTCAACGGTGTAGTGAAAAAACCTGCTGATCTGGAATATGCCATTGCGAACGATTTGTACCTGATCAACGTCGACAGCTTGTATGAATTGGATCATATCGACGCGATCTCCCGCAAATTGAAGAAAGTCGCCAATGTTTGCGTTCGCGTGGAGCCAAACGTTCCTTCAGCGACGCATGCTGAACTGGTGACGGCATTTCACGCGAAATCGGGGTTGGATCTGGAGCAAGCGGAAGAGACCTGTCGGCGAATCCTGGAAATGCCTTATGTCCATCTGCGCGGATTGCATATGCATGTGGGCGATCAGGTGCCGGAATCTGAACCTTTTGCCAAAGCGACCAAAGTGCTGGTGGATGAATCCCGCCGTCTGGAAGAGGTTCTGGGCATTAAATTTGATCTCATCAACGTAGGCGGCGGTATTCCCGTGCCCTACAAATATGACGAAGAGAATGGCGATCCGCTTAAAGACAACATGTATGCCGGGATTACGGCGCAGGACTTTGCTGATGCGGTTATTCGTGAAGTCCATAAGTGGCGTACGGATGTGGAAATCTGCATAGAGCCTGGGCGTAAAGTTACCGGCTCGGCCGCTGTCCTGTTAACCGAAGTTGCCTGTGAAAAACGTAAAACGAACTACGACCTGAACGGCAATGTGGAATGCCATGTTGAATGGAAATTTGTTGATGCCGGATACAGCGTGCTTTCAGACAGCCAGCATTTTGACTGGTTCTTCTACGTCTACAACGTCTCCAGAATAACAGATTCTCACGATGCGTGGATCAAACTCGCCGGACCGCTGTGTGATGGCGGCGATTACTTCCATATGGGCGTGAAGGGGGAAGAGTTCCTGATGCCGCAGAACACGCAAATCGGCGATATCGTAGCGTTTCTGGATGCGGGCGCTTACACCATCGAAAGCCAGACAGTCTATAACAACCGCCCACGCTCTGCTGTTGTGATGATAGACAAAGAGGGTAAAGACCGCTTAATCCGTCGGGAAGACAGTTACGAAGATATGGTCAAGTACGACATTTATTAAATCTCATTTGTGGACTCCGGCATCGGCTGGAGTCTGTGAGTCAGGTGATTCGAAGAGGGCAGTGATGCCCCTGAGTGCATAACAGGAGATGGCCATGAGTAACAATAGTTCTGGCTTACTTGGCATCAAAGATATTGTCTTTATGAATGTCATTGCCATTCTGAGTTTGCGGCAAATACCCAATGTCGCGCCCTACGGTGCTTCAGCAATGTTGTTGTGGGTGATAGCTGCATTCTGTCTGTTCTTTCCGCTGGCGATGGTGTGCGGTGAGCTGTCGACAGGATGGCCGAAAGATGGTGGGATATTCGTCTGGATTAAAGAAGCTTTTGGGAAACGTATCGCGTGGATAGTGGTAGTGTGCTTCCTCTTTTCCTGCGTGTTGTTTTTTCCCCTGATGCTTCAGTTCGGTTTTACGGCGTTGGGTTACATGATTGGCGGGGGGCTGGCGGAGAATAAGGCGTTTATTGGTATAGGTTCGGCGGTTATTTTTTGGTTGCTGACGCTAATGAATATTCGCGGCATGGAGTGGACTAAAATTATCAACAGTGTCAGCGCCTGGTGCGGTGTATTCATTCCATCAGCAATTTTGATTATCCTGGCTATCGTGTGGTTGGCGACCGGGCATGAGATGCAAACCGATTATGCGACGGCGGCGAACTGGGTTCCCGATCTGAGCCACTGGGATACTATCGTCTTTCTGTCGAGCATGATGTTTGCTTTCGCCGGGCTGGAAGTCGCACCGATGATTGCCGGACGTACGCGTAACCCGCAGCGTGATTTCCCTCGCGCGATGGCGGTTTCCGCAGCTGTTATTGTTGGGATATATATGGTCGGCACCTGGGCGCTGAACACCCTGTTGCCCGCGGGAAAAACGGATATTGTGGCGGGCGTGATGCAGGCAATGCATGCCGCGGCGGATACGTTACATATGCCTTGGCTTATCCCGGTAATGGCAATCTGTATGTTCTTTGGCGCTTTAGGTCAGATCAACTCCTGGCTGGTAGGACCTATCTACATGCTTCAGGAAGCCTCACGTGAGGATAATCTGTTAGGGGATAAAATTGCCCGGTTGCATCCGGTCTGGAAAACGCCAGCCTTTGCGCTGATCGTACAGGCAATAATCGTCACGGTTCTGTGTTTCTCAACCTTTATCTCCCCAAGCGTCGCCGCGGCGTACTGGATGTTGACTGCACTGACGACCATCACCTATTTCATTCCCTATCTGGTGATGTTCCCGGCATTCTGGCGTTTGCGCCAGACGCAACCGGATACGCCCAGAAGCTTCAAGATACCCGGAAAAGTCTTACCTGCCGTGCTGCCAGCGCTTGGATTTATCTCTATCGCTTTTGCTGTCGCGCTGCTGTTTATCCCGCCTTCACAAATTGATATGGGAGGATATTTCCAGTACGCCGGCAAGATCGTCGGTGGCGCGTTGCTGGCCGTTATCGTTGCCGAATGTATCTATCACCGGGCCCAGAAACGTAATGCTCGTCTGAGCGTGGCAGGAGGAAAATAAAATGTATATGCCAATCCTGGAAATCAACTTACGTAAGCTGGAAGAAAATGCCCGAACGGAAAAAGCGCTGTTAGCCAGCAGTGGGATTGAGGTCATGGCCGTCAATAAAGTTTTTGATGGCTGTGTTGAAACCGCGCAGGCGGTATTTAATGGCGGCATTAAGGTGATTGCAGAGTCGCGGACCTATAACCTGAAAAAAATCCGTGAAATCGGCTGTACAACCTGTCTGCTCCGCAGTCCTTGCCTGAGTGAGATTGAAGATGTTATCCGCTATGCCGATATCAGTCTGAACAGTGAACCCGTCATCCTGCGGGCATTATCGCAGGAAGCCCAACGCCAGGGGAAAACGCATCAGGTCTTGCTGATGGTTGATATGGGGGATTTACGTGAAGGTATCTGGTTCACCGAGTATTCACACATTCTCAGCACTATCCGGCTCATTCAGGAATTGCCTTGCCTGGATCTATATGGCCTGGGAACCAACTTCAACTGCTATGGCACCGTCCTGCCGACGGTGAAAAATGGTGAAGATTTTCTGGCACTGGCCGCGCGAGTCGAGCAGGACAGCGGTGCGCCAATTCGTCGACTCTCTGCCGGGAATTGCACCAGCTACCATTTACTGGATAAAGGCATTTGGCCTCAGGGGTTAAACCATTTGCGGATCGGGGGGCTGCATGAGTTCGGTATTGAGTATGTCGAGATGAAGTATTTGAACGAATTCCATCACTCTACAAAGCCGGTGGAAAAAGCCTGTTCCGATATGTATGTCCTTGAGGCAGAGATTATTGAGCTGAACAGCAAGCCGACAATACCCGTCGGAGAACTTGGTGTAGACGCCTTCCTGCAAACAAAAACCTTTGTTGATCATGGCACTCGCAAGCGGGCGTTGTTGGCGTTTGGTCGTCAGGATGTACCTTCAGATAACTGCGTGCCCTGCGACGATGATATCACCATCCTGGGACAGACCAGTGACCATACGCTGGTGGATATTGAAGCATGCGAGCAGTCGCTGAAAGTCGGGGATGTCGTCCGCTTTGAGCTCGACTATACGGGGCTTCTGATGGCCTGTCAGACGAAGGGCGTTGCCACGCGGTTTATTCGTTAAGCCACTGCCGCCACAGTGATGCGTCTGTGGCGGCGTCTCTGACCTTATCTGAGACAGGGAGTGACCATGAGTACCCTGCAAGTGCTACCCCCCGCCGAACCTGAAAATGGTCTACGACGAAACCTCAAAAAGCGCCATTTGTTGATGATGTCGCTCGGCGGGACAATTGGCACGGGTTTGTTTATCGGCATTGCCGAACCGCTGAATAGCGTTGGGCCTGCGGGAACATTACTGTCTTATCTGTTCGCTGGTGCGATTATGTTGGCAACAATGATGTGCCTTGGCGAACTGTCCTGCGCATTTCCGCATTCGGGCTCATTTCAGCATTATGCGTTGATGTTCCTGCCCAATCCCATCTGGAGCTATACCATTGGCTGGTTATATTGGCTGAGTTGGGTGTTTTCCCTGGCGGCGGATCTGACTGCCGCGGGTTTTATTGCTCATCAATTTTTCCCCGTTATTCCCGTCCACTTCTTCTGTCTTATCATTCTTGTCGTGCTAACGCTGATCAATCTCTGTTCTGCGAAAAGTTTCGGTGAATGCGAATACTGGTTATCTGCGATTAAGGTTTTTGCGATAGTGCTTTTCATCGCGGCTGGCGGGATCATGATTTTCTCGCTGTCAGGAGACGCGAGCTGGCATCCGACGTTAAAAAGTGCTGGTTTGTGGTTTCCCCACGGATGGGAGCAAATTCTGGTCTGCATGACAATCGTCATCTATTCGTTCCAGGGCGTAGAACTGGTTGGAAATGCGGCAGGCGAAACGGAGTCGCCACACACAGTCTTACCTAAGGTGATTCTGGGAATCGGTTTGCGTATTATTCTGTTTTACGGTCTGGCGATTGCCGTTCTGGCGCTGGTTTATCCACATGGAAAGATACCCGATGGAACCAGCCCCTTCGTGTGGGTGTTCTCACGTGTTGGTATGTCTGGCGCAGATGTACTGATGACGCTTGTCATATTCTCTGCTGCCGTTTCAGCGGCGAATTCCGCAATCTATGCCAGTTCACGTATGCTATGGGCAATGTCGGGTGACCGTTTCGCCCCTCGTGTTTTCACCAGGACCAACGCTAGCGGTGTGCCTGTTTACGCTATTCTGATAACAGTTATCCTGGCGCTGGTATCGATGCTGACTCGATATATTCCTGCACAGAAATTCTATATTTTGTTGATTGCCAGTACCGGGCAGGTGGGCTGTCTGGCGTGGATAACCATTGGCTGGTGTCAGTATCAGTTTCGCAAGGCTGTGAATGATGGAAAGTATTCCCCTGATTTACTGCGCTATCGCTCACCGTTTTTTCCCTGGGTAGCCAGGTTTGTTATTGTCACTAACGTTGCCATCATGGTGGGAACCTGGTTCAGTGAAAAAGGGGGCGTGATCATGCTGGTAGAACTGGCCTTTATGGTTTGTATTCTGATTTCATGGTATGCGCTAAAACCTGCTTTGCGGACTGAAGAGGAGAATGATTCCAGGTTGTCTGCGGTAAAGAAATACGGCACAGTTAGCCCATCAAGTGATGGAAAGATAAAATGAAACGACTCATTGTAGGGATTAGCGGTGCCAGTGGCGCAATTTATGGTGTGCGGCTGTTACAGGTTTTACGCGACGTTGCTGACGTGGAAACCCATCTGGTGATGAGCCAGGCGGCGCGACAGACGCTGGCGCTGGAAACGGACCTTTCTGTGCGTGACGTACAGGCGCTTGCGAATGTGACACACGATACGCGTGATATTGCCGCCAGTATTTCATCTGGCTCTTTCCAGACGGCGGGAATGGTCATCCTGCCATGCTCAATTAAAACGCTTTCAGGTATTGTTCACAGCTACACAGACGGACTGCTTACCCGTGCGGCAGATGTGGTGCTGAAAGAACGCCGTCCGCTGGTACTGTGTGTACGTGAGACTCCGCTGCATCTCGGGCACTTGCGTCTTATGACTCAGGCGGCAGAAATTGGCGCGGTGATTATGCCACCCGTTCCCGCCTTCTATCATCGGCCACAGACACTTGATGATGTGATTAATCAAACGGTTAATCGCGTACTTGATCAGTTTGATATCGCCCTTCCGCAGGATCTGTTCACTCGCTGGCAGGGCGCATAAGTCGTTCCATCAACGTGCAAAGAAACATCCATTGCCCTGTTTCAGGGCAATTTTGTAACCGCGATCATATCCTCAACATTTAATTCGTTAAAACGCAACGAAACGCTGCGGTTCAACCGTCAGACCTGCTATCTTCAAAATCAGGACAATATTGCAACGTTTTATTAACATATTTAACGTCGAATATCCTCATCGATGCGAAAATGGCATAAGACCTGCATGAAAAAGTCTGCAAACACACAACACAACGTAAAACATAATAAAATTACGCCACTTGAGGGTTATGTATGAAGAAGACGGTTCTTGCTTTGTCTTTGCTGGTAAGCGCCTGTGCAACCGCAGCCAGCTACGCAGCACTTCCGCAGACAGTTCGTATCGGTACGGACACCACGTACGCACCTTTTTCCTCTAAAGATGCCAAAGGCGATTTTGTCGGCTTTGATATCGATCTGGGAAATGAGATGTGTAAACGTATGCAGATCAAATGTACCTGGGTCGCCAGCGACTTTGATGCGTTGATCCCGTCGCTGAAAGCGAAAAAAATTGATGCCATCATCTCTTCGCTTTCCATCACCGAGAAACGCCAGCAAGAAATTGCTTTCTCAAACAAACTTTACGCAGCAGATTCACGTCTGATCGCTGCGAAAGGTTCCCCAATTCAACCGACTCTGGATTCACTCAAGGGTAAACATGTTGGCGTACTGCAAGGTTCGACGCAGGAAGCCTATGCCAATGATAACTGGCGCAGCAAAGGCGTGGATGTTGTGGCTTATGCGAACCAGGATCTGATCTATTCTGACCTGACGGCGGGCCGTCTGGATGCGGCATTGCAGGACGAAGTCGCAGCCAGCGAAGGCTTCCTGAAACAACCTGCAGGTAAGGACTTCGATTTTGCCGGTCCTTCAGTAAAAGATAAAAAATACTTTGGCGACGGGACCGGGATCGGTTTACGCAAAGACGATGTCGAGCTGAAAGCGGCGTTTGATAAAGCGCTGGGCGAACTGCGTCAAGATGGCACTTACGACAAAATGGCGAGTAAGTATTTTAACTTTAATGTCTACGGCGATTGATACGCTGAAACGGGGAATTGACTGCACCATAGGGGTTAACCATTACGGTGCATAATGATTTCAGTGCACTGTTTTGGTGCTTTTATCGTGGTTTTAATAGGCGTGATTGCATAGTTAAGCGCTTTTCATGCAAATAAATACCGCTGACAAGGTAGAATGCTTTGCCTTGTCGGCCTGATTAATGGCACGATAACTGCACCTGGTCCTGTAAAGATCCCCTATAAAAGACAGTCTGTTGAGGATAGTTATGAAAAAACTGGTGTTGTCTCTTTCTCTGGTTCTGGCTTTCTCCAGTGCTACCGCAGCATTTGCAGCCATCCCGCAAAAAATTCGTATCGGTACAGATCCTACTTATGCACCGTTTGAATCGAAAAATGCGCAGGGTGAATTGGTCGGTTTTGATATCGATCTGGCTAAAGAGCTCTGCAAACGCATCAATACACAATGTACCTTCGTGGAAAACCCGCTGGATGCGCTGATCCCTTCGTTAAAAGCGAAGAAGATCGATGCCATCATGTCGTCGCTCTCCATTACTGAAAAACGTCAGCAAGAGATTGCCTTTACCGACAAGCTTTATGCAGCAGACTCTCGTCTGGTGGTTGCTAAAGATTCCGCTATTCAGCCGACCATTGAGTCTCTGAAAGGTAAACGTGTCGGTGTGCTGCAGGGCACGACTCAGGAAACGTTCGGTAACGAACACTGGGCGCCAAAAGGCATTGAAATTGTCTCCTATCAGGGGCAAGACAATATCTATTCTGATCTGACGGCCGGGCGTATTGATGCCGCATTCCAGGATGAAGTCGCGGCCAGCGAAGGCTTCCTGAAGCAGCCAGTAGGTAAAGATTACAAATTCGGCGGCCCGTCAGTGAAAGACGAGAAACTGTTCGGCGTCGGTACCGGTATGGGGCTGCGTAAAGACGATAATGAACTGCGCGAAGCACTGAATAAAGCATTTGCAGAGATGCGTGCTGACGGTACTTACGAGAAGCTGGCGAAAAAGTATTTCGATTTTGATGTATACGGCGGCTAATCCCCCCGTTTTTTGATAAAGCCCGCTCCCTCCTGCCGCTGCGGGAGGGAGAAAAGAGGCCCAGAGCTACCACACACGACAGGACAGGCAGCATGTTGTATGGCTTTTCAGGTGTTATTTTACAGGGCGCGATTGTTACGCTGGAGCTGGCTCTCAGCTCGGTAGTGCTGGCGGTCATGATAGGCCTTGTTGGCGCGGCAGCGAAGCTTTCGCAAAACCGGGCAATGGAGCTTATTTTCGAAGGGTACACCACGCTTATCCGCGGGGTTCCCGATCTCGTCTTAATGCTGCTCATTTTCTACGGATTACAAATCGCGCTGAATACGATTACCGACGCAGTGGGTATCAGTCAGATTGATATCGATCCGATGGTCGCAGGGATTATTACGCTCGGATTTATCTACGGAGCCTATTTTACTGAAACCTTCCGTGGCGCGTTTATGGCTGTACCAAAAGGTCATATTGAAGCGGCGACGGCATTCGGTTTTACCCGTTCGCAAATTTTTCGCCGCATTATGTTTCCGGCAATGATGCGCTTTGCCTTGCCGGGGATTGGCAACAACTGGCAGGTTATTCTGAAGGCCACGGCGCTGGTGTCACTGCTTGGACTTGAAGACGTGGTGAAAGCCACTCAGCTTGCCGGAAAAAGTACCTGGGAGCCGTTCTATTTTGCCGTGGTGTGTGGGGTCATCTATCTGGTGTTTACCACCGTGTCTAATGGTGTGCTGCTGTACCTTGAGCGCCGCTACTCCGTGGGTGTGAAGAGGGCTGACCTGTGATTGAAATTATTCAGGAGTACTGGAAATCCCTGTTGTGGACTGACGGCTATCGCTTTACCGGCGTGGCGATCACATTGTGGTTGCTGATCTCATCGGTGGTGATGGGCGGGATTCTGGCACTGTTTTTGGCGATTGGTCGTGTATCAAGCAATAAATTTATCCAGTTTCCTATCTGGTTGTTCACCTATATTTTTCGTGGAACGCCGCTGTATGTTCAGCTGTTGGTGTTTTATTCCGGTATGTATACGCTGGAGATTGTGAAAGGGACAGATTTCCTCAACGCGTTTTTCCGCAGCGGACTTAACTGTACCGTACTGGCATTGACGCTTAATACCTGTGCCTACACTACGGAGATTTTTGCCGGGGCCATCCGTTCCGTACCACATGGCGAGATTGAAGCCGCACGAGCTTACGGTTTCTCTTCCTTTAAACTGTATCGCTGCATTATCTTGCCTTCTGCACTGCGTATTGCGTTACCGGCATACAGCAACGAAGTCATTTTAATGCTGCATTCCACGGCGCTGGCGTTTACCGCGACGGTGCCGGATTTGTTGAAAATCGCCCGTGACATCAACTCGGCAACCTACCAGCCATTTACCGCATTCGGTATTGCCGCTGTACTGTATTTGATGATTTCGTATGTCCTGATTAGTCTGTTCCGTAAAGCGGAAAAACGCTGGTTGCAGCATGTATCCTCTAAATGATTCGAGTAACACGATGTCTGAAAATAAATTAAACGTTATCGATTTACATAAGCACTACGGCGAACATGAAGTGCTGAAAGGGGTATCGCTGCAGGCCAACGCGGGTGATGTTATCAGCATTATTGGTTCGTCAGGTTCGGGTAAAAGTACCTTCCTGCGCTGCATTAACTTTCTGGAAAAACCGAGCGCCGGAACGATTGTGGTTAGCGGTCAGAATATTGGCCTGGTGCGCGACAAAGACGGCCAGTTGAAGGTTGCAGATAAAAATCAGCTGCGTCTGTTACGTACGAGGCTGACGATGGTTTTTCAGCACTTCAACCTGTGGAGTCATATGACGGTGCTGGAAAACGTCATGGAAGCACCGATTCAGGTGCTGGGGCTGAGCAAGCATGAAGCCCGCGAGCGTGCGGTGAAGTATCTGGCCAAAGTCGGTATTGATGAGCGCGCGCAGGGGAAATACCCGGTTCATCTGTCCGGCGGTCAGCAGCAGCGTGTCTCCATTGCCCGTGCGCTGGCGATGGAGCCCGAAGTTCTGCTGTTTGATGAGCCAACCTCGGCGCTTGATCCGGAGCTTGTCGGTGAAGTGTTGCGTATAATGCAACAGCTGGCCGAAGAGGGGAAAACCATGGTGGTCGTGACGCATGAAATGGGGTTTGCCCGCCATGTTTCCTCACACGTTATTTTCCTGCATCAGGGAAAAATCGAAGAAGAGGGCAATCCGGAGCAGGTGTTCGGGAACCCACAAAGCCCGCGTTTACAGCAGTTCCTTAAAGGATCACTGAAGTAATTGAGTTGCCCGGAGGCACTACGCTTTCCGGGCCTACCGCTTTAACGCGCTGTACTCCAGACGATAAACCCAGTCGTCATGCGCTATGCCGTTCACTTCATAGGCTTTTTCGAGCACCTGAGTGCGTATAAATCCTGTTTTTTCCAGAATGCGTATCGACCCGGTATTCCCGGCTAATACATAGGCATTTATCGCCGTTACGCCAGCCTGTTGAAAGGCATAATCACACACTGCACGTACGGCTTCACTGGCTATACCTTTCCCCTGCGCCCGCGGCGTGATGGCATAGCCAATATCAGCTTCCTGAGGATAAAGATGGCTTATCTGTAAGCCAATATCGCCCAGTTGCGCCGTGTTGTTGTGCTCCCGGATAACAAATGTATGTCGAGCGGAAAGGCGTCTGGCGAAGAGCAGGCGAGTATCTTTGGTTGGGGCGATATCACCCATGAAACGCATGACGTCAGGATTTTCTCGTAGCCGCTGGAAAAAAGGCCAGTCAGCGAGTTGGTACGAAGAGAGGGTAAGTCGGGGTGTTGATATTATCGCCATAACGTCGCCATTGTGGTATTCGGTTTTTTAACCATACCACCACAATGGCAACAGTGAAGGGATATCAGACATTATCGGATGACATCGGCCAGCGCTTCTTCCAAATCGTACCAACGAAACGCAAAACCGGCCGCCTCCAGTCGCTTGGGCAACGCGCGCTGCCCCCCGAGGACCAGCACCGAGGATTCGCCCATCAGCAGCCGCATGGCGGCCGCCGGAACGCGCAGGATCGCCGGGCGGTTTAGGGCATGACCCAGCGCATGGGCAAACTGTTCATTGCGAACCGGGTATGGCGAAACCATGTTGAAGGGACCGCGCAAATCGTTATCCAGCAGCCAGATAATCCCGTTGACCATATCGTCAACATGGATCCAGGCCAGGTATTGACGTCCATTGCCGATAGGTCCGCCAAGCCCCAGACGAAACGGTGGGACCATCTTTGCGAGGATCCCGCCCGTCGAGGCCAATACAACGCCAGTACGCAGCAAACATACGCGCGTTCTGTCGTTTTGCGCAGCACTGGCGATCTGTTCCCACTGGGCGCACAACTTATGGGTGAATTCATTATGCGGCGGTTCTTCTTCCGTCACCACGACTTCACCCAGATCGCCGTAGTACCCCGTTGCGGAACCGGAGATGAGTACGGACGGTGGCGTACTGCTGGCGTGGATTAACGTAACCAGCTTCTGCGTGATCCCCCAGCGACTTTGGCACAAACGTTCTTTTTGCTCAGCGCTCCAGCGTTTGTCAGCGATAGGCTCTCCGGCAAGGTTGATGACAGCATCAATGCCATCGAGGTTTTGCTGCTCTTCCAGCCCTTTCCATAGCGTGACCCGGGAGTCCAGAATCTGACGAGCCTTATCAGGAGTACGTGTTACAACGGTAATCTGATGCCCCAGTTCCAGCAGGCGGGGGATCAAATGACGTCCAATCAGGCCAGTACCGCCGGTAATCAGAATCTGCATGTCGCCTCCCGGGTTACGTTTAGCGCTGCCAGCTCAATGTCATGGAAACGGAGTCGGCGTAACGCAATGCGTGAAGTTTATCGATCTCCACTTCAGCATAAGTGACCCAGTGATGTTCGCGTGCGATATCGAGCACATCTTGCGTTAATTTTTCCAACAATGAGAAGCGGTTACTCTCAACGTGCGAAATGATGCTCTTGGTGATGGTACGATAATTCAGCGCGTCGTTGATATCTTCACTGGTCCGGGCTTTGTCTGCTGGATAGTGGATGGCAATATTGATGACGATATCCTGTCGGTTCAGAATCTCTTCTTCTTTAATGCCGATAAACGTGCGCAGACGAAGGTTTTTTATACGAATAATTGCGTCAGGTTGTGACATTGCAGGTTTCCTCCATGTATGAACCTTTTCATGATACACGAGAACCGAATCGCGTTAACTTTTCTCGCTCAGCGCTTGCTGCATCGCCCGTTCTGTTGCGGGACGAGTACGGATACGTTCGTACCAGTTATTGACCGCCGGATAGTTGTCAAGGTCGATACGCTGGCGCTGGTGGAGATTAATCCACGGCCAGCAGGCAATGTCGGCAATGCTGTAATGATCGCCCCCCAGCCAGGGTGATATTTCCAGGCGTTTATTCATGACGTTGTACAGTCGCTGGGTTTCCACCTGATACCGTTCAATGGCGTAGGGGATAGTCTGCGGTGCGAAGTGGCTGAAGTGATGATGTTGTCCGAGCATTGGCCCAAGTCCGCTAACCTGCCAGAAGAGCCACTGCAGCGTGGTGTGGCGCTCGCGTAATTCGCCGCTGAGTAGCTTACCGCTCTTTTCCGCCAGGTAGAGTAAAATCTCGCCAGATTCAAACAGGCTAATTGGCTTTCCACCATCTTCCGGTGCGCTGTCGATAATGGCCGGGATTTTATTATTCGGCGAGATTTGCAGAAAATCAGGATGAAATTGATGCCCTTTGCCGATATCGATATGAATCAGACGGTATTTTAACTGTGCCTCTTCGAGAAACAGTGTGATTTTGTGCCCGTTTGGCGATGGAGTGTAGTAGAGGTCGATCATTTTCAGCGTCCGTTTTGTCATGAACCGGGTCACTACAAGTATAGAAGCTGCTGACGTGCGTGAGTTTTCATCAAGTGACAGCGAGAGAAAGACTCTATATTTTGAAAGCAAGCCAATACACTTCAGAGGACATTATGAGCAAACCTGCAATTACGCTGTGGTCAGATGCCAACTTTTTCTCCCCTTATGTGCTGTCTGTTTATGTCGCTCTGCAAGAGAAAGGGCTGCCTTTTACGCTGAAAACTGTCGACCTCAATAGTGGTGAACACTTGCAACCTTCATGGCAAGGGTATGCGCTGACGCGTCGTGTACCGGTTCTGGACATTGACGGTTTTGAACTGAGTGAATCCTCGGCGATTGCCGAGTTCCTGGAAGAACGTTTCGCTCCGCCGCAATGGGAGCGCATTTATCCGCACGATCTACAAAAAAGGGCTCGTGCCCGCCAGGTTCAGGCCTGGCTCCGTAGCGATCTGATGCCTATCCGGGAAGAGCGTTCGACAGATGTGGTTTTTGGTGGCGTGAAGAAAGGTCCGTTGACGGAAGCAGGAAGGGCCAGTGCGGAAAAATTGTTTGCCACGGCGGGCAGTTTACTGGTGCACGGTAAGCAGAATTTGTTTGGTGAATGGTGTATCGCAGACAGCGATTTAGCGCTAATGCTTAATCGATTGGTTCTGAATGGCGATGATGTACCAGAACAGCTTGCGGAGTATGCCACCTTCCAGTGGCAGCGCGCTTCGGTACAACGTTTTATCGCGCTTTCAGCGAAGCGTTCCTGCTGAAAGTAGGGGCGTAATCCAGTATCATTGAAAGGTATTTTTCAACGAGGGGTGAGTGATGAAACTGATGTTCGCATCGGACATTCATGGTTCGTTGCCGGCTACGGAATGCGTACTTGAACGGTTTACCCAAAGCGGCGCGCAATGGCTGGTGATACTGGGCGATGTATTGAACCATGGGCCGCGTAATGCTCTGCCAGAGGGTTACGCGCCAGCACAGGTCGCCGAACGTTTGAATGAGCAGGCGTCGCGGATAATTGCAGTGCGTGGTAATTGCGACAGCGAAGTGGATCAGATGCTCCTGCATTTTCCAATAACCGCACCGTGGCAGCAAATTCTGACTGACAGCCAGCGACTCTTTCTGACGCACGGACATCTTTTCGGTCCGGATAACTTACCACCGCTCAACGCCGGCGATGTGCTGGTTTTCGGGCATACGCATCTGCCGGTGGCAGAGCGACGTGGGGATATCTACCAGTTTAACCCAGGTTCGGTAAGCATCCCGAAAGGGGGATTTACGGCAAGCTACGGGATTCTGGATGATAATGTTCTCAGCGTGATGGCACTCAATGATCAAAGTATTATTGCGCAGGTCGAGATTAATCCGTAATTTACCCCACAAACGTAAACGCGCCGTAAGAGCGCTAGAAAAAAGAAGGTTTCCTGATGGTGGAACAGCGTCGTTTGGCAAGTACTGAATGGGTGGATATTGTGAATGAAGACAATGAAGTCATTGCACAATCCAGCCGGGAACAAATGCGGGCACAATGCTTGCGCCACCGTGCAACGTATATCGTTGTCCACGATGGTATGGGTAAAATTCTGGTTCAACGTCGCACTGAGACAAAGGACTTTATGCCCGGTATGCTGGATGCTACCGCAGGTGGTGTTGTTCAGGCTGATGAGCAGCTTCTGGACTCGGCGCGTCGCGAAGCGGAAGAAGAATTGGGCATTGCGGGTGTCCCGTTTGCCGAGCACGGTCAGTTTTATTTTGAAGACCAGAACTGTCGCGTCTGGGGCGGGCTGTTTAGCTGTGTTTCCCACGGACCGTTTGCGCTGCAGGAAGAAGAGATTAGTGAAGTGTGCTGGTTGACGCCGGAAGAAATTACCGCGCGCTGCGACGAATTTACGCCGGACTCACTGAAAGCCCTGGCGCTGTGGATGACCCGCAACGCTAAGAATGAAGGGGCGAAAGCCGAAAAGCAGGAAGAGGCGGAGTAAATTCCGCTGACCCAGCCCCCCGGTGATGTCTCCGGGGGCTGGGTTATAAGCTTTAACCTCGCCATCCGGTGCTATTCATGAGTGATAACTCATTATCTGTGCACCAATCACCGCCTCGCTATTCCTCGCCAACAGTGATATCCCCCTGGCAAAACCAACCAACATATGAAAAGAGAAGAATAGTCATTTATTGATGCTGTGCAGTTAAGCAAAAAATAGTTAACTTACGACGGAAGTATGCGCTAATGAGGAGCACTTTTTGAAATTATCTTGTCAGCAGAATGATATTCTTACTTCTGTATGGTGTTGGCGGTGGTTTTTGAATGACTTCCTTGATTTTAATCGGGGGAAAATATCAGTGTGTAAATATGGCTTCAGTGCTTTATATACATAGAGCATATTTATGACTGACGATAAACTATCTTATTTCCCCGGCATAATACGAACAAGTAGATATTTCAAAAAACAGGAATAATATTGTATTTACAAATATAAGAGGTAAACAAATGGGTATCAGGAGTATAATAAATAAACATTTTCATCTGAGTTTTCATCATCAGCATGCAGACAAAGTCAGCAGGGAAAACGGTGAGCATAAGGTAATCGCGGGTTCATTAGGTTCTGTCAAGAATTCTTCGGCGCAACCACCAACACCGGGTGGAAATGGTCGGGTAAGTACACAGTCAAGACCGCTACCCCCAACGCCGGGTGGAAATGGCCGGGTAAGTACACAGTCAAGACCGCTACCCCCAACGCCGGGTACGATATCCGCAGAGAAAGGGATAAATGCTACTACGGGCTCTCAGGTAAAAAATGAATCATTTGTAGATGCTATGAAAAATATGGATGGTTTTTCAAAAGCGGGAGAGTTAATTGCATTTGTAAAAAATACAAATGCGATTTTACCAGCGGCCGGTCAGGTATGCCTGGCGTTCCCTGAGGATAAGTCTGAGCTTTATAAGGCTCAGGAGAATTTTCAGGTTTATCGTGGTGAGCTTACTCCATTTGTCATGTATAACCCCAGGTTCGTATCTAGTCTTAATGAGAATATTGCTGAAAATAAAAAACTCTGCTCGGATGTTATCGAACATAAAGGCGATATAAATGATGCAGTTAAAGAAATTGATGTTAAATTAGGGGACGAGCATTTAAATAGGTCAGAACGACAAGCACTTGAAGCCAGAAAAAGTGAAATTCAATCAGTCGGTTATATTGGCACCAAAATTGACGGTATGATTGAGACAGAACATATGTATGGCAACGCGTTTGCCAAAACTATTGAAAATATAAATGAGACACTCGGCGCTTACTATAAAGATGTCGGGGCGCATTTAAATGATAAGGATAAATTATCCCCAAATATGCTGTCAGAAAAGCTTAAAGGGTCCTCCGCTAAACTGATGGCGGAACTGCAGACACAGAAGCCGGCGTTGCAGGAGCAACGTAAGGAGATTCAGAATTCCCTGGTTGAGTCGAAAAAGGAATTGAGAGATCTGCAAGAGCAGCTTTCGTTGGCCGAACAGATGGAACCGGAGGCTGTAGCTAAATTAAAAGAAGCTATAAGTGCACTGAGAAAAACAGTCCACAGTTTGGATCTGAAAGAAATATCTATTAATAACGCAGAAATTTACGTTGATCAAGCGCTTGCAGAAGCGGCTAAATATGAAAACAATAGCATTCAAGACATAGAGAATAATTTCTTATGCTATCAACAGACTGGAATGAGTTGTGCGGCAAAAAATGAACTAGAACGCAATATTACAGAGCGAGTTATTCCAACACTCAAACAATTCTATCAACAATTGGTTGATAACAATAAGATAAGTCTCGACCTGATAAACACTCTGAAATATTGTGAAAGTATAGTTATGCCGTTACTCAACAATATGAATACTCCTGATGGGCAAAATGTGGAATTAGAGTGTAAAGGACAACTGATGAGCGAAGTCGCGAATGTTCAAAAAGGCATTACTGAAAAACTTGGAGGAGCTGTTAAGTTAGTTACTGAGTTACTGAAAAATCCACATGATCTTCGTGGTAATAAGAAATTAAAAATGGAATTAAATAACGCAGATAACCTACTTCGCTCCATATCAGCGTGTGGACAGGTGCCTCTCGAAAAAAGCTATATTTATGGAGAAACGGATCAGTCGAGTCCAATCTATGGTTACAGAAAGGCGCTTGGCCTTGTTAAGGATGAAAGCCAAAGCCATGGGCATAAATTCACTAGCCGACTTCACCTTCACCGGCACAGAAATAATGCATAATATCGCATATATAAAATCGGCCAGTGTTTCCACTGGCCGGTTTTACTACGAAATGCGATATTTCGTTGATTACTTCTGTTGCTGGGAAGACTGGATCGCGGTCAGAGCGATGGTGTAGACGATATCGTCTACCAGCGCGCCACGAGACAGGTCGTTCACCGGCTTGCGCATACCCTGAAGCATCGGCCCGATGGAGATCAGGTCGGCAGAACGCTGTACCGCTTTGTAGGTGGTGTTACCGGTGTTCAGATCCGGGAAGATGAACACGGTAGCGCGACCTGCAACCGGCGAGTTCGGCGCTTTGGATTTTGCTACATCAGCCATAACGGCGGCGTCGTACTGCAGCGGGCCGTCGATCATCAGGTCAGGGCGTTTTTCCTGAGCCAGACGGGTCGCTTCGCGAACTTTCTCTACGTCGCTACCTGCACCAGAGGTGCCGGTGGAGTAGGAGAGCATTGCTACGCGCGGTTCGATACCGAAGGCAATCGCGGAGTCCGCGGACTGAATGGCGATTTCTGCCAGCTGCTCTGCGGTCGGATCCGGGTTGATTGCGCAGTCGCCGTAAACGTAAACCTGATCCGGCAGCAGCATGAAGAACACGGAAGACACCAGAGAGCTACCCGGCGCGGTTTTGATCAACTGCAGCGGTGGACGAATGGTGTTCGCAGTGGTGTGAACAGCACCGGAAACCAGGCCGTCAACATCGTCCTGTTCCAGCATCAGAGTACCGAGAACTACGTTGTCTTCCAGCTGTTCGCGGGCAACGGTTTCGGTCATGCCTTTGTTTTTACGCAGTTCGACCAGACGAGCAACGTAGCTTTCGCGAACCACATCTGGGTCAACGATTTCTACGCCAGCGCCCAGTTCAACGCCCTGAGACGCGGCAACACGGGTGATCTCATCCGGGTTACCCAGCAGTACGCAGGTTGCGATCCCACGTTCAGCACAGATAGCCGCTGCTTTAACGGTACGCGGTTCGTCACCTTCTGGCAGAACAACACGTTTACCGGCTTTACGCGCCAGTTCGGTCAGCTGATAACGGAACGCTGGCGGAGACAGACGACGGCTGCGCTCAGAGGTCGCGGTCAGAGATTCAATCCAGTCAGCGTTGATGTAGTTTGCAACGTATTCCTGAACTTTCTCGATGCGCTCGTGATCGTCAACCGGAACTTCCAGGTTGAAGCTCTGCAGGCTCAGAGAGGTCTGCCAGGTGTTGGTGTTCACCATGAATACCGGCAGGCCCGTTTCGAATGCACGTTCGCACAGTTTGTTGATGCGCGCGTCCATTTCGTAGCCGCCAGTCAGCAGCAGGGCGCCGATTTCTACGCCGTTCATGGCCGCCAGGCATGCTGCAACCAGCACGTCAGGGCGATCGGCAGACGTTACCAGCAGGGAACCTGCACGGAAGTGCTCGAGCATGTGCGGAATGCTGCGTGCGCAGAACGTTACAGACTTCACGCGACGGGTATTGATATCGCCTTCGTTAACGATGGTGGCGTTCAGATGACGCGCCATATCGATTGCACGAGTTGCGATCAGATCGAAGCTCCACGGCACCGCGCCCAAGACTGGCAGCGGGCTGGATTCTTGCAGTTTAGCCGGATCAACTTTGATCACTTTCGCTTTGGAAGAGTCGTCGAAAATCTCGGACAGATCCGGGCGGGTACGGCCCTGCTCATCAACCGGTGCGTTCAGTTTGTTAACGATAACGCCGGTGATGTTGGTATTTTTCGCGCCGCCAAAGCTGCTGCGAGTCAGTTCAATACGCTCGTTCAGCTGTTCCGGAGTATCGGTGCCCTGAGACATCACGAAGACGATTTCCGCGTTCAGCGTTTTCGCAATTTCGTAGTTCAGAGACTGGGCGAACTGATGCTTACGGGTTGGGACCAGGCCTTCAACCAGTACAACTTCAGCATCTTTAGTGTTCGCGTGGTAGTTCGCGATAATCTCTTCCATCAGCACATCTTTCTGATTGCTGGACAGCAGAGATTCAACATGGCTCATCTTCAGCGGCTCAGCGGCTGGCAGAGAGGAGTTAGCACGCACGATGCTGGTAGTCTGGTCTGGTGCATCGCCACCGGCACGAGGCTGAGCGATTGGCTTAAAGACGCTCAGACGAACGCCTTTGCGTTCCATAGCACGGATCACGCCAAGGCTGACACTGGTCAGGCCGACGCTGGTTCCGGTAGGGATCAGCATAATAATACGGGACACGGTTTATCCTCTTTCGTTACCGTCGGTTTCGACGGGTTACAAAACAGCACCGCCAGCTAGGCTGGCGGTGTGAAATCAGGCAGTCAGACGGCTCGCGTCTTGCGCGATAACCAGTTCTTCGTTGGTTGGGATAACCACCGCAGGACGGGTACCTTCTTTGTTGATGAAACCAGATTTGCCGAAACGTGCGGCCAGGTTACGTTCGTGGTCAACTTCGAAGCCCAGAACGCCCAGTTTGCCCAGAGACAGTTCACGAACCATCGCTGCGTTTTCACCGATGCCACCGGTGAAGACAACCGCATCCAGACGACCATCCATCAGCGCGGTGTAGGAACCGATGTATTTCGCCAGACGGTGGCAGTAAACGTCCATTGCACGTTTAGCGTCTTCTTTGGTGGTGTAGTTGTCTTCAACATAACGGCAGTCGCTGGTGACTTCGGTCAGACCCAGCAGGCCAGACTCTTTGGTCAGCATTTTGTTGATCTGGTCAACGCTCATGCCCAGGGTGTCGTGCAGGTGGAAGATAATTGCCGGGTCGATGTCACCGGAACGTGTACCCATCACCAGACCTTCCAGCGGGGTCAGACCCATGGAGGTATCAACACATTTACCATTACGGATTGCAGAAACAGAACCGCCGTTGCCCAGGTGGCAAGTGATGATGTTCAGTTCATCAACCGGTTTGTTCAGCATTTTTGCCGCTTCCTGAGTCACGAAGAAGTGGCTGGTACCGTGCGCGCCGTAACGACGAACGCCATGCTCTTTGTACAGGCTGTACGGCAGAGCGTAGAGGTAAGATTCTTCCGGCATAGTCTGATGGAACGCGGTGTCGAACACAGCCACGTTTTTGTCTTTCAGGCTTGGGAAGGATTTCAGCGCTTCTGCGATCCCGATCAGGTGAGCCGGGTTGTGCAGCGGTGCGAAAGAAGCGGAATCTTTGATGCCCTGGATAACGGAATCGTCGATAACCACGGAGCTGGTATACTTTTCGCCGCCGTGTACGATACGGTGACCAATTGCAGTCAATTGCGCGGACAATTCTGGTTTTTGTGCCAGAATAGTGTTAACGATAAAGTTCAGCGCTTCACTGTGAGCGGCGCCTGCACCTAAAGCCGCTTCTTGTTTACCGCCGTCCATTTTCCACTTGATACGTGCTTCTGGGAGATGGAAACATTCGGCTAAACCAGAGAGGTATTCTTCACCGTTTACTGCATCGATGATGGCAAATTTCAGTGAGGAGCTACCGCAGTTCAGAACCAGTACTAACTTACTCGACATGGAAGTACCTATTTATGATACGTGGCTAAAAAAACGTCAGGGAGTCATAGAGCGTAGCGCATGATGACACCGACGTTTATGATTAACATCATGCGCCATGGTCTTTTTGGGCACGATGGAATAAATACCTTTGAGTCTATGTCATTTTGCGTATTTTTCAGCCAATGGCATACTGTATGCCAATTTGACGACTCAATGATTTTGGACTAAAGGCCTTACAGGCCGACACAGGATACCTGATTGTGGGTATCGAAGACAAAATGTTTTGAACGATGTCCCTTATAGTTGTTGTTTTGCACAAATTTTTTAATTTTTATATGTGAAGTTGAGGTAACCGCCATGTCGACACCGGATAATCGCTCCGTCAATTTTTTTAGCTTGTTTCGCCGGGGACAGCACTACGCAAAGACGTGGCCAATGGAAAAGCGCCTGGCGCCTGTTTTTGTTGAGAATCGCGTGATCCGCATGACACGATATGCGATTCGCTTTATGCCACCTATCGCCGTCTTTACGTTATGCTGGCAAATTGCGTTAGGTGGTCAGTTGGGACCGGCTGTGGCAACGGCGCTGTTTGCGCTGAGCCTGCCAATGCAGGGCATGTGGTGGCTGGGTAAACGTTCCGTTACACCACTGCCGCCTTCGATTCTCAACTGGTTCTACGAAGTTCGGGGGAAATTACAAGAAGCCGGACAGGCGTTGTCGCCGGTTGAAGGGAAGCCGGATTATCAGGCGTTGGCTGACACGCTTAAGCGCGCCTTCAAACAACTGGATAAAACTTTCCTCGATGATTTGTAATTGACCCCTGATTACGCATATAAAAGAAGGCACAAGTTGCCTTCTTTTTTTTCATCGCAGTAGTAGTGATACAGGAGTCCCAAATGGAAATGACCAACGCTCAACGTCTTATTTTGTCGAACCAGTACAAAATGATGACCATGCTCGATCCGACCAACGCCGAGCGTTATCGTCGTTTGCAGACGATTATTGAACGCGGTTACGGCTTGCAGATGCGCGAGCTGGATCGTGAGTTTGGTGAGCTGACGGAAGAAACCTGTCGTACGATTATCGATATTATGGAGATGTATCACGCATTACACGTGTCCTGGACTAATCTTAAAGATGCACAGGCTATTGATGAACGCCGCGTGACGTTCCTTGGCTTTGATGCCGCAACGGAAGCCCGTTTCCTCGGGTACGTTCGTTTTATGGTGAACGTGGAAGGCCGTTATACCCATTTTGATGCCGGTACACATGGCTTCAACGCTCAGACCCCAATGTGGGAAAAATATCAGCGCATGCTGAATGTCTGGCACTCCTGCCCGCGTCAGTATCACCTGAGCGCGAATGAAATTAACCAAATCATTAATGCCTGAGGGGGCGAGCGTGCAGTGCAAAGGCTTTCTGTTTGATCTGGATGGGACGCTGGTCGATTCCTTACCTGCGGTAGAACGAGCATGGTGCAACTGGGCCGATCGTTTTGGTCTCGATCACGCCGAGGTGCTGGGATTTATTCACGGTAAGCAGGCCATTACCTCTCTGCGACACTTTATGGTGGGCAAGTCAGAGGCGGAGATCGCTGCGGAGTTTACGCGCCTGGAGCAAATAGAGGCCACGGAAACCGCTGGGATCGTCGCGCTGCCGGGGGCGATTGATTTACTCAACCATCTCAATAAAGCGGGCATTCCATGGGCGATTGTGACCTCGGGGTCGATGCCCGTTGCGCGGGCACGCCATCGTGTTGCAGGCCTTCCCGCACCTGAAGTGTTTGTCACCGCTGAGCGGGTAAAGAGAGGCAAACCTGAGCCAGATGCATATCTGTTAGGCGCTCAACTGCTAGGTCTTGCACCGCAGGAGTGTGCAGTGGTTGAAGATGCGCCCGCTGGGGTGCTCTCTGGCCTGGCTGCCGGATGTCATGTGATCGCGGTCAACGCGCCGTCGGACACGCCGCGTCTGGATGAGGTCGACTTTTCGTTGACCAGTCTGGAACAGATTTCCGTGACCAAGCAACCCAACGGGAATGTGGTCGTTATAAGAAATACCTGATCGTGATTTAGCCCCAGACTGTTGGGGCTTTTTTATGGCAAACTCAATCCATCCCTCTCATTTAACAAGGATATGTTGTGAACGGTGAATTGATATGGGTTCTCTCATTGTTGGCGATTGCCGTCGTTTTGTTTGCCACTGGCAGAGTACGTATGGATGCAGTTGCTCTGTTGGTCATCATTGCCTTTGTTCTGAGTGGAACACTGAGCATCTCAGAGGCTTTTTCGGGTTTCAGCGATCCTAACGTTATTTTGATAGCGGCCTTATTTATCATTGGGGACGGCCTGGTGCGTACCGGGGTGGCAACGGTGATGGGGGCCTGGCTGGTGAAGGTTGCCGGCAGTAGTGAAGTCAAGATGCTGGTTTTGCTGATGATCACCGTCGCCGGGCTCGGTGCCTTTATGAGTTCCACCGGTGTAGTCGCGATTTTTATTCCTGTTGTTTTAAGCGTATCTATGCGCATGCAAACCTCTCCCTCACGCCTGATGATGCCGCTTAGCTTCGCGGGGCTTATCAGTGGCATGATGACGCTGGTAGCGACACCACCGAACCTGGTCGTCAACAGTGAGTTACTGCGCGAAGGACTTAACGGCTTCAGTTTTTTCAGTGTGACGCCGTTGGGGCTGGTTGTTCTGGTGCTCGGCATTATTTACATGTTGCTGATGCGTTTTATGCTCAAGGGTGAGGACTCCGGGCAGCAGGGGGATGGCTGGAAACGCCGGACCTTTCGCGATCTTATCAAAGAGTACCGTCTGACGGGGCGCGCCCGCCGCCTGGCTATTCGTCCCGGCTCGCCGATGATTGGCCAGCGTCTTGACGACCTGAAGCTGCGTGAGCGCTACGGGGCGAACGTGATTGGTGTTGAGCGCTGGCGTCGCTTTCGGCGCGTGATTGTGGACGTTAATGGGGTCTCTGAGTTCCGTGCCCGTGACGTTTTGCTCATTGATATGTCCGCTGCTGATGTCGATCTGCGCGAATTCTGCAGTGAACAATTGCTGGAGCCGATGGTGTTGCGCGGCGAGTATTTTTCCGAACAGGCGCTCGATGTGGGGATGGCGGAGATTTCGTTGATCCCTGAATCAGAATTAATCGGTAAAACGGTACGGGAAATCGCGTTTCGTACGCGGTATGGCCTGAACGTCGTCGGGGTGAAGCGTGATGGTTCGGCGATGGACGGCGCGGTGGTGGATGAACCGTTGCTGATGGGCGATATCATTCTGGTCGTGGGGAACTGGAAACTGATCA
This sequence comes from Citrobacter sp. U14242, assembly GCF_046555775.1. Taxonomy (NCBI): domain Bacteria; kingdom Pseudomonadati; phylum Pseudomonadota; class Gammaproteobacteria; order Enterobacterales; family Enterobacteriaceae; genus Citrobacter; species Citrobacter sp. U14242. Next base: position 293,856 of record NZ_JBKGLW010000001.1, read on the forward strand.
CCGCGCTTGGGAAAAAAGGCCGCGATTTTGTGGTGTTGAACATGCCGGTTGAAGTCAGTGAGGCATCTCCGGCGCACAGTCAGGCACCGCATGCGATTTTCTGCCTGGTGCTGATGGTTGCGTTAATGCTGACGGATGAAATACCCAATACGGTGGCCGCAATTATCGCCTGCCTGCTGATGGGGAAATTCCGGTGTATTGATGCAGAAAGCGCCTATAAGGCGATCCACTGGCCAAGCATTATCTTGATCGTCGGGATGATGCCTTTCGCGCTGGCTTTACAAAAAACCGGCGGTGTCGATCTGGTCGTAAAAGGACTCATGGACGTCGGTGGGGGATATGGCCCGTACATGATGCTGGGTTGTCTGTTTGTCCTGTGCGCGACCATTGGCTTATTTATCTCGAATACTGCAACAGCGGTGCTGATGGCGCCGATTGCGCTGGCGGCGGCGAAGTCGATGGGGGTTTCACCCTATCCTTTTGCGATGGTCATTGCGATGGCGGCATCTGCAGCCTTTATGACGCCAGTCTCATCACCTGTCAACACGCTGGTGTTGGGGCCGGGTAACTACAGTTTTAGCGACTTTGTGAAAATTGGGGTGCCATTTACGGTGATCGTGATGGCGGTGTGTGTGGTGATGATCCCTATGCTGTTCCCGTTTTGATTTTTTAACCTCTGCGCCGGATGAGCGTTAGCCGCCATCCGGCGAAACATCACAAAGGAGAATCCTGGCTGATTTCATCCAGCGAGAGGTGGAAACTCGGTACAAATACGGCTAAAAAATAGTCCATTTCTTCACTGCGGCGTGACTCCAGCGTTTTTTCCAGCCGTGTTTTCGCCAGCTTAAATTCATTATTCCCGGCTGAAAGTTCCTCAAGGCATTTCAGATAGGCGCAAAGCGCATCGGCCTGTTTAACGATCGCTCTCTCTTCATCGCTGCTGGCGTGTTCATCAATTAACGGCGCAAAAATATCTCGCAGTTCATCAGGGACCATATCGACCAGTTTCTGCTGGGCAATTTTCTCGATAGCTTTATATTCCTGGGCAATTTGCGAATTAAAGTATTTCACCGGGGTAGGGAGGTCACCGGTCAGCACTTCGGAGGCGTCGTGGTACATCGCCAGCAGGGCAATGCGTTCAGCGTTAACCTGGCCGCCAAACTTTCGGTTCTTGATTGCCGCCAGCGCATGCGCAACCATCGCCACTTGCAGACTGTGTTCAGACACGTTTTCGGTGCGCACGTTGCGCATCAGCGGCCAGCGGTTAATGAGTTTCAGACGGGAGAGGTGGGCAAAAAAATGGCTCTGCTTCATAACAACCCTTACTCAGTGACTTCAGTAAAGGTATTTTGCGCAGAGAGTGCTACCGGATGCAAATCTCGGTAGCACTCTAGGTTATTACAGCTGGTGATAACCGGACAGGAAACGCTCAAACTTGCTCAGCGACATTTCAATATCATCAATACGCGGTAGCGTGACGATACGGAAGTGATCCGGCCACGGCCAGTTGAATGCGGTGCCCTGAACCAGCAGGACTTTTTCCTGTAGCAGAAAATCGAGTACCATTTTCTGGTCATCATGAATATTGAAGCGTTTGGCATCAATTTTCGGGAACATATACAGCGCACCACGCGGTTTTACACAAGAGACGCCAGGAATATCATTGAGCAGTTCCCAGGCCCGGTTGCGCTGTTCATACAAACGTCCGCCTGGCATGATAAATTCGCTGATGCTCTGGTATCCACCCAGCGCGGTTTGAATGGCATGCTGCGCCGGAACGTTGGCACATAAACGCATGGAGGCCAGCATTTCCAGACCTTCGATATACCCTTTGGCGTGTTTCTTCGGTCCGTTCAGTACCATCCAGCCCTGACGGAAACCCGCAACGCGGTAAGTTTTTGACAGGCCGTTGAAGGTGATGGTCAGCAGATCCGGGGCCAGTGGAGCAATAGAATGATGTTCCGCGTCATCATAAAGAATTTTGTCGTAAATCTCGTCAGCAAAGATAATGAGGTTGTTCTGGCGAGCAATCTCAACAATCTCCATCAGCAGCTCTTTGGAGTAGACGGCGCCGGTAGGGTTGTTTGGGTTGATGATGACGATCCCTCGCGTACGCGGGGTGATTTTTGCCCGAATATCATCAAGGTCCGGGAACCAGTCTGATGATTCATCACACAGGTAGTGCACGGCATTACCGCCAGAGAGCGATACTGCCGCTGTCCACAGCGGGTAATCAGGCGCAGGAACCAGCATTTCGTCCCCACTGTTCAGCAATGCCTGCATCGCCTGAACGATTAATTCAGAAACGCCGTTACCGATATAAATGTCCTCCACGGTAACATCGCGCATCCCGCGGGCCTGGTAATGCTGCATGATCGCTTTGCGGGCTGAATAAAGACCTTTTGAATCGCAATACCCTTGTGCGGTAGGCAAATTGCGGATCACATCGACCAGAATTTCATCTGGTGCTTCAAACCCGAATGGCGCAGGGTTGCCGATGTTGAGTTTCAGAACTTTATTGCCTTCTTCTTCCAGGCGCTTTGCTTCCTTCAGAACCGGGCCACGAATGTCATAACAGACATTTTCTAATTTGCTGGATTTTTCAATGGGGGACATGAATCTTGACCTTTTTAGCTGTGAATGCCACTCCCTGCCGTGGAAGTCAGCACAGAACAATGTACTCCCCCGACGGTGAGTTTTGAAGGGTCTTTAGTAGAAGATTTCGAAAGTTGCGAGATTATAATTAACTGTTAATAACTAAATAATTAAACTAATGTGGAATTATAATCTTAATATTTTGTATTTTGTGGTTATATGTTTCACAATGTCGACTCGGGTGTGGTGATTTGTTTGGCTAAAAATAGTGAGATGTGCAAGTCAGTGTGCGGTTGGCAGTATCTGCTGTTTGCGCAATTCGAAAATACTGAGGTCTCAGCCTGACAAACTGTTATCGGCCTGATCTGATAACGGCGCGGTGTGAATCTATTGTTAAGTATAATTAATGAATGGTGGCATTCTTAATTAATTATTATTTAATATTTAAACAGTATTTATTGAACGCGTTAATAATACGAAAACCGCCAGTCTGAGTTAACACCTTTTTGCTTCGATTAATTCGCGATAACACTTATAAATATAGTGGTTTTAGGTTAAGATAAGTCCCATGAAATGGTGCGAAACGTGTGTTTTGAGATAATTCTAATGTTAGTTGAGAGTTTCTAACATACTGAAAAGTTAGTTTTTAATGTGTAAATTAGTGTTCGTTAACTATTTTTTAAATTTACAAAATTTACATGTTTTCCATTAGTCAGAATCATCCAACAGCTAAAAAAATGACTCTTTCTCGTTGCTATATTCCGATGAGTGTCACGGGGATTATATAGCGCTGAAAGGGAATTGTTTCGTTTGTTAAAGTAAATACATCCTTATTTTCACCTGGTTACACCTGGTGAAACTGCGAGGGAGGTCCATTACAAATGGAGTTGTTTGTTTCTGAATGCACAGCATTAACCCGGTATGACCCGCGAGTAAGTGAAAAATTATGATAAATGCAAATCGTCCGATAATTAACCTCGACCTCGATCTGCTGAGAACCTTCGTTGCTGTTGCCGATCTGAATACCTTCGCGGCTGCGGCAGCTGCGGTATGTCGCACTCAGTCTGCGGTGAGTCAGCAAATGCAACGCCTCGAGCAACTTGTGGGGAAAGAGTTGTTCGCGCGCCATGGACGTAACAAACTACTGACCGAGCATGGGATTCAGTTGCTGGGTTACGCCAGAAAAATATTGCGTTTTAATGATGAGGCATGCTCATCATTAATGTTTAACAATCTTCAGGGAGTGTTAACTATTGGCGCTTCTGATGAGTCAGCGGATACCATCCTTCCCTTTCTGCTCAACCGGATAAGTTCGGTTTATCCGAAGCTTGCGCTGGATGTCAGAGTGAAACGCAACGCCTACATGGTGGATATGCTGAAGTCACAAGAAGTTGATCTGGTGGTGACGACCAATCGGCCAGGCGATTTTGAGTGTTTGAATCTGCGTACCTCTCCTACGCACTGGTATTGTGCGGCCGAATATATTTTACAAAAAGGTGAACCGGTACCGTTGGTACTGCTGGACGATCCGAGTCCGTTCCGCGATATGGTACTGGCAACACTGAACGCGGCGCAGATCCCGTGGCGTCTGGCCTATGTTGCTTCAACATTAGCGGCTGTGCGTGCGGCAGTGAAGGCGGGGTTGGGAGTGACTGCTCGTCCTGTAGAAATGATGAGCCCGGATTTACGCGTACTGGGTGCGGCGGACGGATTACCACCGTTGCCGGAAACGGAGTACTTGCTGTGCTGCGACCCTGCCTCACAAAATGAGCTGGCTCAGGTGATCTTTAAGTCGATGCAGACCTATCAAAATCCCTGGCAATACAACCAGTTTACCCCTGAAGGGGGAGACGATTCACTGATAGTTGAAGGCGATTTTGAGTGATGTACCATAAATAATCGTTATAAAATGTAAGTGCAAAAAAGAGTCGCTGGTGATGAAAAAACATCCAGCGGCTCTTTTTTTATGCAAATAATGGTCGGAGATGCCATTTTGTATACCAAAAATTAACAAAATCAGTAGGTAAAAAAATCACCTGCAAGTAGTGCAAAAAATAATCACCCGAGGCGCTATTCATTTCCATGTTAAAAAACTAGAGAAATTGTTGCTGTTTTTTATGGTGAATTAACAAAAGCGTGTCACAGATCAAGAAAATACTCCCATTTAGGGGGAGGCATCTGTGCGAATTCCTGTCAAAATAGACGTGTATTATCTTTTTTACTTCACTACGGACACGATTCAACAACATTGAAATTGACTGATGACACGATCGAAATGAGTCTAAAGAGCACTTTATGTTAATGAAGTTGGAGCAGTGTAAAATAATGTGAGGAAACTTTTGTTAAAGTTGACAAAAGGTTATTGAAAGGAGTAAAAAACCCCATCAATTGGCTGTATAAATGATTTTCTACAGTGATTGTAAGGTTTTTTTTATTCCTCCCCATGAATCGATGTGGCGCTCATCTGCCGAAAAGAGCAGAGAATTTGGCGCTACTTTTGATGAGTAAGCAATGAGTATGTCAACATCCACTGAAGTCATCGCTCATCACTGGGCATTCGCTATCTTTCTTATTGTCGCCATTGGCCTGTGCTGCCTGATGCTCGTCGGCGGTTGGTTTTTAGGTGGTCGCGCACGCGCGAGATCTAAAAACGTGCCGTTTGAATCAGGTATCGACTCGGTCGGCACCGCCCGCTTGCGCCTGTCTGCCAAGTTTTATCTGGTAGCCATGTTCTTCGTTATCTTCGACGTTGAAGCGCTGTATCTGTTCGCATGGTCAACTTCTATCCGTGAAAGCGGCTGGATTGGCTTTGTGGAAGCTGCAATTTTTATTTTTGTGTTACTGGCAGGTCTGGTTTATCTGGTGCGTATTGGCGCGCTGGACTGGACGCCCGCGCGTTCACGCCGCGAGCGTATGAACCCGGAAACGAACAGTATCGCTAATCGTCAACGCTAACCGCGAGGCATTAAGATGGATTATACGCTCACCCGCATAGATCCTAACGGTGAGAACGACCGTTACCCCCTGCAAAAACAGGAGATCGTAACCGACCCCCTGGAGCAAGAAGTTAACAAAAACGTGTTCATGGGCAAATTGCATGACATGGTTAACTGGGGCCGTAAAAACTCAATTTGGCCATATAACTTTGGCCTTTCCTGCTGCTACGTAGAAATGGTGACCTCGTTTACCGCCGTGCATGACGTGGCCCGTTTTGGTGCGGAAGTTCTGCGCGCATCACCGCGTCAGGCTGACCTCATGGTCGTGGCCGGAACCTGCTTTACCAAAATGGCCCCGGTTATTCAGCGCCTCTACGATCAGATGCTGGAACCTAAATGGGTTATTTCCATGGGCGCATGCGCCAACTCCGGCGGTATGTACGATATCTACTCGGTCGTGCAGGGCGTTGATAAATTTATTCCGGTAGATGTGTACATCCCGGGATGCCCGCCGCGTCCGGAAGCGTACATGCAGGCACTGATGCTGCTGCAAGACTCCATTGGCAAAGAACGCCGTCCGCTCTCCTGGGTGGTTGGCGATCAGGGCGTTTATCGCGCCAATATGCAGTCAGAACGCGAGCGTAAACGCGGCGAACGTATTGCTGTAACGAATCTTCGTACACCAGACGAGATTTAATTTGCGCCTGTCGGCAGCAGAACTTCCTTCGCTTATCACTACATAAATAGCGCGAAGCACTGCCGACTACCACGGACCATTTGCAATGGTGAACAATATGACCGACTTAACCGCGCAAGACGCTGCATGGCAAACACGGGATCACCTCGATGACCCGGTCATTGGCGAACTGCGCAACCGTTTTGGGCCGGATGCCTTTACCGTTCAGGCGACTCGCACCGGGGTACCCGTTGTCTGGGTCAAGCGTGAACAGTTACTCGAAGTTGGCGATTTCTTAAAGAGACTGCCGAAACCTTATGTCATGCTGTTTGACTTACACGGCATGGATGAACGTCTGCGTACGCACCGCGAAGGATTACCTGCCGCGGATTTTTCCGTTTTCTACCACCTGATCTCCATTGAACGCAATCGAGATATTATGCTCAAGGTGGCATTGTCTGAGAACGACTTGCGCGTACCGACCTTCACCAAACTTTTCCCGAACGCCAACTGGTATGAACGTGAAACCTGGGAAATGTTTGGCATCGATATCGAAGGCCACCCACACCTGACGCGTCTGCTGATGCCGCATACCTGGGAAGGCCATCCGCTGCGTAAAGACTATCCAGCGCGTGCGACTGAATTCGATCCGTTTGAGCTGACCAAAGCCAAACAGGATCTGGAAATGGAATCATTGACGTTCAAGCCAGAAGATTGGGGCATGAAGCGTAGCACCGAAAATGAGGACTTTATGTTCCTCAACCTCGGTCCTAACCACCCGTCTTCCCATGGTGCGTTCCGTATTGTCCTGCAGCTTGATGGCGAAGAAATCGTCGACTGTGTACCTGACATCGGCTACCACCACCGTGGTGCTGAAAAGATGGGTGAGCGTCAGTCCTGGCACAGCTACATTCCGTACACTGACCGTATTGAATACCTCGGTGGTTGCGTAAACGAAATGCCTTATGTGCTGGCGGTCGAAAAGTTGGCGGGCATTACCGTACCGGATCGCGTGAATGTGATTCGCGTCATGCTCTCCGAACTGTTCCGTATCAACAGTCACCTGCTGTACATCTCTACGTTCATTCAGGACGTCGGCGCAATGACCCCGGTATTCTTCGCCTTTACCGACCGTCAGAAAATCTATGACGTCGTCGAAGCGATCACCGGTTTCCGTATGCACCCGGCCTGGTTCCGTATCGGTGGCGTCGCACACGATCTGCCGCGCGGTTGGGACAAACTGCTGCGTGACTTCCTCGACTGGATGCCGAAGCGTCTGGATTCCTACGAGAAAGCCGCACTGCGCAACACCATCCTGAAAGGCCGTTCTCAGGGCGTTGCCGCATATGGCAAAAAAGAAGCGCTGGACTGGGGCTGTACCGGTGCTGCGCTGCGTGCGACGGGTATTGATTTTGACGTGCGTAAATCACGTCCGTACTCTGGCTACGAAAACTTTGACTTTGAAGTTCCGGTTGGCGGCGGTGTGTCCGACTGCTATACCCGCGTGATGCTGAAAGTTGAAGAACTGCGTCAGAGTCTGCGCATCCTTGAGCAGTGCCTCAATAACATGCCGGAAGGCCCGTTCAAAGCGGATCACCCGCTGACCACGCCGCCACCGAAAGAGCGCACGCTGCAACATATCGAAACCCTGATCACCCACTTCCTGCAGGTTTCGTGGGGCCCGGTTATGCCGGCGAACGAGTCCTTCCAGATGGTGGAAGCGACCAAGGGTATCAACAGTTACTACCTGACCAGCGATGGCAGCACCATGAGTTACCGTACTCGTATCCGTACCCCGAGTTATGCGCACTTGCAGCAGATCCCGGTAGCAGTACGTGGCAGCCTGGTGTCCGACCTGATCGTCCATCTGGGTAGTATCGATTTTGTTATGTCAGATGTGGACCGCTAATTATGCACGAGAATCAACAACCACAAACCGAGGCTTTTGAGCTGAGTGCGGCTGAGCGTGAAGCGATTGAGCACGAGAAGCACCACTACGAAGACCCGCGTGCGGCGTCCATTGAAGCGCTGAAAATCGTTCAGAAACAGCGTGGCTGGGTGCCGGATGGGGCGATCTACGCGATCGCTGACGTGCTGGGTATCCCGGCAAGCGACGTCGAAGGTGTTGCGACATTCTACAGCCAGATCTTCCGCCAGCCGGTAGGTCGCCACGTGATCCGCTATTGCGACAGCGTCGTGTGCCATATCAATGGCTACCAGGGGATCCAGGCTGCGCTTGAGAAAAAACTCAACATCAAGCCGGGGCAGACGACCTTTGATGGTCGCTTTACGCTGCTGCCGACCTGTTGCCTGGGGAACTGCGACAAGGGGCCGAACATGATGATCGATGAAGATACTCATGCTCACCTGACCCCGGAAGGCATTCCCGAACTGTTGGAGCGGTATAAATGAAAGACATTATCCGTACTCCCGAAACACATCCGCTGACCTGGCGTCTGCGCGATGATAAACAGCCGGTCTGGCTGGACGAATACCGTAGCAAGAACGGTTATGAAGGTGCGCGTAAGGCCCTGACCGGGCTGTCACCGGATGAAATCGTTAACCAGGTAAAAGACGCTGGCCTGAAAGGGCGTGGCGGCGCGGGCTTTTCCACCGGTCTGAAGTGGAGCCTGATGCCGAAAGACGAATCCATGAACATCCGTTACCTGCTGTGTAACGCCGATGAAATGGAGCCGGGCACCTATAAAGACCGCCTGCTGATGGAACAGCTGCCGCACCTGCTGGTGGAAGGTATGTTGATCTCCGCGTTTGCGCTGAAAGCGTACCGTGGTTACATCTTCCTGCGCGGTGAGTATATCGAAGCGGCTGTGAATTTGCGTCGTGCGATTGCTGAAGCCACCGAAGCTGGCCTGCTTGGTAAAAACATCATGGGCACCGGTTTCGATTTCGAGCTGTTTGTGCATACCGGGGCAGGGCGTTACATCTGTGGTGAAGAAACCGCGCTGATAAACTCCCTCGAAGGTCGCCGCGCGAACCCGCGCTCCAAGCCGCCGTTCCCGGCAAGCTCTGGCGCATGGGGTAAACCGACCTGCGTTAACAACGTCGAAACCCTGTGTAACGTTCCGGCAATTCTCGATCAGGGCGTGGAGTGGTACCAGAACATCTCGAAGAGCAAAGACGCGGGCACCAAGCTGATGGGCTTCTCCGGTCGCGTGAAGAATCCGGGACTGTGGGAACTGCCATTTGGCACTACTGCGCGTGAAATCCTCGAAGATTATGCGGGCGGCATGCGCGATGGCCTGAAGTTTAAAGCCTGGCAGCCAGGTGGTGCGGGTACTGACTTCCTCACCGAAGCGCACCTCGACCTGCCGATGGAGTTCGAAAGCATCGGTAAAGCGGGCAGCCGTCTGGGTACGGCACTGGCGATGGCGGTTGACCACGAGATTGGCATGGTACCGCTGGTGCGCAACCTCGAAGAGTTCTTCGCCCGCGAATCCTGTGGCTGGTGTACGCCATGTCGTGATGGCCTGCCGTGGAGTGTGAAAATTCTGCGTGCGCTGGAGCGTGGTGAAGGCCAGCCGGGGGATATCGAGACACTTGAGCAACTGTGTCGTTTCCTCGGTCCGGGTAAAACCTTCTGTGCGCACGCACCGGGTGCGGTTGAACCGCTGCAGAGCGCCATTAAATATTTCCGCGAAGAATTCGAAGCTGGCATTAAGCAGACTTTCAGCAATACCCACGTAATTAGTGGTATTCAGCCGAACCTGCTGAAAGAGCGCTGGTGATTACAGGGTAACCCTGTGTCGCGATAAGAAATTCGATTAACGCTCGGTTATGACCGAGCCAACTGGAAGCATGCTGACTATGGCTACGATTCATGTAGACGGCAAAGAATATGAGGTCAACGGAGCGGACAACCTGCTGGAAGCTTGTCTGTCTCTCGGCCTTGATATTCCATACTTTTGCTGGCACCCGGCGCTTGGGAGCGTCGGTGCTTGCCGCCAGTGTGCGGTGAAGCAATATCAAAACGCGGAAGATACGCGTGGTCGCCTGGTGATGTCTTGTATGACACCGGCTACCGAAGGCACCTTTATTTCTATCGACGACGAAGAAGCGAAGCAATTCCGTGAAAGCGTGGTGGAATGGTTGATGACTAACCACCCACACGACTGCCCGGTCTGTGAAGAGGGCGGTAACTGCCACCTTCAGGATATGACGGTTATGACCGGTCACAGCTTCCGTCGCTACCGCTTTACTAAGCGTACTCACCGCAATCAGGATCTGGGGCCATTCATTTCTCACGAAATGAACCGCTGCATCGCCTGCTACCGCTGCGTGCGTTACTACAAAGATTACGCCGATGGCGCGGATCTGGGCGTGTATGGCGCACATGACAACGTCTATTTCGGTCGTCCGGAAGACGGTACTCTCGAGAGCGAATTCTCCGGTAACCTGGTGGAAATCTGCCCGACCGGTGTGTTCACTGATAAAACGCACTCCGAGCGTTATAACCGTAAATGGGATATGCAGTTTGCGCCGAGCATCTGCCAGCAGTGTTCCATTGGTTGTAACACCAGCCCGGGTGAGCGCTACGGTGAACTACGTCGTATCGAAAACCGCTACAACGGTACCGTAAACCACTACTTCCTCTGCGATCGCGGTCGTTTTGGCTATGGTTACGTGAACCTGAAAGACAGGCCGCGTCAGCCGGTACAGCGTCGTGGCGATGATCTGATCACCCTCAACGCTGAGCAGGCGATGCAGGGGGCGGCAGATATTCTGCGTCAGTCGAAGAAAGTGATCGGTATCGGCTCTCCGCGAGCCAGCGTTGAAAGCAACTTCGCGCTGCGTGAACTGGTGGGTGCGGATAACTTCTATACCGGTATCGCCCAGGGTGAGCAGGAACGTCTGCAACTGGCGCTGAGCGTGCTGCGTGACGGCGGTATTCATACCCCGGCTCTGCGTGAAATCGAATCTTACGACGCAGTCCTGGTGCTGGGTGAAGATGTGACCCAGACCGGGGCGCGTGTTGCGCTGGCTGTGCGTCAGGCGGTGAAGGGGAAAGCGCGTGAAATGGCAGCGGCACAGAAAGTGGCCGACTGGCAGATTGCAGCCATCCTCAACATTGGCCAGCGTGCCAAACATCCGCTGTTCGTGACCAACGTCGATAACACCCGTCTGGATGATATCGCGGCATGGACCTACCGTGCACCGGTTGAAGATCAGGCGCGTTTAGGTTTCGCTATCGCCCATGCGCTGGATAACAACGCACCGGCGGTTGACGGCATCGACCGTGACCTGCAGAACAAAATTGACGTTATTGTTCAGGCACTGGCCGGGGCGAAGAAGCCGCTGATTATTTCCGGTACTAACGCCGGGAGCGCTGAAGTGATTCAGGCTGCTGCTAACGTGGCGAAAGCACTGAAAGGCCGTGGCGCAGACGTCGGCATCACCATGATTGCCCGCTCTGTTAACAGCATGGGCCTGGGCATGATTGGCGGTGGTTCCCTTGATGATGCGCTGACTGAACTGGAAACAGGTCGTGCTGACGCCGTTGTGGTGCTGGAAAACGATTTGCATCGCCATGCTTCAGCAACGCGTGTGAACGCCGCACTGGCGAAAGCGCCGCTGGTACTGGTCATTGACCATCAGCGTACGGCTATTATGGAAAACGCCCATCTGGTGCTTTCCGCCGCAAGCTTCGCCGAAAGCGATGGTACGGTGATTAACAACGAAGGCCGCGCCCAGCGTTTCTTCCAGGTCTATGACCCGTCCTATTACGAAGCCAACACCATCATGCTGGAAAGCTGGCGCTGGCTGCATTCGCTGCACAGCACCGTACAGAGCCGTGAAGTGGACTGGACGCAGCTCGACCACGTTATCGACGCGGTCGTTGAGAAGCTGCCGCAGCTGGCGGGTATTAAAGATGCTGCGCCGGATGCCAGCTTCCGCATCCGTGGACAGAAACTGGCACGTGAACCGCACCGCTACAGTGGTCGTACGGCAATGCGCGCTAACATCAGCGTACACGAGCCGCGCCAGCCGCAGGATAAAGACACCATGTTCGCCTTCTCGATGGAAGGGAACAACCAGCCGTCTGCACCGCGTTCACAAATTCCGTTTGCCTGGGCACCAGGCTGGAACTCCCCACAGGCGTGGAACAAGTTCCAGGATGAAGTGGGTGGTAAACTGCGTCATGGCGATCCGGGCGTGCGTCTGATTGAAGCCTCTGAAGGTGGCCTGGATTACTTCACTACCGTTCCGGCGAGCTTCCAGGCGCAGGATGGTCAGTGGCGTATCGCACCGTACTACCATCTGTTTGGTAGTGATGAAATGTCCCAGCGTGCACCGGTCTTCCAGACCCGCATGCCGCAGCCGTACATCAAACTCAACCCGGCAGATGCCGCGAAGTTGGGCGTCAACACCGGCACGCGCGTTTCTTTCAGCTACGATGGCAACACGGTCACATTACCAGTTGAAATCGCTGAAGGCTTAACGGCAGGGCAGGTTGGTTTGCCGATGGGCATGCCTGGCATCGCGCCAGTTCTGGCAGGTGCGCGTCTTGAGGATCTGCAGGAGGCACAACAATGAGTTGGATTACACCCGATCTGATTGAGATCCTGCTGAGCATTCTCAAAGCGGTGGTGATCCTGCTGGTGGTGGTCACCTGCGGGGCATTCATGAGCTTTGGTGAACGTCGTCTGCTGGGTCTGTTCCAGAACCGTTACGGACCGAACCGTGTGGGCTGGGGCGGTTCGCTCCAGCTGGTTGCGGATATGATCAAGATGTTCTTTAAAGAAGACTGGATCCCGAAATTCTCGGATCGCGTCATCTTTACCCTGGCACCGATGATCGCCTTCACCTCGCTGCTGCTGGCCTTTGCTATTGTGCCAGTGAGTCCGAACTGGGTGGTTGCTGACCTGAACATCGGGATCCTGTTCTTCCTGATGATGGCAGGCCTCGCGGTCTACGCGGTGCTGTTCGCCGGTTGGTCGAGCAACAACAAATACTCGCTGCTCGGTGCGATGCGTGCGTCTGCGCAGACGCTGAGCTACGAAGTGTTCCTCGGATTGTCTCTGATGGGCGTAGTGGCGCAGGCCGGTTCATTTAACATGACCGACATCGTCAATAACCAGGCCGACATCTGGAACGTTATTCCGCAGTTCTTTGGTTTTGTCACCTTTGCCATCGCGGGCGTAGCGGTGTGTCACCGTCATCCGTTTGACCAGCCAGAAGCCGAGCAGGAACTGGCCGATGGTTACCACATTGAATATTCCGGCATGAAATTCGGTCTGTTCTTTGTGGGCGAGTACATCGGTATCGTCACCATTTCTGCGCTGATGGTTACTCTGTTCTTCGGTGGCTGGCATGGCCCGTTCTTACCGCCATTCGTCTGGTTCGCGCTGAAAACCGCGTTCTTCATGATGATGTTCATTTTGATTCGTGCGTCGTTACCGCGTCCTCGTTATGACCAGGTAATGTCCTTCGGCTGGAAAGTCTGTCTGCCGCTGACGCTCGTCAACTTGCTGGTAACGGCGGCTGTCATTCTCTGGCAGGCGCAATAAGGGACACAAAGACCATGACCTTAAAAGAATTACTTGTAGGTGCAGGCACCCAGCTTCGTAGTATCTGGATGATCGGCCTGCATGCGTTCGCAAAACGCGAAACGCAGATGTACCCGGAAGAGCCGGTCTATCTACCGCCCCGTTTTCGTGGTCGTATCGTTCTGACGCGCGACCCGGACGGTGAAGAGCGCTGCGTTGCCTGTAACCTGTGTGCGGTAGCGTGTCCGGTTGGTTGTATCTCTCTGCAAAAAGCAGAGACGAAAGATGGCCGCTGGTATCCGGAGTTTTTCCGCATTAACTTCTCACGCTGCATTTTCTGTGGTCTGTGCGAAGAAGCCTGTCCGACAACCGCTATTCAGCTGACTCCAGATTTCGAGCTGGGTGAGTACAAGCGCCAGGACCTGGTTTACGAGAAAGAGGATCTGCTGATCTCCGGTCCGGGCAAATACCCGGAATATAACTTCTACCGGATGGCAGGTATGGCAATCGACGGCAAAGATAAAGGCGAAGCAGAGAACGAAGCTAAGCCTATCGACGTCAAGAGCCTGTTACCGTAAGGAGAGGGGCAATGGAGTTCGCTTTTTATATCTGTGGCCTGATAGCCATTCTCGCAACCTTGCGGGTGATCACCCACACCAATCCGGTACACGCACTGCTGTACCTGATTATTTCGCTGCTGGCGATTTCTGGGGTGTTCTTCTCGTTAGGCGCTTACTTCGCGGGTGCGCTGGAAATTATCGTCTACGCGGGTGCCATCATGGTGCTGTTCGTGTTCGTGGTGATGATGCTCAACCTCGGTGGTTCTGAAATCGAACAGGAACGTCAGTGGCTGAAGCCGCAGGTGTGGATTGGTCCGGCGATTTTGTCGGCCATCATGCTGGTGGTCATTGTGTATGCCATCCTGGGTGTTAACGATCAGGGCATCGACGGTACACCGATCAGCGCGAAAGCTGTCGGCATTTCCCTGTTTGGACCTTATGTTCTGGCGGTTGAACTGGCTTCGATGCTGTTGTTGGCGGGTCTGGTTGTGGCCTTCCACGTCGGTCGCGAAGAGCGTTCAGGTGAAGTGCTGAGCAACCGCACGGATGACCGCGCGAAAAGAAAAACGGAGGAGCACGCATGATCCCCTTACAACATGGACTGATCCTCGCGGCTGTCTTATTCGTACTGGGTTTAACGGGTCTGGTTATCCGCCGCAATCTGCTGTTTATGCTGATCGGGCTGGAAATCATGATTAACGCCTCTGCGCTGGCCTTCGTGGTCGCCGGAAGCTACTGGGGCCAGACCGATGGTCAGGTGATGTACATTCTTGCCATCAGCCTCGCGGCTGCTGAAGCGAGCATTGGACTTGCGCTGTTGCTGCAACTCCATCGCCGTCGCCAGAACCTGAACATCGATTCAGTAAGTGAGATGCGTGGATGAACATGCTTGCCTTAACCATTATTCTGCCATTTATTGGCTTTGTATTGCTGGCGTTCTCTCGCGGTCGTTGGTCAGAAAATCTGTCCGCGACCGTGGGCGTCGGGTCGATTGGCCTGGCGGCACTGGTAACCGCGTTTGTTGGCGTTGACTTCTTTGCTAATGGCCAGCAGGCCTACAGCCAGCCACTGTGGACGTGGATGTCCGTCGGTGATTTCAACATCGGTTTCAACCTGGTGCTGGACGGCTTGTCGCTGACCATGCTTTCCGTGGTAACCGGCGTCGGTTTCCTGATCCACATGTTCGCCTCCTGGTATATGCGCGGTGAAGAGGGATACTCTCGTTTCTTCGCCTACACCAACCTGTTTATCGCCAGCATGGTGGTTCTGGTGCTGGCGGATAACCTGCTGCTGATGTATCTCGGCTGGGAAGGCGTGGGCCTGTGCTCCTATCTGCTGATCGGTTTCTATTATACCGATCCGAAGAATGGCGCAGCGGCAATGAAAGCCTTCGTGGTAACCCGTGTCGGTGACGTATTCCTCGCCTTCGCACTGTTTATCCTCTACAACGAGCTGGGTACGCTGAATTTCCGCGAAATGGTGGAACTGGCGCCTGCGCACTTTGCAGACGGTAACAATATGCTGATGTGGGCAACCCTGATGCTGCTGGGCGGTGCGGTGGGTAAATCTGCGCAGCTGCCGTTGCAGACCTGGCTTGCAGACGCGATGGCGGGCCCGACACCTGTCTCTGCGCTGATCCACGCCGCGACGATGGTTACCGCCGGTGTCTACCTGATTGCACGCACCCACGGTCTGTTCCTGATGACCCCGGAAATTCTGCATCTGGTAGGGATTATTGGTGCTATCACGCTGGTGCTGGCGGGTTTTGCCGCACTGGTACAGACCGACATCAAACGCGTTCTCGCGTATTCCACCATGAGCCAGATTGGCTACATGTTCCTGGCGCTTGGCGTACAGGCATGGGATGCGGCGATTTTCCACCTGATGACGCACGCCTTCTTTAAAGCGCTGCTGTTCCTGGCATCCGGCTCGGTTATCCTTGCCTGCCACCACGAACAGAATATCTTCAAGATGGGCGGCCTGCGTAAGTCTATTCCGCTGGTGTATCTCTGCTTCCTGATTGGTGGCGCGGCGTTGTCGGCTCTGCCGCTGATTACCGCAGGCTTCTTCAGTAAGGATGAGATCCTGGCCGGTGCGATGGCGAACGGTCATATCAATCTGATGGTTGCAGGTCTGGTCGGTGCGTTCATGACCTCTTTGTACACCTTCCGTATGATTTTCATCGTGTTCCACGGTAAAGAACAAATTCACGCTCACGCAGGGAAGGGGATTACCCATCATCTGCCGCTGATTGTGCTGATGATTCTGTCCACCTTTGTTGGTGCGCTGATTGTGCCGCCGCTGCAGGGTGTGTTGCCTGCAACGACTGAGCTTGAGCATGGTCGTGTTATGACGCTGGAAATTACCTCCGGTATCGTCGCGATTGCGGGCATCCTGATCGCAGCATGGCTGTGGTTGGGTAAACGTACGTTGGTGACGTCGATTGCCAACAGTGCGCCGGGCCGCCTGCTGGGTACCTGGTGGTATAACGCCTGGGGCTTTGACTGGCTGTACGACAAAGTGTTCGTTAAGCCGTTCCTCGGCATCGCCTGGCTGCTGAAACGCGATCCGCTGAACGCAATGATGAACATCCCGGCTATCCTTTCCCGCTTTGCAGGTAAAGGTCTGCTGTTAAGCGAGAACGGCTATCTGCGCTGGTATGTGGCATCAATGAGCATCGGCGCTGTCGTTGTGCTGGCACTGTTGATGGTACTGCGTTGAGTTTGAGGGTTGGTATTGTGCCCGACACAACAAACCCAAAGAGAATTATTAAAATTCGTTGAAAATCAGGTCCAAAAGGACAGGCGTTATCGGCGAAGTCAGAGTGGACACCGCCTGCGCACAGCAACCGGAGCGTACTGAAGTACGTGAGGGTTGCGAGCACAGCCGGGGTTCTCTATGACGAGTGAGATAGCCTGAACGGGACTTAAACAAGGAACAAAGATCACCATGTTATTACCTTGGTTGATATTAATCCCTTTCATCGGTGGCTTCCTGTGCTGGCAGACCGAACGCTTTGGCGTGAAGGTGCCGCGCTGGATAGCGCTGATTACCATGGGACTGACGCTGGCGCTTGGTCTGCAACTGTGGTTGCAGGGCGGCTATTCACTGACGCAATCCGCTGGCATTCCGCAGTGGCAGTCTGAGTTTATCCTGCCGTGGATCCCGCGTTTCGGCATCTCTATTCACTTAGCCATCGACGGTTTATCGCTGCTGATGGTGGTGCTGACCGGTCTGCTCGGTGTTCTGGCGGTACTGTGCTCCTGGAATGAAATCGAAAAATACCAGGGCTTCTTCCACCTGAACCTGATGTGGATCCTCGGCGGCGTGATCGGCGTGTTCCTTGCCATCGACATGTTCCTGTTCTTCTTCTTCTGGGAAATGATGCTGGTGCCGATGTACTTCCTGATCGCGCTGTGGGGGCATAAAGCCTCTGACGGTAAAACGCGTATCACGGCGGCAACCAAGTTCTTCATTTACACCCAGGCGAGTGGTCTGGTGATGTTGATCGCCATCCTGGCGCTGGTGTTTGTGCACTACAAAGCCACTGGCGTCTGGACTTTCAACTACGAAGAACTGCTGAATACCCCGATGTCCCACGGTGTGGAATATCTGCTGATGCTGGGCTTCTTCATCGCCTTCGCGGTGAAAATGCCGGTGGTTCCGCTGCACGGCTGGTTGCCGGACGCGCACTCCCAGGCACCGACCGCAGGTTCCGTTGACCTGGCGGGGATCTTGCTGAAAACCGCAGCCTACGGTCTGCTGCGCTTCTCTTTGCCGCTGTTCCCGAACGCGTCGGCGGAGTTCGCACCTATCGCGATGTGGCTCGGCGTTATCGGTATCTTCTACGGTGCGTGGATGGCCTTTAATCAGTACGATATCAAACGTCTGATTGCCTACACCTCGGTATCGCACATGGGCTTCGTACTGATTGCTATCTACACGGGCAGCCAGCTGGCGTACCAGGGTGCGGTGATCCAGATGATCGCTCACGGTCTGTCCGCAGCCGGTCTGTTCATTCTGTGTGGACAGTTATACGAGCGTCTGCATACGCGTGATATGCGTATGATGGGCGGCCTGTGGGGCAAAATGAAATGGTTGCCTGCACTGTCCATGTTCTTCGCCGTTTGTACGCTGGGTATGCCTGGTACAGGTAACTTTGTTGGCGAATTCATGATTCTGTTCGGCAGCTACCAGGTGGTTCCGGTCATTACGGTGATCTCAACCTTTGGTCTGGTGTTTGCTTCTGTATACTCGCTGGCGATGCTGCATCGCGCTTACTTTGGTAAGGCGAAAAGCCAGATTGCCAGTGTTGAACTGCCAGGGATGTCGCTGCGTGAGCTGTTTATCATCCTGTTGCTGGTCGTGCTTCTGGTACTGCTTGGCTTCTATCCGCAGCCGATTCTGGATACCTCGCATTCTGCGATGAGCAACATCCAGCAGTGGTTTGTTAATTCCGTTACTACTACAAGGCCGTAAATCGCCATGACAATAACTCCACAACACCTGATTGCGCTGCTACCGCTGCTGATCGTCGGCTTGACGGTGGTGGTTGTGATGCTCTCCATTGCGTGGCGACGCAATCACTTCCTCAATGCCACGCTGTCGGTCATTGGTCTTAACGCCGCGCTGGTTTCGCTCTGGTTTGTTGGCCAGGCGGGCGCCATGGACGTCACCCCGCTGATGCGGGTCGACGGTTTCGCCATGCTCTATACCGGGCTGGTACTGCTGGCGAGTCTTGCTACCTGTACCTTTGCTTACCCATGGCTGGAAGGCTACGACGACAACCGGGAAGAGTTCTACCTGCTGGTGCTGATTGCCGCACTGGGCGGTATTCTGCTGGCTAACGCTAACCATCTGGCGGCGCTGTTCCTCGGTATCGAACTGATCTCTTTGCCGCTGTTTGGCCTGGTCGGTTATGCCTTCCGTCAGAAGCGTTCACTGGAAGCCAGTATCAAATACACCATCCTGTCTGCCGCAGCGTCTTCATTCCTGCTGTTTGGTATGGCGCTGGTGTATGCACAGTCCGGCAACCTGTCGTTCGTTGCACTTGGTAAGAGCCTCGGCGACGGTATGCTGCATGAGCCGCTGCTGTTGGCTGGCTTCGGTCTGATGATCGTGGGCCTCGGCTTCAAACTTTCACTGGTGCCGTTCCACCTGTGGACGCCAGACGTATATCAGGGCGCTCCGGCCCCGGTTTCCACCTTCCTGGCGACGGCGAGCAAAATCGCTATCTTCGGCGTGGTGATGCGTCTGTTCCTGTACGCGCCGGTTGGCGACAGCGAAGCGGTACGTATTGTGCTCGGTGTGATTGCCTTCGCGTCCATCATCTTCGGTAACCTGATGGCGCTGAGCCAGACCAACATTAAGCGTCTGCTCGGTTACTCCTCTATCTCTCACCTCGGCTACCTGCTGGTGGCGCTGATTGCGCTGCAAAGCGGCGAGATGTCGATGGAAGCGGTAGGCGTGTATCTGGCCGGTTATCTGTTCAGCAGCCTTGGTGCGTTCGGTGTGGTCAGCCTGATGTCCAGCCCGTATCGTGGTCCGGATGCTGATTCACTGTTCTCCTACCGTGGTCTGTTCTGGCATCGCCCGATCCTTGCGGCTGTGATGACGGTGATGATGCTGTCTCTGGCAGGTATCCCGATGACGCTGGGCTTTATCGGTAAGTTCTACGTACTGGCGGTCGGTGTACAGGCTAACCTGTGGTGGCTGGTTGCCGCGGTGGTGGTCGGTTCCGCGATTGGTTTGTACTACTACCTGCGCGTTGCTGTGAGCCTGTACCTGAGTGCTCCGCAGCAACTGAACCGCGATGCACCGTCTAACTGGCAGTACAGCGCGGGCGGTATCGTGGTGCTGATCTCTGCCCTGCTGGTTCTGATCCTCGGTGTCTATCCGCAACCGCTGATCAGCATCGTGCAGCTGGCGGCGCCGCTGATGTAAGCGACACGCTGAAACGAAAAAACCCGCCTCGGCGGGTTTTTTTATGGGGGCAAAGCTATCAGGCGGAAAGCTGGCGACTTACCAGCGGTCCGCTGACATCTTTCGCCGCACGATCCATCACTTCCTGAATGACTGAAGAAAGCTCATTGACTTCGAATTTAGCCACGTAGCCATCTGCTTTCACTCGGCGAACGTGATCTTCGTTGGCGCTACCGGAAAGTGAAGAGTGGATAACAACCGGGATCTTCTTCAGACGCTCGTCGGTTTTTATCTTACGGGTAAGCGTAAAACCGTCCATCTCCGGCATTTCCAGATCGGTCAGCACCAGGGCGATTTTCTCACTGATTGGCTTACCTTCCGCTTGTGCCTCTTCGGAGAGTTGCTGAATTTTGTCCCAGGCATCTTTGCCCGTGACATGCATCAGATGCGGAATTTCCATCGCGTTCAGTCCTTTCTCCAGCATCGCCCTGGCAACTTTGGAGTCTTCCGCAACAATGGCCACCGCACCCGGCGTGATATTGAATTTGCTGGTTTTCAGGTCGGTTGCACGTAAATCGTGGTTGGACGGCACAATGTCATACAGGATCTGTTCGACATCAAGCACCAGCGCCAAATTGTTGGTTTCTTTGTCGTCGTCCAGACAAGCAATACTGGTGATGTAGCGACCATTGACGGCTTTCTCAGCAGTGTGCACCTGCTGCCAGTCGAGGCGCATAATGTTCTCGACTGACTCCACCGCAAACGCCTGTACGCTGCGGGCGTACTCTGTGATCAACAGGATATTAAGCCCGGTTTCAGGTTTACACCCGGCGACAGCAGGCAGGTCGATCACCGGGATCACCTGGTCCCGGATATTCACCATGCCTAACAGCGGAGCCTTCATGCCGGCAGGGCGGGTAAATGTTGGCATCGGAACGATTTCACGGAGTTTGAAAACGTTGATGCCAAACAGCTCTGATTTCTGCTCTTCAACCGACTTGCCGAGGCGAAACAGCAGCAGCTCAAAGCGGTTAGACAGGGTTAGATTGGTCCTGTCATCAATATCTTTCTGGAAATTGTTCATCCTGTCCTCAGTGTGAAAGCCAGCCTTTCCACTGTTATCGGCACTGAGGCGGAAAAATAAAGCGTTAAACGGTGAAAATGGCGAAATCGTGAGCCAGTTCCGTTGCCGGGAACAGTGCTCTGCACTCTTCAAGTAACCGCTGGCAGCCTTTTGCATCGTAGCGTGAGCTGACGTGGGTCATGATGAGTCTGCCCACACCGGCGTCCCGTGCCAGCTGTGCGGCCTGACGGGTAGAACTGTGCCCCCGGCTGTTGGCCTTTTCTTCCATAGAGGCGTCCAGCGTGGTTTCATGCACCATCACGTCCACCCCTTTTGCCAGTTCAATAGCGCTTGCACAGGGGCCGGTATCACCAAAAATGGCGACGGACTTTCCCTTAATTGCCGGGGCGAGAAAATCGGCCCCGTTAATTGTGCGCCCGTCTTCCAGTACGATCGTTTTTCCCGCTTTGAGATCCTGAAAACAAGGGCCTGGTTTAACGCCCGCCGCTTTGAGCGCGTTGGCATCAAGTGCGCCGGGTTTGTCGTGCTCTTCAACACGAAAACCGTAGCACTCCAGCGGATGTTCCAGTCGAAACGCGGTCACTTTACGCAGGCCATCGTCGAGAATCTCCCCGGCGGTGATTTCTACAATATCCAGCGGGTAATCGGTCCAGGAGCCGCTTAGTCGCAGGGCTGTCTCGGTAAATTCCCGTAATCCTTTCGGACCGTAAAGCGTCAGCGGCTGGACGTTCCCCGCCATTGAACGGCTGCACAGCAGCCCTGGCAAACCAAAAAGGTGATCGCCATGCAGATGACTGATAAAAATACGATCAAGTTTGCCCGGGTTGAACGGGGTGCTAAGCATTTGATGCTGCGTCCCTTCGCCGCAATCAAAAAGCCACAAACCTGCCTGAGTCGGGTGTTGCAGATTCAGTAATATTGCCGTTACATTGCGAGAGCGTGTGGGAACTCCCGCAGACGTACCTAAAAATAGTAGTTCCATCTTTACGTTACACTTTTCGCCATCAATGAGGCAGGGTGTTCAGGTTATCACAACAAAGGGGCAGACAATGATCCACTGGCAAGATCTCCATCATGCAAAGCTGAGTGTTCAGGAGCTGTATGCCATTCTTCAGCTTCGCTGCGCGGTATTTGTTGTTGAGCAACAATGTCCGTATCAGGACGTGGATGGCGACGACTTAGTCGGGGAGAACCGTCACATACTGGGATGGAACAATGATGAACTGGTGGCGTATGCGAGGATTCTGAAAAGTGACGATGATCTGGAGCCAGTTGTAATTGGCCGGGTGATTGTACGCGAAGCGCTACGCGGTGAAAAATTGGGGCAGCAGTTAATGACGCAAACGCTGGCATCCTGTACACAGCATTGGCCGCATAAGGCGTTATACCTGGGGGCTCAGGCGCATTTGCAATCGTTCTATGCGAGATTTGGTTTCGTTCCAGTCACGGAGATCTATGACGAAGATGGTATTCCACACATCGGTATGGCGCGTGAGGGGCATCAAGCGTAAACAGCCCCAGTCGTCTATAGTTAGCGGGTACGTCAATAGAAAGGGGGAATATAATGTCTTTTCATTCTTACGAATCACGTATTGATGACGATTTGGAATTGTTGAGCGAAACGCTGGAAGAAGTGCTGCGTTCTTCCGGCGATCCTGCAGACCAGAAATACCTTGAGTTGAAAGCGCGGGCTGAGCAGGCGTTAGAAGATGTGAGAAACCGCGTTAGTCACGCCTCTGACAGTTACTATTATCGTGCAAAGCAGGCTGTTTGCCGGGCAGATGACTATGTACACGAAAAACCCTGGCGTGGGATCGGCGTGGGGGCGACAGTCGGTTTAGTGATGGGATTATTGCTGGCACGGCGATAAATATAGCGCTGTCATCGCACTCCCTATACGGGGGTACTGCTTTTTCTACCCAGTACCCCGTATAATGAGAGGTTTTTAACAGGGAGAGGTCCGCGTGCATTCAATCACTACTGCGCTGGAAAGTCTGATGCGCATTTTGTCGCAAGAGATACCGGCAGCACCTGGCATCCGTATTTATGACATCCCTTTCCCTCTGAATGACGCTTTTGACGCTTTAGGATGGCTGGCCAGCCAGCCCGTCTGGCCGCAGTTTTACTGGCAGCAACGTAACGGCGATGAAGAAGCTGCTGTGCTGGGCGCAGTTGCGACATTCTCCTCACTGGAATCCGCCCAACGGTTTTTACGCCAACATGATAATTACCCCGAACTGCGCGTCTGGGGCCTGAATGCGTTTGAGCCGCAGCGCGGTAATTTATTGCTGCCTCGCCTGGAATGGCGGCGCTGTGCCGGGGTTGCAACCTTACGACTACACCTGTATAGCGACGTGTCGTTGCGTGAAGATGCCGCGCAGGCCGCTGCGTTTATTTCAACACTTGCGCAGGTAAAACCGCTTCCCTCATTGCGTCTGATTTTGACGGGAGAGCAGCACTGGCCGGATAAAGACGGTTGGATTCGCCTTATTGAGCTTGCCACGCAGACCATTGCTGAGGAAGAACTCGACAAAGTGGTGCTGGCGCGTGCGACCGATTTACAGTTCTCTCAGCCGGTGAACGCGGCGGCGGTTATGGCCTCCAGTCGTCGTTTAAATCTCAACTGTTACCACTTCTATATGGCGTTTTCCGCCGAATCTGCGTTTCTTGGCTCTTCTCCTGAACGTCTGTACAGGCGACGTGACACGGCACTGCGCACTGAAGCGTTGGCCGGAACAGTCGCCAATCATCCTGACGATCATCGCGCCTGGCAGCTTGGTGAATGGCTGATGAAGGACGATAAAAACCAGCGTGAGAACATGTTGGTGGTGGAAGATATTTGCCAACGGCTGCAGAACTGTACGCAAACCCTCGATGTCTTGCCTCCGCAGGTACTCAGACTGCGAAAAGTACAGCATCTTCGCCGCTGTATCTGGACTGCACTTAATCAGGCGGATGATACGCTCTGTCTGGTACAGCTACAGCCTACTGCAGCCGTAGCGGGTATTCCGCGCGAGCTGGCGCGTGAATTTATCCAACATAATGAACCCTTTGAACGCGAGTGGTATGCCGGTTCCGCGGGTTATCTTTCACTGCGTCAGAGCGAGTTTTGCGTGTCATTACGTTCAGCGAAAATTAGCGCAAACGTAGTGCGCCTGTATGCCGGGGCGGGGATCGTGCGCGGTTCAGATCCTGAGCAAGAATGGCAAGAAATAGATAATAAAGCGGCAGGGTTACGTACTTTATTACAGATGGAAGGATAATGATTTCGTGTATATTCCCGACTCATATCAAAAATCCATTTATTCGATTCTTTATACTGTGTCGCAATATTGATACCGGACAATCTCATGTCAGTAAGCGCATTTAACCGACGCTGGGCGGCGGTCATTCTGGAAGCACTCACTCGCCACGGCGTCAGGCATGTTTGCATTGCCCCTGGCTCTCGTTCGACGCCGTTGACGTTAGCGGCAGCGGAAAATCCCGCTTTTATCCATCATACCCATTTTGACGAGCGCGGACTGGGACATCTCGCCTTAGGCCTGGCGAAAGTCAGCAGGCAACCTGTTGCCGTTATTGTCACCTCTGGTACGGCGGTAGCGAATTTGTATCCGGCGCTGATTGAAGCCGGGCTGACCGGTGAAAAACTGATTTTACTCACAGCTGACAGACCGCCTGAGCTTATTGACTGTGGCGCTAACCAGGCGATTCGTCAGGCTGGCATGTTTGCGTCGCATCCGTCGCAAACACTCTCTTTACCACGCCCGACGCAGGACATTCCGGCAAGCTGGCTGGTGTCTACTATCGATAACGCCTTAGCGGCGCTGCATAGCGGGGCAGTTCATATAAACTGTCCGTTTGCAGAACCCTTATATGGCGAGATGGACGAAACGGGTCTGGCCTGGCAGCAGCGTCTTGGTGACTGGTGGCAGGATGATAAACCCTGGTTGCGCGAAGCGCGTCGACTGGAAAGTGATAAACAGCGCGACTGGTTTTTCTGGCGGCAAAAACGTGGTGTGGTACTTGCCGGGCGTATGAGCGCCGAAGAGGGCAAGAAAGTTGCGCTCTGGGCGCAGACGTTAGGTTGGCCACTCATTGGTGATGTGCTGTCGCAAACCGGACAGCCGCTGCCCTGCGCCGATCTGTGGCTGGGGAACGCGAAAGCGGTAGCTGAATTAGAGCAGGCGCAGATTGTGGTGCAGCTCGGCAGTAGTCTGACCGGTAAACGACTGCTGCAATGGCAGGCCAATTGCGATCCCCAGGAATTCTGGATTGTCGACAATATCGAAGGACGTCTGGATCCTGCTCATCATCGTGGACGTCGGCTGGTAGCAAAAGTGGGCGACTGGCTGGAGCTGCATCCGGCAGAGAAACGCCAGCCCTGGTGTGTGGCGATCCCGCGGCTGGCGCAACAGGCATGGCAGGCGGTAGAAGCCCGCCGTGACACGTTTGGCGAAGCACAGCTGGCGCACCGTATTCGCGAGTATCTGCCAGAACAGGGACAGTTGTTCGTAGGGAACAGCCTGGTTGTACGGCTGATTGACGCGCTGTCTCAGCTTCCGGCAGGTTTCCCGGTATACAGCAATCGCGGTGCGAGCGGTATTGATGGTCTGCTATCAACGGCGGCTGGCGTACAGCGTGCCAGTGCGAAATCAACGCTGGCTATTGTTGGCGATTTATCGGCACTGTATGACCTGAATGCGCTGGCCTTATTGCGCCAGGTTTCCGCGCCGTTTGTCCTGATTGTGGTGAATAATAACGGCGGACAGATTTTCTCCCTGCTGCCAACCCCGCAAAGCGAACGTGAACGGTTCTACCTGATGCCGCAGAACGTCCATTTTGAGCATGCCGCGGCGATGTTTGATCTCAAATATCACCGCCCGGAGAACTGGGCGCAACTGGAGGACGCACTGACGAACGCCTGGCGTACACCGGTGGCAACGGTGATTGAGCTGGTCGTGAATGAAACTGACGGGGCGCAAACCCTGCAGCAACTGCTGGCGCAGGTAAGTCATCTATGATCCTGCACGCGCAGGCAAACACGGGTCAGGTGGATTTCCCCTGGCTGGTTTTCCTGCACGGATTTTCCGGTGATCGCCGGGAATGGCAGGCGGTCGGTGAAGCATTCCCGGACTATTCGCGGTTGTATATCGACCTGCCTGGCCACGGCGGTTCTGCTGATATCAGCGTGAACGGATTCGATGACGTCAGCGATTTGTTACGTAATACGCTGCTTAGTTACAACATACTTAACTACTGGCTGGTGGGATATTCGCTTGGCGGCAGAGTCGCAATGATGGCGGCCTGTCAGGGGATGCCGGGACTCTGCGGTCTGGTTGTTGAAGGTGGGCACCCGGGCTTACAACACGAAGATGAGCGCGTTCAGCGTCGTCTTTCAGATGGACGTTGGGCCGCACGTTTTCGCCGTGAGCCGTTGCACGATGTATTTAATGACTGGTACCAGCAACCGGTTTTCGCTTCGCTGGATATGACCGAAAGAGAGGCGCTGGTCGCTTTACGCTGCCAGAATAAGGGTGAAACGTTGGCGGCAATGCTGGAAGCCACCTCGCTGGCCGTACAACCTGATTTACGTGTGCAACTGAAAACGCGCACATTTCCGTTTTATTATTTATGTGGTGAACGTGACGATAAATTCCGCGCTCTGGCGGCGGAACTATCCGTACCGAACCATGTGATTCGTAATGCCGGACACAACGCGCATCGGGAGAATCCCGCTGGCGTGGTGCACTGTCTGGCTCAGATTCTGCGTCGCTGACTATAGGACATTTTATGATCTATCCTGATGAAACAATGCTTTACGCACCGGTAGAATGGCTCGACTGCTCTGAAGGCTACACCGACATTCGCTATGAGAAATCCACCGACGGTATCGCAAAAATCACCATTAATCGTCCGCAGGTACGCAATGCTTTCCGTCCTGTCACCGTCAAAGAGATGATTCAGGCGCTGGCGGATGCTCGCTATGATGACAATATTGGCGTGATTATTCTGACCGGTGCGGGCGATAAAGCGTTCTGCGCGGGTGGCGATCAAAAAGTACGTGGCGATTACGGCGGATACCAGGATGATTCCGGAGTGCATCATCTGAACGTTCTGGACTTCCAGCGCCAAATCCGCACTTGTCCGAAACCGGTTGTCGCGATGGTAGCCGGGTATTCCATCGGTGGTGGTCATGTGCTGCACATGATGTGTGATCTGACTATTGCGGCTGAAAATGCCATCTTTGGTCAGACTGGCCCGAAAGTCGGTTCCTTCGACGGCGGGTGGGGCGCGTCCTACATGGCACGCATCGTAGGTCAGAAAAAAGCACGTGAAATCTGGTTCCTGTGCCGTCAATACGATGCAAAACAGGCGCTGGATATGGGCCTGGTCAATACCGTGGTTCCGCTGGTCGATCTGGAAAAAGAGACTGTGCGCTGGTGTCGTGAAATGCTGCAAAACAGCCCGATGGCGCTGCGTTGCCTGAAAGCTGCACTGAATGCCGATTGCGATGGTCAGGCGGGTCTGCAGGAGCTGGCCGGTAACGCGACCATGCTGTTCTACATGACGGAAGAAGGTCAGGAAGGCCGTAACGCCTTTAACCAGAAACGCCAGCCTGACTTCAGCAAATTCAAACGGAATCCGTAATGCGTAGCGCGCAGGTATACCGTTGGCAGATCCCCATGGACGCGGGGGTGATTTTGCGTGACAGGCGGTTAAAAACGCGTGACGGGCTGTACGTTTGTCTTCGTGACGGCGAACGCGAAGGGTGGGGAGAGATCTCGCCACTTCCGGGCTTCAGCCAGGAAACCTGGGAAGAGGCGCAAACTGCGCTGCTGGCCTGGGTTAACGGTTGGCTACAGGGGGATTCATCCTTACCAACGCTGCCTGCCGTCGCATTTGGTGTTAGCTGTGCGCTGGCCGAGATTGAAGGTACGTTGCCTGAGGCGGCGGACTATCGTGCTGCGCCGTTGTGTACAGGTGATCCTGACGATCTGGTGCTGCAACTGGCAGACATGCCTGGCGAGAAAGTTGCGAAGGTAAAAGTCGGTCTGTATGAGGCTGTTCGCGACGGTATGGTCGTTAACCTGTTGCTGGAGGCGATCCCGGAACTGCACCTGCGGCTTGATGCCAATCGTGCCTGGACGCCGCTGAAAGCCCAGCAGTTTGCGAAATATGTCAATCCTGAGTATCGCGGGCGCATTGCCTTCCTCGAAGAGCCGTGTAAAACCCGTGATGATTCCCGCGCGTTCTCGCGTGAAACAGGGATTGCCATTGCCTGGGATGAAAGTCTGCGTGAAGCCGATTTCACCTTTATGGCCGAAGAGGGCGTGAAGGCTGTCGTCATCAAGCCTACGCTGACGGGTAGCCTCGACAAGGTTCGTGAGCAGGTTGAAGCCGCACACGCGCTCGGTCTCACCGCCGTAATCAGCTCCTCTATCGAGTCGAGCCTGGGCTTAACCCAGCTGGCGCGCATTGCCGCCTGGTTGACGCCACAGACTATCCCTGGTCTGGATACGCTCAGTCTGATGCAGTGCCAGCAGGTACGCGCGTGGCCAGGCAGTACGTTGCCGTGCATTGAGATAGATGCGCTGGAACGATTGCTATGACCCAGTGGGAAATGCCCGATGGCGTAAGCGCATCGGGCCTGGAGCGGTTGTCCGATGCTCCTGATTTTACTGACTGGCCGTGGCGTCACTGGCGACAGGCTCGTGCGGACGCGCCAGCCTTACGCCTCAATGATGAGGTGTTAAGCTGGGGCGATCTCTGTGCACGAGTCGATTGCCTGGCAAGCGGCTTTGCGGCTCAAGGTGTGGAAGAGGGTGATGGCATATTACTCCGCGCCTGGAATCACCCCCGTCCGCTGCTGGCCTGGCTGGCATTGTTGCAGTGCGGGGCACGAATTTTACCTGTGAACCCGCAGTTGCCACAGTCGTTGCTGGATGCGTTAATCCCGGATCTGACGCTGCGTTTTGTGCTGGATCTGGAAGGAGAAAGTCCACTCCCGGGACTGACACCGCTGCGGATGCTGGAACAGTCTGGCGAGCATGCTGCCGTCTGGTTGCCCCAGCGCTTGAGCACAATGACGTTAACCTCCGGCTCAACCGGACTGCCTAAAGCGGCGGTACATACTTGTCAGGCGCATTTGGCGAGTGCGCAGGGAGTGCTGTCACTGATGCCATTTGGCGAAGACGATGACTGGCTGCTCTCGCTACCGTTATTTCACGTTTCCGGTCAGGGGATTATGTGGCGCTGGCTGTTTGCGGGCGCGCGTATGACCGTGCGCGATAAGCAACCGTTAGAGCAGATGCTGACGGGTTGTACCCATGCTTCGCTGGTTCCCACGCAGCTGTGGCGTTTGCTGGTTAACAACACCCCGGTTACGCTGAAAGCGGTACTGCTGGGGGGGGCGGCAATTCCGGTTGAGTTGACTGAGCAGGCGCGCGAGCAGGGGATTCGCTGCTGGTGCGGCTATGGGTTGACGGAGTTTGCCTCCACGGTTTGTGCGAAAGAAGCCGATGGTAAGGCGGATGTCGGCTCTGCACTACCAGGCAGAGAAGTCAGGATTGTTGATGATGAAGTCTGGTTGCGTGCCGCCAGCATGGCGCAAGGGTACTGGCGCAACGGACAGCTTTATCCGCTGGTTAATGCGCAAGGCTGGTTTGCCACCCGCGATCGTGGCACCGTGCAGGAGGGCAAGCTAACCATTGTCGGGCGGATGGACAACCTGTTTTTTAGTGGCGGGGAAGGGATCCAACCGGAAGAGGTAGAGCGCGTTATTGTATCGCATCCCCATGTTCTGCAAGCTTTTATTGTTCCAATAGAAGATGAAGAATTTGGCCACCGCCCCGTTGCGGTTGTGGAGTACGATGCCGAAGCCGGAAGTATTGATCTGGCAGAATGGGTGAAAGATAAGCTGGCACGTTTCCAGCAACCCATTCGTTGGCTCAATTTACCCGCAGAATTGAAAAGCGGTGGTATTAAGATTTCTCGCCGGGCGCTGCTGGAGTGGGTCCGTACCTGCGGTAAAGCTTAAGAAAGCATTAAATTTATCTCGCATAATTGCCACTCCCTGGCCATTGTCCTTTGGTTTATCTGCTAAAGTGTAACCTGGTGTGAAAATCATTAGCAAAAGGTGCGCTATGGAATGGCATGTGAAGAAGTCTTGTTTTAACCAAAAAGCAGGGAGGCTCTATATTGTACTTTCTGATACCGGTGGTTCGTTGAAAATGCTGGCTGAAGCGCAAGCCTGCGAGCGTGTAAAAGCCGGCGATCTCCTGTCACCGCTAAAAGATGCCCAGTATTGTATTAACCGTGACACATCGCGAGTGATTAAAATCATTGATGCCAGACAGTATCTCTGTGAAGAATGGGAGCGTCTGCGACAGCTGTCTGACGATAAATGATCTCAGGGCGTGTGCTGGCGGACAGGTAAGAATATGGTCATTAATCCCGCCATAATACACAGCACACCCACCAGGGCTTTTACTGAGAAGGTTCCTTGCCAGCCAGGTAAAATCATTGATGCGATCCACACCAGTACATAGCTGAGGCTGAGCAAGGCATAGGCTTTGCTCAGCGCGAGCTGATGCAGGGCTTTATGCCAGCACATCACTGACAGTAAATAACCTACCAGCCCGCCATATAAGGCGAATGCGCTGCCGCTGGTTGAAAAAACGGCGGAGATAAACGCCAGCGGTTGCAGCATGGGCGGCAGATTATCCATCGCGTAACCCAGACTAAGCTGAGCAACCGACGTAATAATCACGCTACACAGCCCCCAAAAGATGCCCATTACACCGCGCTCCCAAGAATAAAGATGCCGGTGATGAGTAGCCCAACCCCCAACCAGTGACGCGTTGTGACAGGTTCGCGCCAGATTTTCCATGCCGCCAGCGTGACCCATACAAAGTTCAGGCTTAGCATTGGGTAGGCGATACCGACGGGAATATTCTGCAATACTGCCAGCCAGAGCAGCATGGCCAGTCCCAGACAGGCCAGCGCCAGACCAATCCACTGTGCGATATAGCGTGTTCGCGCGTGGGCGGGTACCGGGCGGGTGGCCTGCTTCTGGCACAATTGCCCACAGACGCTGAGCAGGCTGGCAAGGACTAAGATTAGCCAGATCATTTAGGCCTGTACTGAATCAAGACCAGGCGCCCCTGATTGTCGATATAGTCAGCGGGGGGAATGGCAAGCTGATTAATATCCTCATCCTTCGAAATTGACAGCACGAGCGTAATGATCCCTTCCTGGCGATGTTGCGCCAACCAGCTGGCAAAGTCATCCCGGCTGACGAAGCGTCCCTGGGCATCTGGATAATTAAGGCCGTATTTTAACTCACCTGTTTGCCCGTACATGTTGATGTCATCGCGTTTCAGGCTCCAGGCCAGTCCTGCGGCAACGCCAACACTGTCGGTGAAAATATAACGGCTCGACTCCAGCGACTCTTTTGTCATCTCGACAAAAAACTGTGGTTGTTTGGATTCCATTACCCGGTCAGGTACAGAGAAGCCGAACAACAGCGCCAGCCCCAGCGGACACAGCGCTGCTAATCTCCAGTTTTTTTCACTGTTGTTAAGCGTATACCAGCCAAATAGTGTCCAGGTGATAAAGATACCCCATGAGCAAAACACTTTATACGTTTCGATATGCGACCAGACCGGTGTCTTCAACGGTCCGAGCGTGGACACGATAAATGTGGCGATAATACCAGTAACACCGAACAGAATGTTGATCCAACCGTTGACGCGCAGGGCTGCAGAACCTTTTTCAGCAGCCTGCAAGCCAAACCGTGCGGTAAGGATTGCCAGCGGTGCGAAGCAGGAAAGAATATAGGTTGGCAACTTCCCTTTGGCGATACTGAAAAACAGGATCGGCATAATAATCCAGCTCAGCAGGTATAAGGCGCTACGTGGTACATCCCGCTCACGCCAGCCGGTACGCAATGCACCCGGTAGTAGCCCGAGCCAGGGTAAGGCACCCGCCACGAAAATCGGTATGTAGTACCAGAATGGTGCGTTATGTTGGGCATCATCCTGCGCAAAACGCTGAATATGCTCAACCCAGAAAAAGTAGTGCCAGAAGTCTGGTTCGCGTTGTGCAATCGCCAGTCCCCACGGCAGGACAATGGCAATACAGCTGATAATCGACAACAGACCGTAAATAAAGATCTCTTTCCAGCGCTTTTGCACGAAAACCCATGGCAGCACGCTGAGGACGGGGACAGCGAGCGCGAGAAAGCCTTTGGTCATCACGCCCATGCCACAGGTGAATCCTAACAGCAAAAAGGCGACAATTTTACGTGTTCTGGTGGTGGCCTGCATTCCCTCCCAAAAACAGCACATACCCGCCATTAGCCACAGTGCGATAATGGGATCAAGTACCGCATAGGTTCCAATACTGTAAACAGAGAAAAACGTTAGAAAGATAACGGCAGAGAGTATGGCCGTACGTTTATCACGCCATAGCCGCATTGCCAGCCAGGCGACCAGGAGTGCAGTCAGTAGGGTTGCAAAAATAGCCCCCGCCCTGACGCCAAAGTTGTTTGCGCCAAACAACCATTGTCCGATGCTGTTTAACCAGTATCCCGCGATGGGTTTTTCAAAATAGCGTAGCCCTAAAAAATGTGGGACGATCCAGTCGCCAGACGTCAGCATTTCCCGGCTGATTTCAGCATAGCGCGTTTCGTCGGGCTGCCAGAGCAGGCGGCTATTGATGGGTAAAATAAAATACAGTGCAATAAATGCGACAAATGCCAGGGCGTAACGTGCGGATTTCATGGTGTCACACTCGCGGGTTGCTGGCAGCCGAGCCATCCCTCTCTGCCGGGTATTTTGCCACGAACGATCTGGCCCGTTGGTAGTGTACTGATATCGTCTGGTAACAGTTCGCCCAGTGGACAAAACGTAATCCCGGCGTCGGCGGCACGAATGAGCAGGTCGTCAAATTTTTGCTGAAAAGCAATGCCTTCCACCTCTGCGTGAATCGTGTAGACCGGGGTGCCTTTGTCCCTCTGAATGCGGGAGAGAATATAGTCGTTGAAGTCCGCTGCCTGCACCTCCTGACCAACCACCTCATCCCATGTCGGTAGTGTGACCGGAATTTGTGGCGTACCCATTTCTCCTGTTTCAAGTACAGGACGGAATAACGATATTCCCCTGCAATCGCTGTTATAGCGCAGATGGAATGTTTCTTTCGCATCGACGACGCGCGAGTCGGCACGCCAGCCAGCTACGGCAGAACAGGTGACGGGTTGGCCGATGATCGTTTCGAGCGCATTAATGCCCCGCGAAATATCATCAATCAACTGTTTATCGTTCCAGCCGCCACTTCGAGATTGCCAGGCATGATGATCCCAGGCGTGTAAGCCAGTTTCGTGATACCGGGCTGCTTGCGAAATGATGGTCGCATTGGCCAGGCCAATTTCTTTTCCAGGCCAGGCGGTGCCGGCCAGTAAAATATCCCACCCGTAGAGTGAGGCTGCATTTGAGCGCAGCATCTTCCACAAAAATTGCGGCTTCACCAGACGCCAGAGATGGCGCCCCATGTTGTCGGGCCCGACGCTAAAAAAGAAACTTGCCCGAACGTTATGCCGGTTCAATGTCTCCAGCAGGCGGGGCACGCCTTCGCGTGTCCCCCTGAATGTATCGACATCTATTCGCAAGCCCACTTTGGTCATGATGTGTGTTCCGTGATATCCACACTGCGTAAGAAGAAGTCCAGCGTCTCTTCAACCGTTTTTTGCATATCGATTGCTGGTTCCCAGTTCAGGCAACGTTTGGCGTTACGAATACTGGGTTTGCGGTGCTCAACGTCCTGGTAGCCTTTGCCATAGTAGCTGCTACTCTCAACGTCACGGAAACCAGCAAACGGTGGGAAGTGTTGGCGCAATGGATGTTTTTCGAAGCAGGAAAGGAGCATTTCAGCCAGTTCCTGAATACTTGCTTCATTATCCGGATTACCGATATTGATGATCTCGCCGTCACAGCGCCCGCCGTCGTTTTCAATGATGCGGAACAGGGCTTCGATACCGTCACGAATGTCGGTAAAGCAGCGCTTCTGCTTGCCGCCTTCAATCAGCTTGATGGGGGAGCCTTCCACCAGATTCAGGATCAGTTGGGTAATGGCGCGTGAGCTGCCGATACGTGCGGCGTTCAGGCTGTCCAGACGCGGTCCCATCCAGTTAAACGGACGGAATAAGGTGAAACGTAGCCCTTCTTTTTCACCGTATGCCCAAATGACGCGATCCAACAGTTGTTTCGAAACCGAGTAGATCCAGCGCGGTTTATTAACCGGGCCGACGATCAGGTTGGAGCTGTCTTCATCGAAGTCTTTATCGGTACACATACCATAGACTTCAGATGTTGACGGGAAAATGATGCGTTTGCGGTACTTGACACAGTAGCGAATAATTTTCAGGTTTTCTTCAAAATCGAGTTCGAAGACGCGCAGCGGGTTGCGGGTATATTCAATCGGTGTGGCAATGGCGACCAGTGGCAGCACGACGTCGCATTTTTTCACATGATATTCAATCCATTCGGAGTGAATGCTGATATCACCCTCCACAAAATGGAATCGTGGGTGTTGCAGAAAACGCTCAATCGCATCGCTGCCAATATCAAGTCCGTAGATTTCGTAGTTATCTTCGCGTAGCAAGCGTTCGGTCAGGTGGTTGCCAATGAAACCGTTAACGCCAAGGATCAAAACGCGGGTGCGACGTTTGCTGGCGGAAACGGACTGGCTGTTGAGGCGGGAACCTGCAACCAGACCCAAAACTTGTGCCAGCTGTGAGCCCTGCATAGTAATGCCATCACCCGCTTGCCCGGTAATGATTTCGAGTGCGCCATCGGCACACGCAATCAGCAATGGCGATACGGAGATAACCGTTCCCGGCAGAGCCGCAGATGTATTTGTACTTTGGCGTGATGACCAGATGGTGAATTTTTGCGTACCGGCATAGCTGAATGCACCGGGCCATGGATCGGACACGGCGCGAACCATGTTATGCAGTTGTGCGCAGGGTTTGTTCCAGTCGAGGAAACTGTCTTCCGGCGTGCGGCGACCAAAACAGGTGGCGTCGGCTTCCTGTTGTGGGTATTCCTGAAAATCACCGGCTTTGATGGCTGGCAGCGCCTGCGCCAGTACCTCGCGGGCAGACTGGCATAATTTATGGTGCAGGGTTAACGCCACGTCATCGGGGGAAATGGTAATGCGTTGTTGGGCGACGATGGCACCGGCATCTGCGCGCTTGACCATGCGGTGAAGCGTCACACCTGTTTCGGTTTCACCATTGACTAATACCCAGTTCAGCGGTGCACGGCCACGATATTTGGGCAGTAATGAGCCGTGCAGATTAAAGGCACCCGCAGGCGCAAGACGCAGGATCTCATCGCTGAGTAAATGGCGATAGTAGAATGAGAAGATCACATCGGGGGCGAGCTGGCCGATCCGCTCGATCCACAACGGATGATTGACCTCGTCCGGAGCATACACTGGAATTCCTGCGCTGGCAGCGAGGCGGGAAACTGAGCCAAAAAACGCTTTTTCACCTGGGTTATCGGCGTGCGTAAAAATAGCAGCGATGTCATAACCCGCATCCAACAGGGCCTGAACCCCCTGACATCCCATATCGTGATAGGCAAATACGACGGCTTTCATGCGCGGTTTTCCTCAGTTGACTGCGTGGTTTGTGGACGGATAACGTGTTGAACAAAATAGCGAGGGCGTGCGCGGACATCGTTATAAATGCGACCGATATATTCGCCGAGTAATCCCATGCCAATGAATTGCGCGCCGATAAAGGTAAACAGCACGGCAAACAGCATAAACACACCTTCTGCCGCCCACTGCGGGCCGAGCGTCAGGCGAAGAACAACAAGCAGGACCGACAGGGTAAAGCCTGTGGCGGCAATGATGCTGCCCAGCAGGCTCAACATACGCAATGGCGTGGTGGTCAGACAGGTTACCAGGTCATACATCAGGTTTATCAGACGCATGAAACTGTACTTAGAGTCGCCAAATTCACGCTCAGCATGGTGTACCGGGATTTCCGTGGCGCGACGGGCAAAGATGTTAGCCAGGATAGGAATAAAGGTGCTGCGCTCCTGGCAATGCAACATGGCATCGACGATGTGACGGCGATAGGCGCGCAGCATGCAGCCATAATCACCCATTGCTTTACCGGTTGTGCGCTGAATCAGATGATTGATCATCCGTGAGGCGGTCTTACGAAAGCGGCTGTCCTGGCGGTTCTGACGCACCGTTCCGACGACATCGAAGCCTTCTTTTGCCGTGGCAACCAGTCGCGGGATCTCCTCTGGCGGGTTTTGTAAATCAGCATCCAACGTGATGATCAGGTCGCCAGTGACGTGGCTGAAACCGGCCATAATCGCCGAGTGTTGCCCATAGTTTCGATTCAACAGAATAGAGACAATATGGCTGTTCGCTGCCTGGGAGGCGTCCATCATCAGTTGAGCCGAATTGTCACTGCTACCGTCATCAATGAGCAGAATTTCATATTCAGTATCCAGTTTTTCGCAGGCGGCGCTGGTGCGCCTGATTAATTCTGGCAGGCTTTCCTGTTCGTTAAAAACGGGAATAACCACCGAGACTTTACTAATCGGTGTGGCTTCAAACATGCTTATTGTCCTGCAATCTGGCGAAGTGCCGTAATGACGCGTTGTGTGTCATCGTCGGTCATGTCGGGAAATAACGGCAGTGAACAAATGCGTGCGCTATTCCATTCGGTATTAGGCAGAGAAAGATCGGTGAAACGTTCGCGATAATATTTCTGCGTGTGGGCCGCGCGAAAATGCAGGCCTGTGCCAATATTTCTGGCCTTTAGTGCTTCCATCAGAGCATCTCTGCTCAGCCCACAGCGGGCTTCATCCACGCGAATGATGAACAAATGCCAGGCGTGCACATGCGACCACTGAGGCCGGGTGAGCGGTTGAAACGGCGTATCGGCCAGCGCCTGTTGATACTGCTGCGCAATTTGCGCCCGGCGTGCGTTCAGACGATCCAGCTTGTTCAACTGCACCAGGGCGATGGCGGCGTTGATGTCAGTCAGGTTGTACTTGTATCCCGGCGCGAGAACTTCAGCCTGCGGCGCGCGACCATAGGTTTGACGGTCATAAGCATCTACACCCAGGCCGTGAAATTTCAGGCTGCGAAGCCGTTGAGCGAACTGGCTGTCGTCAGTAACAATTAACCCCCCCTCTGCACAGGTAACATTCTTGATAGCGTGAAAGGAAAAGATTGCGGTACCACGAGCACCAACATGACGACCCTTGTATAACGTTCCGACGGCGTGCGCTGCATCTTCAATAACCGGGATTCCATGGCGTTTACCGATGGCGTAAATGGCATCAAGATCGGCTGGGGCCCCGGCATAGTGCACGGGAATAATAGCTTTGGTTCGTGGTGTAATAGCGGCTTCTATTTGCTCGGGGGTCACCATCAGCGTATCGCGGTCGACATCGATCATCACCGGTGTGGCGCCCAGCAGGACAATCATGTTGAGTGTAGATACCCACGTCATCGACGGGGTAATCACTTCATCGCCTTCACCCACACCCAGCGCCATTAGCGTAATGTGCATACCTGCCGTCGCGGAACAGACGGCAACGGCGTTTTGGTTTCCTGTGAGCTGGCAGAAAGCGTCTTCCAACTGCTGATTTTTAGGACCTGTAGTTATCCACCCTGAATCCAGAACCGCCTTAACGGCTGCAAGTTCTTCATCACCCATTGCCGGGCGGGAGAAAGGCAAAAAGTCAGACATCATGATTCCTTAAAGCCATTTAACGCCACCGCAGTTTTATTTTTAGTGATAAACAGGGGCATCGTTAATTATTTCATCAGGCCACAAAGGTTAAAGACTGAAGGTTAATTTATCCTTAAGAGTTTAAGGTTGGAGATATAAAGGGGAATGCGGATGAGATTATTTTATTTGTCTGAAAATAAATGATTTTTACGAGTATTTTGTCGTGGCTACGGCATTGCAGTTCTGCTGCTGAATGATGAGTGCAATGCCGTGATCTGAAGGATCAATATCCTGCCGCTATCACCATTTGAGTTTACAATAACCCTTTTAATGTTAACGTTTTACGTGTGGCGATGTTTAAATCGTAATGGGCGAGATCTTGCGGTTTAACCCAGGCGAAGTCCTGGAACTCTTCGTTAATCTTCACTTCACGGTTGGCGGAAATACAATCGAAGATGAGATAAATCATGTAAATCTCTTCCTGGCTACCATCAGCGTAGGTTTTGGTTCGTATATCGTCACTGAAGGTCCAGGGGGTAATCTGCGATAACTCGAGGTGTTCTCCCAGTTCTTCCCTGATTTCCCGACGTAAGGCTTCTTCGATACGTTCGCCTGGCTCAACGCCGCCGCCAGACAACGCCCACTGGCCAGGGAAAACACCGCGATCGTCGGCCATTTTGCACAGTAAATAACAGCCTTCATTTTGAATGAGTGGGCAAACAATCGTTCTTTGGCGCATAAGTCTGTTCCTTGTAGGGGAGGGCGGAGGGATCCATCGTTAACACATCTTACCTTTTGCAGGCGGCAGAAAAAACGCTTCATTGCTGTTTAAGCCAGCTTTGCCGGGGAAAATAACGTTGTCTGTTGAAAACGGCAATCAGGTGCCTTTTACCGTCTATTTCAGGTAAGAACTTAACCTTACTGAAACATTGCGGGTAGTATTTAGTTACAATATGTCATTGTATCGCTTTTTTAGCTCATTGATTCCTCGCCATCTGGCAGTACAATCCAGCGGTTTTGGGGCTATGTTTTGATTATTGCTTGAAAGGATAGAAAATGAAAAAAAGTGTCTTACTGGGTTTTGCCGGAATGCTGTTTGTTTCTGCGTCGGCGAACGCGATTAGCATTAATGGCCAGGCTGGCGAAGATTACACCAACCTTGGATTCGGTATGGGAACTGAAACCACGGGTCTGGCTGTCAGCGGTAACTGGATGCATAACGATGACGACGGTGATGTTGCAGGGCTTGGCCTTGGTCTGAATATCCCTCTGGGTCCGTTGCTGGCAACAGTCGGCGGGAAAGGTATCTATACCAACCCGAAAGACGGTGATGAAGGCTACGCGGCAGCTGTCGGTGGTGGTTTACAGTGGCCGATCGGCGACAGTTTCCGTCTGTTTGGCGAATACTACTACTCCCCGGACTCACTCTCCAGCGGGATCGACAGCTACGAAGAAGCTAACGCCGGGGCGCGCCTGACGATTATGCGTCCGCTGAGCATTGAAGCAGGTTACCGTTACCTGAATCTGGCGGGTAAAGATGGCAACCGCGATAACGCGATTGCTGACGGCCCGTACGTTGGGGTCAGCGC
The DNA here is from genome assembly GCF_046555775.1 of Citrobacter sp. U14242. Classification (NCBI taxonomy): domain Bacteria; kingdom Pseudomonadati; phylum Pseudomonadota; class Gammaproteobacteria; order Enterobacterales; family Enterobacteriaceae; genus Citrobacter; species Citrobacter sp. U14242. The sequence continues at coordinate 333,488 of NZ_JBKGLW010000001.1, forward strand.
CAGCTTCTGATGTCCCTGGCGCGGCATTTAGCCGCGCCTGTTTTTATTTCTCTCTCTCCTTCCTCCTCCATGTTCCCCCTCCATTGCGTTATAGTGTTTTGATTGCATAAGCAGGAGAACACAATGTTAAACGTGGAGATGCTATCCACCGGGGATGAAGTGTTGCACGGTCAGATCGTCGACACCAATGCCGCCTGGCTGGCCGATTTTTTCTTTAATCAGGGATTACCATTAACCCGCCGTAACACGGTGGGCGACAATCTTGACGATCTGGTCGCCATTTTGCGCGAACGCAGTGAACATGCCGATATTTTGATTGTTAATGGTGGCTTAGGTCCAACCAGCGATGATTTGAGCGCCCTGGCGGCGGCAACCGCAAAAGGTGAAGGGCTGGTTCTGCATGAAGCGTGGCTGGCCGAAATGACGCGTTTTTTCCGTGAGCGGGGACGCGTGATGGCACCGAGCAATCGCAAACAGGCTGAACTTCCGGCCAGTGCGGAGTTTATTAATAATCCGGTCGGAACTGCCTGCGGGTTCGCCGTAAAGCTTAATCGCTGCCTGATGTTCTTTACGCCGGGTGTGCCGTCAGAATTTAAAGTGATGGTTGAACATGAGATCCTGCCGCGCCTGCGTGAACGTTTTTCTCTTTCTCAGCCCCCGCTATGTCTGCGCTTAACGACTTTTGGTCGTTCTGAAAGCGATCTGGCGCAGAGCCTGGACTCTCTGGTTTTACCGCCCGGGGTGACAATGGGATATCGTTCGTCCATGCCAATAATCGAGCTGAAGCTAACCGGGCCCGATTCCCAACGTGAAGCGATGCTGGCGCTCTGGCCGGAGGTGAAACGGGTTGCCGGGCAGAATATGATTTTTGAAGGCACGGAAGGGCTTCCTGCACAAATTGCACGTACTTTGCAGTCGCGACAGTTCAGCCTGACGCTCAGCGAGCAGTTTACCGCGGGCCTGATCGCACTCCAGCTTTCTCGCGCTAACGCGCCTCTGTTGGCCAGTGAAGTGGTGCCATCTCAGGAAGAAACGCTGGCACAAACGGCGCACTGGATAACCGAGCGACGCGGCAACCATTATGCCGAACTGGCGCTGGCGGTATCGGGTTTCGAAAACGAACATATTAACTTCGCACTGGCAACACCTGACGGCACACATGCCTTGCGGGTGCGACTCAATGCAAATCGCTACAGTTTGGCTGTTCGTCAGGAAGTTTGCGCAATGATGGCGCTTAATATGCTGCGTCGCTGGTTAAACGGGCAGGATCTTGCCAGCGAACACGGCTGGATTGAAGTGGTTGAGTCGCTGACGATCTAACCTGTAAATTGCCCGATGGGGCTGCGCTTATCGGGCTTTGCGTGAACGTCTGTTTATCTGCCGGAGTAGACGTTCACCCGCCATCCGGCAATTTTCCCTGCATTTTTGTCCAACCTGTTGTACTCCCCGTGGAAAAATCCGTGCTGTGGTTCACATTTCTATACGTAATCTTTCCAGCCAGCTGGAAGAAAGGCGGGATTTGATGTGCTTCACAATTTTACCCCTGTTGACCGAACACACTGATTCCAGTATCTCAGACCGGAGTCCAGTATGTTGGAATCAAGCAAGGTCCCTGCTCTCACCAGAGCGATAGACATTCTCAATCTTATTGCGCGTATCGGCCCGTGTAGCGCCGCAACGATTGTGGAGACGTTGGGTATTCCGAAAAGCACCGCTTATTTGTTGTTAAACGAACTAAAGCGTCAGCGCTTTCTCAGTATTGATCACCAGGAGAAATACTGCCTGTGGACCAAGCTGGTTGAACTTTCGGGACACGCGTTGAGCAAAATGGATCTGCGTGAGCTGGCGCGACCCCGTTTGACACAGCTGATGGATGAAACCGATTTGCTTTGTCATCTGGGGATCATCGACCACGAAAGCGCGTATTACATTCTGAAAGTGGAATCCTCGTCCACCATCAGTGTGCGATCGCATGAGGGAAAAAGTCTTTCTCTGTATCGCTCAGGCATTGGCAAATGTTTGCTGGCCTGGCAGCCTGCGGCAGTACGCAAAACCATTATTGACCAGTTGGTATGGGAGAAGGCGACGCCGACCACCATTGCCAATCCTCAGCAATTGAATGATGAACTGGAGCGCATTCGTCAGCGCGGATGGAGCTTTGATAACGGCGAGGATTACCCGGATGTTCGCTGTGTTGCCGCCCCCGTTTTTAATGCCAGTAATACGCTGACTGCCGCGATTTCAGTGGTCGGTACTCGCTTACAAATCAACGAAGAGAATCGTGATTACCTGGCCGGGAAGGCAATAGCCTGCGCCAAAGATATTTCACGTCTGTTGGGCTGGAAAAGCCCCCTCGATTCACTCGCATCATAATAATGGAGAACATCATGACCCTACCAAAAATTAAACATGTTCGTGCCTGGTTTACCGGCGGCGCTACGGCGGAGAAAGGGGCGGGCGGGGGTGATTATCATGACCAGGGCGCTCATCACTGGATTGACGATCACATTGCCACGCCAATGAGTAAATACCGTGAGTATGAACAGTCGCGCCAGTCTTTCGGCATAAACGTGCTGGGGACGTTGATTGTCGAAGTGGAGGCAGAAAACGGCCAGACGGGGTTTGCGGTCTCGACGGCAGGAGAAATGGGCTGTTTTATTGTCGAAAAGCACCTTAATCGCTTTATCGAAGGCAAATGCGTCAGTGATATTAAACTCATTCACGATCAGATGCTTGGTGCCACAATGTATTACTCCGGCTCTGGCGGTCTGGTGATGAACACGATCTCTTGCGTGGATCTCGCGCTTTGGGATCTGTTTGGCAAGGTGGTTGGCTTACCGGTTTACAAACTGCTGGGGGGCGCAGTGCGCGATGAGATCCAGTTTTACGCCACGGGTGCGAGGCCGGATCTGGCAAAAGCGTTGGGGTTTATCGGCGGCAAAATGCCGACCCACTGGGGGCCGCACGACGGAGATGCAGGCGTTCGCAAAGATGCTGCGATGGTGGCTGATATGCGTGAGAAATGTGGCCCGGATTTCTGGCTGATGCTCGATTGCTGGATGAGCCAGGACGTGAACTATGCCACCAAACTGGCACATGCTTGTGCGCCGCATAACCTGAAATGGATCGAAGAGTGTCTGCCGCCACAGCAGTATGAAGGTTATCGTGAGCTGAAGCGCAATGCACCGGCAGGCATGATGGTGACCAGTGGTGAACACCACGGCACGTTGCAGTCCTTCCGTACGCTGTCTGAAACCGGCATTGATATCATGCAGCCTGATGTAGGCTGGTGTGGTGGATTAACCACGCTGGTGGAAATTGCCGCCATCGCCAAATCGCGTGGACAACTGGTGGTGCCGCACGGCTCATCGGTCTACTCGCACCATGCGGTGATCACTTTCACGAACACCCCGTTTAGTGAGTTCCTGATGACCAGCCCGGATTGTTCAACGATGCGCCCTCAGTTTGACCCGATTCTGCTGGATGAACCCGTACCCGTGAATGGACGAATCCATAAGTCGGTACTCGATAAGCCTGGCTTTGGCGTCGAGCTTAACCGTGACTGCAATCTGAAACGCCCCTACAGCCACTAATGACCAGTGCGTTGCCTTATTCACGGCAACGCCCTCATTTCTTTGAGGATCTTGTGATGACAACCACTTTACTTGACGGTGTAGTGAAGAAAAACCGTGCGCGTTTGATTCCCTTTATGTTGGCGCTGTATGTGCTGGCGTTTCTGGATCGTTCGAACATTGGGTTTGCCAAAGAGACGTATCAGATTGATACCGGGCTGAGCAATGAAGCTTATGCGCTGGGTGCGGGTATTTTCTTTGTGGTATACGCGTTCCTGGGCGTTCCTGCCAACCTGCTGATGCGTAAATTTGGTGCCAGAAGTTGGATCGGCACCACCACGCTGCTGTGGGGATTTCTCTCTGCGGCGATGGCGTGGGCGGATACCGAAGCAAAGTTCCTGATTATCCGTACCCTGTTGGGGGCGGCGGAAGCCGGTTTCTTCCCCGGTATGATCTACCTGACGTCGCAATGGTTTCCGCAGCGCAACCGGGCCAGCATCATGGGGCTGTTTTACATGGGGGCGCCGCTGGCGTTAACGCTGGGATCGCCGCTTTCTGGCGCGCTGTTGGAGATGCACGGTTTTATGGGCCAGCCAGGCTGGTTCTGGATGTTCGTTATCGAAGGTTTACTGGCGGTTGGCGCAGGCGTTTTCACCTTCTTCTGGCTGGACGACACGCCGCAGCAGGCGCGTTTTCTGAGTGCGGAAGAAAAAGCCGTTCTCATCAGTCAGCTGGCGAGCGAAGAAGAGAAAAAGGCCACCTCAAAGCTGTCGGATGCTTTGTGCAATGGTCGCGTCTGGCAACTGGCGATGATTTACCTGACGATTCAGGTAGCGGTCTACGGATTGATCTTCTTCCTGCCCACCCAGGTTGCGGCATTATTGGGAACCAAAGTTGGTTTTACTGCGTCCGTGGTGACGGCTATTCCGTGGGTGGTTGCCCTGTTCGGTACCTGGCTCATCCCGCGCTATTCCGATCGTACCGGTGACCGGCGCAATGTGGCGGCCCTGACGTTGTTAGCCGCCGGGATCGGGATCGGCGTTTCCGGTCTGGTGTCTCCGGTGCTGGCTATTCTGGCTTTATGTGTGGCGGCTGCGGGCTTTATTGCCGTCCAGCCGGTGTTCTGGACAATGCCGACTCAATTGCTCTCGGGTACCGCACTGGCGGCGGGCATTGGCTTTGTAAATCTGTTTGGCGCAGTGGGTGGGTTTCTGGCCCCCATCTTGCGGGTTAAAGCTGAAACCGTTTTTGCCAGTGATGCAGCAGGGCTTTTGACCCTGGCATGCGTGGCGGTTATGGGTTCAGTCATTATCTTCACCCTGAAAGTCAGCCGTCCTGCTTCGCAAATGGGCGCGGTGCATCATTAATCTTATCTACGTTGTAAGGATCGTTATGAACGCATTGTTATCAAACCCTTTTAAAGAAGCGCTGTACAAAGGGGAAGTCCAGATTGGCCTGTGGCTCAGTTCAACCACTTCCTATATGGCCGAGATTGCCGCGACGTCAGGTTATGACTGGTTGTTGATTGACGGTGAGCATGCACCGAATACGGTGCAGGACCTCTATCACCAGCTCCAGGCAATCGCCCCTTATGCCAGCCAACCGGTGATCCGTCCGATTGAAGGCAGTAAGGCGTTGATTAAGCAGGTACTGGATATTGGTGCACAAACGCTGCTGATCCCGATGGTTGACAGCGCTGAGCAGGCGCGTCAGGTGGTCTCTGCTACCCGTTATCCTCCGCTCGGCGAACGCGGTGTCGGGGCGAGCGTGGCGCGAGCGGCGCGTTGGGGGCGAATAGAGAATTATATGGCGCAGGCCAATGCGTCGCTCTGTCTGCTGGTGCAGGTCGAAAGTAAAACGGCGCTGGATAATCTGGATGCAATCCTGGATGTGGACGGTATCGATGGTGTTTTCATCGGTCCGGCAGATCTCTCTGCGTCTTTAGGCTATCCGGATAACGCCGGGCATCCTGAGGTGCAGCGAATCATTGAAGAGAGCATCCGCCGCATTCGTGCTGCCGGAAAAGCAGCAGGCTTTCTTGCTGTCGATCCGGCGATGGCGCAAAAATGTCTGCAGTGGGGAGCGAACTTTGTTGCCGTGGGCGTAGATACGATGCTTTATAGTGAGGCACTGGATGGCAGGCTGGCGATGTTTAAATCTGATAAGGCAGCGCAGAAGCTGAAAAGCAGTTATTGATACATGCTTGCCCGATGGTGGAATACCATCGGGCAGCAGCGTTAGCCTAATGCGTTGGCGAGCAGGGTGATCGGATGTTCACAGCGCTTGCTTGTAGACATCTCAATCTGCCATTTACACGTTTCGCAGTCGGTCACGACGATATCCGCGCCGCTTTCTTCGATCTGGCGAAACAGCGGTGCGCCGATTGACTGTGACGTCGGATAGTTTTCCTTTTTGAAGCCGTATGTTCCGGCGATCCCGCAGCATTGAGAATCCAGCACTGTCAGTTCAAGCCCCGGAATTTGTCGTAGCAGCTCCAGCGTGTAGAGCGTCCAGCCCATTTTCTCCATATGGCAGGGGGTGTGATAGACCACTTTTAGCGGCAACGTTTTCAGCGGCAACGTTTTCCCTTCGTCCAGCTTGCGCCACAGCCAGCGTGTAGCCAGTTCAATATGTTCGCGCAGACCTGAGTTGTCGACATCCAGCACTTCAGGATATTCATCACGCAGCGCAAAGGTACAGGTTGAGGAGGTGGCGATCACCGGAATACCTTTTCCGTCAATCGCTTCTCGCAGTGAAGCCACATTACTTACCGCCTGCTTACGTGCTTTATCGGTAAAACCGTTGGCGATCAGTGGTACACCACAGCATTTCTCTTTACTCAGCAGTTGTACGCCGGTACCCATCGCGTTCAGCACTTTTATCAGATCTTTACCGAGTTGCGGATGGTTGTAGTTCACAAAGCAACCGTGGAAAAACGCGACCTGATCCTGATACTGCGCCTGTTGTGCGGCTATACTGCGATACCAGCGACGGAAGGTACCGAAGGAGTACTTCGGCAGCGTACGGCGATGATCGATTTTTAGTGCATAATCAAGAAGCTGACGCACCGGTTTCAATGACGTAGCGGTGTTCACTATGGGTGCGAACGGCGTAGAAACACTGCCCATCAAATCGGTATGGCTTAAGACAAAGTTACGCAGCGACGGACGTGTGGTGTCATATTTGGCGCGCGCACGCTGGATAATATCGCCAATTTTCACATCAGAAGGGCAGGCCACTTCACAGCGTTTGCAGTTGATGCAATATTTCAGCGCATCGTCATATAACGCACCATCTTTCAAACGCAGACGTTCACCGTCCGGGCCAGCCTGTTTGGGGCCTGGATAGCTCGGGTTGACACGGCTTACCGGGCAGGCAGTGGTGCACACTGTGCATTTGATACAACTTTCAAAACGTGTGTCGCTCATTGCTGGCCTCCTGCACGTTTCGCAATATGATGTGCGGCGTGTAAAGCGCTCACTGCGCATACTCCGCCTCCGCACCCCTGGGCGATAGGGTCAAAACCGCCAAGTACCGATCCGATGGCAAACATATTCTCTAATGTTTTTCCTGCAAGCGATGGACGCAGTTCAGCATCGGTGGTTACGCCAAACTGTTGCCACGGTTGTGGATCAAAGACGTCACGCTGATACCACTGCGCGCGTGTGGCAGTTTGTTGTACATCCAGACCGAGAATCGGCTCATGAACGGCCTCACGCGTGGCAACCAGTCCGCTGCTAAAGAAGCTGCCGCTGGCGAGCACGGCGAAGCGTGGACGCAATGGAATATCGGCATGGTTGCGGGTCCAGACTTCGCTCACTATACCGTCCTGACAGGTGATTTTTTTCACTTCATCGCCTGGCATCCACACCCCACCCTGGCGTACAAACTGGCGCTGCAATTTGTTATGCAGGCGCATGCCCAGCACTGATGGTGGTAAAGTGGGTAATAACATTAGTGAGCAGGGCAGGCGGTCGTTGAGCCACTTCCAGAGCCGATCGTCAGCCAGGCCGAAACAGGCTGGCATAATGATCATGTCGCAGGTTTTTGCGATTGGCAGCAGGGCGTCATAGAGCAGCGACCATTTATCTTCGTTATCTAACAGACGTGCAATGTTGACGGCGCGAAACTCGGTTGGGTTATCACGCAAGACATCCAGTTCTGGCAAATCGATTTCAGCCGTTTCGACGCTGAGATTGCGCTGGCGTAGTGAGGCCGCGGCAAGGTGTGCCTGGAAATCCAGTAAGCCGCTAATTCCCACCACACAGATGCGTTGTGCTGATAACGGCCAGACCGGCACTTCCGCTGAACTAAGCCAGGTTGAACGCAGGGTTCCCAACGGTGTGACACGTTGATGAGCCTGATGAACCTTACCGTGCAAATGTGTTCCGCACTCTTCCAACAGATTCTGTGCCTGCTGCGCCAGCGCCAGTACGGTCTGTGTTCCGAGGGTGCTATAAGGATGATCTGGTGCTTGAGTACGCAGCGCATTCAGCCCCGCTTCAATGTCGGTTACCGGTTGACCATCTGGCAGGTTGCTGAGCAAATCCAGTGAGCCGGAGGAAAAGTGCAGAGCGCTTTGGCCGCGGGTAACAATCGTGCAGCGCAACCCGCTTTTTTGCAGTTGTAGGCCACACATCAGCCCGGCGAGACCGCCGCCGATAATGACGGTATCAAATTTCATCCTGGTGCTCCTTTTCCAGACCGCATAACCCCTGATAAACCCAGCGGGTGAATTCGCTTTCGCGCAGTGCATCCCCCCACGCGATAGGCTGCACGCCTTTCCAGCGTTCGTTGAGAAACTCTGAAAGTTGGGTGATAGATTGTGCGGCGGTGGTGACATTAAAACGTTGCAGCAAGCCTGCGGCGCGGCAGGCGCACAATTCGCCCTGGCACGTCCCCATCCCGACGCGGGTGCGACGACGTAAATCGAGCAAACTGTTGACGGTTAAATTTTCAACGGCATATTGCACTTCACCTGCGGTGACAGCTTCACATTCACAGACCAGGCTGCGGTGCTGACGGCCTTCGCTAAGCCATGCCGGGGTGCGGTCGCCATGGCGGTAGACCGCCGAGCCGCGCAGTGGCGCTGGCAAAGAGATAACGCGTTTAAGCGTGTGTTCGGTCGATTCCTGCGAGCCTGGGAGTGCAGTTTCTGCGGTCGTACAAGGGCGAGAATTGCCCAGTTTTCGGCACACTGCATCGGTGGCCCATTCCGCCATCAGGCGGTAGGTCATCAGTTTACCACCGGTAATGGTGATAAATCCGTCCAGTCCGTCGCGCGTTGCGTGATCGAATAACACAATACCGCGGCTGACGTTACGACCGGTCGGATCGTCGTCGCTGGCCACCAGCGGACGCACACCGGAGTAAGCTCGCAGGATGCGAGTTTTCGCCATAACTGGCGCCAGCTTCTCACCTTCACGCAGCAGAATATCCACCTCTTCTGCGGTGACGCGGTTGCTGTCGATATCGTCGTAATCAATGTGCTGTGAGGTCGTACCGATCAGCGAAATGGTATCGCCAGGGACCAGAATATCGGCGTCAGATGGCTTACGGCAGCGGTTGATAACATGCTGGTTTATGCGATGGTCCATGATCAACAGAGAACCTTTCGCGGGGAACATACGGATGCTCAGATCGGCATATTCCGCAATGCGCTGTCCCCAGATCCCGGCGGCATTTACGACCACCGGCGCATGCAGAGACTGCATCTCGCCCGTCAGATGGTTGCGTACGTTCACCCCGCACACAGTCGCACCTTCACGAATCAGCCCCGTCACTTCATGGGCCGTCAGGATGACTGCGCCATGTTCGCGTGCATCCAGCATGTTGGCGGCGGTTAAGCGGAAAGGATCAACGGTACCGTCTGGTACTTTCACTGCGCCAATCAGTTGCGGGTTTACCGAGGGTTCGATAATACGCGCCTGTTGTGGATCAATCGCTTCTGCGCGGATGCCTGCGTCTTCACAGGCACGAATAAAGGTTGCCTGGAAAGAGAGTTCATCTTCCGGCAGCGTAATAAACAGACCGTCCGTCGGCTCAACACAATGGCGGGCGATACGTTTCAGAATTTGGTTTTCGCTAATGCATTCGCGGGCAGATTCAGCATCAGTAACGGCGTAACGTGCTCCGCTGTGCAGCAGACCGTGGTTACGGCCCGTTGCGCCTGTCGCGATATCGTGGCGTTCTACTAAGATGACGCGCAATCCGCGTAGGGCACAGTCGCGTGCGATCCCTGCACCTGTTGCTCCTCCACCAATGATAATCACGTCACTTGTTTGCGAGTCGCGAGTTTTCATTGTTTTTCCTCACAGTTCGTTTTTTATCATTTAGCCACATAAAAAACATGGATTGTTTGATTTCGCGCATAATCGCTCATAATTCGAAAATGAAACGTGATTCCGTGCGCTTTTATGAACATTTGTCATAAATGTGTAACAATCTGTGCTGTAATTCACATTATTGCCTTGAATGTTTCCTTAACATCGCGGCCACACTGGGAGCGGTAGGGTTGTTGCGGCAATCTGCAGTGTTTCCTTCGAATGAAAGACGGCCACGGAGGCTACTATATATGTTGAGCATTTTTAAACCTGCGCCACACAAAGCACGTTTAGCTGCAGCGGAGATCGATCCGACTTATCGTCGATTACGCTGGCAGATTTTCCTGGGGATATTTTTCGGTTATGCCGCGTACTATCTGGTACGTAAGAACTTTGCTCTGGCCATGCCATACCTGGTTGAGCAGGGTTTCTCTCGTGGCGATCTGGGCTTTGCGTTGTCCGGTATCTCCATTGCATACGGATTTTCGAAATTCATCATGGGGTCCGTCTCGGATCGCTCGAATCCGCGCGTTTTCCTGCCAGCTGGCCTGATTCTGGCTGCTGCGGTGATGCTGTTCATGGGCTTCGTGCCGTGGGCGACATCCAGCATTGCAGTAATGTTTGTGCTGCTGTTCCTCTGCGGTTGGTTCCAGGGGATGGGGTGGCCGCCGTGTGGCCGTACCATGGTGCACTGGTGGTCGCAGAAAGAGCGTGGCGGCATCGTTTCCGTCTGGAACTGTGCGCATAACGTGGGTGGCGGTCTGCCTCCGCTGCTGTTCCTGTTGGGTATGGCCTGGTTTAACGACTGGAAAGCTGCGCTGTACATGCCTGCCTTTGGTGCGATAGTTGTTGCGCTGTTCGCCTTTGCGATGATGCGTGATACGCCGCAGTCCTGTGGCCTGCCGCCTATCGAAGAGTACAAGAACGACTATCCGGATGATTACAACGAAAAAGCGGAAGAAGAGCTGACTGCGAAGCAGATCTTCATGCAATACGTACTGCCGAACAAACTGTTGTGGTATATCGCTATCGCCAACGTGTTCGTCTATCTGCTGCGTTACGGCATCCTGGACTGGTCACCGACCTATCTGAAAGAAGTGAAGCATTTTGCACTGGATAAATCGTCCTGGGCTTACTTCCTGTATGAGTATGCCGGTATTCCGGGTACGCTGCTGTGCGGCTGGATGTCGGATAAGGTCTTCCGCGGTAACCGTGGTGCCACCGGTGTGTTCTTTATGACGCTGGTGACTATCGCGACCATCGTTTACTGGATGAACCCGGCAGGGAACCCGAACGTTGATATGGCTTGTATGATTATCATCGGCTTCCTGATCTACGGCCCGGTAATGTTGATCGGTCTGCATGCGCTGGAACTGGCACCGAAAAAAGCGGCGGGCACGGCGGCAGGCTTTACCGGACTGTTCGGTTATCTCGGCGGTTCTGTGGCGGCGAGCGCCATTGTCGGCTACACCGTTGACTTCTTCGGCTGGGACGGCGGCTTTATGGTGATGATTGGCGGTAGCGTGCTGGCGGTGATTCTGCTGGTGGTCGTCATGATTGGTGAAAAACGTCATCACGAAGAAATGCTGCTGAAACGTAACGGGGGCTAATTAATGAAAACCACATTGAAAAGTCTCAGCGTCGCGCTGATGCTGGCTGGTATGGTTGTTAGCAGCGCGGCGGTCGCCGCCGATAAAATCGTGATTGCGCATCGTGGGGCAAGCGGTTATTTACCGGAGCATACGCTGCCCGCGAAAGCGATGGCCTATGCTCAGGGCGCGGATTATCTTGAGCAGGATTTGGTGATGACCAGGGATGACCATCTGGTCGTCCTGCATGACCACTATCTGGACCGCGTCACCGATGTCGCTGAGCGCTTCCCGGATCGTGCGCGTAAAGATGGGCGTTACTATGCCATCGACTTTACGCTGGATGAGATCAAATCGTTGAAATTTACCGAAGGTTTCGATATCGAAAATGGCAAAAAGGTACAGACATATCCAGGGCGTTTCCCGATGGGTAAATCTGATTTCCGTGTGCACACTTTCGAAGAAGAGATCGAGTTTGTTCAGGGATTAAATCATTCAACCGGCAAAAACATCGGCATTTACCCGGAAATGAAAGCGCCGTGGTTCCATCACCAGGAAGGGAAGGACATCGCCGCTAAGACGCTGGAAGTGCTGAAAAAGTACGGGTACACCGGTAAGCAAGATAATGTCTATCTGCAGTGCTTTGATGTTGCGGAGTTAAAACGCATCAAAAATGAACTGGAACCGAAGATGGGGATGGATCTCAATCTGGTGCAGTTGATTGCGTACACTGACTGGAATGAAACTCAGGAGAAAAAACCAGACGGCAGTTGGGTGAATTACAACTATGACTGGATGTTCAAACCGGGTGCCATGAAGCAGGTGGCGGAGTATGCGGATGGCATTGGGCCGGACTACCATATGCTGGTTGATGAGAAGTCCAGTAAGGGCAATATCTCATTAACGGGTATGGTACAGGACGCGCACCAGAACAAGATGGTGGTGCATCCATATACTGTTCGTGCCGATCAGCTGCCGGATTATGCAACAGATGTAAACCAGCTGTATGACGTGTTGTACAACAAGGCGGGCGTTGACGGGCTGTTCACCGACTTCCCCGACAAAGCGGTACTGTTTTTAACCGATAAGCACTAACGCTGCCTGAACGGCTACCTTTACCCGGCTTACGAACGATGGTGTTTGTAGGTCGGGTAAGCACAACGCCATCCCACAAAACTACATTTCTATTTCAATATCACCCTTTGCCCGGCAACAGCAGGGCAATATTTCACCCGGCTGAATAAAGGCCAGGGGCTCTGCAATCCAGTCAACCTGACCCGCCACCAGACGGGTACGACAGGAGCCGCAGTAACCTTCACGACATTGATACTCGACTTCAACGTTGTGCGATTCGAGCGCGGCCAGCAGGGAAGGATGTTCATCCTGGCACAGCAGTTGTGTGCCAGAGATGCGCAGCGTCACGCGGCCCATCAGAGCTGGAAATTACTCAGGTCGTCGGTATCGACTTCGGCATCGATCTGCCCGACCAGATAAGAGCTGACTTCCACTTCCTGCGGTGCAACCTGGACGTTATCGGATACCAGCCAGGTATTGATCCACGGGATCGGGTTAGAGCGTGTCTGGAATGGCAGATCAAGACCAACAGCCTGCATACGGATATTGGTGATGTACTCAACGTACTGGCAGAGAATATCTTTGTTCAGGCCGATCATCGAGCCGTCACGGAACAGATAATCTGCCCACTCTTTTTCCTGCAACGCGGCCTGTACAAACAGGTCATAGCATTCCTGTTTACACTCTTCGGCAATTTCAGCCATCTCTGGATCGTCGACACCGCTGCGCAGCAGGTTCAGCATATGCTGGGTGCCGGTCAGATGCAGGGCTTCATCGCGGGCAATCAGGCGAATGATTTTTGCATTGCCTTCCATCAGTTCGCGTTCCGCAAAAGCGAAAGAACAGGCAAAGCTGACGTAGAAGCGAATAGCTTCCAGCGCGTTAACGCTCATCAGGCACAGATACAGTTTTTTCTTCAGTTCACGCAGGTTGACGACAACCGTTTTACCATTGACCGTATGCGTGCCTTCGCCCAGCAGATGCCAGTAGCTGGTCATCTCGATCAACTCATCGTAGTAGCTGGAAATGCCTTCCGCGCGTTTCTGGATCTGTTCGTTGGTGACGATATCGTCGAACACCACCGCTGGATCGTTAACGATATTACGGATGATATGGGTATAAGAGCGGGAATGGATAGTTTCGGAAAATGCCCAGGTTTCCACCCAGGTTTCCAGCTCAGGGATAGAAATCAGCGGCAGCAGTGCCACGTTCGGGCTACGCCCCTGAATAGAGTCCAGCAGCGTCTGATACTTCAGGTTGCTGATAAAAATATGTTTTTCATGTTCCGGCAGTGCCTGGAAGTCAATGCGGTCACGTGAAACGTCGACTTCTTCCGGACGCCAGAAGAAAGAGAGCTGCTTTTCGATCAGTTTTTCGAAGATGTCATATTTTTGCTGGTCGTAGCGGGCGACGTTCACTGGCTGACCGAAAAACATCGGTTCCAGAAGCTGGTCATTTTTCGTCTGTGAAAAAGTGGTGTATGCCATTGATGTGAATCCTTTGTGGGATGTGCGCCGGAGGCGGTGCAAGCACCTTTTCCGGCCTACAAACCGTGCAATCGTAGGCCGGGTAAGCGTAGCGCCACCCGGCATCATTCATCAGATCTTACATGCGCCGCTTTCGCAGCCATCATCCTGAATGGATGGCACCAGATCGTCCTGAGAATCTTCCGCACCGTCGCGGGTGTTCTGATAATACAGCGTTTTGACACCAAATTTGTAGGCGGTGAGCAGGTCTTTCAGTAACTGCTGCATCGGCACTTTTCCTGATGGGAAGCGTGACGGATCGTAGTTGGTGTTGGCAGAAATCGACTGATCGATAAATTTCTGCATGATCCCTACCAGTTGCAGATACCCGTCATTGTTCGGCATCTCCCACAGCAGTTCGTACGCGTCGTGCAGGTGTTCGTAGTCCGGCACAACCTGACGCAGAATGCCGTCTTTGGATGCTTTAATGCTCACGTGACCGCGCGGAGGCTCAATGCCGTTGGTGGCGTTGGAGATCTGCGAAGAGGTCTCTGACGGCATCAGCGCAGAAAGCGTGGAGTTACGCAGACCGTGGGTCTTAATGGACTCACGCAGTTGCTCCCAGTCCAGGTGCAACGGCTCGTTGGCAATGGCATCCAGATCTTTCTTGTAGGTATCGATCGGCAGAATACCTTTGGCGTAAGTGGTTTCGTTAAACCACGGGCATGCGCCTTGCTCTTTTGCCAGGTCGTTAGAGGCTTTCAGCAGGTAATACTGAATGGCTTCAAAGGTTTTGTGGGTCAGGTTATTGGCGCTGCCATCAGAGTAACGCTTACCGTTTTTCGCCAGCCAGTAGGCGTAGTTGATTACGCCAATACCCAGCGTACGACGGCGCATGGCGCCACGCTTAGCGGCCGGAATGGGATAATCCTGGTAATCCAGCAGCGCATCGAGAGCACGCACAGCCAGTACAGCCAATTCTTCCAGCTCATCCAGGCTGTCGATAGCACCAAGGTTAAATGCAGACAGCGTACACAGCGCAATTTCACCGTTCTCGTCGTTCACATCGGTCAACGGTTTGGTCGGCAGTGCAATTTCCAGGCACAGGTTGGACTGGCGCACCGGTGCGACAGCCGGATCAAACGGGCTGTGAGTGTTGCAGTGGTCAACGTTCTGAATGTAGATGCGACCTGTAGAAGCACGTTCCTGCATCATCAGCGAGAACAGCTCAACCGCTTTCACGCGCTGTTTGCGGATGCTGTCGTCGTTTTCATATTTTGTGTACAGGCGTTCAAACTCGTCCTGATCGGCGAAGAATGCGTCGTACAGACCCGGAACATCGGACGGGCTGAACAGAGTGATGTCACCGCCTTTCAGCAGGCGGGTATACATCAGCTTGTTGATTTGCACACCGTAGTCCATATGACGGACGCGGTTGCCTTCTACACCACGGTTGTTTTTCAGTACCAGCAGGCTTTCCACTTCCAGATGCCACATCGGGTAGAACAGCGTGGCGGCACCGCCACGAACACCGCCCTGAGAGCAGGATTTCACCGCTGTCTGGAAGTGTTTGTAGAACGGGATACAGCCGGTGTGGAACGCTTCACCGCCGCGAATCGGGCTACCCAGAGCACGAATGCGACCCGCGTTGATGCCGATACCGGCGCGCTGGGAAACGTATTTTACAATCGCGCTGGAAGTGGCGTTAATCGAATCCAGGCTGTCGCCACACTCGATCAGTACGCAGGAACTGAACTGACGGGTAGGGGTGCGCACGCCGGACATGATTGGTGTCGGCAGTGAAATTTTAAACGTAGAAACGGCGTCGTAGAAACGTTTAACGTATTCCAGACGGGTTTCACGCGGGTAGTTAGAAAACAGGCAGGCAGCGACCAGAATGTAGAGGAACTGTGCGCTTTCATAAATCTCACCGGTAACACGGTTTTGAACCAGATATTTTCCCTCTAACTGCTTCACCGCAGCATAAGAGAAGGTCATATCACGGTCGTGTACGATGAACGAGTCCATCTGCTTGAACTCTTCGTCCGTGTAGTCTTCCAGCAGATGATTGTCGTATTTGCCCATTTCAACCATTTTCACCACATGGTCGAACAGTTTTGGCGGCTCAAACTCACCGTAGGCTTTTTTACGCAGGTGGAAAATTGCCAGGCGAGCAGCCAGGTACTGATAATCCGGTGCGTCGCGGGAGATCAGATCGGCGGCGGCTTTGATAATCGTTTCGTGGATATCGGAAGTCTTGATACCGTCATAAAACTGAATGTGGGAGCGCAGCTCGACCTGAGAAATCGATACGTTATTCAGCCCTTCTGCCGCCCAATCCAGAACTCGGTGGATTTTGTCCAGATTGATGCGCTCAGTACGGCCATCACGCTTAGTCACCAGCAGACTCTGATTCATGTATGTAGCACCTGTTTGGGTTATCTCCGCAATAGCTACGCCCGAAATCCTGTCGTGAGGTAATCCGTTGCGAACACTATATATAGGGGGTGTGTTTATGATTTACTGCAAGATAGTGTGAAAACAGGCCTCTTGCAAGTGCATAACCTTGTGGATAAGTCGGGTGAAGAAAACGGGTTCCGGCGCAACTTAGGTCAGACAAGGTGTTCGGGAAAGTCAATGGGAAGAGAAAAAATTGTTAAAAATATCTGTTTGCTGATTTCTTGAACGTCACAATTACACGCTTAATTGATCCGGTCGACTTACCGCTATCGTATTATGCATGACAAAAATTGATTTTTAACCTGTTTTTGATGTGGAAAAGTGATACTCATTGCGATTGTTCATAATATGAACGTATGTAACGGCGTGTTATTTTTAGTCGGTCTAATTTTTAAACAGCAAATGTTAATGAAATATTCATTTTGTTTATTTGTGCAGAAAAAAGAGAACTGAAGATTAATTTAGGTTGTATTATTTTTATCTTTTCTCCTTTTCTATTTAGATTTACTAAATGTTTTGTTTAATATCATTAAATCCAATGAGTAGATTCTTATTATCCGGTGGAACATTTTTACAAATCTGTATTTTTCTGCGTTCAATACTTGGCTTTAAATGACGATGTGTTTTTACTTATTGGCTTTTTATTATGTGTAATAAAGAATGGCGTATTTTTAAAAGGAAAGGATTCCTGTTGATTCTACCACCCATGTTAGCCGGGCCTCTTATGCAGGCTGAGGCGACGACGCAGGTGACTCAGGCATGCCAGGGATACAACGTCACGAGCAGCTGTCATGCCAGTCGCCAGAATATATCTGGGAGAAATACCGCGTGGCAGGTTTCTGACGGGCAGTGGCTTATCTTCTCTGATATGACAAATAACGCCAGCGGCGGAGCTGTGTTTCTGGCGGGCGGTGCTGGCTTCAGTGTAGCGCCTGAAGGCGATTCCGGAATGGCGCTTTTTGCAAATAACAGCGTGAGTGGAGCATATAATAACGGTGGCGCAATTTTTGCTAAAGAGAACGCATATCTGAACCTTGATAACGTTGTATTTACTAAAAATGTGGCAGGTGGCTACGGTGGGGCGATCTATTCAGCCGGAACAAATGATGTGGGTGATATGGATGTGGTTGTCACCAATGCCATTTTTACAGGGAATATTGCAAACGATGGGAAAGGCGGCGCAGTTTATTCAATTAATAACGATAACTATTTTAGTGATGTGGTATTTGATAATAATCAAGCCCATACATCAACAACGTATAGTGACGGAGACGGCGGCGCTATCGATGTGACAGATAATGACACCGACAATACACATTTATCCGGGAAAACAATAATAAATAATACCCGTTTTACGAATAATATTGCGGAAGGTGACGGTGGCGCGATCTATACCAATAGCGTGAATGCACCTTATCTTATTGATATATCAGTTGATGATAATTACACACAGAATGACGGCGTGCTGATTGACAGTAACAATAGTGCCTGGGGGTATGGCGATAGCGCGTCGGCGGCGGCGGGTGGTTTCATGTATATCGGCCATAGTGTGGTTGAGTTTGATATTGCGGCCAATAAGACGATGGTTATTGGTGATAACGCAAATGATGGGGCGATGGATTCGCTTGCCGGAACCGGCCTTATTGCCAAAGAGGGCGAGGGTGAGCTGGTATTGAATGCGGATAATAATGATTTTACCGGTGAGATGACGATAGAGAACGGAGAGGTCACGCTGGGGCGCAGTAATTCCCTGATGAATGTTGGCGACACGCATTGCCAAAATGACCCGCAGGACTGCTATGGGTTGCGCATTGGGGGTCTTCGCCGTCCTGATAACCGCGCTGAACTGAATGTTGGGGATACACAGCAAACGTTTATTCATTCACTGACCGGTTTTGAAAATGGAACGTTAAATATTGACGCCGGGGGCAATGTTACCGTCGATAGCGGAGCGTTTGCCGGCACGATACAGGGCGAAGGGCAACTGACTGTTGCACAAAATGGGAGCTATACCCTGGCGGGTGCACAGTCGATGGCGTTAACCGGCGATATTGTGGTGGAAGATAACGCCGTACTTTCTCTGGGCGGGAATCAGGCCGATCTGGAGGAAATGCAGGCCGACCCGCAGTCCATCGTTTTAAATGGCGGTGTGCTGGATCTCTCTGATTTCACAACCTATAACGGTGATTCGTCGCTGAATGATGGCCTGCAAATTAGCGGCAGTGGCGGGACGGTAATCGGTCAAAATGATGTTATCGACCTTATCGGTGGCAACGGGATCC
The DNA here is from genome assembly GCF_046555775.1 of Citrobacter sp. U14242. NCBI lineage: Bacteria > Pseudomonadati > Pseudomonadota > Gammaproteobacteria > Enterobacterales > Enterobacteriaceae > Citrobacter > Citrobacter sp. U14242. The sequence continues at coordinate 352,254 of NZ_JBKGLW010000001.1, forward strand.
ATGTGGGAGGCAGTGACGGTAGTGGGGATGGCGTGTATGTGGTTATCAATGCGGGTGACCAGCATGTGAGCCTCGCCAATGACAATACGTACCTGGGAAACACACAAATTGCTTCCGGCATCCTGGATGTCAGTGATAATTCTCAGTTGGGTAATACTGACTACAACCGTTCCGTCATCTTCACCGATAGCCAGCAACACAGCGAAATGGATGTGACGGCTGATGTTGATACCCGCTCGCAGACCGCAGGCCATGCCCGGGATATTGAAATGCGCGCCGATGGAGAAATTCGCGTTGAAGACGGCGTGGATACCCAGTGGGGCGGATTAATGGCCGACAGTACCGGTACGCATCAGGACAGTGGCAGCACGCTGACCAAAACCGGTACAGGTACGCTGGAACTGATGGCAACCGGCACGGCAACTTCTGCGGTAAGGGTAGAAGAGGGCACGTTGAAAGGTGATGCGGTCGATATTCTTCCTTATGCCTCATCGTTATGGGTTGGTGAGGGGGCGGTGTTTGAAACGGGCATGGATCAGGATGTGCAATCTATCGATACATCTTCGTCCGGAACATTTGACATTAGCGATGGTACCGTCCTGCGGCTCACTCAACAGGATACGTCCAGCGTCCTGGATGCGTCATTGTTCAGCGGTGAGGGAACCCTGGTTAATGCTACCGATGGCGTGACCCTGAGCGGCACACTGCAAACCAATCTGGAGACCGACAGTCTCACGAATCTGGCGGGGGTGACGGTAGACGGTAATCTGACTAACACGTCTGGCACGATCAGCGCAGCAAACGGCGTGGCGGGCGACACCGTCACGGTTAATGGGGATTATACCGGCGGTGGCACGCTGGAGATGGACAGCGAGCTGGACGGTGATAGTTCAACGAGCGATACGCTGGTACTGAACGGCAATACTTCCGGTACCACGACAGTCGTGATTAATCCGGTTTCCGGGATTGGGCAGCCGACATCGACGGGTATCAAAGTCGTGGATTTCACCGCGGACCCGGTCAGCTATCAAAACGATGCGCAGTTTAGTCTTGCAGGGAATGGCTACGTCAATCTGGGGGCGTATGATTATACGCTCGTTGAAGACAATAATGACTGGTATCTCCGGTCGCAAAAAATAGCGCCGCCGCCAGTACCACCAACGCCACCTGATCTGCAACCGACGCCTGACCCCACACCTGCGTCGACTCCCGCATTTCAACCCGTGTTAAATGCCAAAATGGGCGGGTATCTCAATAATTTACGTGCCGCAAACCAGGCGTTTGTTATGGAGCGTCGCGATCACGCCGGGGCAGATGGTCAGGCGCTCCATTTGCGGGTCAGTGGTGGGCACAATGATTACACCGCGGCAGGCCAACTGGAGCAGCATGAGGATTTTTCCACTGTGCAGTTGAGTGGCAATGTGATGACGCGCGCGGCGGGCGATGAAGGTATGTGGCTGCTGGGTGTGGTGGGCGGTTATAGCGATAATCAGGGGGAAAGCCGTTCCGGGATAACCGGTACAGATGAACACAATGAAAACCACGGTTATGCTCTTGGTATCACCTCAACCTGGTTCCAGCATGGCCGTGGTCAACAGGGTGTATGGCTGGATAGCTGGCTCCAGTATGCCTGGTTTGATAATCAGGTTTCAGAGTCGCAAGGAGGGGACGACCACTACAGTACCTCTGGTATGCAGGCGTCACTGGAAGGCGGTTATCAGTGGTCGATGCGTAATGGTTTCTTGCTGGAACCACAGGCACAATTTATCTACAACGGCGTGAAGCAGGATAATTTTACTGCGGCCAACCATTCGCAGGTTTCACAACAGCAGGGTGATAACATACAGAGCCGATTAGGGCTACACAGCGAGTGGCACTTGTCTCCTGCCCACAACGTGCGTTTCACGCCAATGTTGGATGTCAATTATTATTGGGATCCGCACACCACAACCCTGAATGAGGATGGCAGCGATATTGCTGATGATGCGGGCAAGCGGCGTGGTGAGGTCAAAATGGGGATTCAGACAAATATCAGTCAACGTGTTTCGTTGCGCGGTAGCGTAGCGTGGCAAAAAGGCACGCAGAATTTCACACAGGCGATGGGGTATTTGTCACTGACGGCTAACTGGTGATCGCTCCCGCACCATTGGTGCGGGAGGGACAATAACGAGATTATTTATTTTTAGTGTGCAGCATGTAGTTGACGTCAACACCTGGGGCCAGCTTAAAGGTGTTAGTCAGCGGGTTGTAGTGCAGGCCAGTCATATGTTGTTCACGGAGATCGGTCTGATCCACCCAGCTCAGCAATTCGGCAGGTTTAATGAATTTTTTCACATCATGCGTGCCTTTGGGCACCATGCGCAGAATGTACTCAGCACCGACGACCGCCATCAGCCATGACTTGCCATTGCGGTTGAGCGTGGAGAAAAACACGTCGCCGCCAGGTTTCACCAGCTGGGCGCAGGCTCTGACCACTGACTGCGGGTCCGGTACGTGTTCCAGCATCTCCATGCAGGTCACAACGTCATACTGGTGCGCATATTTCTCGGCGTGTTCTTCGACGGTTTCTTGCACATACTCAACATGAATACCGCTTTCCAGCGCATGCAGTTTTGCCACCTGTAAGGGTTCAAACCCCATATCCAGGCCGGTGACTGTTGCGCCTTCACGCGCCATGCTTTCTGCCAGAATCCCGCCGCCGCAGCCGACGTCGAGTACCTTTTTACCAAACAGACCACCTGACCGTTCGGCGATATAGCCCAGACGCAGCGGGTTAATGCGGTGCAGAGGCTTAAATTCACCCTCAAGATCCCACCAGCGCGACGCGACTGCTTCAAATTTGGCAATTTCTTCATGGTCAACGTTGTGAGTTACCGGGGGTTTTTCGGCATTCATTGGGGCTTCTACTCCTGGAATTAGCAATACAAACGAGTATATCAGCCTGACGGGATGAATAAAGCCTCTGTCTGGGGGAATCCATTTACCTGAATCTGCGTGGATGTGTTATAATTTGCGACCTTTGAATCCGGGATACAGTAGAGGGATAGCGGTTAGATGAGCGACCTTGCGAGAGAAATTACACCGGTCAACATTGAGGAAGAGCTGAAGAGCTCCTATCTGGATTATGCGATGTCGGTCATTGTTGGCCGTGCGCTGCCGGACGTCCGAGATGGCCTGAAGCCGGTACACCGTCGCGTACTTTACGCCATGAACGTATTGGGCAACGACTGGAATAAAGCCTATAAAAAATCTGCCCGTGTCGTTGGTGACGTAATCGGTAAATACCACCCTCATGGTGATACCGCCGTTTACGACACCATTGTTCGTATGGCGCAGCCATTCTCCTTGCGTTACATGCTGGTGGATGGTCAGGGTAACTTTGGTTCTGTCGATGGCGACTCCGCAGCTGCGATGCGTTATACGGAAATCCGTATGTCGAAAATCGCCCACGAGCTGATGGCTGACCTGGAAAAAGAAACGGTTGATTTCGTCGATAACTACGACGGCACCGAACGCATTCCAGACGTCATGCCAACCAAAATTCCTAACCTGCTGGTGAACGGTTCGTCCGGTATCGCGGTAGGTATGGCAACCAACATTCCGCCGCACAACCTGACGGAAGTGATCAACGGCTGTCTGGCATATATTGACGATGAAGACATCAGCATTGAAGGGCTGATGGAACATATTCCGGGTCCGGACTTCCCGACCGCTGCGATCATTAATGGTCGTCGTGGTATCGAAGAAGCTTACCGTACCGGTCGCGGCAAGGTATACATTCGCGCGCGTGCGGAAGTCGAAGCTGACGCGAAAACGGGCCGTGAAACCATCATCGTGCATGAAATTCCGTATCAGGTGAACAAAGCACGCCTGATCGAGAAAATCGCCGAGCTGGTAAAAGACAAACGCGTTGAAGGTATCAGCGCACTGCGTGACGAATCTGACAAAGACGGTATGCGCATCGTGATTGAAGTGAAACGCGACGCGGTCGGGGAAGTGGTGCTGAATAACCTCTACTCCCAGACCCAACTGCAGGTTTCGTTCGGTATCAACATGGTTGCGCTGCACCATGGTCAGCCGAAGATCATGAACCTGAAAGAGATTATCGCTGCGTTTGTTCGTCACCGTCGTGAAGTGGTTACCCGCCGTACTATTTTTGAACTGCGTAAAGCCCGCGACCGTGCGCACATCCTCGAAGCGCTGGCGATTGCGCTTGCCAACATCGATCCGATCATCGAACTGATCCGTCGTGCACCGACCCCAGCTGAAGCGAAAGCGGCACTGGTTGCGCGTTCCTGGGAACTGGGTAACGTCTCTGCCATGCTGGAACGTGCGGGTGATGACGCTGCACGTCCTGAATGGCTGGAACCTGAGTTTGGCGTGCGTGATGGTCAGTACTTCCTGACTGAACAGCAGGCCCAGGCGATTCTGGATCTGCGCTTGCAGAAACTGACCGGCCTTGAGCATGAAAAACTGCTCGACGAATACAAAGAGCTGCTGGAGCAGATTGCTGAACTGCTGCACATTCTGGGCAGTGCCGATCGTCTGATGGAAGTTATCCGTGAAGAGATGGAGCTGATTCGTGAGCAGTTCGGCGACGCACGTCGTACTGAAATTACCGCGAACAGCGCTGACATCAACATCGAAGATCTGATTAGCCAGGAAGATGTTGTCGTAACCTTGTCTCACCAGGGCTACGTTAAATATCAACCGTTAACCGATTACGAAGCGCAGCGTCGTGGTGGGAAAGGTAAATCAGCAGCACGTATTAAAGAAGAAGACTTTATCGACCGCCTGCTGGTGGCCAACACTCATGACACGATCCTCTGCTTCTCCAGCCGTGGTCGTTTGTACTGGATGAAAGTTTATCAGCTCCCGGAAGCGAGCCGTGGCGCGCGTGGACGTCCAATCGTCAACCTGCTGCCGCTTGAGGCCAACGAACGTATCACGGCTATCCTGCCAGTACGCGAGTACGAAGAGGGCGTGAACGTCTTTATGGCGACCGCCAGCGGTACAGTGAAGAAAACGGCACTGACCGAGTTCAGCCGTCCGCGTTCTGCCGGTATCATTGCGGTTAACCTCAATGATGGTGATGAGCTGATTGGCGTCGATCTGACCTCGGGTTCTGATGAAGTCATGCTGTTCTCTGCTGCCGGTAAAGTGGTGCGCTTCAAAGAAGACGCCGTCCGTGCGATGGGGCGTACCGCGACCGGTGTGCGCGGTATCAAGCTGGCAGGGGAAGATAAAGTTGTTTCTCTGATTGTTCCACGCGGTGAAGGTGCCATCCTGACCGTGACGCAGAACGGCTACGGTAAGCGTACCGCGGCGGAAGAGTATCCGACGAAATCTCGTGCGACGCAGGGCGTTATCTCCATCAAGGTCACCGAGCGCAACGGTTCTGTTGTCGGCGCGGTACAGGTTGAAGATACTGACCAGATCATGATGATCACCGATGCCGGTACGCTGGTGCGTACGCGCGTGTCGGAAATCAGCGTGGTTGGGCGTAACACCCAGGGCGTGATCCTCATCCGCACGGCGGAAGATGAAAACGTAGTGGGTCTGCAACGTGTTGCTGAACCGGTTGATGACGAAGAACTGGATTCCATCGACGGAAGCGCTGCTGAAGGGGACGATGATATCGCGCCTGAAGCCGAAAGCGATGACGATGCAGCGGATGACGCAGAAGAGTAATTAAGCAGTAATGAGAAGGGCCGGAGAAATCCGGCCCTTTTTTTTAGTTCATCCGCTCTACGATCATCGTTATACCCTGTCCGCCGCCGATACACAGCGTTGCCAGACCGAGTGTTTTATCCCGTGCCTGTAACGCGTGCAGCAATGTGACCAGAATACGCGCGCCGCTGGCGCCGATAGGGTGGCCCAGCGCAATCGCACCACCGTTAACGTTGACCTTTTGTGCATCAAACCCCAGCGTTTTACCCACGGCAAGAAACTGCGCGGCAAATGCTTCGTTAGCTTCGATAAGATCGATATCCGACAGTTGCAGTCCGCTCAGCTGTAGCGCTTTTTGCGTGGCAGGAACGGGTCCCATGCCCATCATCGCCGGGGCGACGCCACCGCTGGCCCAGGCTTTGATGCGCGCCAGCGGTTTTAGCCCAGCAGCCAGCGCTGCCGACTCTTCCATTACCACCAGAGCGGCTGCGCCGTCGTTAATCCCCGAGGCGTTGCCAGCGGTAACAGTGCCCGCTTTGTCGAACGCCGGACGCAATGCGGCAAGACCTTCCGCCGTGGAGTCTGCCTTGGGAAACTCATCGCGTTCAAAAATGAGGGTTTTCTTACGTGATTGTACGCTGACGGGGACGATTTCGGCCTGGAAAGCGCCGGACTCTATTGCGGCAATGGCTTTCTGCTGTGATAGCAGTGCCAGTTCATCCTGCATTTCGCGGCTGATGCCGTACTCTTTAGCGACGTTCTCGGCGGTAATCCCCATATGGTAGCCATGTTCAGCACAGATCAGCCCGTCGCGCAAAATGACGTCTGACAATTGCCCGTCACCGAGGCGATATCCCCAGCGCGCTTTAGCATCTAACAGGTAGGGGGCCTGACTCATGTTTTCCATTCCACCAGCGACCAGTGCCAGGGCCTGTCCGGCTGCGATCGCCTGAGCCGCAAGCGCCACGCTTTTGAGACCTGAGCCACACACTTTGTTGACGGTGAAGCCGCAAACGGAGTCGGAAAGACCGCTTCTTAGCAATGCCTGACGCGCCGGATTCTGTCCCAGACCGGCCTGCAGCACGTTGCCCATAATGACTTCTTCAACCTGCTGCGGATCAAGATGAGCGCGCTCGATTGCCGCTTTTATCACGGTTGATCCCAGCTCGATAGCGCTGGTGGTCGCCAGTGCGCCATTAAAACTACCGATTGCGGTACGTGCCGCGCTGACAATGACACAGTTTTTCATTTTTCTGTTCCTTTAGGTAAGTAATGGCGGTCAGAACAAGGTCAATCCAATGACAAAAATGACGCCTGAGAAGAGCAGGGCGGTGATGCAGTACCCCATGATGTCGCGCACACCCAATCCGGCGATAGCCAATGCAGGTAGCGCCCAGAACGGCTGCGCCATGTTCATCCACTGCTCGCCATAGGCGATAGCCATGACGGACTTACCGAGATCGGCGCCAAGGGCCTGAGCGGCTGGCATGACGAATGGCCCCTGAATAACCCAATGGCCGCCACCAGATGGCACGGCAAAGTTAATCAGTGCTGAACTGAAGAAGGTCATCAGTGGGAAGGTGTCTTTGTTGGCGACGTTGATGAAGAACTCGGTAATCAATCCGCCGAGGCCAGAGTGCTCCATCATCAACTGAATACCGGCGTAGAAGGGGAACTGCACCAGGATGCCGGCGGTGCTACGTGCGGCAGCGCTAACGGCACGCATATAGGCCATAGGCGTTTTATGCAGCAGCAGACCGGCAATCATAAACATCAGGTTGACGGTGTTGATGGTGATGTTGAAGCCTTTCTCAGTGAAATAGATGGCCAGATAAGCAATCCCTAATGCCCCGATGATCAGGGCCAGAATGCGGCTCTCTTCCAGTTTTTCCGATGGTGGGGCGTCGGGTGGCAGTTTTTTCTGGAAATCAGCTTCTTCCAGTAACAGCTTCGGATCGATGCTTACCACATCAGAGGGTTTTGGCGTCATCATGCGTGTGATGAACGGCATCACGACGATCAGTGCCACGGTGATGAAGATGTTGAAACCGGTAAACAGCGTGTCTGCGACCGGAATTAACCCTGCGACGTGCTCAACCGGGTTGCCTGGCGTTGCCGCCAGCAATGGCATTGAACCGGAGAAGCCACCTCCCCAGGTGAGAAAACCGATGTAGGCACAAGCAATCAGCAGCGGATAGTCGGAGCCGGGTACTCGGCGTGCGACTTCACGGGCAAACATCGCCCCCACCACCAGACCAAAACCCCAGTTGATGACGCAGGCGACTGAACCGAAAAATGTCACCAGCATCACCCCCTGAGCGGGGGTTTTGGCGGCGGAGGCCGCCGTACGCAGCAGACTTTTCACCGGTCCTGAACTGGCTAACGCATGGCCTGTGACGATGATCAGCGCCATCTGCATGCCAAAGGCCAGCAGGTTCCAGAAACCATCACCCCAGAATCTCACCATGCTGACTGGCGTTTGTGGCGTTAGCCACAGCGCGATGCCGAAGGTCAACAGCGTTAACAGCATGGCGAAAATTAGCGGGTCAGGCAGCCAGCGGCTGACCACGCGCGTCATAAAACGAGCAATGCGGCCGATCATGCATCACCTCGCAGGATAATCAGCTCGGCAGCGACATCAAACTGTGCTTCAGTTTTTTCACGCAGCGTGGCGATATCGCATCCTTCCGCGATTTCCGTAAGCCACATTTTTCCGTCAATGAAGCGGAAAACAGCGAGTTCGGTGACCAGCATATGCACCGCATGTTGTGCCGTCAGCGGCATGGTGCAATGTCGGAGGATCTTCGCTGAGCCGTCTTTTGCACAATGCTCCATAGCGATAATCACTTTGCGCGCGCCGGTCACCAGATCCATTGCTCCTCCCATGCCGGGCACCATTTTGCCGGGAACGACCCAGTTGGCGAGGTTAGCCTGCTCATCGACCTGTAACCCACCAAGCACGCAGGCATCGACATGGCCCCCGCGAATTAACGCAAATGACATGGCGCTATCAAACATGGCGGCGCCTGGCAAAATCCCGCACGGTTGCCCGCCGGCGTTTACCAGGTCGGGATGCGCGGTCGTGACCGGACCCAGACCGAGAAAACCATTTTCTGACTGCAATGTGATATGAATATCAGCGGGCAGGTAGTTCGCAACCATCGTCGGCAGGCCAATCCCCAGGTTGACGACATCCCCATCGTGAAGCTCAAGCGCCACACGGCGCGCAATACGTTGTTTAGCATCCATGATTAGCTCTCCTGTGGAATGACGATATGGTCGATAATGGCACCGGGGGTGACGATCTGGTCTGGCTGGAGTTCACCGATCTCGACCATTTCATCCGGTTCAACCAGTGTGATGTCGGCGGCGAGGGCAATCAGTGGGTTAAAATTACGGGCGCTAAGTTGATAGGTCAGGTTGCCAAGCGTGTCAGAGCGGTGGGCACGGATCAGCGCCAGATCGGCACGCAATGGACGTTCGAGTAACCAGACTCTGCCATCAAGCGTCATGGTCTGCTTGCCATCTTCTACTACGGTGCCGACACCGGTTGGCGTGAGAAAACCGCCAAGACCCGCGCCGCCGCAGCGGATTTGCTCAATCAGGGTGCCTTGTGGCACCAGTTGCACGTCCATTTCGCCGGCAATCATGCGGCGACCGGTTTCAGGGTTGGTGCCAATGTGCGAGGCAATCACTTTGCTCACCCGACCGTTAACGATCAAGGGACCAATACCGGTATCGATAAACGCGGTATCGTTGGCAATTAACGTTAAATCCCTGACGCCAGATTCAAGTAAGGCTTCGACAAGGCGAGGTGGCGTGCCAACCCCCATAAAACCGCCGACCATGATGGTCATGCCGTCACGAAAGAAGTTCGCTGCGTCTTGTAAAGTAATCAGTTTTGTTTTCATTATGTTTCCCTTTTGCATACTCCATTTTGGGTACGCTCAGGGAATTGCAAGCCGGGTGCCAGAATGAAAAGTGGCGAAATTATTTTTTAATTATTTGAATTTTATGATTTATTTTTTACTGGCTGGTGAGGGGACGGTGGAGTTGCTATGCAGAGTTTTGCGCAGTGTGCAAAATTCTGCATAGCAAATTTAGGTATCAGGAGCCTGACGGGTCAATACCATACTCTTGCAGTTTGTACATCAGAGCGCGCCGACTGATCCCCAGCATTAGCGCTGTTCGGGTACGGTTGCCATCCTGATTGTCGAGCACCTCAAGGATGATGCGTTTTTCCTCACGCTTAATTTCTTCCTTCAGATTGCGTTCTCCGGTTTGAACCGCTTTTACTTCTGTTACGGTACTGACAGGCGATCGGAACTGCGCAGGCAGGTCTTCGGCAAAAATCACCGCGCCGGTATTCATGACCACTGCACGTTCGATGACGTTAGACAGTTCACGAATGTTTCCTGGCCATGGCCAGGCGGTAAGCATGGACATCGCCGTAGGATCGATCTCAATGATATCCCGCTGATTTTCCGAACTAAATTTTTGTAAAAAGTGATTCGCTAACAGGGCGATGTCTTCGCGGCGTTCGCGTAACGGGGGAAGGGTCAGATGAATCACGTTAAGCCGATAAAACAGGTCTTCGCGGAACGTTCCTTCCTTCACCATTGTTTGCAGGCAGCGGTTGGTGGCGGCAACAATACGGATATCGACGCGGATAGTTTGGTGTCCGCCGATGCGCTCGAACTCTCTTTCCTGCAAAATACGCAGCAGTTTGGCCTGCAGAACCAGTGGCATTTCACCAATTTCGTCGAGCAGAAGCGTTCCCTGATGCGCGCGTTCGAACAGCCCCTGGCGTAGGGTTTGTGCACCGGTAAATGCCCCCTTTTCGTGACCAAACAGTTCGCTTTCCAGTAAGGATTCCGGTAAAGCCGCACAGTTGATTTTGATAAAGGGACCGTTGGCGCGTCTGCTGTTGTAATGGATGGCGCGGGCAATCAACTCTTTTCCTGTGCCACTTTCACCGCTAATCAGTACGTTCGCCTGTGAGAGGGCGATTTTTGCCGTGTCTTTACAAATATCCATCATCACCGGGCTGTTAGTCAGGATATGCCCCCACTGCCAGCTGGTGCTTAGCGCCTGATGTAGATTGCGGATCTCCTGCTTCATTGCCTGAAGCTGTAGCGCGCGCTGAATGACCAGATTGAGCTCATCCAAATCAAAGGGTTTAATCACATAGTCAAACGCGCCGCTACGGAGAGCTTCCACTGCGGTCTCCACTTCGGCGTAGGCCGTCATCAGAATAACGGGGATCCGCGGTTGCTGGGCGCGCATGACTTTCAGTGCATCAATACCGTCCATCTCTGGCATACGGATGTCCATCAGTACCACGTCAGGATGCGTATCAGCAAACAGAGTCAGCGCGGCTTTTCCATTGCTGGCGCAGTGCGTCTCATGCCCTTGCAGGGAAAACGCAGTGGTAAGCATACGGCGAACATTTTCTTCGTCATCAACGATGAGAATACGGTAGGTCGTTTTCATTCTGACGGATTTCCCTGCGGGTTTAGAGGTAAAATCAGGGTGAAGGTTGCGCCGCAGCCCGGCATACTTGTCACGAGGATATCCCCCTGATGCGCGTTGATAATGCGCTGGCTTAGCGCCAGTCCAAGACCCGTACCTGACGCTTTGGTCGTAAAGAAGGGGTCGAATATTTTCTTCTGAATGGCAATATCGATACCGTTGCCATTATCTTCAATCATCACCGCCTGCTGTGAGGCTGAGTATTGCCAGGTGCGGATTCGAATTTCGCCCCGTGCGGCGATTGCCTGCACCGCATTGATTAAAATATTGAGGATCACCTGCTTGAGGAGTTCGCGATCGGCGACGATAGCTGGCAGGCTGGCATCTAATTCCGTGATAAACGCGATTCGGGCCTGTAGACCCGAGGTTTGCACGAGGATCAGCGTTTCTTCAATCAACGCATTGAGCCGTACCTGCTGCCACTGGCTTTGTCGCGGGCGCGAGAAATCTAACAGTTGCTGGATGACTTTATTGATTGAGTCAATTTCGTTCAGCACAACGGATAAATATTCCTGATGTTCTGGTAAAGATGTTTGCTGGCGGATGATCTGTACATAGCCACGGATTGCCGTCAGCGGGTTACGTACCTCATGCGCCACTCCCGCCATCAACTCGCCGAGCGTCGCGAGCCTTTCCGTTTGTGCCAGCCGGCGCTGTGTCTCTTTGCGGGCAGTTAAATCAGAGAAGATCACCAGAGCGCCGATTAGCTCGCCATGCGCGTTATGGATCCGGCTGGTGGTGACGCTTATTTCAATGGTGCGGTCGCGGCCAGGAAAACTCACCTCCTGGGCGACATGTTCGGTGCCGTGCTCCAGTGTATCCAGTACCGGGCTGGAGAACTGAGTATCGGCAAAGAGGGTTGCATAGGGTTGTCCGACCAGTTCATGAAGCTGATAGCCAGTGATTTGCTCTGCCGCCGGGTTCATGGTGGTGACATCACCCTGTCTGTCGATTGCAATGACGCCGTCTGCTGCGTTTTCAATAATCAGGTCGTTAAGGGTTTTGGTTTCCCGAAGCGTTTGTGCCAGCGCATTGACGCTGCGGCTGATTTGCCCCAGTTCGCCGGGCAGTTCAGGCAGGCGGGCTGGTGTTTTTTGCGCCAGCGTGGAGAGTCCGTCGGTGATAATGTCGATATTCGCACTGAGACGGCGAGAAAAAAGCACAATCAACAGCAGGCTACTGATGAGTCCGGCAACCAGTACGGCAATGATCCTGACGTCCATTTTCCAGGCTTGCTGGCGGATATCTTCCGTCAGTTCATTCGCCCAGATATAGCCAATGACGTCACCCTGCCGTTCGATGGGGATCATGGAGTTGAGGATGTCGCCACGAACCTGTCGTCCGGAAAAAACCTCAGGTGCGTTGCTGCTCATCACTTTGCGTCCGGGGTGATCGTCGGTGATGGTGATACCGACATTACTTTGATACAGCGCAGAGGGGGCGTAGGTGATGATTGCATCCAGTGCCTTGTTGTAATATCCCGCGCCAATGCCAGGAAATGCCTGGGTGATCCGTTCGGTAATGGGGCCCAACTCAAGATTCAGCGCCCGAATGCGCGCTTCACGCGGTAAATCCGCGTAGTGGCTAAAGCGATCGCCCAGCGCGCCGTTAAGCAGAGTGAGCACCGCTGACAGTTTTTTCTCTTTTTCAGATAAGACTGCTGACCGGCCTTCGGTTTCTACGATATAACCAATAGAAATCGTCGGCACAATGACCATCAGAATGGCCATCATGATCATTTGGTTGCGTAAACGTCGCGGGGTTAAACGACGTGTCAGCCATCTCAGCTTGCGCATTCTCACATCCGTGCAGTGTTTTTTAGGCAAACGACGATTATCAGGGGTTAAGACAACGGTGTCAGAGCGGTGTATCATATTCCCGTAAAGAGAGGGCATTGCGACGCCGGACATTTACCGCTACCTTAACCACACTCTATTGATATCCTGAGGCGGAGCTTCGCCCCTTTGAAATACCTTGCTTCCGTTCATTCAACTCTAAAAGTCTCACGCTACCTGTTCAGAGCGCTGGCCTTATTGGTCTGGTGTCTGATTGCTTTTGCTTCGGTGTTCTACATTGTGAATGCGCTGCACCAGCGAGAGTCTGAGATCCGCCAGGAGTTTAATCTCAGCTCCGATCAGGCCCAACGCTACATTCAGCGTACTTCTGACGTGATAAAAGAGCTGAAATACATTGCTGAAAACCGGTTAACGGCAGAAAACGGCGTGATGTCATTGCGGGCACGGGATGATAAAACCGTGGTGCCGAATTTTGAACCGCTGTTTGCCGATTCCGACTGTGCGGTGATGGGTAATGCCTGGCGTGGCTCGCTGGAGTCATTGGCGTGGTTTATGCGCTACTGGCGCGACAATTTCTCAGCGGCTTATGATTTGAACCGCGTGTTCCTGATCGGCAGCGATAACCTCTGTATGGCCAATTTTGGTCTGCGGGATATGCCTGTCGAACGTGACGAGGCGCTGAAAGCGCTGCATGAGCGCATCATTAAGTATCGCAATGCACCACAGGAAGAAAACGGCAATAACCTGTTCTGGATAAGCCAGGGGCCACGTCCGGGGGTGGGGTATTTTTATGCGCTGACGCCGGTCTATCTTGCCAATCGCCTGCAGGCGTTGCTGGGTGTGGAACAACCGATTCGCATGGAGAACTTCTTCACACCGGGCAGTTTGCCGATGGGGGTGACAATCCTTGATGAAAATGGTCATGCGCTGATTTCACTTACCGGTCCTGAAGGCAATATTAAGTCTGAACCGCGCTGGATGCAGGAGCGTTCATGGTTTGGCTATACGCCAGGTTTTCGCAATCTGGTATTGAAGAAAAACCTGCCGCCATCCTCGCTCAGTATTGTTTACTCCGTTCCGGTCGATCTGGTGCTGGAGCGGATACGCATGATGATCCTGAACGCGATTCTGCTGAATGTGCTGGTAGGTGCGGCGTTGTTTATGCTGACGCGCATGTATGAGCGGCGTATTTTTATTCCAGCGGAAAGCGATGCCCAGCGACTGGAAGAGCATGAACAGTTTAACCGTAAAATTGTGGCTTCTGCGCCGGTCGGTATTTGTATTCTGCGCACAATTGATGGCATTAACATTCTGAGCAACGAGCTGGCGCATACCTATCTCAACATGCTGACGCATGAAGACAGGCAACGGTTGACGCAAATTATCTGCGGCCAGCAGGTTAATTTCGTCGATGTATTGACCAGCAATAATACTAATCTGCAAATCAGCTTTGTGCATTCACGTTATCGCAATGAGAACGTAGCGATATGTGTCCTGGTCGATGTGAGTGCTCGCGTGAAAATGGAAGAGTCGTTACAGGAGATGGCGCAGGCAGCGGAACAGGCCAGCCAGTCAAAATCAATGTTCCTTGCGACGGTGAGTCATGAGCTACGCACGCCGCTGTATGGCATTATCGGTAACCTTGACCTGCTGCAAACGAAAGAACTGCCCAGCGGAGTGGATCGCCTGGTGACGGCGATGAATAACTCTTCCAGCCTGTTGTTGAAGATTATCAGCGATATTCTTGATTTCTCGAAAATCGAATCCGAACAGTTGAAGATTGAACCGCGTGAATTTTCACCGCGTGAAGTGATGAGCCATATTACGGCCAACTATCTGCCGCTGGTGGTACGCAAGCAACTGGGATTGTACTGTTTCATTGAACCGGATGTGCCTGTGGCATTAAATGGCGATCCGATGCGCTTACAGCAGGTCATTTCTAACCTGTTGAGTAATGCGATTAAATTCACTGATACTGGCTGTATTGTGCTGCATGTTCAGTGCAGCGGCGACTACCTCAGCATTCGTGTGCGTGATACTGGCGTGGGGATCCCGGCCAAAGAAGTCGTTCGTCTGTTCGATCCTTTCTTCCAGGTGGGGACGGGCGTGCAGCGTAATTTCCAGGGGACCGGGTTGGGTCTGGCTATCTGTGAGAAACTGATCAGCATGATGGACGGGGATATTTCCGTCGATTCCGAACCGGGAATGGGGAGCCAGTTTACGCTGCGGATACCGCTGTATGGTGCCCAGTACCCGCAGAATAAAAGTGTGGAGGGTCTTGCCAGTACCCGCTGCTGGCTGGCCGTACGAAACGCGTCACTCTATCACTTTATCGAATCCAGCCTCACGCGTACCGGGGTGACGGTGCTGCGTTATGAGGGGCAGCAACCTGATGCAAATGATGTGTTGATTGCTGATGATGTGCTGGATCAGACGTGGAAGGGACGAGCCACGGTGATTTTCTGTCGTCGCCACATTGGTATTCCGCTGGAAAGAACGCCTGGGGAGTGGGTGCACAGCGTGGCATCACCGCACGAGTTGCCTGCGCTGCTGGCGCATATCTACAGCGTTGAACTGGGCAGTGAAGCGCTTTCCACCGCGTTGCCAGCTCCGGACAAAATGGGAGCCACAAACGATGACATGATGATTCTGGTGGTTGACGATCATCCGATTAACCGTCGTTTACTGGCCGATCAGCTAGGATCGTTGGGGTATCAGTGTAAAACCGCCAACGACGGTGTGGACGCGCTCAATGTGTTGAGTAAAAACCATATTGATATCGTGCTGAGCGACGTCAACATGCCGAATATGGATGGTTATCGCTTGACGCAGCGTATTCGCCAACTGGGGTTAACGCTGCCGGTTATTGGTGTGACGGCCAATGCTCTGGCGGAAGAGAAGCAGCGTTGTCTGGAGTCGGGAATGGACAGCTGTTTATCCAAGCCAGTGACGTTAGACGTGCTGAAGCAGACGTTGACGGTCTATGCGGAACGCGTGAGAAAAACGCGGGGATAAAAGAGGCAGGGGAGCGGTGATTGCCTTATCCGGCCTACAGAACATACTCAACGCTGTATTGTTCGTAGGCCAGATAAACGCGGTGCCTTCAGGCAGATGATATGAAACCGAATTACTCTTTGTCTGACGGGCTTAACGTCACGGATGACAGGTAATTCAGCAGGGCGATATCATTTTCCACGCCGAGCTTCATCATTGCAGACTTTTTCTGGCTACTGATGGTTTTAATACTGCGATTGAGCTTTTTAGCGATTTCAGTCACCAGGAAACCTTCGGCAAACAGGCGCAAAACTTCACTTTCTTTCGGTGACAGACGTTTGTCGCCATAGCCGCTGGCGCTGATTTTTTCCAGCAGGCGAGAGACACTTTCCGGAGTGAATTTCTTACCTTTTTGCAGCGCCGCCAGTGCCTTAGGCAGGTCAGTTGGCGCACCTTGTTTCAGCACGATCCCTTCAATGTCGAGATCCAGTACCGCGCTCAGGATGGCCGGGTTGTTGTTCATGGTCAAAACGATGATCGACAGGCTCGGGAAATGGCGTTTGATATATTTAATTAACGTGATCCCATCACCATATTTATCTCCCGGCATTGAGAGATCGGTAATCAACACATGAGCATCTAATTTAGGCAAATTGTTGATCAGTGCAGTGGAGTCTTCAAATTCGCCGACAACGTTCACCCACTCGATTTGTTCAAGTGATTTACGAATACCGAACAGTACAATCGGATGGTCATCGGCAATAATTACGTTCATAGTGTTCATGTATTGGGCTACCTTGCTACAGCAAGCTCTTGACGTAAACGTCAATGTCGCTGATGTACTTTTCTATACCTGGAGCATCTTTCTCTTGA
This sequence comes from Citrobacter sp. U14242, assembly GCF_046555775.1. Classification (NCBI taxonomy): domain Bacteria; kingdom Pseudomonadati; phylum Pseudomonadota; class Gammaproteobacteria; order Enterobacterales; family Enterobacteriaceae; genus Citrobacter; species Citrobacter sp. U14242. The sequence continues at coordinate 369,119 of NZ_JBKGLW010000001.1, forward strand.
ATAAGATGTTCCAGCGCTTCACATAACTGCTTGCCGGGTACCAGATTAAGCATGGCAAACACGCCTTTCAGGCGATGGGCCGTTTGGGCTAACGCAGCGAAATCGCTGGTTGCTGCCTCAGTATACAACCTCTTAACATCATCCGGTACTGTGTCCACAAAGAGTGCATAGTAACCACTGGCATGAAGTTCGGCGTTTTCATCACCGCCGAGGGGAAGTTCCTGGATCTCTTCTTGCGCCAGTTGTTCTTCTATTAGCTCCAGGACAGCCTCCTGCATAGCATTGCTCATATTAAAGTTGACGCGCAGCTGACCGGGGCCAATTTTTCGCACGCCAGACTCATCATCGCTTAAAAGCAAGCCTGAGGCAGTAAGATTAGACGGATTATCAGTGATAAAGAGATCATATTCTTGACTATTCAGTCGCTCATCGGGCGTGATGCAGGTTGCTCCCCAGTTTTCCAGCTGACGCAATACAATGCTGCGTACGTCATTCGAGGTGACGTCAACCATCACGCAGACATCATCCAACAGCCGTTCTTCACTATCAGCATGTTGGTCATGCGGCGGCATCTTAACATGGACGATATAGCGCGTTCCAAGTTCTTCCCGCGCTTTAATATTTAGATGTCCGCCCAGTTTGCGCGCGAGCTGATCGCACAACCAGAACGTGAGTGGATTAGCTTTGCCATATCGATCGCTCTGCGTGTCATTGATGAACGGGAAGTGCAGATTATCAATTTCATTCAGCGCGACGCCTTCCCCCGTATCCAGAATACGGAAGGTCAGACGCTCTGCCTCCGACTCATCCTGGTCGACGTCCAGCGTAATTTTGCCAATTGGCGTCGTGGTCACGGCATATTGCATGAGCAGCAGCAAAATATGACGCAGGGCACCGCGGTCGCCGCGGCGCTCATCATTGGCGCTCAGGTGATTTTTAATCAGCAGCTGTAACCCTTTACGCTTGATGGCTGGCAGTACTTCAGGTACCACGTCGTCAATTAACGCCTGCACGGAAAACAGCGTTGATTCACTTTTCCAGTCATCGCTTTCCAGAAGATTGGCCAACTGAATCTCATCGACCATACGTACCAGTACGTCTGCCTGGTTTGCCAGTTTCTGGCTGTCGGGCGTATTGAGTGCGGCAGCATTTATGGCCAGCGTTTTGGCAGGATCTTTCAGTGCGCTACCAATGTTTTGCATAAAGGCGGCGCGAGCCTGTTGGTTTTTCTCATACAGTCGCTGCGCTTGTTTCAGCTTTTTATTGACCAGTACTTCGCGATCCTGGTCGCGAATGATAAAGATCTGCGTGCGGGCTGAGATCTGGCTGCGGAACAGCCTGATCTCATACAATTCATTATTGATGGTGGCCTGAATGACCCCCTGATGCTGCTCTGCCATGCTGGTGATATTTTGCAGATTTAAATGTGGCAGCAGGTGGTCGGCAATCTTATTGCTGATAACCGTGCGGTTGGATTCCTGGTCATGTACCAATAATCCCAGCGGCAGCAGCGAAACAATTTCTTCATTGATTGCGCGAAGCACCCGCAGTTCATTATTTGCGACAAGGTTTGGCGCCACTTCGTTTGAGCGGGCAGGAAGGTGGCGGAAAGTGGTATAGCCAAACAGCGCCAGCGCCAGCAGAGCGATATTCAGTAACAGTGGTAGCAGAATGCTTTGCAGCGTATCAAGCAGTAATGAACCAAAGGGAACCTGCCAGACCAGTCGCATATCTGTTGAATTTAGCGCTGAGGAGATCTCAATCTTGCTATTGTTAAAGTTGATGCTAACGCTGTCAGGCGACTCTTTTTCACTGAGATGCTCAGCCGTAGACGTGGCATCAGGCTCCAGATGAAAGCTGTCCAACGGCATGCCCGGGGGGATCAAATCATTAATCGGCAGGTCAAACGCGACCACGGTTGCCAGATGTCCTGGCTGATTAAAGGTTGTGCGTAACGTGAAGTAATGGCCGTTTTGCCAGACCAACCGGCGAAGGGACGAGAAGCTTTCACGCTCATCGAGCGCATTGGCCTGTTGTAACATTTCAGCGCGGCGTGAATCGACAATGTTGCCAATTGTCGATTCTTTAAAGCCGGAGGTGAGATCTTTCAGCGGCAGCGTTGAGATAAGAATCAGGCTATTGTCCTGACCATTCAGATAATACATTGACCATGGGACATTCTCCGCGCCCCACAGTGTATCCAGATAGGTTGAGATACGTTGGGTCATTTCCAGCGTAGAACTGTCATGCGAGCCGAAAATCAGTGCTTCAGTCTTTCTACGGGGTTTTTCAAGATAGTAGACATCTTGCTTGAGTCGGGTTTCCTGTAACCCGTCGGCAGTCGATGAGTTGGCTGTCGCTGCAATATTGTCATAGATTTGCCAGGTCACGTACCGCCAGGTATCCACCCTTTTATGAATTGCGTGGGTGATATCGACAATCTGATAGCTCTTATCTTTTAGCCAGGTGTTGACCGCGCTCTGGACCATTACGCCCATCATCACCAACAGCACCACGATCAGTAATAAGAAGAAACGGGTAATACTTCCCGGAAGCAGGGAGAATCGGGTAGAAGCCGTTGTGTCAGACTGACTCATTCGTGTTTATGACCTGTTAAAACGACGCTAAAGATGAAGGGGCAGTATAAAGGGTAATGTATGAATTGCCATACTTACGCAACATACGGTGGGCTGCATTTTTTATTGCTGTGTATCGTTGCCTGGCAGGCAATGCAAACGTGTACAGTCGGTCACTATCAGTACAAATATAGGTATGAAACATACTGGTTTAGCATTAAATAACAAGAAATTATTTGCCTGATTTATATGTGATGGTGAACAGGTGAGATAGTTAATAGTCGTTATAGTTTTTCATCGGTAGCACAGAACAGTGATGTTTGTGTAAAGAAGGGTAAAAAAAAACCGAACGCAGAGCATTCGGTTGAAATAGGGGTAAACAGACATTCATGAATGAATGACGGTAATAAATAAAGTTAATGATGATAGCGAGTCTATTTTAGTTGCGAGTGAAGATTTTTTTTTATCATTCAGTGCTATGGTTGTATTTTTCGTAATCAATTGATTTATATGTATTTTATAATGATTCTTGACTATTCGTGCTTATTCATCCCATTTTCTTAATTAAAAAAAGTTCCCTTTTGTTAATATTTTGAAACATCTACATCGACAAATGAAACATCTTTAAAGTATTAGTATCATATTCGTGTTGGATTATTCTGTGTTTTTGCGGAGAATGAAGTTGCCGACTGGTTAATGAGGGTTAGCCAGTGAGCAGTGGCATAAAAAAGCAATAAAGGCATATAACAGAGGGTTAATAACATGAAAGTTAAAGTACTGTCCCTCCTGGTACCGGCTCTGCTGGTAGCAGGCGCAGCAAATGCGGCTGAAATTTACAACAAAGACGGCAACAAATTAGATCTGTACGGTAAAGTCGACGGTCTGCACTATTTCTCTGATGACTCTACTAAAGATGGTGATCAGACCTATATGCGTATCGGCTTCAAAGGTGAAACCCAGGTTAACGACCAACTGACCGGTTATGGCCAGTGGGAATACCAGATCATGGGTAACTCCTCTGAAAACGAAAACAATGCCTGGACGCGTGTCGCGTTTGCCGGTCTGAAATTCGCTGATGCAGGTTCTTTCGACTACGGTCGTAACTACGGCGTTGTTTATGACGTAACGTCCTGGACCGACGTCCTGCCGGAATTCGGCGGCGATACCTACGGTTCTGACAACTTCATGCAGCAGCGTGGTAACGGCTTTGCAACCTACCGTAACACTGATTTCTTCGGTCTGGTTGATGGTCTGAACTTTGCCCTGCAGTACCAGGGTAAAAACGGTAGTCCGGAAGGTGAAGGCATGACCGGCGTGACTGGCAACGGTCGTGACGCACTGAATCAGAACGGTGACGGCGTCGGCGGATCTATCACTTATGATATCGGCGAAGGCTTCTCCCTGGGTACCGCGGTCACCAGCTCCAAACGTACTGATGAGCAGAACCGGCTGAACTTCGGTACCGGCGATCGTGCTGAAACCTACACTGGCGGTCTGAAATACGACGCGAACAACGTGTACCTGGCCGCAGAGTACACCCAGACTTACAACGCAACGCGCGCCGGCAAACTGGGTTGGGCTAACAAAGCACAGAACTTCGAAGCTGTTGCTCAGTATCAATTCGACTTCGGTCTGCGTCCGTCCGTGGCATACCTGCAGTCCAAAGGTAAAGATCTGGACAATGGCTACGGCGACCAGGATATCCTGAAATATGTTGATGTTGGCGCGACCTACTACTTCAACAAAAACATGTCTACCTATGTTGATTACAAAATCAACCTGCTGGATGACAACCAGTTCACCCGTAATGCAGGTATCTCTACTGATGATATCGTAGCACTGGGTCTGGTTTACCAGTTCTAATCTGCATTTATTTCTATCAAAGGCCCTACGGGGCCTTTTTTAATGCCGTTTTTTTGACGTACAAACACTCTTTTTTGGTGTACTCTTGCGCCCGTTTTCATAAGGGTAATCACGTATGGATATGACTTTTTGTCGTGCAGCGCTGCTGGCAGCAACACTCTTTTTTGTCGGGTGCGATGAGGCCCCTAAATCAATCCAGACCCCGCCATCAACCGCGACAGTCCTGGAAGGCAAAACCATGGGCACTTTCTGGCGGGTCAGTGTGGTTGGCGTGGATGCCAAACGCGCCGGGGAGTTGCAGGCGAAGATCCAGACGCAGCTCGATGCTGATGATCAACTGCTTTCTACCTATAAGAACGATTCTGCGCTGATGCGTTTTAACCTGTCAAAAAGCCTGTCACCGTGGCCGGTGAATGATGCGCTGGCGGATATTGTGACATCGGCGTTACGCATTGGCGCAAAAACCGACGGCGCGATGGACATCACCGTCGGGCCGTTGGTGAACCTGTGGGGCTTTGGTCCACAGCAGCAACCGCTGCATACACCTACACAGGCAAGAATTGATGCGGCAAAAGCCCAAACCGGGTTGCAGCACCTGAGCGTGATCAATGACACGCGGCAGAACTACCTGCAAAAAGATTTACCGGATCTGTATGTGGATCTCTCCACCGTGGGGGAAGGGTATGCGGCGGACCATCTGGCGCGATTGATGGAGCAGGAAGGGATCGCCCGCTATCTGGTTTCTGTTGGTGGCGCGTTGAACAGTCGCGGAATGAATGCCGAGGGGCAACCGTGGCGTGTGGCAATACAGAAACCGACCGATCGTGAAAACGCGGTACAGGCGATTGTCGATATCAATGGGCATGGCATCAGCACCTCCGGTAGCTATCGCAACTATTACGAACTGGACGGAAAACGTCTGTCCCATGTCATCGATCCGCAAACCGGTCGTCCGATCGAACACAATCTGGTCTCTGTGACGGTGATTGCCCCAACGGCGCTGGAGGCTGACGGTTGGGATACCGGGCTAATGGTGCTTGGCCCGCAAAAAGCCAAGGAGGTTGTGCGTCGCGAAGGGTTGGCGGTTTATATGATTGTTAAAGAAGGCGAAGGGTTTAAAACCTGGATGTCGCCGCAATTTAAAAGCTTCCTGGTCAGCGAAAAAAATTAAAAAGCAAGATTGCGGGTTTTTATAACCCGCAATGCGGACACACTGAGGCTAAGCGCTATGCTTAACAAAGGAGTCCATCATGACAAATTTCTTACACATAACTGATGATGAACGCTGGCAGTTTGTGCTGGACCGTGACGCGGGTGCTGACGGTCAGTTTGTTTTTGCTGTTCAGACTACCGGCATCTTCTGTCGACCGTCCTGTCGGGCAAAACATGCGCTGCGCAAAAATGTCAGGTTCTTCGCGGATGCAGAGCAGGCACAGGCGGCAGGGTTTCGTCCCTGCAAACGCTGCCAGCCGGACAAAGACAGCGCACAACAGCAGCGGCTGGACAAAATAGCTCACGCTTGTCAGTTGCTGGAGCAGGAGTCCCCCCTCACACTGGAGACTCTTGCGCAGCATGTTGCGATGAGCCCGTTTCACCTGCATCGCCTGTTCAAAGCAACCACCGGAATGACCCCAAAAGCCTGGCAACAGTCATGGCGTGCCCGTCGCCTGCGTGACGCGCTGGCAAAAGGCACACCGGTCACGAAGGCGATTCTTGACGCCGGATTCCCCGACAGCAGCAGCTATTACCGCAAAGCGGATCACGCGTTAGGTATGACCGCCAGGCAATTTCGTAAAGGCGGCGGTAATGTTTCTGTGCGCTATACCCTTGCAGATTGCGCTCTGGGTCGCTGCCTGGTAGCGGAAAGTGAACGGGGTATCTGCGCGATCTTGCTGGGCGACGACGATGCTACGCTGATAGCCGAATTGCATGAACTGTTTCCGACGGCACATGACGAGCCCGCCAATGCGGAGTTTCAACAACATGTGCGTGAGGTGATCGCCGTGATAAATACGCGCAATACTGCACTGTCATTGCCGCTGGATATTCAGGGAACCGCCTTTCAGCAACAGGTGTGGCAAGCGCTGCGAACAATCCCTTGTGGTGAGACGGTGAGTTATCAGCAACTGGCCAGCACTATCGGCAAGCCGAAGGCGGTGCGTGCCGTAGCCAGTGCCTGCGCGGCGAACAAACTGGCCATTGTGATCCCGTGTCACCGCGTAATCCGCGGTGATGGCGCGCTTTCTGGCTATCGTTGGGGAATAACGCGCAAGGCGCAGCTGTTGCAACGTGAGACCACCCGCGAGGAAACATAATGCTCGATCTCTTTGCTGATGAGAAACCCTGGCACGAGCCGTTGGCCTCAGGTGCGGTGATTTTGCGGCGTTTTGCATTTGAATCTGCACCCGCTTTACTGCGGGCAATCGCGGCGACCGCCAGGCAGTCGCCGTTTCGCCAGATGGTCACCCCTGGCGGTTATACGATGTCGGTGGCCATGACGAATTGCGGCCATCTGGGCTGGACAACGGATCAACATGGCTACCTCTATTCACCGGTCGATCCCTTAACTGGCGCTCACTGGCCGCCATTACCCGAGGTCTTTGCTGAACTGTGCCAACAGGCGGCAACGGCCGCAGGCTATCCTGATTTTAAACCGGATGCTTGCCTTATCAATCGCTATACGCCGGGGGCAAAACTGTCTTTACATCAGGATAAAGATGAACCTGACCTGCGAGCGCCTATCGTCTCTGTATCGCTGGGCCTGCCGGCAATTTTTCAGTTTGGTGGCTTACGGCGTAGCGATCCCTTAAAGCGAGTATTGCTGGAGCATGGTGATGTGGTGGTATGGGGGGGAAACTCGCGGCTGTTTTATCACGGCGTCCAGCCTCTCAAAACAGGGTATCATCCCTTGACGGGGGATTGTCGTTACAACCTGACGTTTCGCCAGGCAGGTAAAAAAGAATAAAAATAAGAATTATTATTGCTGTGAGCGAAGAGATGTTTAAACTGCGGGCTGTTATTACTTGCCCGGGTTGTTTGCATGGAACTTTTACTTCTTGTCTGGCGGCAGTATCGCTGGCCATTTATCAGCGTCATGGCGCTCAGCCTTGCCAGTGCCGCGCTGGGGATTGGGCTGATTGCGTTTATCAATCAGCGCCTGATTGAAACGGTCGACACCACGCTGATGGTGCTACCGGAGTTTCTTGGCCTGCTGCTGTTACTGATGGTCGTCACCCTCGGTTCACAGCTGGCGCTCACCACGCTGGGACACCACTTTGTCTACCGCCTGCGTAGCGAATTTATCAAACGTATTCTGGACACCCACGTCGAGCGTATCGAGCAAATCGGTAGCGCCTCGTTACTGGCCGGTTTAACCAGCGATATCCGTAACATTACCATTGCCTTTGTCCGCCTGCCTGAGCTGGTACAGGGGATTATTTTGACCGTGGGGTCGGCGGCGTATCTGGCCATATTGTCGACGAAAATGCTGCTGGTGACGGCAATCTGGATGGCAATCACCATCTGGGGCGGATTTGTGCTGGTGGCGCGGGTGTATAAACACATGGCTACCCTGCGTGAAACCGAAGACAAGCTGTACCACGACTACCAGACGGTGCTGGAAGGGCGCAAAGAACTGACGCTCAACCGAGAACGTGCTGAACATATCTTTAACCAGCTGTACGTCCCGGATGCCAAAGAATACCGCCACCATATTATTCGTGCTGATACCTTCCACCTGAGTGCGGTCAACTGGTCAAATATTATGATGCTGGGAGCCATTGGCCTGGTGTTCTGGATGGCCAACAGTCTGGGCTGGGCGGATACCGCGGTGGCGGCAACCTATTCGCTGACGTTGCTATTCCTGCGCACGCCGTTGCTCTCCGCCGTCGGCGCGCTGCCGACGCTGCTGACTGCACAGGTGGCGTTCAACAAGCTGAATACGTTCTCCCTGGCCCCCTTTAAGGCAGAATTCCCGCGGCCAGCCGCATTTCCGAACTGGCAAACGCTGGAGTTGCGTAACGTGGTTTTCCACTATCAGGATAATGCGTTCTCCGTTGGGCCAGTGAATCTGACCATTCGTCGTGGTGAACTGATCTTCCTGATTGGCGGTAACGGCAGCGGTAAATCCACGCTGGCGATGTTGCTGACCGGATTGTACCAGCCGCAGTCTGGTGAGATTTTACTGGATGGCAAGGCGGTTGCTGTCGAAAAACCGGAGGACTACCGTAAGCTGTTCTCTGCCGTGTTTACCGACGTCTGGCTGTTTGACAAATTGCTGGGGCCCGAAGGCAGAGACGCTTCTCCGGCGCTGGTTGCGAAGTGGCTGGATCATTTGCAAATGGCGCACAAGCTGGAACTGAACGACGGGCGCATTCTCAACCTGAAGCTGTCGAAAGGGCAGAAAAAGCGTGTGGCGCTGCTGCTGGCGTTAGCGGAGGAGCGCGACATCATTCTGCTGGATGAATGGGCCGCCGATCAGGATCCGCATTTCCGTCGTGAATTCTACCAGGTGTTGTTGCCGCTGATGCAGGAGATGGGCAAAACCATTTTCGCCATTAGCCATGATGATCATTACTTTATTCATGCAGACCGTTTGCTGGAAATGCGTAATGGGCAATTGAGTGAACTGCTGGACGATGAACGTGATGCGGCTTCGCGCGACGCGGTCGCCCGCACCGCCTGAACCAGTACGTTATTGCCCGATGGCGTGACGCTGATCGGGCCTACGGCTCTGCATACCGTCGGTTTTTTATCCAGCCGACGGCCTCGTTTATTGTTATTTACATAATTCGGCATCATGATTGATGATATTTCATATCATGGATTTATGATTGATGTCCGTAATAAACAAAAACAGCGCCAGGCTACGTGACGAGGAACGTGCTCGTCTTATCTGGCTACTGACTACTGATAAAGCCATTATTTCAACATTATTGGGTAAGCTTACCCTGGCTGAGCAATATGACGTCGGTACGTTAGCCGACGATATTGCTGAGGTAGGGGCACTGGTGGCGCATCTGCCGCCACCCGATCTGGCCGATACCCTCGAAGCACTGCCCTCCGAAGAACGTCACGCCCTGTGGCGACTGGTCGAAAGTGAAAAACGCGGCAACGTCCTGCTTGAAGCATCAGAAAATGTGTGGGATGACCTGATCGACGAGATGAGCGACCGCGAGCTACTGGATGCGCTGCAATATCTCGACATCGACGAACAGATTTATCTGGTACAGCATTTACCCCGTAACCTTACCGGTCGACTGCTGGCATCATTGCCTGCTGAAGAGCGGGCGCGCGTACGTCAGGTGCTGCACTACGAGAAGAATCGCGTCGGTGCGATCATGGAGTTCGAAGTCATCACCGTACGTCCGGACGTGACGCTGGAAGTGGTGCAGCGGTACTTGCGGCGGCTAGGAAAAATGCCGGAGAACACCGATAAACTCTTCGTGACCGATCGCAATAAAGTCCTGGTGGGCGAACTGACGCTAACCTGTATTCTGCTCAATGACGTGCAGCGGAAAGTCAGCGAAGTGATGGAGGATGATCCGCTGACATTTTCTCCGGAAGATATCGCCGAGAACGCGGCGCGTACGTTTGAACGTGACAACCTGGTCAGTGCTGCGGTGGTTGATCCCTCTGGCAAACTGATGGGACGCTTAACCATCGATGAGATCGTCGACGTGGTTTATGAAGAAACCGATACCGATCTGCGTCGAATGGGGGGCTTAAGTGCCGAAGAGGACGTATTCGCTCCAGTCACTAAAGCGGTAAAAACCCGTTGGGCGTGGCTGGCAATTAATCTCTGTACCGCCTTTATTGCCTCGCGGGTCATTGACGGTTTCGAGCACACCATTTCACAGCTGGTGGCACTGGCCTCGCTGATGCCCATTGTGGCAGGGATTGGCGGTAATACAGGCAATCAGACCATCACCATGATCGTCCGGGCGCTGGCGTTGCAGAATATTCAGCCCGGCAACCTGACGTTTCTGATCCTGCGTGAGATGGGGGTAGCGCTGATCAACGGCCTTGTCTGGGGCGGGATCATGGGCGGCATCACCTGGTGGCTGTACGATGATATGGCGCTGGGCGGCGTGATGACCCTGGCGATGATGCTCAATCTGCTGATGGCAGCGCTGATGGGCGTTATCATCCCGATGACGATGGTCAAGCTGGGGCGCGATCCGGCGGTCGGCTCCAGCGTCATGATTACCGCTATCACCGACACCGGCGGATTCTTTATTTTTCTGGGGCTGGCGACGCTGTTTTTGATGTAGACGCCCGTTTCCCTCTGACGATACGCGGCAGTATCAACATCGTGATCGCGCCGGCAACCACGCCAATCGCCAGGTTGCCGGTAGAGACTGTCGCGGCGACGGTAACCAACATTGCCAGCGTTTCGGCGACCGGCATGTTGGCCAACGTTGTGGGTTGGATGCTGTGCCAGCTAAACGTTTTCACCGCCACAATGACCATAATTCCCGCCAGTACTGACATCGGTATCTTTGCCATCACTTCGCTGAGTGCGGTGACGAGCAGCAGCAAGACCAGCCCGGCGGCAAACGTGGAAACACGGCTGCGAGCTTTCCCCATCTCAACGTTGACAATCGTTTGACCGATCATCGCGCATCCGGCGATACCGCCATAAAAACCGGCCAGGATATTGGCTACGCCCAGTCCGGTGCTTTCACGGTTTTTATTCGACGGGGTGACCGTCAGGTCGTCAACCAGTCGTGCAGTTAATAGCGATTCCATCAATCCAACAAAAGCGATGCTCAGCGCGCAGGGCCAGATAATGGCTAACGTTTGCAGGTTGAGCGGTACGAGTAACTGCGTCAAGCCCGGCAGACCGCCGCTCATTGAACCTTCGTCACCGACGGTCGGTAACAGTTGCCCGCTGGTGACAGTGAACACGGTCAGCAGCACGATAGCGATCAGCGGCGCGGGGATTGCTTTAATAAACCGCGGAACCCACAGCACAATCAGCAGCGTCAGGACGAACAGCCCCCAGATTAACGGGCTTTTTCCCCAGAAATGTGGGACCTGGGCAAAGAAAATCAAAATACCCAGTGCGTTGACAAAACCGGTCATCACTGCCGTGGGGATGAATCGCATCAGACGCGCCATCCCCAATACGCCAAACAGGATCTGAATCATCCCTGCCAGCACTACCGCAGGCAGGATGTATTGCACGCCGTGTTGATGCACCATCGGGCCAATGACTAATGCAACCGATCCTGCAGCGGCGGTAACCATTGCCGGACGCCCACCTAAAAAGGACATCGCCAGGCACAGTACCACCGAGGCTATCAGGCTGACTTTAGGGTCCACGCCGGCGATAACTGAAAACGAAATCACTTCCGGGATCAGTGCCAATGCGGTTACCACACCAGCCAACGTTTCACGAACCAGCAGACGGGGGTGGCGTAACACGGTGCGGGTGGTGTGTTCTGCCACCGCGGCAGGGGAAGAGTGTGTTGCAGACATAGTTACTCTCAGGTCAGAAAAGGCCTGATGACAGCAGACCGACAGGCATCCGTGCGGTGAATAGCAAAGCGCAGCATAGTACCTGTCTGACGGGGAGGTTTCCAGAAATGATTGTCAATAACCACATAAAGAATCAACGTATTAATAACATTTTTAAAATTTAAATATAATTTATAAACAATATTTAATTATTTTTACTTAAGTGTTACCGTTGTTACCGCTCGATTTTCACCTGCACTAAAAGCAAAAAGCGATTCTAAAAGTAAGGCATTAACATTATGAAAAAAGTGACTGCCATGCTCTTCACCATGGCTGTAGGGCTGAATGTTGTCTCGATGGCAGCAAAAGCGAAAGCGGCGGAAGAGCAGGAAACGGATGTACTGTTGATTGGCGGCGGCATCATGAGCGCCACACTGGGAACCTATTTACAGGAGCTGGAGCCGCAATGGTCAATGACCATGGTAGAGCGACTGGATGGCGTTGCTCAGGAGAGTTCAAACGGCTGGAACAACGCCGGAACAGGCCACTCCGCACTGATGGAACTGAACTACACGCCTAAAAAGGCTGACGGTAGCATCAGTATTGAAAAGGCAGTCGAAATTAACGAAGCCTTCCAGATTTCCCGCCAGTTCTGGGCGTATCAGGTCAACAACGGCGTGATGCATGAACCCCGCTCATTTATCACCACTGTTCCCCATATGAGCTTTGTCTGGGGCGACGAGAACGTGAATTTCCTGCGTGCCCGTTACACTGCACTCCAGCAAAGCACCCTGTTCCGTGGTATGCGCTACTCTGAAGATCACGCGCAGATTAAAGAATGGGCGCCTCTGGTTATGGAAGGTCGCGATCCCAAACAGAAAGTTGCGGCAACGCGTACCGAGATCGGTACTGACGTGAACTACGGTGAAATTACGCGCCAGCTGATTGCATCGTTGCAGAAAAAGCCTAATTTTGCGCTACAACTGAGCACCGAAGTTCGCGGCTTTAAGCGTAACGCGGATAATAGCTGGACCGTCACGGTTGCCGATCTGAAAAACAACGAAGCGGAACACGCGATTAAGGCGAAGTTTGTCTTCATTGGTGCCGGTGGTGCGGCACTGAAACTGCTGCAGGAAACCGATATCCCGGAAGCGAAAGGCTATGCCGGATTCCCGGTTGGTGGTCAGTTCCTGGTGGCAGAAAATCCTGATGTAGTCAATCGTCACCTGGCGAAAGTGTATGGTCAGGCATCTGTCGGCGCGCCGCCGATGTCCGTACCGCACATTGACACTCGTATTCTGGATGGCAAACGCGTGGTGCTGTTTGGGCCGTTCGCAACCTTCTCCACTAAGTTCCTGAAAAATGGCTCCTTGTGGGATCTGCTCAGTTCTACCACCACGTCCAACTTTATGCCAATGGTGAATGTTGGTCTGGATAACTTCGATCTGGTCAAATATCTGGTAAGCCAGGTCATGCTCAGCGACGACGATCGTTTTGCTGCTCTGCAGGAGTACTATCCAGAGGCGAAGAAAGAAGACTGGCGTTTGTGGCAGGCTGGCCAGCGCGTACAGATCATCAAAAGTGATGAAGAGAAGGGCGGCGTGTTGCGCCTGGGTACCGAAGTGGTGAGCGATAAAGACGGTACGATTGCTGCGCTGCTGGGCGCATCACCGGGGGCATCAACCGCGGCGCCGATCATGCTGCATCTGATGGAAAAAGTGTTTAAAGATAAAGTTGCCAGCCCGGAATGGCAGACGAAGCTGAAAACGATTATTCCGTCTTATGGCACGAAGCTGAACGGCAACGTTGATGCTACGGAGCAAGAGCTGCAATACACCAGCGAAGTACTGGGTCTGAAGTACGATAAACCGCAGGTCGCTGATGAAGCACCGAAACCACAGCTAAAACCTCAGGCACAACCGCAACCTGAGCAGAAAGCCGTAGCGGATATCGCGCTATAAACAAAATGCCCGATGACGGCACAAATGCTGCCATCGGGCATTCTTCAATTAACGTACGACTGCGTTCTGTACGTTCTCGTCTGCTTTCCAGATGCGGTATTTCACCTCCACGTTTTCCGGGGTGTAGACCACAATCGGTAATTTGCTGTTGTAACGCAGCATCCCGTCGTCACCCAGATACGCGGTGATGAATTTCTTCTCTTTCTTGCCGTCCGGGCAGGCCATCATGGTTGAAACCGGAGAAGTCACTTTGTCGAATACATAGTAGTCATAACCCCAACCTTCCAGCGTTTTGCTGTCCAGTTCTCCACCAAGACGATGTTTGTTGCAATCAACTTCCAGCGTTTGTCCGATCAGCAGTTCTACTTTCAGAGTAGATTCATCTTTCTCTGGAGTAAGCTGAATAACCTGACGCTTCATTCCCTTGTCCGCTTTAGGATAAGGGGCGACTTTTTCCAGCGGCTGAGCGCTGGCATCGGTGGTTGTCGCCCACGCAGAGGTGCTGGCGAAGGCGGCGAGGAGTACCGCAGGGACAATTGTCTTCATCTTATTGTTCACAGTGTTTCCTTTCTTCTGTCTTTCGAACGTATCCAGTGCAGGTTAACATATTTACATCGTCTATTAATCTAAATTTACTTATATTTTAAGTGTATTAATTAACGGTTTGTATTTTTGGGTAGCGATAAGTTCTAAGATTTATCTTAATTATGAGATTATTCTCTGTCTGATGTTTTCGTTATATAATTTACTATATAACTCATTGAAATGTGAGCAAAAGCGCGTTTTTTTCCGCCAACTCAACACTCTTTTGATCCGGCAACAGCATTTACCCCAATTGGGGTATGCACCTCTAACACATCCTGAAATATCTTACGGCTAAAAATAACTACTCATAAATAGTGCGTTTTTTATTGTCGTTCAACCCGCTCAGGGAGAGCGTCATTATGGAAGGACAATGTCATGGTTGATTTATCCCGTCGAGGCATGTTGACAGGCAGTTGGCGTAAAGCCAGCAATGGGATTCGTCCGCCGTGGAGCATGGAAAACTCTCATTTTTTGGCTCATTGCCTCCGTTGTGACGCCTGCATCCAGGCGTGTGAAACCGACATCCTGCAGCGAGGCCAGGGCGGTTATCCAGGCGTAAATTTCAAACACGGCGAATGCAGCTTTTGTTACGCCTGCGCAGAGGCCTGTCCCGAATCACTTTTTCTTCCGCGCCACACCAGGGCATGGGATCTGAATTTTTCGATCGGTGACAACTGTCTCGCGCATCAGTCCGTTGAATGCCATCGCTGTCAGGATAGCTGTGAACCCATGGCCATTACCTTTCGCCCCACGCTGTCCGGTATTTATCAGCCACAGCTCGACAATCAGGCATGTAACGGATGCGGCGCGTGTGTCGCTATCTGTCCGGTATCAGCCATTAATGCGGAGTACAACCATGGATACTAACTGGCAGGTCTGCAGCCTGGTCGTTCAGGCCAAAAGTCAGCACATCAGCGATATCGCCACGCAGCTACGTTCGTTTCCGGGTTGCGACGTTGCTCTCAGCGATGTGGAAAGCGGTCAGCTGATTGTGGTGGTAGAAGCTGAGCATAGTGAAACGCTAATGAAAACAATTGAGTCAGTGCGCAACGTTGCGGGCGTACTGGCGGTGTCGCTGGTTTATCACCAGCAGGATGAGCAAGGTGAGGAAACACCATGAAACTCAGTCGTCGTAGCTTTATGAAAGCTAACGCCGTTGCGGCCGCTGCGGCGGCTGCCGGGTTAAGCGTGCCGGGCGTTGCCCGCGCGGTAGTCGGTCAGCAAGAAGCGATCAAATGGGACAAAGCTCCGTGCCGTTTTTGCGGTACCGGTTGTGGCGTATTGGTAGGAACCCAGCAAGGACGTGTTGTGGCATGTCAGGGCGATCCTGATGCGCCGGTTAACCGTGGGCTTAACTGCATTAAAGGTTATTTCCTGCCGAAAATCATGTACGGAAAAGACCGTTTAACGCAGCCGATGCTGCGCATGAAAGACGGCAAATATCACAAAGAAGGCGAATTCACCCCGATTAGTTGGGACCAGGCCTTTGATGTGATGGAAGAGAAGTTTAAAGCGTCTCTGAAAGAGAAAGGGCCAGAAGCTGTTGGTATGTTTGGCTCCGGTCAGTGGACCATCTGGGAAGGTTACGCTGCCGCAAAACTGTTCAAAGCCGGTTTCCGTTCGAACAATATCGATCCAAACGCGCGTCACTGCATGGCGTCAGCCGTTGTGGGCTTTATGCGTACCTTTGGTATGGATGAGCCGATGGGCTGTTATGACGATATCGAGCATGCGGATGCTTTCGTCCTGTGGGGCGCAAATATGGCGGAAATGCACCCGATCCTGTGGTCGCGTATTACCAACCGTCGTCTGTCCGATCCTAACGTCAACGTCGCCGTTCTCTCTACCTTCCAGCATCGTAGCTTTGAGCTGGCGGATAACGGCATCGTCTTTACGCCGCAAAGCGACCTGGTGATCCTCAACTATATCGCAAACTATATCATTCAAAACAATGCGATAAACCAGGACTTCTTTAGCAAGCACGTTAACCTGCGTAAAGGGGCGACGGATATCGGCTACGGTTTACGTCCTACGCATCCGCTGGAAAAAGCGGCGAAAAACCCAGGTTCTGACGCCTCTGAACCGATCAGCTTTGAAGAGTACAAAGCGTTTGTCGCAGAATATACGCTGGATAAAACGGCAGAAATGACCGGCGTGCCAAAAGATCAGCTGGAACAGCTGGCGCAGTTGTATGCCGATCCGAAGAAGAAAGTCATCTCTTACTGGACGATGGGCTTTAACCAGCATACCCGTGGCGTATGGGCTAACAACCTGGTCTATAACCTGCACCTGCTGACTGGTAAAATTTCTCAGCCAGGCTGCGGCCCATTCTCGCTGACGGGGCAGCCTTCCGCTTGTGGTACCGCGCGCGAAGTCGGGACCTTCTCTCACCGTCTGCCTGCGGACATGGTGGTGACGAACGAGAAACACCGCGATATCTGTGAAAAACACTGGAACATTCCGACGGGGACCATTCCGGCGAAAATCGGCCTGCATGCTGTGGCGCAGGATCGTGCACTGAAAGATGGCAAGCTCAATGTCTACTGGGTGATGTGTAACAACAACATGCAGGCTGGGCCGAACATCAACGAAGAGCGTATGCCTGGCTGGCGCGATCCGCGCAACTTTATCATCGTTTCCGATCCGTACCCGACGGTCAGTGCTCTGGCGGCCGACCTGATCCTGCCAACAGCGATGTGGGTAGAGAAAGAAGGGGCTTACGGTAACGCCGAGCGCCGTACTCAGTTCTGGCGCCAGCAGATTAAAGCACCGGGTGAAGCGAAATCTGACCTGTGGCAGATGGTGCAGTTTGCTCGCCGATTCAAAACGGAAGATGTCTGGCCGGAGGAACTGCTGGCTAAGAAACCCGAGCTGCGCGGTAAGACGTTGTATGACGTGCTGTTTGCCACGCCAGCTGTAACGAAATTCCCGGTCAGCGAACTGGCTGAAGATCAACTAAACGATGAATCTCGCGAACTCGGTTTCTATCTGCAAAAAGGCCTGTTCGAAGAGTATGCCTGGTTTGGTCGCGGACACGGACACGATCTTGCACCGTTCGATGATTACCACAAGGCGCGCGGGTTACGCTGGCCGGTGGTTGACGGTAAGGAGACTCAGTGGCGCTACAGCGAAGGCAACGATCCGTACGTGAAGGCTGGAGAAAGCTACAAGTTCTATGGCAAACCGGATGGAAAAGCCGTCATCTTCGCACTGCCATTTGAACCGGCGGCTGAAGCACCGGACAAAGAATATGATCTGTGGCTCTCCACCGGTCGTGTGCTGGAACACTGGCACACTGGCAGCATGACGCGCCGCGTACCGGAACTGCACCGTGCGTTCCCGGAGGCGGTACTGTTTATCCATCCGCTGGACGCGAAAGCACGCGATCTGCGCCGTGGTGACAAGGTTAAAGTGGTTTCCCGTCGTGGTGAAGTGATTTCGATTGTTGAAACACGCGGCCGCAACCGTCCGCCGCAGGGGCTGGTGTACATGCCGTTCTTCGACGCCGCACAGTTGGTGAACAATCTGACGCTGGATGCGACGGATCCGCTCTCTAAAGAGACGGATTTCAAGAAGTGCGCTGTGAAACTGGCGAAGGTGTAACGCGTTATGTCCCGGTCAGCAAAACCCCAAAATGGCCGCCGCCGCTTCCTGCGCGATATGGTTCGCGCGGCGGGCGGGCTGGCTGTCGTTGGCGTGGCGCTGGGGTTGCAACAGCAAACCGCACGCGCAACAGGCGTGCGGCTGCGCCCGCCTGGGGCTCTGAGTGAGGACGCATTTGCCAGCGCCTGCGTGCGCTGTGGTCAGTGCGTCCAGGCTTGCCCGTACGACACACTGAAACTGGCAACGCTGGCCTCCGGGCTGGCGGCCGGAACACCCTATTTTGTCGCTCGCGACATCCCCTGCGAGATGTGTGAAGACATTCCGTGCGCCAAAGTTTGCCCCAGTGGCGCGTTGGACAGGGAGATCGAGTCTATTGACGATTCACGCATGGGACTGGCGGTGTTGTTGGATCACGAGAACTGCCTTAACTATCAGGGATTGCGTTGCGACGTTTGCTATCGCGAGTGTCCGAAAATCGATGAGGCCATCACCCTGGAACTGGATCGCAACATGCGTACCGGTAAGCATGCGCGGTTTATTCCGACCGTGCATAGCGATGCCTGCACTGGCTGCGGTAAATGCGAAAAAGTCTGCGTACTGGAACAGCCGGCAATAAAAGTGTTGCCACTTTCGTTGGCAAAAGGGGAGTTGGGACACCATTACCGCTTCGGTTGGCTGGAGGGGAACAATGGCAAATCGTAAACGTGATGCGGGGCGTGAAGCACAAGCGAAAAAAGGTTGGTGGCGGAGCCATCGCTGGCTGGTGTTGCGTCGTCTGAGCCAGTTCCTGGTTCTGGCAATGTTTCTCAGCGGTCCGTGGCTGGGCGTGTGGGTGCTGCATGGTAATTACAGCAGCAGCCTGTTGCTGGATACCCTTCCGTTCACCGATCCGCTGATCACCCTGCAAAGCCTGGCCAGCGGGCACCTGCCCGCAACAGTCGCGTTAACAGGGGCCGCCATTATTACGGTCCTGTATGCCCTTGCAGGTAAGCGACTGTTTTGTAGTTGGGTCTGCCCAATGAATCCGGTTACTGATTTGGCGAGCTGGCTGCGCAGAAGATTTGACCTGAATCAGTCTGCAACTTTGCCGCGCCATATACGGTACGTCCTGCTGGTGGTTATCCTGGTCGGTTCAGCCCTGACAGGGACGCTGCTGTGGGAATGGATAAATCCGGTCTCCTTGCTGGGACGTAGCCTGGTAATGGGCTTTGGGAGCGGGGCACTGCTTATTCTCGCGCTGTTTTTATTTGATTTACTGGTTGTTGAGCATGGCTGGTGCGGGCATCTCTGCCCCCTGGGTGCGCTATATGGCGCATTGGGTAGTAAAGGTGCATTAACCGTTTCGGCGAAAGAACGTAAGAGATGTAACCGCTGTATGGATTGTTTTCATGTTTGCCCGGAACCGCATGTGCTACGTGCGCCGGTGCTGGATGAGCAAAGCCCGGTGCAGGTGACCAGTCGCGATTGCATGGCCTGCGGTCGCTGTGTGGATGTCTGTTCTGAGGATGTTTTTACAATAACAACACGATGGAGTTCGGGAGCGAAATCATGAAAAGCCATGACCTGATTAAAGCGCTGAGTCAATGGACAGCCGCGCTGGCCCTGGTAGTCAGTGGGGCCGTTTGGGCTGCAAATGGAGTGGATCTGAGCCAGTCACCGGAAGTCTCAGGGACACAGGAAGGGGCGATTCGCATGCCGAAAGAGCAGGAGCGTATGCCACTGAATTATGTGAATCAGCCACCGATGGTTCCGCACAGTGTTGACGGCTACCAGGTGACTACCAATACCAACCGTTGCCTGCAATGTCACGGTGTTGAAAGCTACCGCACCACCGGTGCACCGCGTATCAGCCCGACGCACTTTATGGACAGCAACGGCAAGGTACTGGCTGAAGTCGCTCCGCGTCGTTACTTCTGCCTGCAGTGTCATGTCCCGCAGGCTGATGCGGCACCGATTGTTGAAAATACCTTCACCCCCTCGAAAGGTTACGGGAAATAAGAGGTCATTATGGAAAATTCTAACCGTAAACCAGGCTGGATTAAGCGCGTCTGGCAATGGTGGCGTCGCCCCAGCCGTCTGGCGCTCGGCACGCTGTTGTTAATCGGCTTTGTGGGCGGCATTATTTTCTGGGGCGGCTTTAATACCGGTATGGAAAAGGCCAATACTGAAGAGTTCTGCATTAGCTGTCACGAAATGCGCAATACGGTATACCAGGAATATATGGAAACCGTACACTACAACAACCGCAGCGGTGTGCGCGCGACTTGCCCTGATTGCCACGTTCCCCATGAGTGGGGTCCGAAAATGATCCGCAAAATCAAGGCCAGCAAGGAGCTGTACGCGAAAGCACTGGGGTTGATAGATACACCGCAAAAATTTGAAGACCATCGTTTAACGATGGCGCAAAATGAGTGGCGGCGTATGAAAGACAATAACTCGCAGGAGTGTCGGAACTGTCACAACTTCGAGTTTATGGATTTAACCGCCCAGAAAGGTGTTGCGGCAAAAATGCATGACCAGGCCGTGAAAGAAGGGCAGACCTGTATTGACTGTCATAAAGGGATTGCACACAAACTACCTGATATGCGCGAAGTCAAACCGGGCTTTTAACAGGATGTAAATAATCAGGATGCTTGAGGCCAGAGAACTGCTCTGTGAGCGAGATGACAGAATACTGTTTAGCGATCTGTCATTTCGCGTCAATGCAGGGGAATGGGTACAAATTACCGGGAGTAATGGCGCAGGGAAAACCACCCTGTTGCGGTTGCTCACCGGGCTGGCTCGTCCTGACGCCGGAGAGGTTTGCTGGCAAGGGAAATCGCTGCACCAGGTGCGGGACAGCTACCATCAGGAACTACTGTGGATCGGACATCAGCCGGGGATAAAAACCCGGCTTTCGGCGTTGGAGAATCTGCGGTTTTTCCATCATGATGGCGATTGTCTGGCGGCGCTGGCGCAGGCAGGTCTCGCCGGATATGAAGATATTCCTGTTAATCAACTTTCCGCCGGACAACAGCGGCGCGTGGCACTGGCTCGCCTCTGGCTGACCCGCGCGCGACTGTGGATCCTCGATGAACCCTTTACGGCAATTGATGTGCACGGCGTTGAGCGACTGACTCAGCGCATGGCACAGCATACAGAGCAGGGTGGTATTGTGATCCTTACCACGCACCAGCCTCTGGGTGTTGAGACCGATAAAGTGCGACGTATTGCGCTGACCAGCGAGAGGGCCGCGCAATGATGTGGCAAATCTTCCGTTTAGAACTGCGAGTTGCGTTCCGTCATAGTGCAGAGATCGCCAATCCGTTATGGTTTTTCCTGATCGTCATAACCCTGTTCCCGCTCAGCATAGGGCCGGAGCCACAGCTGCTGGCTCGCATTGCACCGGGCGTTATCTGGGTGGCGGCATTGCTGGCATCATTACTGGCGCTGGAACGTTTATTCCGGGATGACTTACAGGATGGCAGCCTCGAACAATTGATGCTGCTGCCATTGCCGCTACCGGCTGTGGTGCTGGCGAAGGTGATGGCGCACTGGGTTGTAACAGGTTTGCCGCTGCTGATTCTCTCGCCGCTGGTGGCATTGCTGCTGGGAATGGATATGTATGGTTGGCAAATTATGGCGCTGACGTTGCTGCTTGGAACGCCGACGCTGGGTTTTCTCGGCGCACCTGGCGTGGGACTGACGGTGGGGTTAAAACGCGGTGGCGTGCTGTTGAGCGTGCTGGTACTCCCGCTAACCATTCCATTGTTGATTTTTGCAACCGCTGCGATGGACGCCGCCTCGATGCACTTACCCGTTGAGGGGTATATGGCGATTCTTGGCGCTCTACTGGTAGGAAGCGCCACGTTAAGTCCCTTTGCGACGGCGGCTGCGTTACGTATCAGCGTGCAATAGCGCAGATATGACTTGTAGGCCGGACAAGGCGAAGCCGCCCTCCGGTAAAACGGAAATTTACTAATTTATTGAGTCTGGTGACTGAACTATGTGGAAAACACTTCATCAACTGGCGATGCCCCCACGTCTCTATCAGGTCTGTGGCTGGTTTATTCCATGGTTGGCGATTGCCAGCGCAGTGGTACTGGTAACAGGATGGGTTTGGGGATTTGGTTTCGCGCCAGCGGATTATCAGCAGGGGCAGAGCTATCGCATCATCTATCTGCACGTCCCGGCGGCAATCTGGTCGATGGGCATTTACGCGTCGATGGCGGTTGCCGCATTTATCGGCCTGGTCTGGCAGATGAAAATGGCCAATCTGGCGCTGGCTGCGATGGCACCCGTTGGCGCAGTGTTTACCTTTATTGCACTGGTGACGGGCTCTGCATGGGGAAAACCGATGTGGGGAACCTGGTGGGTTTGGGATGCCCGACTCACTTCTGAGCTGGTGCTGTTGTTTCTCTATGTTGGTGCCATTGCGCTGTGGCATGCGTTTGATGACCGCCGCCTGGCGGGGCGTGCTGCTGGCATTCTGGTGCTGATTGGTGTCGTGAACTTACCGATTATTCACTACTCGGTTGAGTGGTGGAACACGTTGCACCAGGGGTCGACCCGTATGCAGCAAAGTATTGATCCGGCGATGCGTACGCCACTGCGCCTGGCGATCGTTGGCTATCTACTTCTGTTTGTCACGCTGGCGCTGATGCGCATGCGTAATCTGATTTTATTGATGGAAAAACGCCGCCCGTGGGTGAGTGAACTGATCTTAAAAAGAGGCCGCCAATGACCCCTGCATTTGCATCATGGAGTGATTTTTTCGCAATGGGCGGTTACGCCTTATATGTCTGGCTGGCCGTAGCCATGAGCGTAATTCCGCTGGCGGTGCTGGTGCTGCATTCTGCACTACAGCATCGCGCGATTTTGCGCGGGGTGGCGCAACAACGGGCGCGGGAAGCCCGCATGCGTGCAGCGCAAGCTCAACGGGAGGCGGCGTGAATATTCGACGTAAAAATCGGTTATGGATAGCCTGTGCGGTGCTGGCGGGCCTGGCATTGACCATCACGCTGGTGCTCTACGCACTGCGTTCCAATATCGATTTATTCTATACGCCGGGAGAAATACTCTACGGCAAGCGCGAAACTCAGCAGATGCCGGAAGTCGGTCAACGCCTGCGCGTTGGCGGAATGGTTATGCCGGGTAGTGTGAAGCGCGACCCGCAGTCGCTGAAAGTTAACTTCAGCATCTATGACGCCGAAGGCGTGGTGGATGTGACGTATGAAGGCATTTTGCCGGATTTGTTCCGTGAAGGGCAGGGCGTTGTTGTTCAGGGCGAACTGGATCAGGGTAATCATGTGCAGGCCAAAGAGGTCCTTGCCAAACATGATGAAAATTACACCCCGCCGGAAGTCGAAAAAGCGATGCAGGAGAACCACCGTCGCCCGGAAAGTGTTTATAAGGATAAAACGTCATGATGCCTGAAATTGGCAATGGACTATTGTGCCTGGCGCTCGGCGTTGCATTACTGCTCTCGGTCTATCCGCTGTGGGGTGTCGCGCGTGGCGATGTGCGGATGATGGCCTCTGCGCGGCCATTCGCCTGGCTGTTGTTTATTTGTGTGATGGGCGCGTTTCTGGTCCTGATTAACGCATTTGTGGTCAATGATTTTACCGTGACCTATGTCGCCAGTAACTCCAATACGCAACTTCCGGTCTGGTATCGCGTCGCCGCGACATGGGGCGCGCATGAAGGCTCACTGTTGCTGTGGGTGTTGCTGATGAGCGGCTGGACGTTCGCTGTGGCGTTGTTCAGCCAGCGGATGCCGCTGGATATCGTCGCCCGCGTATTGGCGGTGATGGGCATGGTCAGCGTTGGCTTCCTGCTGTTTATCCTGTTTACCTCCAATCCGTTTGCCCGCACGTTGCCAGATTTTCCTATTGAAGGCCGCGACCTGAATCCGCTATTGCAGGATCCGGGGCTGATCTTCCATCCGCCATTGCTGTATATGGGGTATGTCGGTTTCTCTGTGGCGTTTGCTTTTGCGATTGCCGCGCTAATGAGCGGGCGTCTGGATAGCACCTTTGCCCGTTTTTCCCGTCCGTGGACGCTGGCTGCATGGGTGTTTTTGACACTGGGTATTGTGCTCGGGTCTGCGTGGGCATACTACGAACTGGGCTGGGGCGGCTGGTGGTTCTGGGACCCGGTTGAGAACGCCTCGTTTATGCCGTGGCTGGTGGGGACTGCGCTGATGCACTCGCTGTCAGTGACCGAACAACGTGCCAGCTTTAAAGCCTGGACGTTGCTGCTGTCAATATGCGCCTTCTCGCTTTGCTTGCTGGGGACGTTCCTGGTGCGTTCGGGGGTACTGGTGTCGGTGCACGCTTTCGCCTCTGACCCGTCGCGCGGGATGTTCATTCTTGCTTTTATGGTGCTGGTTATCGGCGGTTCCCTGCTGCTGTTTGCGGTACGTGGACACAAGGTTCGCTCGCGGGTCAATAACGCGCTGTGGTCGCGCGAATCGCTGCTGCTGGGGAACAACGTTCTGCTGATTGCAGCGATGCTGGTGGTGCTGCTGGGTACGCTGCTGCCGTTGGTGCACAAGCAACTGGGACTGGGCAGTATTTCGATTGGCGAGCCATTCTTCAATACCATGTTTACCTGGCTGATGGCACCGTTTGCGCTATTGCTGGGGATTGGGCCACTGGTGCGCTGGGGACGTGACCGACCGCGTAAGCTGAAAACGCTACTGATTGTCGCATTTGTTACCACGCTGGTACTGTCCGTGCTGCTGCCGTGGTTGTTTGAAGACCGCATCGCTGCCATGACGGTCGTGGGTATGGCAATGGCATGCTGGATATTTGTGCTGGCTATGTCCGAAGCGTTCCTGCGTATTTCGCGTGGCACGAAGCTGACGCCGAGCTACTGGGGCATGGTTTCAGGTCACGTGGGGCTGGCTGTTACCATTGTCGGTATTGCCTTTAGCCAGAACTACAGCGTTGAACGTGATGTGCGAATGAAGGCGGGCGATAGCGTCAGTATCCATGATTATCAGTTCACTTTCCGCGAAGTAAAAGATATTACCGGACCTAACTATCGGGGGGGCGTGGCCGTGATTGGTGTTACCCGTGATGGCAAGCCGGAAGCGACGCTGCATGCGGAAAAACGCTTTTACAACAGCACCAGTTCAATGATGACCGAAGCGGCGATCGATGGCGGACTGACGCGTGACTTGTACGCTGCATTAGGCGAAGAGCTGGACAACGGCGCGTGGGCAGTGCGTCTGTACTATAAACCGTTTATTCGCTGGATTTGGGCCGGAGGGTTGCTGATGGCGCTGGGCGGGTTGTTCTGCCTGTTTGATCCACGCTATCGCCAGCGCACACGTCCTCGTGCTGCTGCGCAAAAAAACGCGCCGGAGGCTGTATGAAGCGCAATGCATTGTTAATTCCATTTATTATTTTTCTCGTTATTGCAGCGGCGCTGCTGTGGCAACTGGCACGTAACGCACAGGGAGACGACCCGACGAATCTGGAATCGGCGTTAATCGGTAAGCCGGTGCCGACATTCCGTTTGGAGTCACTGGAAAATCCGGGCCAGCATTACCAGGCTGATGTGTTGACGCAAGGGAAACCGGTGCTGCTGAACGTCTGGGCGACCTGGTGTCCAACCTGTCGCGCTGAGCACCAGTATCTGAACCAGCTGTCGGCACAAGGCGTGCGGGTCGTTGGGTTGAACTATAAAGACGATCGTCAAAAAGCCATCGTTTGGCTGAAAGAGCTGGGCAATCCGTATGCCTTAAGTCTGTTTGACGGTGACGGTATGCTCGGGCTGGATCTTGGCGTGTATGGTGCACCGGAAACATTCCTGATCGACGGTAAAGGCATCATTCGCTATCGTCATGCCGGCGACTTAAACGCCAGGGTGTGGGAAAGCGAGATCAAACCATTGTGGGATAAATACAGTAAGGAGGCGGCGCAATGAGGTTCTTTCTGGGCCTGCTGATGCTGGTTATCTCGGGATCGGCGCTGGCCACTATTGACGTGATGCAGTTCAAAGATGAGGCGCAGGAACAGCAGTTCCGTCAGCTCACTGAACAGTTACGCTGCCCCAAGTGTCAGAACAACAGCATTGCTGACTCTAACTCAATGATTGCCACCGATCTGCGTCAGAAGGTGTACGAACTGATGCAGGAAGGGAAAAGCCAGAAAGAAATTGTCGATTACATGGTGGCGCGTTACGGCAACTTCGTGACGTATGATCCGCCGTTGACGCCGCTGACTGTGCTGCTGTGGGTGATGCCTGTTGTGGCAATTGGTCTGGGGGGCTGGATTATTTTTGCCCGTTCACGCCGTCGTGTACGAGTGAAGCAGGAAGAATTTCCTGATGATATTACCCCCGACGGTAAACGCGGTGGATTAGGACTCTTTATACCCGGCGTGATCGTGGCGCTGGTGGTGGGCGCGGTGAGCTATTACCTAACCGGCAGTTATAAGCAGGTTAAGGTCTGGCAACAGGCGACTGCACAGGCTCCGGCGTTGCTGGAGCGGGCGTTAGATCCAAAGGCTGAACCGCTGAATGAAGAGGATATGGCGCGTCTGGCGCTGGGATTACGCACCCGGCTGCAAACCGATTCCGGAAACGTTGAAGGCTGGATTATGCTTGGTCGCATAGGCATGGTTCTCGGTAATGCCAGTACGGCGACTGAAGCGTATGCCAATGCATACCGACTGGATCCTAAAAACAGCGATGCTGCGCTGGGTTATGCTGAAGCGTTGACCCGTTCTTCCGATCCAGATGATAACCGTCGTGGTGGGGAGTTGTTACGTCAATTGGTCAGGAGCGAACATGCGAATGTGCGCGTACTGAGCATGTACGCTTTTAACGCTTTCGAACAGCAGCGCTTCGGTGAGGCGGTTGCGGCGTGGGAGATGATGCTGAAATTATTGCCCGCCAATGATACCCGTCGGGCGGTAATTGAGCGCAGCATCAAACAGGCGATGGAACAGTTAGCGCCGCAGGAGAAATAAGCGTTCAGATTGCCCGATGGCGCGCAGCTTTCGGGCCTGTACGGGCCTTGTAGGCCGGATAAGACGCTGAGGCGTCGCATCCGGCATCTTATCGATTACTGCATTCCGCGTGTTTGCAAAAACAGGATGGTGGCGGCAACGCGAGAGCGGACGTTAAGTTTTCGCAGCAGGTTGCGGATATGCACTTTCACCGTTTGTTCGGAAATATTCAGTACAGATGCAATCTGTTTATTCGATAATCCCTGAGCCAGTTCATGTAACACATCCAGCTCACGTTCGGTGAGTACGCTGAACGGATCTTCCTCCGCGCCAAACAGTTCCCGTTCCCGCAGATAATCGCTGACGCGTTGGCTAAAGGCTTTACCTCCTTTTGCGCCAGCGCGAATGGCTTCCAGCAGGACTTCAGGATCGCTATCTTTAAGCAAATAGCCATCCGCGCCGGCATCAATCAGGGCGTACACATCGCTGGCGGAATCCGAAACGGTAAGAATAATAATTTGTGCAGTGACGCCATCCCGGCGTAGCGCATTCAGGGTGTCCAGTCCGCTCATGCCTTTCATATTGAGATCGAGCAGGATCACATCAAGATCCAGACGGTTTGCCAGATCGATAGCACTTGCGCCATCGCCGGCTTCAGCGACCACATCAAATGCGCTATCCAGTTGCAATAATTGACTAATTCCTCGCCGCATCAGTGGGTGGTCGTCAACAATCAGCACCCGAAAAGGCGTTGCTTCAGGCATACTTTTCTCCTGAGTTTTTATTAGTATCATTATTGTTTTCAGCACATAAATCGTCCAGATTCCATGTGCTGATGAGAGGATAAATTTTACCCCAATTTGTCCATGGGTAAGTAGTAAAACCTGTGTGGAAAGTCGTGGTGGTGGTGCGGACCATTGAATCGCAGGCATAAAAAAACCAACCTTACGGTTGGTTTTTTTGGGGAATTTTGGTCGGCACGAGAGGATTTGAACCTCCGACCCCCGACACCCCATGACGGTGCGCTACCAGGCTGCGCTACGTGCCGACGTTATGGCTGCTAATACTACTGCTTTCCACCACGAATGCAAGAGGATGTCTTGCTAACTGATTTATAATTAATCAGTTAGCAATAAATCGTTTCTCATCCGTCAGGACCTGTAGCAGCAGGCTCAGCTGTGGTTTCTGGTCTTTAATTTTCTCACCGCGCAAATCATAGGTCTGATAATTACCGTTGTTGTTGAGCACCAGCGTCATCTCTGGCGTGGTAATTGCCATTGTGCTGCTGTCAGCTGCTGTGACCCAGTAATGGCGACGTGTTGCATTAAACAAGTCCTGTCCCTGTGAGTACTCGCTTGCTGGGGTGCTGACGTGAAGCAGGCGCTGCATGAGCGTCGTCATCAAGTCAGTATGATCGGTCAGACTATTAATACGCTGTGCAGGTGTTCCTGGCCAGTGAATAACCAGGGGGACCTGGAGATGACCGCGCGACCAGTCGAAGTTATTCTCTTCCTGCGTCAGCGGCACGCCCCGGCCTGCGGTAATAATGACCACCGTATTGTTCAGCTTCCCGGAATCACGCAGTGCGCTGAGTATACGGTTGATGTTTGCATCCACATCTTGCGCCGCGCTGGCGTAGCGTTTGGCAAAATTCTTCTGGTTGCTGTCATCAAGGTTGGTCCCGTTAAAGGAGACCCATGAGAACCAGCGGTTATCTTCTTGCGCGTAGCGGCCCAGCCAGTTGATCCACTGGTTTGCAGTTTGTTCATCAGATTGCGTTTGCACGCTTGGCATCGAGAAGTCCGACAGCAATGCCTGGCGATACAGTGGGCTGGTGAAGCCATCAGAGGAGAACAATCCCAACTGATAACCTTGTTGATTCAGCGCAGAGATCAGCGCGGCAGGCGTTCGGGTCGACAAAATGCCGTCCATGTAGCTTGGAGAGACGCCATAAAACAGGCCAAAAATCCCGTTGTCTGCGGTATTTCCCGAACTCATGTGACGCGTAAAGGAGATATTCTGCCCGGCAAATTCTGCCAGAGCAGGCATCTGCTGTTCAAAGCGCGAGTAATTCAGACCGTCAACGGTGATCAACAGGACATTCTGACCCGTTCCCATATCACGGTAACGCAGCTCACTGAGCGGATACTGGACTGAGACCGCTTCCGGATTACCCTGTTCAATCAGGCGGCGCTGATACTCTTGTGCATCCAACAGACCATGTTTTTCCAGAAACTTACGTGCGGTCATAGGATAGGAAAGTGGCAGGTTTGCACGCTGCATGGTAATCGGGCGATAGAAGTTGGCATCAGCCCAGATATACACCACATGCGAGGCGATAAATGAAACGAAAAAGAAGGCGGCTAACGGTTTGGCAAAATGGCGGCGACGCGTCAGGCTGCGCAGTTTCTGCCAGCTCCAGGTCGCAAACAGCATTTCGATTAGCAGAATGATGGGCACGCTGATAAACATCAACTGCCAGTCACGGGCCGCTTCATTCTGGTCAGGGTTAATGACCAGCTCCCAAACTATGGGGTTGAGATGCAGGTGGAAGCGCGTGAACACTTCGCTGTCAATCAACAACAGCGTCATACCTGCTGTCGCCAGAATGGCTGATAAGAATCGCATCAGCCTCTGGGACATGACGATAAACGTCAGAGGAAACAGGACTAGCAGATAGGTGGCAAACACCAGGAAGCTAAAATGCCCGACAACGCTCAGGTAAGAATAAACACGCCCTGCAAGCGTTGTCGGCCAGTCGGCGACAAACAGGTAACGGCTACCGAGTACCATGGCCAACAACATGTTGAACAGGGCAAACCAGTGACCCCAGCTAACCATCTGGGAGACTTTCTCACGGTAGCGCTGATGATGAGTTACCATAAACTGTTGTTCGTTTCCCCGGAGCAGGCTCTTAGTGCGCTTGGTCGTCGTTTACCGAAGACTGCAATGCGCGTGCAAAAGAGTTCGCAATCGCCTGGCGCTGGGCCGGTGCGATGCTTGTATTGATAAGGTTAGTCACCATATTTCCCAGAACCATCAGGGAAAGATCGGTTGGTGCCTTATGTTTTTCCAGTACGTTGAGCATCTCATTCAGCAATTGTTCAACGTGTTCGTCACTATAGCGGGAAATTTGTGGCATAAATCGAAATCAGTCTGTTCATGAAAGGGCAACATATTACCGTAGAGACAGTTTTTTTTCTGCTTTTTTATCTTCTATTGCGTCACTGCCCGGCAGGTGGTTGAATACCGCCCGGTCTAAAAGGAGAGTTTATCATGAGTCTGGATATCAACCAGATTGCCCTGCACCAGCTTATCAAACGTGACGAGCAGAATCTTGAGCTGGTCTTGCGCGATTCATTACTGGAACCGACAGCGACGGTTGTCGAGATGATGGCTGAGTTACACCGGGTTTATAGCGCCAAGAATAAAGCCTATGGCCTCTTTAGCGAAGAGAGCGAGCTGGCGCAAACGCTGCGCTTACAGCGCCAGGGTGAAGAAGATTTTCTGGCTTTTAGTCGTGCTGCGACGGGACGTCTTCGCGACGAACTGGCGAAATATCCTTTTGCCGACGGTGGTGTCGTACTGTTCTGCCATTATCGCTATCTGGCGGTTGAGTATCTTCTGGTTGCGGTGCTGAATAATTTAAGCAGTATGCGCGTCAATGAAAACCTGGATATCAATCCGACACACTACCTGGATATCAATCATGCGGACATCGTCGCGCGTATTGATTTAACCGAGTGGGAAACCAACCCGGAGTCCACGCGATACCTGACGTTCCTGAAAGGGCGGGTTGGGCGTAAAGTTGCCGATTTCTTTATGGATTTCCTTGGCGCTAGCGAAGGTCTGAATGCCAAAGCGCAAAACCGTGGCCTGTTGCAGGCCGTGGACGACTTTACCGCTGAGGCGCAGCTCGATAAGGCTGAGCGTCAGAACGTGCGCCAGCAGGTCTACAGCTACTGTAACGAGCAACTGCAGGCAGGCGAAGAGATCGAACTGGAGTCGCTGTCCAAAGAGCTCTCCGGCGTCAGTGAAGTCAGTTTCAGTGAGTTTACTGCTGATAAAGGGTATGAGCTGGAAGAAAGCTTCCCGGCAGATCGCAGTACACTGCGTCAGTTAACCAAGTTTGCCGGGAGCGGCGGTGGGTTGACGATTAACTTTGATGCCATGCTGTTGGGTGAGCGTATTTTCTGGGATCCGGCAACGGATACCTTAACCATCAAAGGTACACCGCCGAATCTGCGTGACCAACTGCAGCGTCGCACATCAGGCGGAAAGTAATATCGTTGATGCCGGATGGGCTTAATCGCCTTATCTGGCCTTTTGTTTTGTCGCCATCGATAAACAACGGCCATAAAAAAACCCCGCCGGGGCGGGGTTTTTCTTCAACTTGTTGGCGATTACGCGCGAACGAAGTCGATGTGAGACAGCTTCGGCTTGAACGGGTGACGCTGTACAGCCTGAGCTTTAACTTTCACTTCTTTACCGTCAACAACGAGGGTCAGAACTTCGCTGTAGAATTCAGCTTTAGCTTGCATGTTCATAACTGCATCGTGATCCAGTTCGATAGCAATCGGGGCTTCTGCGCCACCGTAGATGATTGCCGGGAACTTGTTAGCGGCACGCAGGCGGCGGCTCGCACCCTTACCCTGCTCTTTACGTACTTCAGCGTTGATAGTAAACATTTAAATCTCTCTTTAATAATTCCTGCTACAGGCGACCCAGCAACAGGTAAGTGATCTGCTTTGCGTATGCAAAAGCGGGCGAGATTCTATACTCAAACGGCTGGTACATCAATCAAAAGTACAATTAACCGCGTAATTCATGTGCCCGCCGGAAACGACCTTCATAGTCGAAGACCTTTTCACGTACCTGCCAGTACTGGCCTTTCATGCGCGCCACCACAAAATCAGGATGCCGCAGTAGGGCCTGTTGGGCGAGGATATCGGCGGCGGTTATCCAGCGTAAAGGCACTCCGGGGGTGCGGGTATGTGGGCGAATAAACAGCTGTTCAAAGGCCGTTCGCTGCGCGGGCGTGTGTAAGCGAAAACGCTCGCTGACGTCGGCGCCATCCTCGTCATAATAGGTAATTTTCAGCCATTCGCCTTTGTCATCCTGCCCATGTTGTAACGCCATACCACTACAGCGCAGGACCAGCGCATCCTTGAGCCTGAGCGCCGCTTTCAGCATATCGTCCGGATCGACCAGTACGGTATCGCATTCCCGACAGCGGCGAGCGGCGATGTCATTTTCTGCATTGCACTGCGGACAGTTTTTAAAACGAAAGCGGAAATCACATTGTTCACGATGACCTTCATCATCTTCAAACCATCCCTGGCAGCGGCGGCCAAAGTGTTCGATCAGCGTGCCATCAGCGGTTGTTTTCCCCCAGAAAGTGTTAGCAAATCCGCAGGCAGGGCAGAATACCTGCACCGGAATGTTGTCACTTTTCCCTTTGGGCGAACCCACTTCCGGGGCGTACAGATCGTGCGGATTCCCGGCGTAATCAAGGATCAGACAGTCAGTTTTCCCCGGTGCCAGGCGCAACCCGCGTCCAACGATTTGTTGGTACAAGCTGACCGACTCGGTTGGGCGCAGGATGGCTATCAGATCAACATGTGGGGCGTCAAATCCGGTGGTTAAGACCGCAACGTTAACCAGATAGCGAAAGCGCTGTGATTTGAAGTCTTCGATTAATACATCACGTTCCGATCCCGGTGTCTCTCCGGTGATAAGCGCCGCATCATCAGCAGGCAGCAGGCCGACAATCTCTTTGGCGTGCTCAACGGTAGCGGCGAAAATCATTACCCCTTTGCGTGTCTGAGCAAACTCAATAATCTGACTGATAATATGCGGTGTTATTCGTTGTTGTTTTTTCAGCTCCCGATTAAGGTCGGCTTCACTGAACAGGCCATTACTCTGCGCCTGCAGGCGGCTGAAATCATATTGTACGACCGGCATATCGAGGCGCTCAGGCGGCGTCAGATAACCGTGCTTTATCATGTAGCGCAGCGGCAATTCATAAATGCAATCGCGAAATAACGCTTTTTTATCGCCGCGTACCATACCGTGATAATGGAAATGATAAATCCAGCCTTTGCCCAGGCGAAAAGGCGTGGCGGTGAGCCCGAGCAGGCGTAGATGAGGATTTACGTTGGTCAGGTGTGTCAGGATCTGTTGATACTGGCTCTCTTCATCATCACCAATGCGATGGCATTCATCGACGATGAGCAGGGAGAATTCTCCCTGGAAGGCGTCCAGATTACGTGCCACCGACTGAACGCTGCCAAAAACCACTTTCCCGTGGCTCTCTTTGCGCTTTAACCCGGCGGCAAAGATATCGGCTTCTAACCCCAGAGCGCAGTACTTGGCATGATTCTGCGCAACCAGCTCTTTGACATGCGCCAGTACCAATACGCGCCCACGTGCAACCCGCGCCAGTTCAGCAATAACCAGGCTTTTGCCCGCGCCAGTGGGGAGGACGATAACTGCCGGAGTGCGGTGATGGCGAAAATGGTTGAGCGTGGCATCCACGGCTTCTTTTTGGTAAGGACGAAGAGTAAAAATCATGGGCTCACAATATGTAACAGTCTCGCGTATAGTATGCCACGAATCTTTTTCCCTTGAGGGAAGTTGTTAGCTCGTTATACTGAGCGGAAAACGGCTCCACTTTTCGGGCATAACGCCCGATTTCCGTATTGTTACAGGCAAAATCACACTCATGCGACTTGATAAATTTATCGCTCAGCAACTCGGCGTCAGCCGCGCTATTGCCGGGCGTGAGATCCGTGGTAACCGTGTTACCGTCGACGGCGAAATCGTCAGAAATAGTGCCTTTAAGCTGCTGCCAGAACATGACGTTGAATATGACGGCAATTCTCTGGTTCAACAGACTGGCCCACGCTATTTTATGCTGAATAAGCCTCAGGGCTATGTTTGCTCCACGGATGACCCGGATCACCCGACAGTTCTCTATTTTCTCGACGAACCTGTCGCGCACAAACTGCATGCGGCAGGACGTCTGGATATCGACACCACCGGACTGGTGTTAATGACCGACGACGGTCAGTGGTCGCATCGCATTACCTCTCCGCGTCACCATTGTGAGAAGACTTATCGGGTAACGCTGGAATCACCGGTGGCAGACGATACCGCTGAGCAGTTTGCCCGTGGTGTGCAATTGCATAACGAGAAAGATCTGACGAAGCCGGCTGTGCTGGAAATGATTACGCCGACTCAGGTACGTTTGACCATCAGTGAAGGGCGCTATCATCAGGTTAAACGCATGTTTGCTGCTGTCGGGAATCACGTTGTGGAACTGCATCGTGAACGCATCGGTGCCATCAAGCTTGATGAGGATCTGGAGCCCGGTGAATACCGTCCATTGACTGAAGAAGAAATCGCCAGCGTTAACTTAACCCCGCGTTAATATCAGGAGCTAAATGTGACCACCCGGCAGAACTCTTCAATTGCCATTGTTTTTATTCTTGGCTTGTTGGCCATGTTGATGCCGTTGTCGATCGATATGTATCTTCCGGCACTGCCGGTGATCTCTGCTCAATTTGGCGTGCCGGCAGGCAGCGCGCAAATGACCCTCAGTACCTATATTCTGGGGTTCGCGGTGGGGCAGTTGATCTATGGGCCGATGGCCGACAGCATCGGGCGTAAACCCGTGATACTGGGAGGGACTCTGGTGTTTGCGGCGGCAGCGGTCGCCTGTGCGTTGGCGCAAACTATCGATCAGTTGATCACTATGCGTTTCTTCCACGGTCTGGCGGCAGCGGCGGCAAGCGTGGTCATCAATGCCCTGATGCGCGACATCTATCCGAAGGAAGAATTCTCGCGCATGATGTCATTTGTCATGCTGGTGACGACGATTGCACCACTGATGGCGCCTATTGTGGGCGGTTGGGTGCTGGTATGGCTAAGTTGGCACTATATCTTCTGGATCCTCGCTGTGGCGGCGATTCTGGCCTCGGGGATGATCTTTACGCTGATCAAGGAGACCTTGCCCGTTGAGCGTCGTCAGCCGTTTCGCTTGCGTACTACTCTGGGCAACTTTGCCTCGCTGTTTCGCCACAAGCGCGTCCTGAGTTACATGCTGGCCAGTGGGTTTAGCTTTGCCGGGATGTTTTCTTTCCTGAGCGCAGGTCC
The DNA here is from genome assembly GCF_046555775.1 of Citrobacter sp. U14242. Lineage (NCBI taxonomy): Bacteria > Pseudomonadati > Pseudomonadota > Gammaproteobacteria > Enterobacterales > Enterobacteriaceae > Citrobacter > Citrobacter sp. U14242. The sequence continues at coordinate 404,264 of NZ_JBKGLW010000001.1, forward strand.
CTTTGTCTACATTGAAATCAACCATGTTTCACCGCAGCATTTCGGTTATTACTTTGCACTGAACATCGTTTTCCTGTTTGTGATGACGATCATTAACAGTCGCTTTGTTCGTCGGGTTGGTGCACTAAATATGTTCCGTACCGGGCTGTGGATCCAGTTTATGATGGCGTGCTGGATGGTATTCAGCGCGCTGTTCGGCATTGGATTCTGGGCACTGGTTGTCGGTGTTGCGGCGTTTGTAGGTTGCGTGTCGATGGTGTCATCAAATGCGATGGCGGTCATTCTGGATGAGTTTCCACACATGGCCGGTACGGCCTCATCGTTAGCAGGGACGTTTCGTTTTGGCATTGGCGCTATTGTTGGCGCGCTCTTGTCGCTGGCGACCTTTAACTCAGCCTGGCCAATGATTTGGTCGATTGCGTTTTGCGCCACCAGCTCAATTCTCTTCTATCTCTACGCCAGTCGCGCCAAAAAACGGTGATCTAATACACAACCTGGAGGCCATAAAGCCTCCGGAGTTGATGCATATCAACCCCAAATCTATCATTCCCCCCAGTAATGTTTATTTTATGTAAAATCAATTTATGTAAAAAGTCACATCATTGTAGTTAAAAAGGTTGAGTTAGATCGCAGAAACGAGTACATATAGCCCGCAAAGATGTCCGAAACGACGAATAAATTTAACTATCTGGCTAAGTAAGCCGCATGCGGACTGGATGTAAACGTTTACGAACTGTTAAAGACGTGTTGTCAATGATGTGTTAATATTAGTGTAAAATAATTGTGAAGTAATTGTGCTTCCGGGGAAAGAAAGTGACTACATTACAACTCTCAATCGTTCATCGTCTGCCACAGTGCTATCGTTGGTCGGTGGGTTTCGCAGGTTCAAAGGTTGAACCGATTCCGCACAATGGCCAAAGTACAGAAAATAGTCTGGTAGCGTTAAAATTACTCAGTCCCGATGGTGACAGTGCGTGGTCAGTCATGCATAAACTCAGCCAGGCGCTTAGCGATATTGAAGTTCCTTGTTCCGTACTGGAATGTGAAGGGGAACCGTGTCTGTTTGTGAATCGCCAGGATGAGTTTGCCGCGACCTGCAGGCTGAAAAATTTCGGCGTGGCCATTGCAGAACCTTTTTCAAACAACAATCCGTTTTGAGCGTCAGCTTAGCGCGAGCAGCTGACGCGTATAGGCCTGTTGTGGCGCGTTAAATACGTGCTCGCATTGCCCCTGTTCCACGACTTCTCCCTGCCGCAACACAATAACCTGATGGCATAACGCACGTACAACATGCAAATCATGGCTGATAAAGATATAGGCCAGACGATGCTTTTCCTGTAAGGACTTTAACAGTGTGAGGATTTGTGCCTGTACGGTTCTGTCGAGCGAGGATGTCGGCTCATCCAGAATGATCAGCGAGGGTTTGAGAATCAATGCCCTGGCAATGGCTATGCGCTGGCGTTGACCACCGGAAAACTCTGCAGGATAACGATGGCGGGTTTCGCTATCGAGTCCGACTTCAGCCATCACTGCTTTTACCTGCGCTTCCCGCTGTTCAGCCGAAAGTGTTGGCTGGTGAACGCGCAATCCCTCTTCAATAATTTGTAATACGCTCAAACGCGGATTCAATGAAGAGTTGGGGTCCTGAAAGACAACCTGAATGCGGTGACGTACTGGCAACAGCTGGCGACGATTTAAGGCATGCAGCGCCAGACCATCGAACACAATACTGCCTTGCGATGTGATTAATCGCAGCAGCGCCAGACCGGTGGTACTTTTCCCGGATCCTGATTCGCCCACCAGCCCCAGTGTTTCACCGGGCCTGAGGGCAAAACTGACGTTGTTAACCACCACGTTATGATCCACCACGCGCTTGAGAATACCCTTACGTACAGGAAAGGCGACGCTGAGCCCATTCACTTCCAGTAATGGCGGTTGTCCGGCGGGTAAAGGGACTGGATCGCCAGAGGGTTCACTATTTAACAGTTTCTGTGTGTAGGCATGGGTTGGTGCAGCAAGCAGTGGCTCGGCACGGTTTTGTTCAACGCATTGACCGTTCTGCATGACGGCAATGGAATCGGCCAGCTTTCTCACGATGCTGAGATTATGAGTGATGAACAGCAATCCCATGTTCAGCTCACGCTGCAATTCTCGCAGCAGTTGCAGAATTTGCGCCTGCACAGAGACATCCAGCGCAGTTGTGGGTTCGTCGGCAATCAATAGCTCCGGGCGGGTTAACAGCGCCATAGCGATCATTACGCGCTGGCGCTCGCCGCCGGAAAGCTGGTGAGGATAATCAGTAAGGCGTTTCGCTGCATGGCGAATGCCTACACGATCCAGACAGGTCAGAATTTCTGCCCGTGCGGCTTCCCGACGCATTCCCCTATGTAAAGACAGGACTTCATAGAGCTGTTTTTCAAGGTTATGCAATGGGTTCAACGACACCATTGGCTCCTGGAAAATCATGGCAATTTTATTTCCCCGTACACCGCGAAGCGTCTGCTCGTTAGCGTGAAGTAATGATTCACCGTGAAAGCGGATATCACCGGAGAGGTACACTGCAGGCGGCGTGGGCAACAGACGCAACACCGAAAGCGCGGTGACGCTTTTACCTGAACCCGATTCACCCACCAGCGCCAGCGTTTGCCCGGCATCAACGCGCAAAGAGAGTGTGTTGACTACAGTGCGTACGGTATCTTGTTGACGAAAACCGACTGATAAATTCTCAATGGCTAACAGAGGTTGTGTCATCTTAAATCGCCTTATTGGGATCAAATGCGTCGCGTACCGCTTCACCAATAAAAATCAGTAGCGATAATAAGAGGGCAACGGAGACAAACGCGGTGATCCCAAGCCACGGGGCCTGAAGGTTATTTTTACCCTGCAACAGCAATTCTCCCAGTGATGGAGAGCCGAGCGGTAATCCGAACCCGAGAAAATCCAGCGAGGTGAGCGTGGTGATTGAGGCGCATAAAATAAACGGTAAAAAGGTCAGGGCGGCAACCATCGCATTCGGCAACATATGACGCAAAATAATACTGCGATCGCTAACTCCGAGCGCTTGCGCTGCGCGAATGTAATCAAAGTTTCGGGTGCGCAGAAATTCTGCGCGTACCACGCCAACCAGGCTCATCCAGCCAAACAGCACGGTGATAGCTAATAGCCACCAGAAGTTAGGCTGAACGACGCTGGATAGCAATATAATCAGAAACAGCGTTGGCATACCGGACCACACTTCGATGAACCGTTGTCCCCATAGGTCTACCTTACCGCCATAATATCCCTGTAGTGCGCCAGCCATCACCCCCATGACGCTGGAGCACAGGGTCAGCATCAAGCCAAACAGAATTGAGATGCGGGTGCCGTAAAGGATACGCGCCAGCACGTCACCACCATTTGCGTCAGTACCCAGCCAGTTTTGTGCAGAGGGCGGAGAAGGGAAGGGCTTATCGGTGGCAAAGTTGATGCTGGTCGCGCCGAACCGAATGGGGGCCCATAGTATCCAACCCTGGTTCTCCAGACGGTGTTGCAGCCACGGATCCTGGTAATCAGCCTTTGTTGCTAACGGGCCGCCGAAATCGCTCTCACTGTAGTTTTTAACCAGAGGGAAATACCAGCTGCCGTCATAGCGTACCAACAGTGGCTTATCATTAGCGATCAGCTCGGAACACATGCTAAGGCCAAACAACACCAAAAAAATCCATAATGACCAGTAGCCGCGACGGTTATGACGAAAACGCGCCCAGCGGGCCTGATTGACGGGGCTTAATCGCGACATTAGCGTCCCTCAAAATCAATACGAGGATCGACCAACGTATAGCTGATATCACTGAGGATATTGAGCAACAGGCCGATCAGGGTGAAGATGTAGAGTGTGCCGAACATCACGGGATAGTCGCGCGATACGGTAGATTCATACCCCAGTAATCCCAGACCATTAAGCGAAAACATCACTTCAATCAGCAGTGAACCGGTGAAAAACATGCTGATAAATGTGGCGGGAAATCCTGCGATTACCAGCAACATGGCATTGCGGAACACATGCTTCCATAGAATATTTTTTTCACTAACACCTTTGGCACGCGCCGTCACGACATACTGCTTACGTACCTCATCCAGAAATGAGTTCTTAGTCAGCATGGTCAGCGCGGCGAACCCACCCACCACGGTTGCCAGTACCGGCAGGGTAATGTGCCACAGATAATCGGTCATTTTTTGATACCACGGCAGGGCGTCAAAATTAGCGGAAACGAGCCCACGTAGCGGGAACAGGTCGTAATAGCTGCCCCCGGCAAAAAAGACAATCAATAAAATGGCAAACAGGAAGGCGGGGATGGCATAGCCGATGATAATAAATGCGCTGCTCCAGACGTCAAAACGACTGCCGTTGTGGACTGCTTTGCGGATACCAAGTGGAATCGACACCAGATAGATGATGAGTGTACTCCAGAGCCCCAGGGTAACGGACACCGGGAGGCTGTCTTTGATGAGCGTAAGAACAGAGGCGCTGCGAAACAGACTGTCGCCAAAATCAAAACGGATATAGTCCCAGAGCATCTTGAAATAGCGTTCATGAATGGGTTTATCGAATCCGTAGCGACGGGTAATTTCCGCAATAACTTCCGGGTCAAGGCCCCGGCCGCCACGGTAGTTACTGTCGCTGATATTCCCAACGCCGGTTTGCGCGTGGCTGGCGCGAACACCTTCGCTGCCCGCACCGGGCAACGCACCGCTTTGTCCGAACTCAATGGCGGCGACGGCCTGCTCAACAGGACCGCCAGGTGCAATCTGTACGATGAAGAAGTTGATAGTAATGATGGCCCAGAGCGTGGGGATCACCAGCAGCAGACGTCGAATCAGATAAGCGCCCATTTACTCTCCCTGTCGTCTGGCTGCGGGAAGTTTCGCCGCTTTGTTGACGTCATACCACCAGTTGTCGATGCCAATGGTATAAATCGGACGGATAGCCGGATGCGAAAACTTATCCCACCAGGCTATACGATCTTCTGCCATGTACCACATCGGCAACATATAGTAGTTCCAGGTTAATACCCGGTCCAGTGCCCGCCCCAACGGGATCAGTTTGGCTTTATTCCCTTGTGCGGCAATGATCTGGCTAATCAGTTTATCAATGACCGGGCTTTGCACACCGGGCGCGTTATAGCTGGAGTCTATATATTCAGAGGCCCAGAGAATTTGCAGGTCTGAGCTTGGCCACGGCATCGCGCGATAGAGCCTGGGCATCATGTCATAGTCACGGCTGCGCAAGCGGTTAGTGATTTGCGAGTTATCGACCTGGCGGATATTCATCGTAATACCTAACCGCTGTAGGTTATGCTGGAATGGCAATACCCACTGGCTGTTGCTGCCAGCCGGGAGTAATAACTCGAAGGTCAGCGGTTTTCCGCTGGTGCTATTTATCCGTTGTTGCCCTTTCAGTATCCACCCCGCCTGTTGTAGTAACGCATCGGCTTTCAACAGGTTTTCACGATCGTAGCCATCGCCTTTCGACATCGGTGGTTGATAGATTTGACTAAAGACCTCCGGTGGCAGCTCATTTTTCATAGGCGCAAGGATCACCAGTTCATCCGCATCGGGATAGCTTCTGGCTGCATACTCGGTGTTCTGGAAATAGCTGTTTGTCCGACTCCAGGCATGATAAAACAGGGCCTTATTCATCCATTCAAAATCGAAGGCCAGCGTAATCGCTTCCCGTACACGTCGGTCACTAAACATTGGTCGTTGAATATTAAAGGCTAACCATCGAGTGTCCTGTGCGGACTCATTCTTTTGTTCGTCTTTGACAATGTAATGATTCGCGAAATTCTTACCGGTATAACGGGTTGCCCAATTTTTTGCATCGTTTTCAAGTCGCAGGTCGAATGCTCCGGCCTTAAACGCTTCAAAAGCGACGTTGTCATCTAAATAGTAATCGTAGCGGATGGTATCAAAGTTCCAGCGTCCGCGATTGACGGGCAGGTTTGCCGCCCAATAATCTTTAACGCGCGAATAAACAATGTACTGTCCCATTTTCCATTGACTGATGCGATAAGGGCCGCTGGCAAGTGGTGGTGACGACAAGGGGTCGCTGAGCTTGTGATCTTTCCAGTACTTTTCGGGCATAACGGGTAAGGAAAACAGGCTGAGCATATCCTCTTTGCCCGGTTTGGCGAGTTCAATTCGCACTGTTAACGGAGCAATTGCCTTTACCGTTGTTCCTTTGTAGACCAAACGAAACTGCGGTACGCCTTCGGTCATAAATTTATGGAAGGTGAATTCGACATCGCGTGCGGTAATGGGTGAACCATCGTGAAAACGGGCCCGCGGATTAATCGCGATTTCTACCCATGAATAATCATCGGCGTAACGCGCTCTGTCAGCAATGAGCGGGTAGTAGCTGCCGGGTTCGTCATCTGAGGTGGTAAACAGCGTATCGTAGAGCGTTTCGGTGCGTGCGCCAGGGTTGCCACGCATCGAGTAGCGGTTGAAGTTGTCGAAGGTACCAAGGGCGGAGAGGGTGAGCTGCCCGCCTTTGGGGGCCGCAGGGTTAACATAATCAAAATGATTAAAATTAAACGCGTACTTAGGTTCGCCCAACACGGCAAAGGCGTAGCTTTCTTTGATGGATTGGGCATGAACGCTAAGCCCAATAAGGGCGATAAACAGAAGCAGTACGCGAGGAATCATATCACAGAGGTTTCCTTGTCCTGCCACAACCTGACAGGCTTCTTGCCTGAGCAATAGAGGTTGGGGTGGCGAGTGAAAATATATGAATCGCCTGGTGCGATCACCACGTTGGCTTATCGGGTTGCGCCATCCAACGCACAAAATTATCAAGCGTTAATGGGCGGCTGATCCAGTATCCCTGGAAGAAATGAACTCCGCGATCGCGCAGCCATCGGGCTTGCTCTGGCGTTTCTACCCCTTCAGCAACCGTCAGCATATTAAGACGCTTAGACAGTGTCAATACAGCATCCAGTACCGGAGATGTAAGCGTTTCTGTCCCAATGGCGTTGATAAATCCTCGGTCGATTTTCAGATAGTCCACGGTAAAGCGTTCCAGATAAATGAGTGCGCTGTGGCCAGTGCCGAAATCATCAATGGCAATTTCGAATCCGGCAGAGTGTAGCCATTCAAAAAGCTTTGATGCTTCGTGCTGATTGAGCATATCGCGTTCGGTGATTTCCAGTACAACCTGGAAATGGTGTGGCGGCAGGGAGGCATTCAGGTGCTGAATATCGTCTTTAAAGCCCTCACCATGCAGGTGCGTCGGAGCGATGTTGAGTCCGAGCTTTGCACCTTGCGGTAACACTTTTTTTAATGCAGGGGCATCACGGGCCACCAGTTTGAACAGATGCTGCGTCAGCGGCACAATCATTTGTTGTGATTCAGCGTAGTGAATAAACGCATCTGGCGGGATCTCACCTGTGGTCGGGTGGCGCCAGCGTAACAATACTTCCACGCCTTTTACTTCCAGCGTCTCCATTTCAACGACCGGTTGGTAAACCACATAAAACTGATCGTGCTTGATGGCGTTGAGAATATCTTTCCCCGGGCGCAAACGAATGGCGTAGATGTAGTACCACAAAAGCAACCCAGTCATGATCCCGACCATACATCCCAACATGACGGCATACCAGACGTCAGTGTACGTCCACTCTTGCGCGTAAAGCCGAATTTTCATAGGGATCCCTTTCAGCGTCGTCTGGCGCCAGGTGGTATCCGGAAGCGCGGAGACGTCCATCAGTTGGGATGAAAATGTCGTGATAGCGGTATCACCGACAATAATCGCAATACCGTCAAAATCATCTTCCCGGGCGGTATAGAGCAGGTAAGGCGCCAGATTGATATTCAGTGAGGAAAACACGCCGCTATTATTAAATGAAGGATTCCGGTGCCAAATCATGATCGCCGGATTGTCAGGCATCATCGGGGTACCGGACAGTAATTCCACATCGACATCTTTGTGGATATCCAGCTTCGGAATCAGCGACAGAATAGGCGAGTCCATCGCGCCAGTTGCGGAGGAACAGAAAGCAATACCGTCTTTTACCAATAAAAAAGCGCGTACATTGAGGTTAAAAGCTGCGCTGGAGGTCAGCCTGGCGGCAACTTGTTGGCAATTGTATGAGACCAGCGGCTGCAGGGCATCAGTTGTGTTTTTGAGGTCTGAGAGGTAACTGCTGATGTAGTAATCGATATCGGAAAGAAGCGTCTCGTACTTAATATCGCGTTTGTGCCAGGTGGTAAAAAACTGCAGGGCGCTGACAAGTACCGCGACGACTACCCCCGTAAAAATACAGGTAAAAAGGAGATTTCGACTGGAAGATGAGGGACGTCTGAACATAGTTCCTTATGTTTACCTGGGGTATCCGCCTATTATTAAACTGCTTGATCTGTAAAACTATAACCTGGATTGATTCGCATAGTGAGATTTTTCTTAAACATGGCGCAACGCAAAAAGCACTGCCGAAGCAGTGCTTTTGATAAGTCTCATCAGGATAGCCAAGGGATAGCTGCCAAACGAAATTAACTGCGGCTCAGGACCCGGCGAGCTTCGTTGTAACGTTTATTCCAGTAAGGCTCGTTCATGCTGGAAATGATAACGCCACTGCTGGTCGAGGCATGTACGAACTGGTTATTGCCGATATAGATACCGACGTGGCGTCCCGTAGAGCCAGCACGGAACAGAACCAGATCGCCTGTGCGCAGGTTAGTGCGCGAAACGGATTTACCCGTTTCCTGTTGTTCGTAGGTTGAGCGTGGAAGCTCTAAACCAAATTGTTCGCGGAACGTACGTTGTACGAAACTTGAACAATCAATACCTTTTTTAGTGCTGCCGCCAAGGCGGTAACGCACGCCTTTCCAGTCAGCGTATTGATCCATAATACGTGATTTAACATCGATATTACGTACCATACTTTCAAATTCATCCTGAGAGGCTTGCAGTGAAGAGTTATCTCCATTGCCCACAGCATGCGTCTCAGAATGCATATTCTTCGCGGTGTTCGTTGTGCTACATGCAGAAAGCAGAACCGCAACTGCTATCGCGGGTATCCCCCGCAAGATATATCTCAAAATCGGTTGAGATTTGACCATTTTGTTTGTTTTCCCTTGAAGTCCTTAACGATAAATATCGTTATAAAAAATGCCAAACGTGACGAGACTAATTACCAACGCATAATGAGACAATTCTTTAAGGTCAAATCTGTGGCAGAACGCACAAATTTATTCTTATAGAGAATAATTATCCCGCGAGGCAAAACGAGTCCGAGATTACCCGATCGCTCCGGTCATTGCGAGTGATTTTACGTGATTTCTTATAAGAAAAAGTGATACAGAAAGTGAATAAACGGCATTGGCTAAATTAAGAACAGATAGGGTAAAAAATACGCAATTCATTCATTTTAAACAAGAATAATATGACAGGAGAATGACAGTCAGAATGATAATTTCCCGGCAGATATCATCAGGGAATCAGAAGTATCCCTGATGATGTTAATTACTCTGCGTTATTTGTTTAAAAATTGTTTGTTTTTGCCGGGAAGATAATGGGTAAACAGCGTAACCAGGCGGTCGCTTAATGGCGTCATTAACCACCAGGGCAAGCCAATCAATACGACGGTCATTGAACCTACCACGATATCTGTGAGCCAATGTGCGCCGATCATTACGCGTGGAAAGGCAAAAACCACAGTGATAATAAGGCCGATTATTCCTGCGACTTTTCCGAAATAACGCAGCATAAATGCGGAAAAAATAAGCAGCATCATACCGTGATCGCCAGGAAAACTGTCTCTGGAGGCATCTTTTGTTGAAATATGCAGCAGCTCGCTGACGCGATTAATATTATCGAATGTGAGAGTGGGGCTGGCGCGCTTAACCGGAATAAGCGCCTGGCCCAACTGGTTTAATATCACCGCTGTTAGCAGCATCACCAGCCCAATTGCTACAATACGGCGACGACCTTCCTGCGTTTCTTTTAGCCAAAAACTCAGCATTAATGTCCCCATCGCCAATAATGAACAGCCGTCAAAGGCCCGGTTATTGGTGACAGCGACAATCCACAGGAACAGCGGGCTCTCAACCAGCTTATGATTGAAGAAGTGGAAAATGCCCGAATCAAGAGAAAACCAGAACCCATGCCCGTGTGGAAGGTACCAGGACAGAAACAGCGCCAGACCAGCAATATTAAGCAGGAGTATCAGAGGGTATCGGGTTTTCATCGTCGTTTACCATTGCCATAAAACGGAGGCAACCTTACGCGCCAACGTCTAAACGAAGCCTCAACAATGCACTCTGTAATGCATTCCAGTCGGTCTCGGTATCGGAGATGAGTTCAATACGGCTATCAGGAGGAGCGACGTTTTGAGTCTCAATATGCCAGTCCTCACCCTGACGGTTGATACGCACCAGCCCCTCTTTAATACGCATCACTCCCTTCACACGCCCAACAGGGGCGAGACGTGACCATTCCAGCAGGCCGATGGTATCGAACACCGTGTCAGCGTCAAAAATCCAGCCGCAGGCCTGATGTCCCTGACCGCTGTTCAGACTGCGACGCCAGCGTTGCTGCGCAGGCAAGCTTAGGGCTGCCAGCCCTTTTTTATCAGCATGCTGGTGAGTATGTGCCGCGCTGGAGGGAAGCTCCGTCAGATTCAGCCGGGGCAAATCCAGTAGTTGTCCGTCGATTTGTCCATGATCGGCGTGAACTAACTGGCGGTTGCCGCCGTAGTGCTGCCACCAGGTTTGCAGCGCAATTTCGCTTTCTGTTGTGGCACGATCGGATTTATTGGCAACGATGATATCGGCAGATGCCAACTGATCGCGGAAATTCTCATTCGCTACGCTTTTTTCATCCAGCAACAGGCGCGGATCAAGGATACAGATCGTTGCGCGCAGGTCGATCCACGGTTCGTAAACCGGCGCGGTCAGTAAATCCAGAATCTGTTTGGGATGCCCGAGACCGGTGGGCTCAATCAGCAGCCGATCCGGTTTTCCCTGGCGTAACAACGTATTGAGACCAACCTGCATGGGCAAACCATTAACGCAGCACATACAGCCGCCGGGGATCTCTTTGAGCAATGCGCCGCTATCGGCCAGCAGAGCGCCGTCGATACCCACTTCGCCAAACTCATTGACCAGAACGGCCCACTTCTCTGCGGGATCTTTGTTGGCCAGTAGATGAAGAATAGATGTGGTTTTGCCACTGCCGAGAAAACCCGTGATGAGATTGGTTTTAGTCACGTTTACTCCAGAATCATAAATTACCGTAATGGCTCTTAACAATCCTGGCGAAAAACGGGGGAAAAGAGAAGGGCAGAGAGGACGAAGACGAACTTCGTCCTGTTTAATGGCAGAAATCGTTAACGTTTTAACGTCTCGATGACAGCCTGATGTGCACCGTATTGGGCGATACGTTGCCAGGCTCGTTCCACGGTTTCGACGAATTGTGGGTTCTGTGCGAGGTCAGTGGCGAAGATTTCGTGCAGTGAAAGCAGCGCGCTGACACGTTCTGATTCCGTACTCTGTTCGACGATAGTGCGGATTTTGTCACTCATCGGGTCACGAATATCAATCATTGCACCGGAATCATCAATCCCGCTTACGTAGCGCATCCAGCCTGCAATGCCGAGTGCCAGCAGCGGCCACTCGCTTTGACGTGCTAAATGAACGCGAATCCCGTCCAGCATACGTTGGGGTAATTTTTGACTGCCATCCATCGCGATTTGCCAGGTTTTATGTTTTAGCGCCGGATTGGCAAAGCGTTCCAGCAGGCTGTCTGCATACTGGTCTAAATCAACATTAGTGATGCGCAGCGTCGGGGCTTGTTCGCTGAGCATCAGGCGGTGAGCCGCTTCGCGAAATGCGCTGTCCTGCATACAGTCGCTGATATGCTGGAATCCCGCCAGATAACCGAGGTAAGCGAGAAACGAATGGCTACCGTTCAGCATCCGTAGTTTCATTTGCTCCCACGGCAAAACATCATCAACCATCTGTACACCGGCAGTTTCCCATTGCGGACGGCCGCTGACAAAATGGTCTTCAATGACCCACTGAATAAACGGCTCGCAGCTGATTGCACAAGGGTCTGCCACGCCTAATTCGCGGGCAATTTCATCCAGGGATTCTTCAGTCGCAGCCGGGACAATCCGGTCTACCATGGTTCCCGGGAAACTGACGTGCTCCTGTATCCAGTTAGCCAACTCAGGCGAGCGTTTCTCCGCCATTCCCAGTACGGCGTTTTTTACCACATGACCATTGTCCGGGATGTTATCACAGGAGAGAACAGTAAACGGTTGCAGCCCACGTTGACGTCGGCGGTGCAGTGCCTCAACAATAATACCCGGCGCAGAGTGTGGTTCATCCGGTACTTGCAGATCGTGAATAATACGCGGGTTAGCGATATCGAGTGACCCGGTGGCAGGATCAATACAGTAGCCTTTTTCCGTAATGGTTAACGAGACAATCGCGACCTGAGGCTCGCAAAATTTTTCGATAATGGCAGCCAGTGAATCCAGCTTTGCATTCAGGCACTCGTTGACGGCCCCGACGATAATCGGCTGGTTACCGGCTGCACCTTTTTCCAGCACGGTAAATAAATGATCCTGCTCGCGTAGCTGACTCATCAGTCGGTCGCCGCTGAACAGGCTGATCTCACAAATCCCCCAGTCTCCGCCCTGCAAATTTAATACCCGGTCGGTCAATAACGCCTGATGGGCACGATGAAATGCACCGAAACCAAAATGTACGATCCGCGTTTTTAGCTGTTGGCGATCGTACTGAGGTATCACGACATTTTCCGCAAGAGACGCTGAGGCAATAGTCTTCATTAAATACACCTGATTAACCATTAATTAACAATGGCAGTATAAAGTTATATGACAACAAATTGAATTGGTGTGCCTCATTTATCCGGGTAATGTGAGCTGGATCAATCAATGATAGGCGATGTGTTGATCGTGGACCGGATGCCTGTATGGTAGTCATCATAACAGTCGTTTAATTTGGTATAACAACTTGTGAGGTGAAGCAATGGAACAAACCTGGCGTTGGTACGGACCAAACGATCCAGTATCGCTTGATGATGTGCGTCAGGCTGGCGCAACGGGTGTTGTGACCGCCTTGCACCACATTCCAAACGGTGAAGTGTGGCCCGTAGAAGAAATTCAAAAGCGCCAGGCGATTCTGGCCGAAAAAGGGCTGACCTGGTCGGTGGTGGAAAGTATCCCTGTCCACGAAGACATCAAAACACAGTCCGGCCAATATCAGACGTGGATTGCAAACTACCAGCAAAGTATTCGAAACCTGGCGACCTGCGGCATTGATACCGTGTGCTACAACTTCATGCCGATCCTGGACTGGACGCGTACCGACCTTGAATATCAGTTACCGGATGGGTCCAAAGCGCTGCGCTTTGACCAGATTGCGTTTGCGGCTTTTGAATTGCACATTCTGCAACGTCCGGGTGCCGAAGCCGATTACACCGCTGAAGAGCAGCGCCAGGCGCGGGATTATTTCAATGCAATGACCGCTGCTGATATTGAAAAGCTGACCCGCAACATTATAGCTGGCCTGCCTGGTGCCGAAGAAGGTTATACGCTGGATCAATTCCGCGCGCGCCTGGCGGAATATGATGGGATCAGCAAAAACGATCTGCGCAATAACATGGCTGTATTCCTGCGGGCGATTGTGCCTGTTGCTGAGGAAGTTGGCGTACGCCTGGCGGTGCATCCTGATGATCCGCCACGGCCAATCCTCGGTCTGCCACGTATCGTGTCGACCATTGAAGATATGCAATGGCTGAAAGAAACGGTAGATAGCATCAATAATGGTTTCACCATGTGTACCGGATCGTATGGCGTGCGCGCCGACAACGACCTGGTAAAAATGATTGAAACCTTTGGCGATCGTATTCACTTCACACACTTGCGTTCAACCTGCCGTGAAGAAAATCCGAAAACCTTTCACGAAGGTGCACACTTGCAGGGCGACGTGGATATGGTATCGGTGGTGGCAGCCATTTTGAGCGAAGAGCAACGCCGAAAGAAAGCGGGCGATTTGCGTCCGATCCCAATGCGCCCGGATCATGGACATCAGATGCTTGACGATCTGCACAAGAAAACGAATCCGGGCTATTCCGCGATTGGTCGCCTGAAAGGGCTGGCAGAAGTTCGCGGCGTGGAGCTGGCGCTGAAAAAAACGCAGTTCCGCGATCTGCTGTAATTCGCTCAACACGAGGCCATAAATTGCCGGATGGCGCTTGTCCCGCCCCCCGGCAATACTCAGGTGCGTTGTTATTGCTGCAATAACGCACACATCTCCTGCTCCAGTACGTTTAATACCTTTCTGAGGTGCGGCACCTGCAACCCGCCAAAGCCAAAGAACATCACCGCATCGGAATTTTTTTGCCGCCAGGCGGTTTCTGAGCCGTTTTCAATTTCCTGTAATGTATCAAAGCGTACCCCTGCCAGCAGGCAGCGCTGGCGTAGTTTCGCGATGACGTCAGGCGACCAGTTAATGCGTAATGAGAGATGTAATCCTGCCGTGGCACCATCGATCTTTCCTTCAGGGAACAGGGCTGATAAGCCATCACGCAGTAATGCAAGGCGTGCTGCGTAGTTGCAGGCTAGCTTGCCGAGATGGGTATAAAACACCTGGTTTTGCATTAACTCGGCTAAAAACTGCTGCAATAACCACTGGCTACCATTGTTGTTCAGCGCTTTCATATTTTGAACGGCGGGCAGCAGTTCATCAGGGCAAACGAGGTAACCGAGACGTGCCCCCGGTCCCAGCGTTTTTGAGAAGGTCCCCATGTAGATAACCCGGTTGTGGTAATCCATGGCTTTCAGTGCCGGAAGGGGATTCTCACCATACGTAAATACAGCGTCGTAATCGTCTTCAATAATCCAGGCGCCCACTCGCTGTGCCCACGTGAGTAATGACTTACGTCGTTCAAGTGACAGAACACTGCCCATTGGATACTGATGAGCAGGTGTCACATAACAAAGCTGGGTTTCAATCTCAGGTAAATTATCGGTACATAGCCCGTGATTATCCACGGCAATAGACGTAATATCGGCACCATAATAATTAAACAGATGCCATGCACCAGAATAACAAGGTGATTCGGCGACCACGTGACACTTTTTATTCTGGCTTAGCGCATGATGGATAATAAATATTTGACTGAGCAGTGATAATCCTTCCTGAATTCCATCAGTAATGATGATGTTTTGTGCACTGGTATTAATGCCGCGGGATAAATTAAGGTATCTGACAATTTGCTCACGTAATGAAAATAATCCGTTTGGTGAATGATATCGAGTCAGTAGCTGCTCTTTAAGTACGCTGGGGGCATTATTCCATTTACGCCAGCTTGACCAGGGAAACGCATTGGGGTCAGGGACTCCCATCCGGCAATAGCACTCACGCCCCATTTCACCGTAAACATCGGTAGAAACACCGGCAGGCTTAGGTTTTATCGGCGGAGATCCTTCCGCAGACGGCACGTGTACCGGGGGACTACGCATAGGTGCCGTAAATGTGACTTCATAGCCGATACCCTGCCTGCTTTTAATAAAACCGGCCGCCATCAATTTTTCATACGCCATGACCACCGTGATTTTGGCCACATTTAGTGTCTGTGCCTGCTCGCGGATAGAGGGCAGTTTATCCCCGCAAAGCAAATCGCCTTGCTGAATTGCCTGAAAGTAAAATTGAAAAATCTGCAATTGTAGCGGGGTGCGACTTTCCCTATTGAGAGACAGTGTCAGCATGAGGAAATTCCTTGTTTAAACAATAACGGCATATTACACGTTTCAGAATATTACTGTTTTGATAAACCTCATAGAGTTAATGCTGTTCCTATAATATGAAATCGCTGTCTCTATTTTTGATTTTTAATATCCCTTAGCGTGACGTTATTAAAAAAATGGAGGCAGGTATGTCGTGGATAAAAAAGAACGCGCTCTGGTGTGCGTTAGGTGGCGCAGTCGTAATGGCCATTGTCATTTGGGGAACATGGCAGGGCGTACATTACACCAGCACTACGGAGTTTTGTTTATCGTGCCACTCGATGCGCACACCAGGAGAGGAGTATAAAACCAGTGTGCATTTTCGTAATGCCTCTGGTGTGCGAGCGGAGTGTAAGGATTGCCACATTCCCCCGGGAGTCTTCCCGACGCTTATCCGCAAAACGGAAGCCTTAAACGATCTCTACCACACCTTTATCTCACCTTCGATTGATACCCCGGAAAAGTTCAATGCCAAACGGGCTGAGCTCGCCCAGCGAGAATGGGCGCGGATGAGCGCCAACAATTCGGCAGCCTGTAAATCGTGTCACAGCTATGAGGCGATGGATCATGGAAAACAATCCGCCAATGCCGCGGCGCAGATGACGGCGGCAGCGGCGAAGGACAGCAACTGCATTGACTGTCACAAAGGGATCGCGCACCACAAACCGGACATGAGCAGTGGCTTTCGCGAACGTTACAAGCAGCTACAACAGCAAGGAGAAAAACGATCAACTGCGACGATGCTGTTTTCGTTAAGCGAAAAAACACTGACAGCGACGGCGGGAGCGCCAGCAGGGAAAGCGCTGTTATTTCCGGCAACCCAGGTCAAGGTGCTGCAAAAAGAGGGGAGCAACGTCCAGCTGGAGGTGACGGGCTGGCGTGAAAGCAAGGGGCGTGGGCGGGTGATCACCCAGTATATGGGCAAACGCGTATTTTCCGCGGTCCTTGATGCTTCACTGATGGAAACCGTGAAAGACCTGCAAACCCAGACTGACCCTGCTTCACATCAGGAATGGCAGCAGGTTAGCGTGACCGCATGGACCTCCGCGCAGGGACTCATCGATAGCATTACACCGGTGTGGGAGTACTCAGATCAGATGCTGCAATCGACGTGTAGCGCCTGTCACAGCACGCCGCCAGCTACCCGATACACCGCCAATGGCTGGATTGCCGGACTGAAAGCGATGTCGACCTATTATCGACTCAATCCGGTGGAAGAACGTACGTTGTTGAAATACCTCCAGACCCACGCCAGCGATGTGTCTGAACCTAACAAATAATAAGGATAAAATATGGATATTCATGACTTTAATCCGTCCCGCCGTCGTTTTCTGACCGGAATGCTGGCGGTTGGTGCCGCCAGTGCGCTGGCGCCTAACCCGCTGATATCAAAAGTATGGGCGGCGGGGGAAAACCCCGAACAATGGATCCAGTCTGGCTCCCATTATGGTGCTTTTGAAGCCAAAGTGGTTAACGGCGAGTGGACGGAAACGCGTCCGTTCAAACATGACAAATACCCGTGCGAGATGCTCAATGCGGTACGTGAAATCGTCTATAACCCTTCACGGATTCGCTATCCGATGGTTCGACTGGACTGGTTACGCAAGCGTGAGAAGTCGGATCGTAGCCAGCGGGGAGATAATCGTTTTGTGCGAGTTAGTTGGGATCAGGCGTTGGACCTGTTTTATGAAGAGCTTGAACGGGTGCAAAAAACCTATGGTTCATCCGGCGTCTTTACCGGGCTGGCGGATTGGCAAATGGTGGGCAAATACCATAAGGCTGGCGGTGCAATGGACAGAGGGCTCGGTTTGCATGGTAGCTATGTGACGACCGTAGGCGACTACTCAGCGGCTGCAGCACAGGTGATTTTGCCTCATGTTATTGGTTCGCTTGAAGTCTATGAACAGCAAACCTCGCTGCCGCTGGTTATCGAGAACAGCAATACCATCGTACTGTGGGGCTGTGATCCCATTAAGAATTTGCAGATTGAATTTTTGGTTCCCGATCACGACGCGTTTGGCTACTGGCAGCAGATCAAAGAGGCCGTCGCCCAAGGCAAAATGCGCGTCATCAGTGTTGATCCGGTGCGGAGCAAATCGCAAAATTTTCTGGGGTGTGAACAGCTGGCGTTACGACCACAAACCGACGTTGCGTTACTGCTGGCACTCGCACATACCCTGTATGAAGAAAAACTGTACGACACGGTATTCATTAACGACTACACCGTCGGCTTCGAGCAGTTTTTACCCTACCTGATGGGAGAAACAGACAAGCAACCGAAAAATGCCGAGTGGGCCGCGGAAATCTGTGGGCTGACGGCGGATCAGATCCGTGATTTTGCCCGGCTGTTGGTGAAAGGCCGGACGCAGTTTATGGGCGGCTGGTGCGTACAGCGTATGCACCATGGCGAACAGTATCCCTGGATGCTGGTGGTGCTGGCCAGTATGGTCGGTCAAATTGGCTTACCGGGCGGTGGTGTGGGGTTCGGCTGGCACTACAACGGCGGAGGGACGGTGACGTCAGCCGGACCGGTACTATCTGGGCTGGGGAGCATTAACAATCCGCCAGAGGCGAAGTATAAACCGGATTTTCGCGGCGTATCTGAGCATATTCCTACCTCACGTATTGTTGATTGCCTGCTGGAACCGGGCAAAAAAATCGCCTTTAACGGTGAGACGTTAATCTACCCTGACATCAAAATGGCGATCTTCAGCGCGGCTAACCCGTTCCACGCCCAGCAGGATCGCAACCGAATGATCGAGGCGTGGAAGAAACTGGAGACCGTGGTGGTGTTAGATCACCAATGGACCGCATCCTGTCGTTTTGCCGATATTGTCCTGCCTGTGACTACACGCTTTGAACGCAATGATATTGAGCAGTTTGGCACTCATTCGAATAAGGGACTGATGGCACTGCATCAGATCGTCAAACCGCAATATGAAGCGCGGCATGATTTCGACGTATTTGCCGGACTCTGTAAACGTTTTGGCAAGGAGGCGGTATACCGGGAAAACCGCGATGAAATGCAGTGGGTACAAACACTCTATGACGAAGGGGTCAAAATGGGGGCCTCGCTCGGTGTCACGTTGCCAGACTTTGACACGTTCTGGAAAGGTGAAGGGTATGTTGAATATCCCGCGGGACAACCGTGGGTTCGTCATGGCGAATTTCGCGATCAGCCCGATCTTAATCCTCTGGGTACACCATCAGGTCTGATTGAAATTTACAGCAAAACGATCGCTGGTTTTCAGTATGAGGATTGCCCAGGGCATCCGGTGTGGATGGAGCCGTTTGAACGTAGCCATCAGGGCAGGAAAGACAAATATCCACTGCACCTGCAATCCTGTCACCCGGATAAACGTCTGCACTCCCAGTTGTGCTCAAGTGATGCGTTTCGCAGCACATATGCAGTAGCCGGAAGAGAACCGCTTTACATCAGCGAGCAAGATGCTGCCGCGCGGGGGTTAAAAGCCGGGGATATTGCGCGGGTCTTTAACGCGCGCGGTCAGGTGCTGGCGGGGGTGGTGATTAGCCCTGATTTTACCTCTGGCGTGATCCGCATTCATGAAGGGGCATGGTATTCCCCACGGGAAGGTGGGAAAGCAGGGACGCTCTGTACCTATGGCGATCCTAATGTTCTGAGCGCGGATATTGGTACGTCTCAACTGGCGCAAGGGCCTTCAGCGCATACCGTGCTGGTGGAGGTTGAACGTTATCAGGAGAAGGCTCCGCAGGTTACGGGATTCGGTGGACCAGAAACCGTTAAAGAGGAGGGGGAAAATGCAGCATAACCTTATTTGTCAGCAACGTGCCGCGGTCTATCAGTGGTTTTCGCAATTGCTGTTTCGTGAGCTGGACCAGAAACAACTCGCTCGTCTTGAAAGTGAGGAAAACCGGCAGTGGCTTGCGTCGCTGGCGGGTATCCCTGGGCTTTCGCTGGATGTTAAAAAACTGGAACGTAGCCTTACGCAGGTTCTGCGTCGTGAAAGCCGACAACTGGAGCTGGCCGCAGATTTTGCAACGTTATTTTTGCTGGCGCCGCCCGGCGGTGTTTCCCCGTATGCGGGACATTATCCACATACAACGGCGGCTGAAGAACGCCGACAAATGAATGTACTGTTGGTTGAACACGGACTGGCTGCGCAGGAAAATGAACCCTCCGATCATATCGCTATACAGCTGGCGTTGATGGCGAGGATGGTGACCAAAAAGGAAACGCTATCTGCACAATATTACTTTTTGCATCATCACATTATGTGTTGGGCACCCTTGTTTCGTGATAGCTGCCAGCAGCGTGATGAGGAGGGATTCTATGCGCGGGCGGTTAGCGTAATTGTGGGTTTTATACGGGAAGATGAGCTGTATCTGGAATCACTGTTGATGGATGATTTTTATCTCAGTAGCCAACGCTGAAAATGACAAAGGGACAGCCTGCGCTGTCCCTGATCGTCACTGTGCGGCAGAGGTATTAGTCTGCGCGACCCATATAGCGGCGTTCTTCGATATGAATACGGATTTTCTCACCTGCACTCAGATACTCAGGAACCTGGATCACCAGGCCGGTGCTCATAGTTGCTGGCTTGTTGCGCGCACTCGCTGAAGCACCTTTAATACCCGGTGCGGTTTCAACGATTTCCAGATCTACGGTCTGCGGCAGTTCAAGCGCCAGTAATTGGCCGTCCCAGAGCAGTACCTGCATGTCCGGCATCCCGCCTTCCGGGATGAACAGCAGCTCTTCTTCAATCTGGTCTTTGGTGAAGGTATACGGGGTATAGTCTTCTTTATCCATAAAGACATATTCGTTGCCATCGACGTAGGAGAAATCAACCCCGCGGCGGCTCAGGGTGACAGTATCTACGATATCGTCGCCTTTGAAGCGCTCTTCAACTTTCAGACCCGTGCGGACATCAGAAAAACGCATTTTGTACAGCGTAGCTGCACCACGTGCGGACGGTGATTGAATATCGATATCTTTTACAATCAGCAGCTTGCCGTTGTAATTCAGTACCATACCTTTTTTAATTTCGTTCGCTCTTGGCATCGAAAAAATCCTGTAGTGAGGAGTGTCTAAAATATCGCGTCAAACTACTCGCGCCGGGGCATTCAGGCAAGCGGAATTCACACTTTTGCTGGTGCAAAAAAGGGGGTATACACTCCACCCTTCTGGTTGCCTCGTTGTTGGCTGTGCATCTGCTATCTTGAGGCACGCCGAATGAATTTGTGTATACTGTTCGCTACCTGAACAATCCGATGGTTTACGCTAAAGAGAATACTGTATGGAATGCCGTCCGGATTGTGGCGCATGTTGCACTGCGCCTTCTATCTCCAGCCCTATCCCTGGCATGCCTGATGGCAAGCCCGCTAATACGCCATGCGTTCAGCTAGATGAATCCCTGCGCTGTAAGATTTTTGCGTCTCCGTTGCGCCCAAAAGTGTGTGCCGGTTTGCAACCCAGTGAGGAAATGTGCGGTAAAACGACACACCAGGCCATGCTGTACCTTATTGAGCTTGAAGCGTTGACTGCACCTTAAACGTCTTTGATGCGCACCAGGCATACAACTGTCGCGACGATCATCACCAGCGCAAACCAGAATACGGCGTGGTAATTCCAGATCTCTGCAGCAATACCTGCCAGCGACCCGGCAATAATCCAGCCTACGCGGATGGTATTGGTGTACAGCGTTGTTGCTGATCCCGCCTGTCCCGGCATTAAATCCTGAAAATAAAGCATGCCAATCCCGCCGAGGATGCCGATGTAAATCGCGTTCAGCAACTGTAAGCCGAGCAAAACCGCTGGCGAATGTGCCAACAGCATGCCTGCATAAAAAAAGAACCCGGCGATGGCGGCAATTCTCATCAACAGACGTTTGCCCAGACGTTTCGCAAAATATCCGGCAATCAGCATGGTTGGGATTTCCAACCCTGCGGCGGTACCCATCATGATACCGGCGAGTTTTTCAGGTAGATGCAGCTCGTTGATGATAAACAGCGGCATATTAATGATATAGAGGCTGTTGGTACCCCACATTAATGTGCAGATAGCAAAAAGCAGCAGCGTATCACGACGATTACGGCGTGGAGCTTCAACCGCACCTGTCGCGAGAGGGACGCTTTTGTTCATTGATGGTAAGAAAAACCACACCATCACGCCGCAGACAATAAATGCCACCGCGGCGCTGAGATACATCACCGTAAAGCTGAATCCCATGGCCAGCGCGTAGGCCAACGGTGGGCCGATCACCCAGGCCAGTGAAACCTGAGCTCGTAAAATAGAGCTGAACATGACGGCTTCCCGGCCCGTGCGATCGGCATGTTCACGGGCGAGAGCAAACATTTGCGGGTTGGCGGTGGAGCCAAAGCTACTGAGGAATACGCCGACAAACAGCAAAATATAATAGTTACGGTTCCAGGCAAACAGCACGCAGGCCAGCATGCCCAGTACACAGCAAAAAACGATCAGGTTTTTACGATCGCCTTTTTTGTCAGAGCGTCCGGCCAGAAACTGACTTACCAAAATGCCGATGACGGCGCTACCGGTAAAAAAGAACCCCACCATTCCCGGACGAGCATGGACTTCATCGGTCAGAAAAAGGCTGAGCGTGGGGGTCTGTAATGCCCCGGCGATACCCGTGAGAAAAGCGACAAGCAGGAACGCCGAAGACGTTAAATCAAACGCCTTGGGTGTGGCGGCTACGGGGGTGTTATGCATGTTTAGCTATCAGTGGAGTGAAGAGAGGCGGAGTTTACGCTGCTCGCCAGAAAATAAACAGGGCACTAAATCAAAATCGGTATGGAAAATCAAAATGTCATTTCAGTCTGAGAAGTCCACATGCTGACGATGCTGAAGTTGAGTCGCTGAACACGTTTTTGCGTCAGCTTGTTTCAAAGAAACGCCGAGAAAATGTGCGGCATATCTAAATTCAGCAAGTTAATTGTTAACTTTACTTGCGTGCTGAAGCAGAAAGATCCAAACTTCTTGAAACGTTTCAGCGTCATCTTGCCTTAACTGATGAAGTCGGGTGACGCCTTTTTTCTCATGTTAGCTGAATCGTTTCAATTCGGCAGGAGAGGAGAATCATGTTCCAGTTATCTGTTCAGGATATTCACCCGGGCAAACAGGCCGGGAATAAAGAAGAGGCTATTCGGCAGGTTGCCGCAGCCCTGGTGCAAGCGGGCAACGTTGCGGACGGCTATGTCAATGGCATGCTGGCGCGCGAACAACAAACATCGACGTTCCTCGGCAATGGTATTGCCATTCCTCACGGTACGACAGACACACGCGATCAGGTGCTGAAAACCGGGGTGCAGGTGTTTCAGTTTCCGCAGGGCGTGACGTGGGGCGAAGGTCAGGTTGCGTATGTGGCAATCGGCATTGCAGCCAGCTCAGATGAGCACCTCGGGTTGCTGCGTCAGCTGACTCATGTATTGAGTGATGACTCGGTAGCGGAACAGTTGAAATCTGCCACCACGGCAGAAGAGTTGCGGGCATTGCTGATGGGAGAAAAGCAGAGCGAGCAACTGAAGCTTGATAACGAAACGCTGTCGTTGGACGTCGTCGCCAATTCGCTGGTGACGCTGCAGGCACTGAACGCCGCGCGTCTGAAAGAAGTCGGTGCAGTAGATGCCACCTTTGTGGCCAGAGCCATTAACGAACAACCAATGAATCTTGGGCAGGGCATCTGGCTGAATGACTGTGCTGAAGGCAATGTGCGCAGCGCCGTCGCGGTCAGTCGTGCGGTAAGCGCATTTGACGTGCAGGGCGAAGCGGCTGCGCTGCTGGTTACTGTCGCGATGAATGATGACCAACCCGTTGCGGTGCTGAAGCGTCTTGGTGATCTGTTGCTGAGCAATAAAGCTGACCGTTTGCTGAAGGCTGATGCTGCGACTGTGCTGGCGCTGCTGACCAGCGATGATGCATTAACTGATGATGTACTGAGTGCCGAGTTTGTAGTGCGTAATGAGCATGGTTTACATGCCCGTCCGGGCACCATGCTGGTGAATACGATTAAACAATTTAATAGTGAAATAACCGTGACAAATCTTGATGGAACCGGAAAACCGGCAAATGGACGCAGTTTGATGAAAGTTGTGGCATTGGGCGTGAAAAAAGGACACCACCTGCGCTTTACCGCACAGGGTGAAGATGCTGAACAGGCGCTGAAAGCCATTGGCGATGCCATCGCGGCGGGTCTCGGGGAGGGCGCATAATGAGCAGACGTGTTGCAACTATCACCCTGAATCCGGCTTATGATCTGGTCGGTTTTTGCCCGGAAATTGAACGCGGTGAAGTCAATCTGGTGAAAACGACCGGTCTGCATGCGGCGGGAAAAGGGATTAACGTCGCCAAAGTGCTTAAGGACCTGGGGATTGACGTAACGGTCGGCGGCTTTCTGGGTAAGGACAACCAGGATGGTTTTCAGCAGTTGTTCAGTGAACTGGGCATCGCTAACCGTTTTCAGGTGGTGCAGGGGCGTACCCGTATTAACGTCAAGCTGACTGAAAAAGATGGTGAAGTTTCTGACTTCAATTTTTCCGGTTTTGAAGTCACGCCGGCTGACTGGGAACGCTTTGTGAATGACTCGCTAAGCTGGCTGGGGCAATTCGATATGGTGTGCGTCAGTGGCAGCTTGCCGACCGGCGTGAGCCCTGAAGCATTCACTGACTGGATGACGCGCCTGCGCAGTCAGTGTCCATGCATTATCTTTGATAGTAGTCGTGAAGCGCTGGTCGCAGGCCTGAAAGCGGCTCCGTGGCTGGTGAAACCAAACCGTCGTGAACTGGAAATCTGGGCTGGCCGTAAGCTGCCAGAAATGAAAGATGTTATCGATGCGGCACATGCTCTGCGTGAACAAGGCATTGCGCACGTGGTGATTTCACTCGGTGCGGAAGGCGCGTTATGGGTTAACGCTTCGGGTGAATGGATTGCTAAACCACCGTCAGTTGAGGTGGTCAGTACTGTAGGTGCGGGTGATTCGATGGTTGGCGGTCTGATTTATGGCTTGCTGATGCGTGAATCCAGCGAACATACCCTGCGTCTGGCGACGGCAGTTGCCGCCCTGGCGGTAAGCCAAAGTAATGTGGGCATTACCGATCGTCCTCAGTTGGCCGCAATGATGGCGCGTGTCGACTTAAAACCGTTTAACTGACAGCAGGAGAGGCATAATGAAAACGCTGCTGATTATTGACGCTAATCTCGGCCAGGCTCGCGCCTATATGGCGAAAACCCTGCTTGGAGCGGCGGCACAGAAAGCGCATCTGGAGATTATCGATAATCCAAATGATGCAGAGCTGGCCATTGTCCTGGGCGATAAGCTGCCTGTCGACAGTTCCCTGAACGGCAAAAAGGTCTGGCTGGGTGACATCGGTCGCGCGGTTGCGCATCCTGAGCTTTTTCTCAGTGAAGCAAAAGGCCATGCGCAGCCATATAGCGCGCCGGTTGTGACAACGCCAGTGGCAAGCAATGGTCCAAAACGTGTGGTGGCAGTGACAGCTTGTCCAACAGGTGTCGCACATACGTTTATGGCTGCTGAAGCCATTGAAACCGAAGCGAAAAAACGCGGCTGGTGGGTGAAAGTGGAAACCCGTGGCTCAGTAGGGGCAGGTAATGCCATTACGCCGGAAGAGGTTGCCGAGGCTGATCTGGTGATTGTGGCGGCTGATATTGAGGTTGATCTGGCGAAATTTGCTGGAAAACCGATGTATCGCACGTCTACGGGCCTGGCGCTGAAGAAAACGAAGCAGGAACTGGATAAAGCGCTGGATGAAGCGACCCCGTATCAGCCTGCCGGGAAGAATCAGGCTGCGGCTACAGAAGGCAAAAAAGAGGGCGCGGGCGCGTATCGTCACCTGTTGACCGGTGTGTCTTACATGCTGCCGATGGTGGTTGCGGGCGGCCTGTGTATTGCGCTGTCATTCGCCTTTGGTATTGAAGCATTCAAAGAGCAAGGTACGCTGGCTGCAGCACTGATGCAGATTGGTGGGGGCTCAGCCTTCGCACTGATGGTGCCAGTTCTGGCAGGTTACATTGCATTTTCTATCGCTGACCGTCCTGGCCTGACGCCGGGTCTTATCGGCGGTATGCTGGCAGTGAGCACCGGTTCTGGCTTTATCGGTGGGATTATCGCCGGTTTCCTTGCCGGTTATGTGGCGAAGATCATCAGCACGAAGTTGAAACTCCCACAGAGTATGGAAGCGCTGAAACCGATTCTGATTATTCCGCTGCTTTCGAGTCTGGTAGTGGGTCTGGCAATGATTTACCTGATTGGTAAACCGGTTGCGGGCATTCTGGAAGGCCTGACTCACTGGCTGCAAACCATGGGGACGGCGAATGCGGTTCTGCTTGGTGCCATTCTTGGTGGCATGATGTGTACCGACATGGGCGGTCCAGTGAACAAAGCGGCCTACGCTTTTGGGGTGGGTCTGCTGAGTACGCAAACTTATGCACCGATGGCAGCCATTATGGCGGCAGGCATGGTGCCACCGTTGGCTCTGGGTCTGGCAACGCTGGTTGCGCGTCGTAAGTTCGACAAAGCACAACAAGAAGGTGGCAAAGCGGCGCTGGTACTGGGTTTGTGCTTTATCACCGAAGGTGCAATTCCGTTCGCGGCCCGCGATCCGATGCGTGTTCTGCCATGCTGTATCGTCGGTGGCGCGGTGACGGGGGCAATTTCAATGGCTGTAGGCGCGAAGCTGATGGCACCACACGGCGGACTGTTCGTACTGCTGATCCCCGGCGCCATTACCCCTGTGCTTGGTTACCTGCTGGCGATTGTTGCCGGTACGCTGGTGGCAGGTCTCTCCTACGCGGTGCTGAAGCGCCCGGAAGTGGATGCAGTTGCTAAAGCGGCATAATTAAATACGGATAAAAGGGCGGAGATTTCTCTGCCCTTTTTTTGATCTGCACATTCCTGTCGTTGAGACTAGCGGTCTTACATCACCGCAATGTGAACCGTCATTTATTATCTCAAGCAATCATTGGGGCAATGATAAAACCAAAGGCAACGCCAGCGATGATGCCGCCGAGTCCGGGCAACATAAACGGATGGTTTAAGACATACTTACCCACGCGTGTTGTCCCGGTGGTGTCGAACTCCATTGCCGCCAGTGAAGTGGGGTAGGTGGGTAGAACAAACACGCCAGTCACTGCCACATAAGAAGCCAGAATGGCCCAGGTGGGTACGCCGAGCGCGACGGCAAGCGGGATAATCAACGGCGTGGTGGCTCCCTGCGAATAGAGCAGCGCACAGGTCCCAAACAGTACCAGAGCCAACAGCATTGGGTAGGCCTGTAGAATATTACCCGCGATATCTTTAATTTCCGCTAAGTGTGCGTCAATGAATGTGGTTCCCAGCGTAACAATGCCGAGAATGACGGCCAGCGAACTCATCCCTGCCCGAAAAGTGGATGCCAGTACAATGGCATCTGTAGATGTTTTGCATAGCACGACCATCAGGCAAGCGGCAGATAGCATGCAGATAATAATAATATCCCGCGTATTCATCGGACTACCGACGTCGAATCCTGGACGTAACTGAGGGCAGGCGGCAAGGATGACAATGACGATGGTTGCCAGCATAAACAGGGCAACGGAAAGCACAGCACCTGGCGTCGTACTACTCTGGCTTTCATATTTACGGACCAGACCTTTTTGCAGGCGTTCCAGATACACTTCATCATCCTGTAGCTCGCACCCCTGGCGTGAAGCGATTAATGCGGCTACCATTGCGGCAACGAACGAGGCGGGCAGGCATACCGCCATGACCTGTATAAAGCTGACGCCGTTTCCTTCCATGATGGTTAACATTGCGGCCATCGCAGCACTGATCGGCGAGCCGGATATTGCCACCTGGGAGGCGACGACGGACCCTGCGAGCGTGCGTGAGGGGCGGATACCGGACTCTTTTGCTACTTCGGCAATGACTGGTAGGGTAGAAAAGACAATAAATCCGGTCCCCGCCATAATGGTCATCGACCAGGTAATAATGGGCGCAATGATATTGATATATTTAGGGTTACGCCGCATAAAATTCCCGGCAACGCGAACCAGATAATCCATACCACCTGCGGCCTGTAGCGCCGATGCTGCCACGACAACCGTCATAATAATAAGAATGACGTCCACGGGCGGCGAACCAATTTGCAACCCAAATCCCAGCGTTAATATAGCCAGCCCCAGCCCGCCACATAAACCGATACCAATTCCGCCGAGGCGGATACCAAAAAATATTGCCCCTAACACTACGATAATTTCCAGCCAAATCATAATGGCCTCCGCCAGAGAATGAGTCGTTATTAAAATGGGTGTTTATGTAATGTAATAATTAGCCAGGCATAGATATTCATTGCACCAAAAGGTGATTTTTACCCACGCGTTTCTCGTACCATTTAATACCGGCGCGAACCAACGAACCGGTTGAGTCGATATATTTATCAGGTGACTGTTTGACCGCGTCGGCCAGGATGACGGGGACTTCCGTACAGCCCAGTACGATAACTTGTGCGCCGCGAGAGAAGAGTGCCTGAGCCTGTTCATTCATTAGAATTTGTGCCCGCTTAGCATCACCGGCTTTTAAGCAATAGATGCTTTCCATCACTTTTTTCTGACTGGCAGAGTCAGGACTGATGCAGGTTAGCCCAAGAGATTCAATGCCTTTTTGATAGAGACCCATGTACAACGTGGCGTTGGTGGCGAGCAGTCCAATACGTGATTTCCCACAGTTCTTGACCTCGTTGATGGTCGTTTCAACGATACTGAGCAGCTCTGTGTGACAGCACTCTTTTAATTCATTAAACCAAAAGTGGGCGGTATTACAGGGGATCACAATACACTCCGCGCCAGCATCTTCGAGTTTATGCATATAATCGCGCATTGCCGGGAGTGGAGAATTACCATGATGCATTAACGCGTCAGTTCGGTCAGGAATGTCAGGAATAGATGAAATAATTAATGGGATATGTTCCTGGTCACGTTGTGCCGCGGTAAAGGTGACGAATTTATTAAAGAGATCGACGGTTGCCGCCGGACCCATACCACCAAGTACGCCAATTAAACCTTTCACGATATATACCTCAATTCACCGTTAAATAATATTCAGGCTGTGTTTGTCTTGCCCTAATGTTTAACAGCAGCGAGTCGAGAGGAGAAATGCAATAATGTTTTGTTTAATGCAAAAACTGCATGGATTTGGCTTCGTTTGTCACCTCAGCAGGCCGATATTGAGCCTGAGGTCCGACAATACGCGGCAGGCGAGCGGTCGTGGCCGAGGGGGAGGGAGGCACGGTAATGCCAAAAACGAAGGTTCGATGCAAAAAACGAATCATCGGTGGCTAATCGCCAATATCATCTCTGGAACACCTCTGGCATGATGTTTTAGGTTAATCACCCTATTTAAACATCCGCGTGACAGGCATGAAAAATATTGAGACAAAATGGTTATATGATTTCCTGACGCTGGAGGCGTGTCGTCATTTTTCCCAGGCGGCTGAGGAACGCAATATATCGCAACCGGCATTTAGCAGGCGGATCAAGGCGCTCGAATCAGCCGTGGGGGTACAGCTTTTTGATCGCACGACGAGCCCACTGCAACTCACGGAGGAGGGTAAGCTCTTTCATTCACAAACCCGTAGTCTGCTGCAACAGCTGGAATGCAATCTGGATGAGCTAAGTGGGCACAACCTGCTTGGGGTACCCAATATCAAAATAGCGGCGGCACATTCTCTGTCGCTGACTATGTTGCCCAGATTAGTGCACTCAATGGCGGCCTGGGGGGAGGAATTTGTTTATCACGTCGAGGCGATTGATGTGGTGCAAGCGGTGAATACCCTGCGTGAAGGGAAAAGTGATTTTATTATCTCCTTTCGGGATGAAGATTTAATGCAGTCACCTTTCTGCGGTTTGAAGGTTTTTGAGTCTGAGCTGTATCCCGTCTGTGCGGCTGACGCGCAGGGGAGGGCGTTGTTTGATATCTATCAGCCGCAGGTGCCGATTCTGAACTATACCAGCACATCTTACATGGGAAGACTGGTAAACCGTCATCTGGCGGAAGTGGGGGGCATTTCTGCTCGTACACTGTTTATGTCTTCGATGAGTGAGTTATTGAAAAATATGGCATTAGATGGGCATGGTATCGCCTGGCTGCCGGCGTGGACTATCGTAAACGAACTGCGTGACAAGCGGCTGGTTTGTCTGCAGACGCCGGAACTGATGGTACCTATTCAGGCCTATATTTACCGGATGGATACCCGCTTGAATAAAACGGCTGAGCACTTCTGGCGGATTTTGTACAACCACATGCCGGAGGATCTGGTTTCGCTCAGTTAATACACACCCGTCTGCCTGACGCATCTGAAAAACCTCCGGTTATCCGGAGGTTTTTTTCTGGTTTGCTCGATTTGTGTTCTGTCTCTCATTTTTTCGCTCCCTTGCAAACTGTATCTATAAAAAATTGTGACTCTGTTCATATCTATTTGTTTTAGATCTTGCGGATGGATTTACTTTACAAAAAACCTGGCTAACATGAACACATGTTTGATAGTGAACATGTGCTCTAATAATCCTTTATGTGGTAAGGATTATTTATGACGAACTCTTTAGTGGTAATTATATTGCCAGGGGACGTGCTATGCGTGAAAAGGAATACATAGTAACCATTGGCTCGGCCAATATGGATGTTGCCGGGTATTCGCATGCTTCTCTGAATTATGCGGACTCAAATCCGGGGAAAATAAAATTTACGCCAGGCGGTGTGGGACGCAATATCGCTCATAATTTAGCGCTGCTGGGGAAAAATTCATGGTTACTGACTGCCGTTGGTAACGATTTCTATGGGCAATCACTGCTGGCACAAACTAATCAATCTGGTGTTCATGTCGAAAAATGCCTGATTGTTGCTGGAGAAAATACATCAAGTTATTTGTCGCTGCTTGATAATACCGGTGAGATGCTGGTTGCCATTAATGATATGAGTATTACCGACCACATTTCAGTAGATTTTTTGTCGCAACATCGTGATTTTATTCGTGCAGCAAAAGTCATTGTTGCTGACTGTAATATCAGTGAAGACGCGCTGACATGGGTGTTGGAAAATGCGGGTGAGGTACCGGTGTTTGTTGACCCGGTATCGGCATGGAAGTGCGTTAAAATTCGCGAGCAACTCGGCAAAATCCATACCTTAAAACCTAATCGACTTGAAGCTGAAACCCTGAGTGGTATTGCACTCTCCGGGCGAGAGGATGTTGGCAAAGTTGCCACGTGGTTTCATGAACGTGGCCTAAACCGCCTGGTGCTCAGCATGGGGGGGGACGGTGTTTATTATAGTGATATATCAGGGAGTCGCGGCTGGTCGCTGCCCATTAAAACTCACGTCATCAATGTAACGGGAGCTGGTGATGCCATGATGGCGGGACTGGCTTCCTGCTGGGTAGACGGTTTGCCCTTTATTGATTCGGTTCGATTTGCGCAGGGTTGCTCATCTATGGCACTGGCCTGTGAATATACCAATAACCCTGATTTGTCTGTTGCGAATGTTAGCTCAATAGTGGAGAACACAGAATGTCTGAATTAACTCTTTCCTCTGAATTATTACAAATATCTCCAGAAGTTCAGGAAGCATTAAACAGTAAAAAACCGATTGTTGCACTTGAGTCAACCATTATTTCTCATGGCATGCCATTTCCACAAAATGCGCAGACAGCAATTGAAGTAGAAGAAACCATTCGCAAACATGGTGCTGTGCCTGCAACCATTGCCATTATTGGCGGAGTAATGAAAGTTGGCTTGAGTAAAGACGAAATTGACCTTTTAGGACGCGAAGGGCATAACGTTGCTAAAGTTAGCCGTCGAGATTTACCGTTTGTTGTAGCGGCGGGGAAAAATGGCGCGACTACCGTTGCCTCTACCATGATTATTGCCGCTATGGCGGGAATTAAAGTATTTGCAACCGGTGGCATCGGCGGTGTTCACCGCGGGGCGGAGCATACATTTGATATTTCTGCGGATCTGCAAGAACTGGCACATACCAATGTTACGGTTATTTGCGCAGGGGCAAAATCTATTCTCGACCTCGGATTAACAACCGAATATTTAGAAACCTTCGGTGTGCCGCTCATTGGTTATCAGACAAAATCACTGCCAGCATTTTTCTGCCGCACCAGCCCGTTTGACGTCAGTATTCGTCTGGACAGCGCAAAAGAAATTGCCCGCGCAATGGCGGTGAAATGGCAAACCGGCCTGAACGGCGGCCTGGTTGTCGCAAACCCAATCCCTGAACAGTTTGCAATGGCAGAAGAAAAAATTAACGCGGCAATCGATCGGGCAGTGAAAGAAGCTGAAGAGCAGGGCGTTGTGGGCAAAGATAGCACACCGTTCCTTCTGGCACGGGTTGCGGAACTGACCGGAGGCGACAGTCTGAAATCTAACATTCAGTTGGTGTTCAACAACGCCGTACTGGCTTGCGAGATTGCGAAGGAATATCAACGCCTCGCCTGACCGAATTTTCCGGGCAGAAAGCGGTCGCCCGTGCATATCAAACCTACCAAAACCTGGCGTTAGCGCCGGGTTTCCTGGCATGAAGGGATTTCATTATGGATATAATGAGAAGTGTTGTGGGTATGGTGGTATTACTGGCCATCGCGTTTCTGCTGTCAGTAAATAAAAAACGTATTAGCCTGCGTACCGTTGGCGCTGCGTTGGTTCTGCAAATCGCCATTGGCGGTATCATGTTGTATTTCCCTCCGGGGAAATGGCTGGTTGAACAGGCTGCACTCGGTGTCCACAAGGTTATGTCATATAGCGATGCAGGAAGTGCATTTATTTTTGGCTCGTTGGTAGGTCCTAAAATGGATGTGCTATTTGACGGTGCCGGTTTTATCTTTGCCTTCCGGGTTCTCCCCGCCATCATTTTTGTTACCGCGCTGATAAGCCTGCTTTACTACATTGGCGTAATGGGACTGTTGATCCGTATTCTCGGTGGTATTTTCCAGAAAGCGCTGAACATCAGTAAAATCGAGTCGTTTGTTGCGGTGACGACGATTTTTCTCGGGCAAAACGAAATTCCGGCAATCGTGAAACCCTTTATTGAGCGCCTGAATCGCAATGAGCTGTTTACTGCAATTTGTAGCGGGATGGCGTCTATTGCGGGTTCAATGATGATTGGTTATGCCGGAATGGGGGTACCCATCGATTATTTGTTGGCGGCATCGTTGATGGCAATTCCTGGCGGGATTTTGTTCGCGCGTATGTTGAGCCCGGCAACAGAAGAGTCTCGCGTTACCTTCGAGAATCTGTCGTTTACTGAGACACCACCGAAAAGCATCATCGAGGCGGCGGCGAGCGGGGCGATGACCGGGCTGAAAATTGCCGCAGGTGTTGCGACGGTAGTAATGGCATTTGTCGCCATTATTGCGTTAATTAACGGCATTATTGGGGGCGTTGGCGGTTGGTTTGGCTTCGGGCACGCGACCCTGGAAGGCATTTTTGGCTATATTCTGGCTCCGCTGGCGTGGATTATGGGGGTGGACTGGAGCGATGCAACGCTGGCGGGGAGCCTGATCGGGCAGAAGCTGGCAATCAACGAATTTGTCGCTTATCTCAACTTCTCGCCGTACCTGCAAACGGGTGGGACGTTGGATGTGAAGACCATTGCGATTATTTCGTTTGCCCTGTGTGGATTTGCAAACTTTGGTTCGATTGGTGTTGTTGTCGGTGCGTTTTCAGCCATTGCGCCACAGCGCGCACCGGAAATTGCGCAGCTTGGGATGAGAGCACTGGCTGCGGCAACGCTTTCTAACCTGATGAGCGCCACAATAGCCGGTTTCTTTATTGGTTTAGCGTAGCCGGATGTTTTGCCGGATGGCGGCTAACGCCTTACCCAGCCTACGAGGAAGCGTTGTTGCTTGTAGTTTGCAGGCCGGATAAGCATAGTGCCATCCGGCATTACATCTAAGCGGTTTTCAGCAAATACAGGGCATTATCGGCGGAGAGCGTCGGGTTGTTAATACTGACGCTGGCGCGTGATAATGCTGCACAGGCCATTGCAAACTGCGCGCTTTCGCGGAACTCACTGCCTTCCAGAAAGCTGTATAACAATCCCGCCATAAATGCGTCATCGGCACCGAAGCTGTCTATCACCGTATGCTTCGGCGATGTCAGTAAAAATTGCTCTCCGTCCTTTTCGCTGCAAAAAACGGATTCGTCTTCCAGACACACAAAGATGCGTTTTACCCCCTGCTGATGGAGGTCGTTGACGGCCTGCACGCGATCCGCATCCGACTGGACGGGCTTACCCCATAAAATGCCCAACTCTTTCTGCGTGGGTTTGAGCGTATGAATACGTGTAAACCAGGTCTTCATTTTTGCTGCTTTGAACTCTGAAACGGTATCAATAAATACCGGAATGTCATCAGCAATAGTAAATACCCACTCGATGGCTTCAGCAGTCAGGTTGCAATCTGCCAGCACGACGCCGGAATGGCGGATAAGATCCCGTGAACCGTTCAGCAACTGCGGCGTTAGCTGTTGCAGAATGTGGGTATCGTTAATCGCCAGTACGGTCTCTTCCTGCTGATTCGCGATCGACAAGTAGGTGGAGGTGTTATGTCCATGCAGACGAATACAATTGGAAACGTTAACACCAGCCTGACGGGTCTGTTCCAGCAGCGTTTCGCCATAGAAATCGCTACCAACAGCGGAAATTAAATGCACGTCACGGCCCAGTAGCGCCAGGTTGTGGGCGATGTTTCGTCCCACGCCGCCTGCTGAACAGTGGATGCTGCCGGGGTTAGATGCGGCTTGAGGATAGTGGATGTCAGCGACACCACGAATATCCATGTTAATTGCGCCGACGACGACGCAATAATCTTGTTCGGTAAGGATATAACCTTTACCTTTGATCATTCCTTTGCGCATCAAATCCATAATATGTGCGGCGACGCGCGAACGGCTGATCTGCAAAATATCTGCGATTTCATTTTGCTGTATTAGCGGATTGCGACGCAGGATCTTAAGGATCTGCTTTTCCCTGTCGTTCATGATTATGCGACCGCCTTTTCAGTTTGCTGCGCTTTCAGCCATGCAATTTCTTCGGCCCAGATATCAGGGTTGATGGTTTCCAGTACCAGTGGGATGCCGTCAAAACGGCTGTCCTGCATGATCCAGCGGAATGCATCGTGACCGATATTGCCTTCCCCTAAGCTATGGTGGCGGTCAACGCGGCTGCCAAATGTGCTCTTGGCATCGTTCAGGTGCATACCGCGTAAATAGTTAAAGCCGACAATACGTTCAAATTCAGCGAATGTCTTTTCACACTCGTCAGCGGAACGCAAATCGTAACCGGCCGCGAAGGCGTGGCAGGTGTCGATGCAGACACCTACACGGGATTTATCCTCGACACCGTCGATGATTGCCGCCAGATGCTCGAACTTAAAACCAAGATTACTACCTTGCCCGGCGGTGTTTTCAATGACAGCCGTCACGCCCTGAGTCTGAGCAAGGACAATGTTGATTGATTCGGCAATACGCGCCAGGCATTCATCTTCCGGGATCTGCATTAAGTGACTGCCCGGGTGAAAGTTAAGCAGGGATAGACCAAGCTGCTCGCAGCGCTGCATTTCATCAAGAAAAGCATCGCGTGATTTTTCCAGCGCATCGCTGACAGGATGGCCGAGGTTAATCAGGTAGCTGTCGTGTGGCAGGATTTGTGCGGAGGAAAAGTGATATTTCTCGCAGGCTGACTTGAAGTCATCAATGACTTCAGTGGTCAATGGTGCGGCGCGCCACTGGCGCTGATTTTTGGTGAACAGGGCGAATGCGGTCGCTTCGATTTCTGCGGCTCGAATAGCGGCGTTAGCCAGACCGCCAGCGGCGCTTACGTGCGCTCCGATGTATTTCATAATGATTCCCTAAATAGTTCGAGTTGCAGGAAGGTGGCAAGAAAGAGAATCCCCGGGAGCGTACTTAAGTACGTGACTGGGGTGAACGTGCGCAGCCAACGTGCCTGCAACTTGAAATATGACGGGAAAAACCCGCCATACTCAACTGCAAAAGGGAAGAGTATAGCGGGTCATCGGGGGATAGTCGTGATCGATTATGCCATCACGCTGTGAATGAAGACGTTGATTGCACCACCGCCCACAATCAGCCAGACAAACAAGACCAACGCCATCAGCAAGGGTTTAGCACCGGCATTTTTCAGGGCGCTAACGTGAGTGGTCAGCCCCAGCGCGGCCATCGCCATTGCCAGCAAAATGGTATCCAGTGTTACCAGCATGTTCACTACCGACTGCGGCAGAAAGTGGAACGAGTTAAAAATCGCGACCACAATGAACAGGATGGCAAACCACGGAATGGTGATTTTGCTTTTCTCTCCGCCGGTCGCCGGAGAGAGTTGTTTAACACGTGCCGCCAGGATGATGAGGAATGGAGCCAGCATCATGACACGCAGCATTTTAGCAATGACGGCTGCGTTTTCAGCTTCCGGGGTGATTGCATGCCCGGCAGCAACAACCTGTGCGACTTCATGCATCGTGGAGCCAATATAAATCCCGTAGGTTTCCGGGCTAAACCAGTGCGAAAGCCACGGGTACATCGCCGGGTACAGGAAGATAGCAATGGTCCCGAAGATGACCACGGTAGCAACGGCGACCGTTACCTTACTGGCTTCAGCTTTCACCACCGGCTCGGAGGCTAATACCGCAGCGGCACCACAAATGCTGCTTCCCGCGCCAATCAGCCAACTGGTGTGTTTGTCCAGACCAAATACTTTCTGCCCGAGGAAGCAGGCCAGCATAAAGGTGCTGCTGAGCGTCAGGACGTCGATGACGATACCGCTGACACCAACGTCGGCTATTTGGGCGAAGGTGAGGCGGAAACCATAAAGGATGATCCCCAGACGCAGTAAATGTTGTTTGGCAAACAGCACGCCACCGTCACAGCTTTTCCAGATTTGTGGATACACGGTGTTGCCGATAACCATCCCGAATAAGATGGCTAAGGTGAGGGCGCTGAACCCCGCACCTGCGACGGCGGGAATGGAACCTCCCCATAAGGCGGCTCCGGTGATAACTGCGCTCAGGGCAAGCCCCGGAATAAAATGCCACACTGTACGACGATGATTCTGTAGGGCGAGTTCAGTCATAACCCCTCCTGAATAATTTGAATGATTTCTTGGCAAAAATTGTAAGGTGAAGTGGCTTAAAAATAAAATTGATTATATATTTATAATTAATCTTTATAAGTGGTAAGCACGGACTACCCGGTGGAAAACGACTATGCATATCACCCTGCGACAACTTGAAGTGTTTGCTGAGGTACTGAAAAGCGGCTCGACGACCCAGGCTTCTGTCATGCTGTCATTGTCGCAATCAGCGGTAAGCGCGGCGCTGACCGATTTAGAGGGGCAACTTGGCGTGCAACTGTTTGACCGCGTCGGCAAGCGGCTGGTGGTCAATGAGCACGGGCGCTTACTCTATCCGCGTGCGTTGGCATTGCTCGAGCAGACGACAGAAATCGAACAGCTTTTTCGTGAAGATAATGGCGCGATTCGCGTCTATGCCAGTAGCACCATCGGCAACTATATTTTACCTGCCATGATTGCAGGTTATCGGCGTGATTTCCCCGATTTGCCGCTGGAACTCAGCGTGGGCAACAGCCAGGATGTTATCAATGCAGTGCTGGATTTTCGGGTCGACATCGGGCTTATCGAAGGGCCATGTCACAGTACAGAAATCATCTCTGAACCGTGGCTGGAAGATGAACTGGTGGTATTTGCTGCGCCGTCATCGCCGCTAACCACTGGTCCCGTGACGCTGGAGCAACTTGCGGCTTCGCCCTGGATCCTGCGCGAACGTGGGTCCGGTACCCGTGAGTTGGTGGATTACCTGCTATTGTCTCATCTACCAAGATTTCAGATGGCAATGGAGTTGGGTAACTCTGAGGCTATTAAACATGCTGTTCGTCATGGCCTGGGGATCAGCTGCTTGTCGCGTCGGGTTATTGCGGAACAACTGCAGGCAGGAACGTTAAGTGAAGTTCCGGTGCCGTTACCACGTCTGGTCCGCACGCTTTGGCGCGTCCATCATCGGCAAAAACATCTTTCAAACTCGCTGCTGCGTTTTTTACGTTATAGCGACCAGGTAGAGCAGGTTGAATAAGACGCGGATGCGTCGCACCTGCAATGAACACCCCATCTTCAACTGAGGGCAATCGTTATAGGTTGCCCAGTTTCTGCTTTACTTATAATCCGCGGCCAGTCATGAAGGTCTCTTATAACAGCGCATTTGTGCCGGAAGAATGCCATTTCGTCTGCTACAATCGCGCCTCATTTTTTGGATGGATAGCATTTTCACATGGTTTCCGAAACTAAAACCACAGAAGCGCCCACGCTACGCCGTGAACTGAAGGCGCGTCACCTGACGATGATCGCCATTGGTGGTTCCATCGGAACGGGTCTTTTCGTTGCATCTGGTGCAACCATTTCTGCGGCGGGTCCTGGCGGCGCGCTGTTTTCCTATATTCTGATTGGCCTGATGGTGTACTTCCTGATGACCAGTCTTGGTGAGCTGGCAGCCTATATGCCGGTTTCCGGTTCGTTCTCTACCTACGGTCAGAACTATGTAGAAGAAGGCTTTGGCTTCGCGCTCGGCTGGAACTACTGGTACAACTGGGCGGTGACTATCGCCGTGGACCTGGTGGCCGCACAATTGGTAATGAGCTGGTGGTTCCCGGATACGCCAGGCTGGATCTGGAGTGCGCTGTTCCTTGGCGTTATCTTCCTGCTGAACTACATCTCGGTACGTGGATTTGGCGAAGCGGAGTATTGGTTCTCACTGATCAAAGTTACCACCGTGATTATCTTCATCGTGGTTGGCGTGATGATGATTATCGGTATCTTCAAAGGTGCTCAACCGGTGGGGTGGAGTAACTGGACTACAGGTGATGCCCCCTTTGCTGGCGGTTTTGCAGCCATGATTGGTGTGGCGATGATCGTCGGCTTCTCATTCCAGGGAACCGAGTTGATTGGTATCGCCGCGGGTGAATCTGAAGATCCTGAGAAGAACATTCCACGCGCGGTGCGCCAGGTATTCTGGCGAATCCTGCTGTTCTATGTGTTCGCGATTTTGATTATCAGCCTGATTATCCCGTATACCGATCCGAGCCTGCTGCGCAATGATGTAAAAGACATCAGCGTCAGCCCGTTCACGCTGGTATTCCAGCACGCGGGTCTGCTGTCTGCAGCGGCGGTGATGAACGCCGTTATCCTGACGGCGGTGCTGTCAGCGGGTAACTCCGGCATGTATGCATCAACACGTATGCTCTACACCCTGGCGTGTGACGGTAAAGCGCCGCGTATTTTCTCTAAACTGTCTCGTGGTGGCGTACCGCGTAACGCGCTGTACGCGACGACTGTCGTGGCAGGTCTGTGCTTCCTGACATCCATGTTTGGTAACCAGACTGTGTACCTGTGGCTGTTGAACACCTCCGGGATGACGGGCTTTATCGCCTGGCTGGGAATTGCAATTAGTCACTATCGTTTCCGTCGTGGTTATGTGTTACAGGGCCATGATATTAAGGGTCTGCCGTACCGTTCTGGCTTCTTCCCTCTGGGGCCGATCTTTGCCTTTGTCCTGTGCCTGATCATTACCCTGGGTCAAAACTACGAAGCGTTCCTGAAAGATACCATTGACTGGGGCGGCGTAATGGCAACCTACATTGGTATCCCGCTGTTCCTGATCATCTGGTTTGGCTATAAGCTGACCAAGGGAACCCGTTTCGTTCGTTACAGCGAAATGCACTTTCCGAAACGTGTGAAGAAGTAATCTTGTACCTGATGGCACCGCGCTTATCCGGCCTACGTAAGATAGTGTAGGTTGGGTAAGGCCTCCGCGCTGCCATCCGGCAGACAATAACCCCCCGGCACTCACCCTGAACCCGCATCCCTGCGGGTTCCTCCGGCCTTACGGAAACACGTCGGCAATTTTCAGCCGGACCAGCCCACACCTCACTATCCGCATTTTTGGTCTGAACTGTAAAACGGATATTGCTGAAAGCCAGAGCGCTGACACGACACCCTGGTCCGGTTGAAAGTCGATGAGGCGTTGACGGCTGACCGGAGCTTCCCGCAGGGATGCGGGCAGAGGGGATGGCCTGCAGGGACGCAGGCTCGGCCCCGACCCGACAGGCAGACGGAATAAGACGAATGAATCGCGCAGCGACGATTTTCTGTGCCGGGAGCCGGGATTGTTAAGGGTGCGGCGATAGCACCCTTAACACGTTCACTGGCGTTCAGTGTACAGAGAAGCGATGAACATGAGGTGAACGGAACCCTTTCTCTGAGAGAGCATGTTCATTACCCCGCCAATACATGTTGATGCTTTCTGAAACTAAAATGTTAACTGAACAGCATTTGGCATGGTGAGTGCCGGGGTTATTTATTGTCCAAAACTTAGAAGTTGTAAGTCAGGCCAACCGTGTAACGACGTCCATCAAGAACGGTGTCGTAGGTATCGTAATCGATTTGTTTATCCAGCACGTTATACACGCCAGCAGTAAGCAGTACATCTTTAGTTGCATAGTAACGCATACCGATATCCACCTGGGTATAGGAAGGGGTACCTTGTGCCATGGAGGTACGGCTCAGGTATTCAGACGTTTTCCCGCGCAGATTCAAACGGCTCCAGAAACCGAGGTCCTGGGTGGCCTGCCAGTCCAGCGTGGTGTTGAACATATGCTTCGGCATTTTGTTCAACGGCTGGCCGGAGAACTGACCGCTTTTCTGCTCAGATTCCGTATAGGTATAGTTCGCTGTCCAGTTGACGTCGGGGGTGATTTTCCAGCCGAAGGTGGATTCGACACCGCGCATATTGGCTTTATCAACGTTAACGCGATCGCTGACAAAGTCATAATGGGTATTGCCGATGGTGCAGGCCGGATCGGCACTGCTGTTACAGCGGCGAACTTCGGTGATTTTGTTTTTGAAGTCAGTATTGAACAACGTAACGCCTGCGTTGAGGTCGTTGCCGTTATCCCACAGTAAACCGATCTCTTCGCTCAGGCTTTTTTCTGGTTTCAGATCCGGGTTGCCGACGATGATACCGTTAAGACGACCGCCACCGGTCACTTGCCCCCAGCTTGCAGAAGACTGGCGCAGATCCGGGGCGCGATAGCCCGCAGAAACACCCCCTTTTAAGGTCCACTGATCGCTCAGGTGCCATACGCCATAGCCGCGCGGCGTCCAGTTGTCACCGTAGTTTTCATCCTTGTCCATACGCAGACCACCGGTCAGCGTGAAAGTATCGGTAACCGCCCATTCATCTTCGGCAAACAGCGCCCAGCTCCAGCGGGTCAGTTTGTTCAGACCGTCAGCTGCTTGCAGTTGGTTGCCGTTATCACGCAGTTTTTCATAACGGTATTGCCCGCCAACTGTCAGGGTGTGTGCCCCGAGGAAGACCTGGTTCTGGTTATTGAAGATCGTGTTGTAGGACTTCATCTGACGACCAGGGTTTTTGGTCTCTTCCTGCTGAACATAGCTGGTACTGTTGAAATCGTCGTAATAACCGCTGTGGGTTAATGAATACGTCGTGTGTTCATAGCGGTTGTAGCTTTTGCTGTTTGGCTTACAAACACCGTTACGGCAGTTTTCTGCCGCCATCGATTCGCCCGGTGTGCTGTTGCGATCCTGTAGTTCATGCGCGACATCGAAGTCGATGTCATTTTTATCATCTGGCGTAAAGTTCAGGGTTAACCCCCCGTTACGCATACGCTGTTCATTGTAGCCATTAACGATTTTATCTTCGGCCCGGTGGGAGAATAAGCCAGTCACCTTCGCGCCGAGTAATCCGTCAATCAGTGGCCCAGACGCATAGGCGTTAGTCTGGTAAATATCGCCGGAATCTCTGTCTTCCTGGAAAGTGGCATCGCCGTGTAGAGAGCCAGTCCAGGCTTTGGTATTCGACACTTTCTTGGTGATGACGTTAATGACGCCGCCCATCGCATCGGAGCCGTAGAGGGATGACATCGGGCCGCGGATCACCTCTATACGCTCGATGGATTCCAGTGGCGGTAGCCAGCCTTGCTCAATACCTGAGTTGTCGCTGTTCGGGCGCGTACCGCGTGTACTGATACGTTTACCGTTAACCAGGAAGAGCGTGTATTGCGAAGCCATACCGCGAATGCTGATATCGCTGCTGCTCCCCCCGCCAGTGACGACGACGCCAGGGACATCTTTTAGCGCATCGGTAACATCTCGATAGGCTTTGTCCTCAATCTGCTGTTTGGTAATAACAGATATCGACGCGGGAGCATCCTGAATCTTCTGCTCGAAGCCGGTAGCGGTAACAACTACGGTGTCTTGTTCAGCGGCATGGCCGAGTGATGGGAGACTGGCGACGCATACTGCGGCAGCTACAGCCTTAACGTGAGGTATAGTCATTTGTATCATTCCATTTAAATGAATCAAACTGCGTGTCATATGAAAGGCCATGACAATTGTATGTATTTGTCTTTTAAGGACTCTTTTCAGTAAAGAAGCGGGAGGATTGTACAAAAGTATGAATTTTTGTAAACACAAATGATAATAGAAATCATTTGTGTTTGATGAGATTGGTGAGAAAAATCTTTTTGATTCAGTGGGATAGTAGTGAAATAAAAAAGGAGAAAAAGTGAAGAAAAGATGGAGAAGTAAAGAGGGCTAACGCCCTCCAGGATTACTTCAGCAAATATTGAGCGTGAAAGCGCAGATGATCTTCAATGAACGATGAAATAAAGTAATAGCTGTGATCGTAGCCTGGCTGAATGCGCAATGTCATCGGCCATGCGGTTTGACGTGCCGTTTCGGCCAGCACCGCTGGCTGCAACTGATCGGCAAGAAACTGATCGCTATCACCCTGATCAATCAGCGTTGGAATCGCATCTTCTGGCTTACTGGCTAACATCAACGCGCAGCTATCCCACTCTGCCCATAGAGACTTATCCGTGCCCAGATAGGCGCTAAAGGCTTTCTCACCCCACGGTACGCGACAGGGATTAACGATGGGGGCGAAGGCAGAAACGCTGGTGTATTTGCCAGGGTTTTTCAGTGCCATGATCAGTGCGCCATGCCCCCCCATTGAGTGCCCGCTGATGGCGCAGCGATCGCTGACGTTAAACTGTGACTGAATGAGTGCCGGCAGCTCATCACGCATATAGTCATACATGCGGAAATGTGCGGCCCATGGCTGTTGCGTGGCATTGAGATAAAATCCGGCACCCTGGCCTAAATCGTAGCCTTCATCATTGGCGACCTGTTCCCCACGCGGGCTGGTATCGGGCATCACCAGAACGATGCCCAGTTCAGCCGCAATACGTTGTGCCCCGGCTTTAGTGGTGAAGTTTTCATCATTGCAGGTCAAACCTGACAGCCAGTACAGCACCGGAGGCGGGGTATTATCCCGGGGGGGTGGAAGAAAAATACTAAAGGTCATGGTGCAATTTAACGTGATGGAGTCGTGACGCCAGCGTTGCTGCCAGCCTTCAAAACAGCGGTGCTCTTCAAGCATTTCCATGCGTGGCTCCTTGTTGTGTTGAACCTGAATGTGTTTGCGAACTCACCATAATACAGATTATTCATTGCACTGTGAGTAACTTTCACTTCCGCATTGAGCAAACATACTTCATCATCTATATAACTTTACATTAACACTCGAATTCACCCGGATGAACGGCGTATGGAATACCTGCGCTAAAAGGCAGCACCAATTTCAATAATTATCGCGGTGAATACTGGATTATGTGCGCCACCTCACGCACAATGTTCTGGCTGTGACACAGCCTAAAAACTTTGCCCCACGCAGGGCAGAGGCGCCACACCTGCAGGAGAAAAAGAAATGTCATCACTCAGTAAAGAAGCGGCCCTGGTTCATGAAGCGCTGGTCGCGCGTGGTCTCGAAACACCACTACGCCCGCCCGTGCAAGAGATGGATAACGAAACGCGCAAACGTCTTATCTCCGGACATATGACCGAGATTATGCAATTGCTCAATCTTGATTTGAGCGATGACAGTCTGATGGAAACTCCACATCGCATCGCAAAAATGTATGTCGATGAGATTTTCTCCGGCCTCGATTACGCTAATTTCCCTAAAATCACCGTCATTGAAAATAAGATGAAGGTTGATGAGATGGTCACGGTTCGTGATATCACGCTGACCAGCACCTGCGAACATCACTTCGTCACGATTGATGGCAAAGCGACGGTGGCCTATATCCCGAAAGATTCGGTTATCGGCCTGTCGAAGATTAACCGCATTGTGCAGTTCTTCGCCCAGCGCCCGCAGGTCCAGGAACGGCTGACTCAGCAAATTCTAACTGCGCTGCAAACGCTGCTCGGGACGAATAATGTGGCGGTTTCAATTGATGCTGTGCATTACTGCGTGAAAGCGCGTGGTATCCGTGATGCGACCAGCGCCACCACCACTACCTCGCTTGGCGGATTGTTTAAGTCCAGCCAGAATACGCGTCAGGAATTCCTGCGCGCCGTGCGTCACCACAACTGATCAGGGCAGGGGCCATGGAGCGTAATGTCACGCTGGATTTTATTCGTGGCGTCGCCATCCTCGGTATCCTGCTTCTCAATATTAGCGCCTTTGGTCTGCCAAAGGCGGCCTATCTGAATCCTGCCTGGTACGGCAACATTACTCCGTCAGATGCCTGGACCTGGGCTGTGCTTGATCTCTTTGCGCAGGTGAAATTCCTCACGCTGTTTGCGCTGCTGTTTGGCGCGGGTTTGCAGATGCTGCTACCGCGAGGCAAACATTGGATCCAGTCGCGACTCACTTTGCTGGTTTTGCTGGGGTTCATTCACGGTTTGCTGTTCTGGGATGGCGATATCCTGCTGGCGTATGGCCTCATCGGGCTGATTTGCTGGCGGTTGGTTCGTGATGCCCCTTCAGTCAAAAGTCTGTTTAATACCGGCGTGTTGCTCTATCTGGTGGGCGTTGGTGTGCTGTTATTGCTGGGATTTATTTCCGGAAGTGAGACCAGTCGGGCCTGGACACCGGATGCTTCTGCGTTGCTGTATGAGAAATACTGGAAGATTAACGGCGGTATGGAAGCGGTCAGCAATCGCGTAGATATGCTGTCAGGCAGCTTACTGGCGCTGGGGGCACAGTACGGCTGGCAGTTGGCGGGGATGATGCTGCTGGGAGCGGCA
The DNA here is from genome assembly GCF_046555775.1 of Citrobacter sp. U14242. Lineage (NCBI taxonomy): Bacteria > Pseudomonadati > Pseudomonadota > Gammaproteobacteria > Enterobacterales > Enterobacteriaceae > Citrobacter > Citrobacter sp. U14242. Next base: position 449,241 of record NZ_JBKGLW010000001.1, read on the forward strand.
TTGATGCGCAGCGGTTGGCTGAAAGGGCAGTACAGTTTGCAGCACTATCGACGTACCGGCGCGTTATTGGTCATTATTGGCATTGCGATTAACCTGCCTGCTATCGTTGCGCAGTGGCATCTGGATTGGGCATATCGCTGGTGCGCTTTTTTGTTGCAGGCTCCGCGTGAGCTGGGAGCGCCGTTTCAGACAATTGGCTATGCCGCGTTGCTGTTTGGTTTCTGGCCGCAGCTTAGCCGCTTAAAATGGGTTGTTGCGATAGCCTGCGTTGGGCGCATGGCGTTGACCAACTATCTGTTACAAACCTTGATTTGCACCACGCTGTTTTATCAATTTGGCTTATTTATGAAATATGACCGACTGGCGCTGCTGTTATTTGTCATTCCGGTCTGGGCCGTTAACCTGCTTTTCTCCGTCATTTGGTTGCGTTTTTACCGGCAAGGCCCGGTCGAATGGCTATGGCGTCAATTAACCCTGCGTGCGTCAGGGGCATCATTACCGCGAACATCCAGATAACGATCTGGATCACATTCATTAACAAAATGGATGTAAGCGCTTTCATTCCTGTGACATCACTCACGCAGTCCGCTGCGTTGTGCTGACAAAATACACAGCCTGGGGTGTCTGCGGGTAACCGCATCTTAAACAGGGTAGTGAATATGGTAACCATACGTGATGTGGCACGGCAGTCCGGCGTTTCGGTTGCGACGGTTTCCCGCGTACTCAACAACAGCGCGCTGGTGAGTCCTGACACGCGTGAAGCGGTAATGAAAGCAGTGACTCAGCTCGGCTATCGCCCTAACGCCAATGCACAAGCGCTGGCGACGCAGGTGAGCGACACGATTGGGGTCGTGGTGATGGATGTTTCAGATGCATTTTTTGGCGCGCTGGTCAAAGCCGTGGACCTGGTTGCCCAGCAGCATCAGAAGTACGTCCTGATTGGCAACAGCTACCACGAAGCTGAAAAAGAACGTCACGCCATTGAGGTATTGATTCGTCAGCGTTGTAACGCACTGATTGTTCACTCGAAAGCGTTGAGCGATCGCGAGCTGGCGGAGTTTATGGATCAGATCCCCGGTATGGTGCTGATCAACCGCATTGTGCCGGGCTATGCGCATCGTTGTGTCTGTCTGGATAATATTAGCGGCGCTAAAATGGCAACCCGCATGCTGCTGAATAATGGGCATCAACGTATTGGTTACCTGGCATCAAGTCACCGCATTGAGGACGATACAATGCGTAAAGAAGGGTGGCTAAGTGCGCTGAAAGAACAGGGGATTACCCCAGCCGACAGCTGGATAGGTACAGGTTCACCGGATATGCAGGGTGGAGAGTCCGCAATGGTGGAACTACTGGGACGCAACCTGCAACTGACGGCTGTCTTCGCTTACAACGACAATATGGCCGCTGGCGCGCTAACGGCGCTAAAAGACAACGGCATCGCCATTCCATTACATCTGTCTATCATTGGTTTCGACGATATCCCCATCGCGCGTTACACCGACCCGCAGTTGACAACGGTGCGCTATCCTATTGCTTCTATGGCAAAAATGGCCACTGAGCTTGCGCTACAAGGCGCGGCGGGAACGCTGGATCCTGATGCAACACATTGCTTTATGCCGACACTGGTGCGGCGCCATTCTGTGGCTTTGCGGCAGAATGCGGCACCGATCACTAACTGATAATGTCGGGCCATGTAACCGCTTTCAATATGTGAGTAAATTCACAGTATCTTAACAATGCGATAGCTATGATGACACTGTTTGCTGCGCTGTAACTACTATGTAACGGTGAATAATCACTTTCATCGAGGTATAGGCGTCTTAAACAAAAATTAAAGCCTGTTTTTGGAGCGTTGCCAGACACGGAAGAAATATTTTTAAAAGTGAGCTTCGGCGTTCAGTAACACTTCAGTAACGTTCTGCCTGCCGAGCATTTATCTCAAGCACTACCCTGCATAATAAAACCGGAGATACCATGAATAAGAAGGTGTTGACCCTGTCTGCTGTAATGGCAAGCATGTTATTCGGCGCGGCTGCGCACGCTGCTGATACCCGCATTGGTGTGACTATCTATAAATATGACGATAACTTTATGTCTGTGGTACGTAAGGCTATTGAAAAAGATGCCAAAGCGGCGCCGGATGTACAGTTGCTGATGAATGACTCGCAAAACGATCAGTCCAAACAGAACGATCAGATTGATGTGTTGTTGGCAAAAGGCGTTAAAGCACTGGCCATCAACCTGGTTGACCCGGCAGCAGCAGGAACGGTAATTGAAAAAGCACGTGGTCAGAACGTACCGATTGTATTCTTCAACAAAGAGCCTTCCCGTAAAGCGCTGGACAGCTATGACAAAGCCTATTACGTCGGTACTGACTCCAAAGAGTCCGGGATTATTCAGGGTGATTTGATTGCCAAGCACTGGGCTGCTAACCCAAACTGGGATCTGAATAAAGACGGCAAAATTCAGTTTGTACTGCTGAAAGGTGAACCGGGACATCCGGATGCTGAAGCACGTACGACCTACGTGATTAAAGAGCTGAACGATAAAGGCATTAAAACTGAGCAGTTGCAGTTAGATACCGCAATGTGGGATACCGCTCAGGCGAAAGATAAAATGGATGCGTGGATGTCTGGTCCTAACGCAAACAAAATTGAAGTGGTTATCGCCAACAATGACGCCATGGCGATGGGCGCAGTTGAAGCGCTGAAAGCGCACAACAAAACCAGCGTCCCGGTATTTGGCGTCGATGCGCTGCCTGAAGCACTGGCTCTGGTGAAATCGGGTGCCATGGCCGGTACCGTGCTGAACGATGCAAACAACCAGGCGAAAGCGACCTTCGATCTGGCGAGGAACCTGGCGGACGGCAAAGGCGCGGCAGATGGCACCAACTGGAAAATTGAGAACAAAATTGTTCGCGTTCCATATGTAGGTGTCGATAAAGATAATCTGGCAGAGTTCACCAACAAATAAATACTCCGTCTGTGGGCGCAATTTCATTGCGCCCTTAATTACGCACTCTGCAAGGCCAACAAGGTATAATTATGGTCAGCACTAATACTCAGTCGTCAGGTGAATACTTGTTGGAAATGAGCGGCATCAACAAGTCCTTTCCCGGCGTTAAGGCTCTTGATAATGTCAATTTAAAAGTCCGCCCACATTCTATTCATGCTCTGATGGGCGAGAATGGCGCTGGAAAGTCAACATTATTAAAATGTCTTTTTGGGATCTATCAAAAAGATTCCGGTAGTATTTTATTTCAGGGTAAAGAAATCGATTTTCATTCTGCTAAAGAAGCGCTTGAGAATGGTATTTCAATGGTACACCAGGAATTAAACCTGGTATTACAACGTTCTGTAATGGACAACATGTGGCTGGGGCGCTATCCCACCAAAGGTATGTTTGTCGATCAGGAAAAAATGTACCGCGATACCAAAGCGATTTTTGATGAACTGGATATTGACATCGATCCGCGTGCGCGCGTCGGAACATTATCTGTTTCGCAAATGCAGATGATCGAAATTGCGAAAGCATTTTCGTATGACGCCAAAATCGTCATTATGGATGAACCGACCTCATCGTTAACTGAGAAAGAGGTTAATCATCTGTTTACCATCATCCGTAAGCTGAAAGAGCGTGGGTGCGGGATCGTGTATATTTCTCACAAAATGGAAGAAATCTTTCAACTGTGCGATGAAATTACCGTGCTGCGCGATGGTCAATGGATTGCGACCCAGCCGCTGGAAGGGCTGGACATGGATAAGATCATCGCCATGATGGTCGGACGCTCACTGAACCAACGTTTCCCGGATAAAGAGAACAAGCCGGGAGAAGTGATTCTGGAAGTGCGTAACCTGACGTCTCTGCGTCAGCCGTCGATTCGTGATATCTCTTTTGATCTCCATAAAGGGGAAATTCTCGGCATTGCCGGTCTGGTTGGCGCGAAACGCACCGATATCGTTGAAACGTTGTTTGGCATTCGTGAGAAATCATCGGGCACGATTACGCTCCACGGCAAAAAAATCAATAATCACAGTGCGAATGAAGCGATTAACCATGGTTTTGCGCTGGTCACTGAAGAGCGTCGCTCAACCGGTATTTATGCCTATCTGGACATTGGTTTTAACTCGTTAATTTCCAATATCCAAAACTATAAAAATAAAGTTGGCCTGCTGGATAACTCCCGCATGAAGAGTGATACCCAGTGGGTAATTGACTCGATGAGGGTAAAAACACCAGGGCATCGTACGCAAATTGGTTCACTTTCTGGTGGTAATCAGCAAAAGGTGGTCATTGGCCGTTGGTTGTTAACGCAGCCTGAAATCCTGATGCTGGATGAACCTACACGCGGTATTGATGTCGGCGCGAAATTTGAGATTTATCAGTTGATTGCTGAACTGGCGAAAAAAGGAAAGGGGATCATTATTATTTCCTCTGAAATGCCGGAGTTGCTAGGTATTACCGATCGTATTCTGGTGATGAGCAATGGCCTCGTCGCTGGAATTGTTGACACTAAAACAACAACGCAAAACGAAATCCTCCGTCTTGCGTCTTTGCACCTTTAAGATTAGGGGCTCCTCATGAGTGCGTTAAATAAGAAAAGTTTTCTTACTTACCTGAAAGAAGGCGGAATTTACGTTGTTCTTTTGGTTTTGCTGGCCATTATTATTTTCCAGGACCCCACATTCTTAAGTTTACTGAACTTGAGTAATATTCTGACGCAATCCTCCGTGCGTATTATTATCGCGCTGGGTGTTGCCGGGCTGATTGTTACGCAAGGGACGGACCTGTCAGCAGGGCGCCAGGTAGGTTTGGCGGCGGTCGTTGCGGCAACCTTGTTGCAGTCGATGGAGAATGCCAACAAGGTATTCCCGGAAATGGCGACGATGCCCATTATTGTGGTCGTGCTGATTGTTTGCGTTATCGGTGCTGTCATCGGTCTGGTAAACGGTATCATCATTGCTTATCTGAATGTGACGCCGTTTATCACCACCCTCGGCACGATGATTATTGTCTACGGTATTAACTCCCTGTACTACGACTTTGTCGGCGCATCGCCAATTTCTGGCTTTGACAGCGGGTTCTCAACCTTTGCGCAGGGCTTTATTGCGCTGGGTAGTTTCCGACTTTCCTACATCACCTTCTATGCGCTGATTGCGGTAGCTTTTGTCTGGGTGCTGTGGAACAAGACCCGCTTTGGTAAAAACATTTTCGCCATCGGCGGGAACCCGGAAGCGGCGAAAGTGTCCGGTGTAAACGTGGCGCTGAACCTGCTGATTATCTATGCGCTGTCTGGTGTGTTCTATGCCTTCGGTGGATTGCTGGAAGCCGGGCGTATCGGTTCCGCGACCAACAACCTCGGCTTTATGTATGAGCTTGATGCGATTGCAGCTTGCGTGGTAGGCGGCGTGTCGTTTAGCGGTGGCGTGGGGACGGTCTTCGGCGTGGTGACCGGTGTGATAATTTTCACCGTCATCAACTATGGTTTAACCTACATCGGCGTGAACCCTTACTGGCAGTATATTATTAAGGGCGGCATCATCATCTTCGCCGTCGCGCTGGATTCACTGAAATACGCACGTAAGAAGTAACGATTAAAACGCTAAAAGCCCGGTGCAGCGCAATCTGCACCGGGCTTTTTGTGCGTGTTACAACGTTAACGCATGCGCTTTCTCGCCGGTTTTAAATTTCACCTCACCGAGACCGATACAGGCTACCGGGCAAACGTGGCCGCACAGCAAGCAGCCCACGCATTTTTCCGTGTTGCAGTGTGGTGTACGGGTCTCCTCATTCCATTCCATCGCCTGGTGCCCACCGTCATAGCAGGAGATGTAGCAACGGCCACAGCCAACACATTTTTCGAGATTGATATGCGGATAGACGAGGTAGCTACGATCAAGCTCCTCTGCGGGGATGATATTGGCATTGGCGAGACCAACCATCTCCTCCAGCGAATCAAATCCTTGATCGGCGAGGTAATGTGACAGCCCGCTGGTCATGTCCTCCACGATTCGGTAGCCATACTGCATGATCCCGGTGGTTACCTGCAGCGTGGCAGCACCCAACAGCAGAAACTCGGCGGCATCCTCCCAGGTTTCAATTCCCCCAATGCCGCTAATCGGGAAATCGCGCAGTTCAGGGTGCATGCGCAGTTGCTGAATAAAGCGCAGAGCAATAGGTTTCACGGCCTTGCCGGAGTAACCAGAAATACTGGATTTACCGTTAACGACCGGCATCCCAATTTTTCGGTTCAGGTCGATATTGGTGATGGATTTAACCGTATTGATGGTCGCGATACCGTCGGCGCCTCCGCGTTTAGCCGCCAGAGCTACTTCACACATATCACCAATATTCGGTGTCATTTTAGCCAGCATTGGTAAGGTTGAGCCGCGTTTAACTGCCCGACAATACTTTTCGACCAGCTCAGGGCTTTGCCCGACATCACTGCCCATGGCATGTGAGGTCATTTGTGGGCAGGAAAAGTTGCATTCGATCATGTCTGCACCTGCCTCTTCAACCCGACGAGCCAGCTCCTGCCACTGTTCTTCGTTTTCACCCATGATCGACGCAATCAGGACGTTGTTTGGGTAGTCCTGTTTCAGTCGGCGAATTGCGGCCAGATTCTCCTCCAGCGGGTGCTCGGCAATTTGCTCCATGTTTTTGAAGCCAATAAAGCCGGTATCTTCTTTGGTCAGATGGTCAAAGCGTGGGGAGACTTCATTGGCAATAAAGAAACCGATGGTCTTAAAAACAATACCGCCCCAGCCGGTATCATAGGCTTTGGCGCACATCTCATAGCAGTTGCCCACCGGGGAAGAAGAGAGGCAGAACGGGTTGGGAAATTTGACGCCGCAAAAAGTAATAGAAAGATCTTTCGTTAACATGAGCAAGCTCCCTCTAAATAGTGATGAATGGCCTGAGCGGCTTCTTTTCCGGTTTTCACGGCGTATACAACCGTTTTATCGCCTTTAACAATATCGCCTGCGGCAAACATAACCGGATCGGCGGTTTGGTAATTGTGCGTATCGATAAGATTGCGCTGTGGCTTTAACGCGGCAAAATCATCAAGCTGCGCATGTTGACCGACGGCAAGAATAATATGTTCGGCTTCAAGCGAGAGTTCTCCCGGCAGACGTACGTGCTTAAAGGTTACGCGATTTCCACTAACCGCCACAGGAGTAAAACCGTCAATAATCGATACCCCTAATGCCTGGGTACTGTTGAACTCTTTTTCGCTGGCAGGAAATTCGGCCAGTTCTTCACGCGCGACACAGGTGACTGAAGGGCAGCCCAGCAATTTCAGTGTACTGGCGACATCCATTGCCACATCGCCGCCGCCGATGATCAATGCGCTTTGCGCTACGGTAATATCGCCGCCTGACTGCCGGGCCCGTTGCAGGAAGTTGACGGCAATTTCGACATTATTCGCCTGGTCAAACAGAGGCAACGTAGAACCGTAAGACATTCCTACGGTCACCAGTACGGCGCGGTATTCTGTTTTGAGTTGCTCAAGGGAGAGGGCATTGCCAACTTCACAATTGCATCTGATGGTTACGCCCATTTCCACAATACGGGCAATTTCATGATCTAAAACCGTCTGTGGCAGACGAAACTCTGGAATGCCATAACGCAACCAGCCACCAGGCTGGGCCTGTTTTTCGAACAGGGTGACATCATAGCCAAGATTACTCAGCGTTACGCTGGCCTGTAATCCGGCCGGTCCTGCACCGATGATGGCTACCTTGCCCAGCGTTTTTGTTGCGGGCTGATAGATTTTCATTGCGGTTTGCTGTTCAAAATCGGTAATAAATCGCTGCAGACGTGCAATATCGATAGGCCTGTCAATTCCTGAGCGTGTACATCCGCGCTGGCATAATTTTTCGGTTGGGCATACCCGGGCGCACACCGCACCAAGCGCATTATTTTCCCGGATAGTTTCAGCAGCGCCTTTAAAATTGCGGAAATAAATGGAGCGAATAAATTTCCCAGGGTCAGTTTGTGCCGGGCAATCCTGGCTACAGGGGGCATCGTGACATAATAAACAACGAGAAGCCTCTTTTATCGCTAATAATGGGGTGAAAGCAGGCGTGAGCTCATCCAGATAATTTTGTTGTGGCATATTTTATTCCTTAATGCTTGAGTAAATTAAGGCAAACCGTTAATAACAAAATATAAAAATTGAAAGGCTATCCTTAAGGCTAAGCACTGCAGGAAGAGTATTCTGTGAAAGGATTCACAAATAGAAGAAGGTGTGAGGGAGATGCTGACAGGCAGCATTTATCCCTTATATTGAAATGGTAACCGTTATCATAATATTAGTTATTCGCAAACGCTAATATAAAGGCAATATTGTTAACGATAAAACACTAAATAAACAACCATACCTAATGATAAACATCCGCACCCGGCATAAACCAGCACATAGGACCAAAATTGCAAAGGCTCTTGAGAGCGATAAGCGTAAACCGGTTCGCGCGCATTCTTCTTAATTTTATCTACGGCCCCGGAGCGCCATCCTTTCCAGGCTTCACGGAAACAAAAGAGGGGAATGAGCAAAAAGGCCAATACCACGAAGAGAGTTTGTACATCCATGCTTATTTTCCTTGTTTCTTTTGTAATTCGAGTAATTGTTCCGGAGTGACTGCCGGATATCCCTGAGCATCATCAGGTACCTGATGCATGGTCGGGATGGGCACCAGCGGACCTAAAAAACGTGGCTCGCGTTTAAAAAGGTAGAGATCGGCCAGCGCACCAAAGCGAGCGCCAAATTCGCGCACCCGCACGGTAAGCATATCTTTTGGCGAGGGTACCGCATAGCACTGAGCCTGAATGCCCATATGTAGCGCAATAAACAACGCGCGCTCACAGTGGAATCGCTGAGTAATGATGATGAAATCGTTGGTATCGAATACTTTGCGGGTGCGTACAATTGAATCAAGCGTACGGAACCCGGCGTAATCAAGCACGATGTCAGCGGGATCGACGCCCGCGGCAATCAGGTCTTTACGCATCGTCATCGGTTCGTTATAGCTTTGCTGCGCGTTGTCGCCGCTAAGTAGCAGATAGTTTACTTTGCCGCTGTTATACGCATTTAATGCGCCCTGAATGCGGTAGCGGTAATACTGATTGATGACGCCGGTACGGTAGTATTTTGCTGTGCCCAGGACAACGCCAACCTGCCGGTAAGGGAGATCCTGTAATTCGTCATAGATATAGGGGGCCGTCTTCCAGCTCATCCATCTGTCGAGTCCAAGCACTGTCAACAGCAGCAAGCCTGCCAGGACTAACAAGCTGTAAAACACGCGCTTTAACATGCAGAAAACTCGATAATTGGATGGAATTTCAATCAGGCTACTGTACCCAACGACGGAGCGCAAGAAACAGCAGTCTGATTGAGGGGATTTTAGTCACTGTTGCCCGATGGCGCAGGGATTATCGGACCAACATACTGTACGGTTGGCTTGTAGGCCCGGTAAGTGCAACGCCACCGGGCGTCACGACTTAACCGAGTAGTACGCGTTCGATATTATCGCAGCCCAGCGCGTTCAGGGTGGCAGACGTCGCATCCCACTGGATAAGCGCCGCATCCGCTTTTTCTGCCAGCACCGCACGTTGAATGTCCGGATAGTCGTAACCGTTCAGACTCAACAGGTTTAATGCGCCCTGCAACGGTGGCAGCGTTGGGTTGAAGGCGGCGTTTTCAGCATAACTGCCGCTGAAAATCTGACCATCTTTACACTCCAGCGCCACGCCGCTCGGGGAGTTGCTGTAGGGCATATGGCATCTGTTTGCTGCGGCAATCGCCGCCTGGGTGAGCGCATCGCCTTGCAGCGCGAAGCCGTGATCCTGGTCGTCCATCAACAGCGTCTTGATGTCGAGATCTTTTGGCCCAAAAGCGTCCGGCAGATAGTCGCGTAGTGCGTGTGGTTCACGCCCTGGCAGGTGAATACGTAAATCCAGTCCGCTGTTCAGCTCATTCATAAACTGACGGCAGTGTCCGCAAGGGGTGTAGTTGACGGTAATCGCGGCGAGTCCTTTTTCGCCACGTAACCAGGCATGGCTGATCGCGCTCTGCTCGGCGTGAACGGTTTGCTGCATTGTTGCACCAAGAAACTCCATGTTCCCACCGAAATACCAGGTTCCGCTGATACCTCGTGAGATTGCGCCAACGTTGAAGTTGGACAGCGGGGTGCGTGCGCAGGCCGCAGCTAAAGGCAGCAGAGCGAATGCCAGCGCGTCTTCGTCCAGTCCCGATTCGCGTTTAAGCAAAGATACCTGCTCAGCCGTCAGCATGGCCGGGAAATGTTCATCCGCCAGAATAGGGGCCAGGGCTGATTGCAAGTTATCCGCGAGTTGGGCAAAAGCAGTTTGAAAACGTGGATGCATGGCGTTGCCTCATAACAATGTAATGGAACCGTAGTTTACGGGCCTGACAGGGCTTTATATGTGATCCAAATCTCATTGTGTATGCAACTTATGAAACTTAAATGAAAAATGTGCAACGCATCGCAAATAAACAGCTTAAAAATGCAAATTAGCCTACCACTGCCAGGATAACCGGGAACAGGAAGGGGGCAACCAATGAGGTGATAATCCCGCAAATCACCAGCGCCAGTGAGCTAAATGCCCCTTCCTGGTAGTCCAGTTCAGCACAGCGAGCCGTGCCCAGGGCGTGTGAAGCCGTCCCCATTGCCAGTCCACGTGCTGCTTTAGTGCGAATGCGCATTGCATTCAGCAGGGTATGGCCAAATACGGCACCGAGGATACCGACAAAAATGACGCACACTGCGCTGATTGCTGGAATACCACCAATACTCCCTCCCACAGCCATCGCGATAGGTGTGGTTACCGATTTAGGCATAATAGAGGCGGCAATCTCCGGTGAAGCGCCCATCAGCAAGGCAATGGACGTGCCCGTGACCATGGCCACGACACTGCCGGCAAAACAGATTGCGATAATGGATTTCCAGCGGGCACGGATTTGGTGCAGCTGTTCATATAACGGATAAGCCAGAGCGACGACAGCCGGTTGCAATAAATCGTTCAGCACCTCGCTGCCTTTGAAGTAGTGATCGTAGGGGATACCGGTCAGCATCAAAAAGGGAATAATCACCACCATCGCCACGAGCAGCGGATTCAGCAACGGCAGTTTAAATCGCGCTGCCAGCTTACGTGCAGCAAAAAATACCGCCAGGGTGAGGGGTAATGACCACCAGATATACGACATCATTGTTTAGACCCTTTTTGACCAACGATTTTGCGTTCGCCGTGAACAATGTGCGAGCTCCAACTCACTACCAGGAATACGACCAGCGTACTGATGGTGCAGGACACCACGACCGGACCAAATTGTGCGCGTAGCAAGTCAAAGTACTGCATGATCCCCACGCCAATCGGGACAAACAGCAGGGCCATGTAACGTATCAGTACGTAGCAACCCGGGTTTACCCATTTTGCCGGTAAGATCTGTAATGCCAGTAATACAAACAGAATCAGCATGCCGATAATGCTGCCCGGAATCGTTATCGGCAGCAGTGATGCAAGAAAAATACCTGCATAGAGGCAGGCATAAATGAGGACGAACGCGCGTAAATATTGCCAGATAATGTTCAGTGACTTGCTCATAATTGAAACCCTTGACGAGACTGATTCATCATACAATTAAACTTTAAAACGTGCTACCGATCACATCATGAATTCTAAGCATAGTGGAAATAGATATCAGGAACATCAGGCAATGCCCCCAATCAGCATAACCAAACCTGTGCCCGGCGCTGAGACGCTTTAATCTCCTGCATAGAGACGTTACCATAGCGCCTCTCTTTTTTGCGGGTAACAATATGCGTGTTTTACTGGCGCCGATGGAAGGCGTGCTCGACTCACTGGTGCGCGAGTTGCTGACTGAAGTGAATGATTATGATCTCTGTATCACCGAATTTGTTCGCGTGGTGGATCAACTGCTGCCGGTAAAAGTCTTTCACCGCATTTGCCCAGAGCTGCTTAACGCCAGCCGCACAACATCCGGTACACCGGTGCGTATACAACTGCTGGGGCAGTATCCACAGTGGCTGGCAGAAAATGCAGCCCGCGCGGTTGAGCTGGGTTCGTATGGCGTCGATCTAAACTGTGGCTGCCCGTCGAAGCTGGTAAATGGCAGCGGCGGTGGCGCAACTTTACTGAAGGACCCTGAACTGATTTACCGTGGCGCTAAGGCCATGCGTGACGCGGTTCCGGCCCATTTACCGGTGACGGTAAAAGTGCGTCTGGGCTGGGACAGCAGTGACAGGCAGTTCGAAATCGCTGATGCCGTCCAGCAGGCCGGTGCCAGCGAGTTGGTGGTGCACGGTCGAACTAAAGAGCAAGGTTATAAGGCCGAGCACATTAACTGGCAGGCTATTGGCGAGATTCGTCAGCGTCTCAATATCCCGGTTATCGCGAATGGAGAGATCTGGGACTGGCAAAGCGCACAGGACTGTATGGCCATCAGTGGATGCGACGCCGTCATGATAGGGCGCGGTGCACTTAATATCCCGAATTTGAGTCGCGTGGTGAAATATAACGAACCGCGTATGCCGTGGCCTGAGGTTGTGACATTATTGCAAAAATATACCCGACTGGAAAAACAGGGTGATACCGGGCTGTATCATGTGGCGCGTATCAAACAGTGGCTGGGATATCTTCGTAAAGAATATGTTGAAGCGACAGAACTGTTTCAGAAAATTAGGGCGTTGAATAATTCACCGGATATTGCACGCGCGATTCAGGCCATCACAAGTGCTGCCTGATTTATTGCCGGATGGCGGCGTAACCGCCTTATCCGGCCTACGGAGCGGACGCGTAATTCGTAGACCGGATAAGCGCAGCGCCATCAGGATTACACAGGCTTACGTACGCTGATAAACAATCCCATCCGCGGGTGTCATGCTGCGCGCCCTGGATAACATCCTCTGTGAAATATCCAGCGTGGCATATCCGGCAAAGAATGTCGGGTCATCATAGATATTTTGTGACATTACGCCTCCATTTATAATTCAATGGAATTATTTTGACAGAATCATTTGCTATGTATATGTTTCTTAATAATGTGGTTTTATTTCAAAAGATGTATTGCCACGCGTAACTAAAAAAGATAATGCGGTAAGTCGTACTCTCTGTGCATCTTTTCTTACCTGTATATTCCCATGAATCGTAACTCTGTTCTTGTTGCAACAGCATGTTTGCCGCTGCTTATTTGGGTGGTCGGTTGTGCTCCTATGCATGACAATCGTCAATCGCTGTCACAGCAGACGCCCGCTATGAACGTTGACTCCGCGTTGCCTGCGGCATTAAAAAATGGTTGGCCGGATAGCCAATGGTGGAAGGCGTATCACGATCCACAGCTGAATGCGTTGATTGACAGCACACTCAAGAATTCTCCAGACATGCAGGTAGCAGAACAGCGCATTCAACTGGCAGAAGCGCAGGCTAAAGCGGTTAAGGCGCAGGATGGTCCAGAGGTTGATTTTTCCGCAGATGTTGAACGTCAAAGAATGTCGGCAGAAGGTTTAATGGGACCGTTTGCCATTACCGATCCTGCGGCAGGCACTACCGGGCCGTGGTACACCAATGGAACCTTTGGTTTAACTGCAGGCTGGAACCTGGATCTGTGGGGTAAAAACCGGGCTGAAGTGGCGGCGCGTATTGGTGAGGTGAAAGCACGGGAGGCTGAACGTGAGCAAACTCGCCAGTTACTGGCGAGCGGTGTATCGCGTCTGTACTGGGAGTGGCAGACACAGGCGGCGCTGAAAACTGTGCTGACGCAGATTAAAAACGAGCAGCAGAACGTCATCACCGTCGATCGTCAACTGTATCAAAACGGGATTACCTCTTCTGTCGAAGGTGTTGAAACGGATATCGACTCCAGTAAAACGGAGCAGCAGCTGAACGATGTCAGCGGCAAAATGAAGGTGATAGAGGCGCGGCTGAGCGCACTGACCAACTCGCAATCTTCCGTCATGAAGCTTAAAGCGACGACGCTACCGGCGGTAGAAAGCCAGCTACCGTCCCAGCTTGGTTATTCGCTGCTGGCCCGCCGCCCTGATTTACAGGCCGCACATTGGTACATTGAGTCATCGCTGAGCAGCATTGATGCGGCAAAAGCGGCATTCTATCCGGACGTTAACCTGATGGCGTTTTTACAGCAGGATGCGCTGCATCTGAGCGATTTGTTCCGCCATTCCGCACAGCAGATGGGCGTGACGGCTGGACTGACGCTGCCTATTTTTGATAGCGGCAGACTGAATGCGAATCTCGATATCACGAAAGCGCAGAGCAACCTGACGGTGGCAAATTACAACAAGGCAGTGGTCGATGCGGTGAATGATGTGGCGCGTGCGGCATCACAGGTAGAAACGTTGGCGCAGAAGAACCAGCATCAGCAGCAAATTGAACATGACGCACAACGCGTTGTGGGGCTTGCGCAGGCACGATATAGCGCCGGTATCATTGCGGGTTCCCGGGTTAGCGAGGCCAAAATTCCGGCATTACGCGAACAGCTTAATGGTCTGGTTATACAGGGACAGTGGCTGGATGCTTCTATACAGCTGACCAGCGCACTGGGCGGCGGTTACCGCGCTTCCTGATAGTCTGACCCGGCAGAAGCTTCTGTCGGGTCAATTCGAGTGTTCTTTGCGTTTACTTCGCCGTTTCATCCACCAGCGAGCAGCCACCACAACGCCGATAACCAGAACCAACCAGACCCCATGTTTAATATGCTGGTCGAGGCTATGCAACCATGGGGCAATCACTTCACCGCCCACATAGCCGAGCGTGGTAAACAGCAATGCCCAGACAAACGCCCCCAGGATATTCAGTGGGATGAAAATCTTCGGCGGCAGGTGGCTGGCCCCAATCAGCAACGGGCCAATGACGCGAAAGCCGTACATAAAGCGTGTGCCGACCACAAACAGATAGGGTCGCCGTTGGATCATCTTCTGTGCGTAGTGGATTTTTGCCCGATGACGCGAGAAACGACGTAAAATTTTACCGCCATAACGGCGCCCAAGTAAAAAGAGTAACTGATCGCCAATCATCCCACCCAACGCGACGGAGAGCACCACCAGCGGAAATTTAAGAACTCCCTGATGCGCAGCAACACCGCCTAGCAAGGTAATGGTTTCGCCTTCGGCAAGGCTGCCAATAATCAGCGCCGCATAGCCGTATTGCTCAACATAATGCGTTATATCCATACGTTGTATGACCTCCACGCTCCATAGCATACACCCAGTGAATTGTTCATGCCGGAAAAGCAGCAACTCAGCGCATCGGTATTTTTCATGTGTACATAAAATAATCAAAAGCTGAATTATACTTGAAGTGTTGAGGTCCGGAGCTGACAAGAAGGGGGCGGTATGAACCATGTCTGGGGGCTGTTTTCCCATCCCGATCGTGAAATGCACGTGATCAACAGCGAAAACGAAAGTGTTTCGCATCACTATACCCACCATGTACTGCTGATGGCGGCAATCCCGGTGATTTGTGCGTTTATTGGCACCACGCAAATTGGCTGGAATTTTGGCGACGGCAATGTACTGAAGTTATCCCTGTTTACCGGATTTGCGATGGCAATTCTGTTTTACGGCGTGATGTTGGCGGGTGTGGCCATCATGGGCAGAGTTATCTGGTGGATGGCGCGTAATTACCCGCGACGCCCGTCGCTGGCGCATTGCATGGTCTTTGCCGGATATGTTGCCACCCCGCTGTTTTTAAGCGGGCTGGTGGCGCTGTATCCGCTGGTCTGGCTGTGTGCGCTCGTGGGAACCATCGCGCTGTTTTACACCGGCTATTTACTCTATCTCGGTATTCCAACGTTCCTGAATATCACTAAAGAAGAAGGGCTGAGCTTTTCCAGCTCAACGCTGGCAATCGGCGTTCTGGTGCTGGAGGTTCTGCTGGCGATTACGGTGATCCTGTGGGGGTACGGATACCGATTGTTCTAGGCGTACAACCTGTCTGCGCTGCGTTGTTGACGTAAAAGTCAGCAACGCAGCATTTCGAGATGATTCTTCTGTAGCGGCAAACCTGCCGGATCGCTATGATGCCTGAGCTAGCTTGAGATAATCCTTATTTCAGGCGGTGTGCGTTGTGACGTGCGTGAACCATTATCAGAAACCTCATCATGCTGAAATTCCGAGTTTCATTATTAAGTCTTGCCCTGGTGCTGGCCGTTCCTTTTGCACCCCAAGCCGTAGCGAAAACGGCGACTACCGCAGTGGCATCTCAACCTGAGATTGCTTCCGGTAGTGCGATGATTGTTGATCTGAATACCAACAAAGTTATCTATTCGAACCACCCGGACCTCGTGCGCCCGATTGCGTCGATTACCAAATTAATGACGGCGATGGTGGTGCTTGATGCACGACTGCCGCTGGATGAAAAACTGAACGTTGATATCAGCCAGACGCCGGAAATGAAAGGCATCTATTCTCGTGTGCGACTGAACAGCGAAATCAGCCGTAAAGACATGCTGCTGCTGGCGCTGATGTCCTCAGAAAACCGCGCAGCGGCAAGCCTGGCGCACCACTATCCGGGCGGTTATAACGCCTTTATCAAAGCAATGAATGCGAAGGCGAAGTCGTTGGGAATGACCCAGACGCGCTTTGTGGAACCGACCGGGTTATCGATTCATAACGTCTCGACGGCGCGTGATTTAACTAAACTGCTGATTGCCAGCAAGCAGTATCCGCTGATAGGGCAGTTGAGTACGACGCGTGAAGACATGGCGACCTTTGCTAATCCGGCTTATACGCTGCCGTTCCGTAACACCAACCATCTGGTGTACCGTGATAACTGGAACATTCAGCTCACCAAAACCGGCTTTACCAACGCGGCGGGTCACTGTCTGGTGATGCGCACGGTCATTAACAACAAGCCGGTAGCACTGGTGGTGATGGATGCCTTTGGCAAATATACCCACTTTGCCGATGCCAGCCGTTTACGCACCTGGATCGAAACCGGTAAGGTGATGCCTGTTCCGGCCGCGGCGCTGAGCTATAAAAAACAAAAAGCCGCACAGATGGCGGCAGCGGGTTCAGCGACAGGTGAGCAAACCGCGCAAAACGATTAAACCGCAGGGCGGGTAAGCGAAGCGCCCCGGGCAACGAGCCCGATGGCGCTTACGCTATCGGGCCTACGATTCTTTCCAGAACTTCTGCTTACTGGTCTTGCCAATACCTGGATTCATGCTGTTGGTCGGGTCGTTCTCGCGATAAAAACGCGTCAATGTTTCTGGTGCTTTATACAGATGTCCCACGTTATGTTCTGCAGGATATTGTGCCCCGCGCTCACGCAGTAACACCAGCATTTGCTCTTTCAGTTCGTGAGCATCCACGCCTTTCTTGACGATGTAATCCTGATGGAAGACGTAGCACATAAAGTGGCCGTAGTAGAGTTTGTGCACCAGCTTGCTGTCTATTTCCGGCGGCAGGTGCTCATACCATTCGGTATCGTTACGGCGCAGCGCAATATCCAGCGCCAGAATATCTTCCACTTCATCCGCATGGACGGCCTGATAGCGAATGGCCGCGCCCGCCGCCGCGAAGCGGTGTAAAAATGCCTTGCTACCTTCTTCCGGTGTACAGGCAAAAAAATCACCTTCAGCAGTTTTGAAAAACTCAGTCAGCCAGCTCTGTGCTTCTGCTACACCGCCACCGGCCATTTTTAACAGCAGGTGATGTTCGTATTTATCACGCCAGCTTTTCATCCGTGCCGGTAAATGGCTGGGGAATAAATGACCAAATTTCTGCATCGCGCGGTCGGTAAAGTGCGGGCGGAAAATTTTCACTTTTTCCAGCATCGCATCGGTGCGGCCTTTCAGCGTAAAGAAAAACGGCATTTTGTCAGTGCCGAGTTTGTCGATCATCAGAAACGTATCTTTGCCATAGGTTTCGGCGATGTCATAGATATCGCGGTGCATATATTCACCCGCGACCGGCAGATGTTCAAATTTGGCCAGAATATGACGACGGATTTCAGTCAGCACTTCTGGCTGGTTGGTACCGATATAAAAGACCTGCTGGTTTTTCTCAGCCTCAAAGGTATCCAGGCGCACGGCGAACACCGCAAGCTTTCCGGCGCAACCAGAAGATTCAAACAATCGCTCAGGGTCTGCGTTATAGCGTGCCGGCGTATCGGCCTCAATATCTCTGACGCGGGTGACGTAATCATGATCGTGTGCATGACGCCCATCGTGCTGGACATCATCATCTTTGATCCGCTCATCGTCGAGTTTACTGAGGATCTGCTCCGGAGTCTGACCCAGTTCAATACCCAGATGGTTAACCAGCTGTAACTTGCCCTGCTCATCAATGCGTGCAAAGAGCGACATTTCTGTGTATGCCGGACCACGTTGTACCAGCGAGCCGCCAGAGTTGTTGCAGATACCGCCGATAACGGAAGCACCGATACAGGAAGAACCGATCACCGAATGCGGTTCACGACCAAAAGGTTTGAGCGCCTTTTCCAGCGAATAAAGTGTCGTACCGGGATAAGCCAGTACCTGTTCACCGTTGCCGATGACGTGCAGCTTGTCGAGGCGCAGAGTGCTGATGATAACGATGTCGCGATCGTAATCATTGCCGCTAGGCGTAGAGCCTTCGGTCAGACCGGTATTGGCGGCTTGCATCAGGATTATTTTGTCAGCCGAGACGCAGGCGTTGAGGACACGCCACAGTTCTAGTAGCGAGCCGGGAAAAACGACGGCGAGCGCATCGCCCTGGCCCGAGCGGAAGCCTTTACGATAACGGGCAGTTTTGGCCGGTTCGGTGAGCAGGTGTGAATGGCCGACCAGGCGGGTCAATTCAGTCAGAAACGCTTTATTATCAGTTGTTGTAATGGAAGACATTCTCCACTCCTTGTGGTGGGACTCAATATCAGGAACAAGCATAGCGCTATGTATGACAATACGCTTTCTCATTCGCATTGTCTCTGTGTTGTATCCCACTGATTCATGCTGGTTTTGAAAATTCAGAGAATATCCTTAGCTTTCTTCCCCACTCCCGTTTAGGCTTACGGCAAGCTGCGGTTTTTGTTATATTTTCGCTGCCTCGTCGGGTAGAAATTAAGAGAGAATCAACATGAAATGGCTATGTTCTGTAGGTGTCGCGGTGGGCCTGGCGTTGCAACCAGCGCTGGCGGACACCTTGTTTGGTAACCATCCACTGACGCCTGAAGCGCGGGATGCGTTTGTGACCGATTTACTCAAACAGATGACCGTGGATGAGAAAATTGGGCAATTGCGTTTGATAAGCGTCGGACCTGATAACCCGAAAGAAGCCATCCGTGAGATGATCAAAGACGGACAGGTTGGGGCGATTTTTAATACCGTCACTCGCCAGGATATCCGTAAGATGCAGGATCAGGTTATGGAACTCAGCCGCCTGAAAATCCCTCTCTTTTTCGCCTATGACGTGCTGCACGGTCAACGTACCGTGTTTCCGATAAGCCTTGGACTGGCATCCTCTTTTAACCTTGATGCGGTCAGAACAGTTGGCCGGATTTCTGCCTATGAAGCCGCAGACGATGGTCTGAACATGACCTGGGCGCCGATGGTCGATGTCTCCCGCGATCCGCGCTGGGGCCGTGCGTCTGAAGGTTTTGGTGAAGATACCTATTTAACTGCCATCATGGGCAAAACCATGGTGGAAGCGATGCAGGGGAAAAGTCCGGCCGACAGGTATTCCGTGATGACCAGCGTCAAGCACTTCGCTGCTTATGGCGCAGTTGAGGGCGGAAAAGAGTACAACACCGTGGATATGAGTCCGCAGCGTTTATTCAACGACTATATGCCGCCGTACAAGGCCGGACTGGATGCCGGCAGCGGTGCGGTAATGGTGGGGCTTAATTCACTGAATGGGACGCCTGCGACCTCTGATGCCTGGCTGCTCAAAGACGTGCTGCGCGATAAGTGGGGCTTTAAAGGCATAACGGTTTCCGATCACGGTGCAATTAAAGAATTGATTAAGCACGGAACCGCGTCCGACCCCGAAGATGCTGTGCGCGTGGCGATCACGTCCGGTATTAACATGAGTATGAGCGATGAATACTACAGTAAGTACCTGCCGGGACTGATTAAGTCGGGCAAGGTTACGATGGCGGAACTCGACGATGCCGCGCGCCATGTACTGAATGTAAAATATGATATGGGTCTGTTTAACGACCCGTACAGCCACCTGGGGGCGAAAGAATCTGATCCACAGGACACCAACGCGGAAAGCCGTTTGCATCGCAAAGAAGCCCGTGACGTGGCGCGTGAAAGCCTGGTATTGCTGAAAAACCGTCTGGAAACATTGCCTCTGAAAAAAACAGCAACCGTGGCAGTTGTCGGACCGTTGGCAGACAGCAAACGTGATGTCATGGGAAGCTGGTCTGCGGCGGGTGTTGCCGATCAGTCGGTCACGGTGCTGACAGGCATTAAAAATGCCATAGGTGATAAAGGTAAAGTGGTCTACGCCAAAGGGGCGAATATCACCAACGATAAAGGTATTGTGGACTTCCTTAACCTGTACGAAGAGGCGGTGAAAGTTGACCCACGCTCGCCGCAGGAGATGATTGATGAAGCCGTTAACGCGGCAAAACAGTCTGACGTGGTTGTTGCGGTAGTGGGTGAAGCGCAGGGGATGGCGCATGAAGCCTCTAGTCGAACCGATATCACTATCCCGCAAAGCCAGCGTGATCTGATTGCTGCTCTGAAAGCAACCGGGAAACCGCTGGTACTGGTGCTGATGAACGGTCGTCCCCTGGCCCTGGTGAAGGAAGATCAGCAGGCTGATGCGATCCTCGAGACCTGGTTTGCCGGGACCGAAGGCGGTAACGCGATTGCTGATGTGCTGTTTGGCGATTATAACCCGTCAGGTAAGCTGCCGATGTCTTTCCCACGATCGGTGGGGCAGATCCCGGTCTATTACAGCCATCTTAATACTGGTCGCCCATATAACGCCGATAAGCCGAACAAATATACATCGCGCTACTTTGATGAAGCGAATGGCCCGCTATATCCCTTTGGTTATGGCCTGAGCTACACCACGTTTACCGTGTCTGATGTGAAGCTCTCTGCACCAACAATGAAACGTGACGGAACCGTGACTGCCAGCGTGCAGGTAACCAACACCGGCAAGCGTGAAGGTGCGACAGTCATTCAGATGTATTTACAGGATGTGACGGCCTCGATGAGTCGTCCGGTCAAACAGCTGAAAGGCTTTGAGAAAGTGAACCTCAAACCAGGTGAAACCCAGACCGTCAGTTTCCCCATTGATATTGACGCGCTGAAGTTCTGGAACCAGCATATGAAATACGATGCGGAGCCGGGCAAATTTAACGTCTTTATCGGCGTAGACTCCGCCAGAGTGAAGCAGGGCGAGTTTGAATTGTTATAATTGGTGAGTAAAGCCACGCGCAGTGCCTGATAGCGCTACGTTTATCAGGCCTGCGAAATCGTATCATCCGGTAAATTCACGTTGGGTTTGCCGGATTTTTTTATTTTGTTCTCGCCTTACCGCTAATAACTCTCAGTGTTACCCCCCAATAGCCAGGTTAAGACTGGATTTTTCAACTATGCTTTTTCCTCAAGTCTCTGAAAAGGGCAGCAAAAGGATGAGGAGAGCAGCATGACAATCTCAAAGGTATGGGTGGGTTCGCTGGCGTTGCTGGCCACGATAAGCTTGCCTTTACAGGCCGCATCACCCGTCACTGTGGGGTCAAAAATTGATACCGAAGGGGCGCTGCTCGGCAATATTATTTTGCAGGTGCTTGAAAGCCACGGCGTGAAAACTGTCAATAAAGTACAACTGGGCACTACGCCCGTGGTGCGTGGGGCCATCACTTCCGGTGAGCTGGATATTTATCCGGAATATACCGGTAATGGCGCATTCTTTTTTAAAGATGAAAACGACCCCGCGTGGAAAAATGCGCAGGCAGGTTTCGAGAAAGTGAAAAAACTGGACGCTGAGCAAAATAAGCTGATCTGGCTTACGCCTGCGCCAGCCAATAATACCTGGACTATTGCAGTACGTCAGGATATCGCTGAAAAAAACAAACTTGTCTCTCTTGCGGATTTAGGCCGTTACCTGAAAGAGGGGGGGACTTTCAAACTGGCTGCCTCTGCTGAGTTTATTGAACGTGCAGATGCGCTGCCCGCATTTGAAAAAGCGTATGACTTCACGCTCAATCAGAACCAATTGTTGTCACTGGCAGGGGGCGATACGGCGGTGACAATTAAAGCTGCGGCGCAGCAGACCTCCGGAGTTAATGCTGCAATGGCTTACGGAACCGATGGTCCCGTTGCTGCGCTGGGGCTGCAAACATTAAGTGATCCCAAAGGGGTTCAGCCCATTTACGCACCTGCGCCAGTCGTACGTGACGTGGTACTCAAGGATTACCCGCAAATGGGGGAATGGCTACAGCCGGTTTTTGCCAGTCTGGATGAAAAAACGCTGCAGCAGCTCAACGCCAGTATCGCCGTTGAGGGGCTGGATGCGAAAAAAGTCGCTGCAGATTACCTGAAGCAAAAAGGATGGGTGAAGTAACGGATTTGCAGCAGGTGAGTGTTGTGTCGAAGATATCAGTTAATCGTGTGCTGTTGCTGCTGGTGGTTCTGACCGTGGCCGCAGCCGCGCTTCCTTTCATCAGTTATGCCCCTAATCGTCTGGTTTCCGGTGAAGGTCGCCAACTCTGGGAGGTCTGGCCCAACATGGTGTGGGGACTGGCGGCGACCCTTTTACTGCTCGTGGTTCTGTGCTTCATACCCGGTAAATCCGGCAATGTATTGACGCTGGTTGTTGTCCAGTTACTGGTGATTGCGGCGTTGTTTATGGCCGGGAAAATGGCAACGCATCTGGCTCAGACAGGAACTTCTGTCGCCAGAACCAGTCTGGGTAGCGGTTTCTGGCTTGGGTTAGGGGTGTTGTTGCTCGCTGGCAGTGACGCCATTCGACGTATCACCGCTCAGCCGCTGTGGCGCTGGGTACTGCATGCACAAATTGTCATTGTGCCAGTGGCGCTGCTGCTGTCCGGTTCCCTTAACGATCTTTCTTTGCTCAAAGAATATGCCAACCGCCAGGATGTCTTTGATGATGCTCTGGCGCAGCACCTGACTATTCTGTTCGGTACTGTGGTGCCTGCGCTGTGTGTTGGCGTGCCGCTGGGTATCTGGTGCACCTTTTCGGCTTCGCGTCAGGGGCCAGTATTTGCCGTGCTGAATGTCATCCAGACGATCCCCTCCGTCGCATTGTTTGGCTTGTTGATCGCACCGCTTGCCGGACTGGTTAAGCATTTCCCGTGGCTTGGCTCGCTCGGCGTAGCGGGAACGGGCCTGACGCCCGCACTGATTGCGCTGGTGCTGTATGCATTATTGCCATTGGTTCGTGGCGTGGTGGCCGGGCTGAATCAGGTTCCGCGTGATGTGCTGGAAAGTGCGCGGGCTATGGGGATGAGCGCGCGTCAGCGTTTTATTTCGGTGCAACTTCCGTTAGCGCTACCCATTTTCCTGCGCAGTTTGCGGGTGGTGATGGTTCAGACGGTGGGGATGGCGGTCATTGCCGCATTGATTGGTGCAGGCGGATTTGGCGCGCTGGTCTTTCAAGGGCTACTCAGTAGCGCCGTGGATTTAGTGCTACTGGGCGTGATTCCGGTGGTGGTACTGGCAGTGCTGATTGATGCACTGTTTGATTTAGGCTTAGCGCTGCTGAAGGTGACAAACGATGATTGAATTTAGCCATGTCAATAAAACCTATAACCAGCAACAGGCCGTGAGCGATCTCAATCTGCATTTAGGCGAAGGTAGTTTTTCGGTATTAATTGGGACCTCCGGGTCGGGGAAGTCCACTACGCTGAAAATGATCAACCGGCTGGTCGAGCATGACAGTGGTCAGATTCGTTTTGCCGGAGAAGAGATCCGTAGTCTGCCGGTGCTGGAACTAAGGCGACGCATGGGCTATGCCATCCAGTCGATTGGCTTATTTCCACACTGGACTGTCGCCCAGAACATTGCCACCGTACCACAGCTGCAAAAGTGGTCACGTGCACGTATTGATGACCGAACAGAAGAACTGATGGCGTTGCTGGGGCTGGAAGCGGATTTGCGTCACCGTTATCCGCATCAGCTTTCCGGCGGTCAACAGCAGCGAGTCGGTGTAGCACGCGCGCTGGCGGCTGACCCTCAGGTCCTGCTGATGGACGAACCTTTTGGCGCGCTGGACCCGGTAACACGCAGTGCGCTACAGCAGGAGATGAGCCGTATCCATCGTCTGTTGGGTCGTACCATCGTGCTGGTGACGCATGATATTGATGAAGCGCTGAGACTGGCGGAACACCTGGTGTTAATGGATGCGGGCAAGGTGGTGCAGCAAGGCACGCCGCTGTCGATGTTGACTGCGCCTGCTAATGATTTCGTGCGGACCTTTTTTGGCCACACTGAGCTGGGGGTACGGCTGCTGTCGCTGCGTACGGTGGGGGATTTTATCCGTCGTGGTGAACAGTTGGCGGGTGAGCCGTTGGTGGACGAGATGACGTTACGTGATGCGTTGTCTGTTTTTGTCGCCCGTGGCTGTGATGTGTTGCCGGTAGTGAATGCTCAGGGTGCGGCCCGCGGTACGCTGCATTTTCACGATCTGCTTTCGGAGACACCGCACGGTGAAACATCTGCGTGATCCTCTGCTGTGGCTCATTGCGCTGTTCCTGGTGTTGCTGGTGGGATTGCCCCACAGCCAGGCACTATTCAGCGCGTTGTTTCCCCAATTGCCGCGTCCTGTTTATCAGCAAGAGAGCTTTACGGCGCTGGCATTTGCGCATTTCACACTGGTGGGTATTTCAAGCCTGATTGCTGTCATTATTGGGGTTGGGGCAGGTGTGGCGGTAACCCGCTCATGGGGAGTAGAGTTCAGACCTTTGGTCGAAACGATTGCCGCCGTGGGGCAAACTTTTCCGCCGGTTGCGGTGCTGGCGATCGCTGTACCGGTGATGGGGTTTGGCCCGGAGCCTGCGATTATCGCGCTGATCCTGTATGGGGTGTTACCGATCTTACAGGCAACACTGGCAGGGCTGGGAGGGATCTCTGCCAGCGTAATAGAGATTGCCAGCGGGATGGGCATGAGTCATGGGCAGCAGCTACGCAAAGTCGAACTTCCGCTCGCGGCACCGGTTATTCTGGCCGGAATTCGCACGTCAGTGATTATTAATATTGGCACCGCAACGATAGCCTCTACCGTTGGTGCGAATACGCTGGGAACACCGATTATTATTGGATTAAGCGGGTTTAATACCGCCTATGTGATCCAGGGGGCGCTGCTGGTCGCATTGGCCGCAGTCATTATCGATCGCGGGTTTGAGCGATTCGCGAACTACCTTACCCGGCACGTAAAATAAAAGTATACCCTGCCAGCATCACGCCGCCGATACCACCGATAGCCATCAGCAGGAAGAGGGTTATAACACCGATTTTAGCTGCGCTCATTTTGTACTCCTTATGTGAATTCAAGGATTGTACACGTTTGTTAATAAAATATTAAATACCGAGTGGATAAATATCATGACCTAACGCGCGCCACTCATCCAGTTGTTGGTGTTGTGCAGGGGTTTGGTTCTCTCCACACCAGACGAGCAGGGTGCGCCCTTCAAACAGTTCGGGCCGTAGCTGATTGAGCGAGTGGGCCAGCACATCAACGCGCCATCCTTGCTGGCTGGCGACCCAACCTTCCAGCCATAAGCGGGTGGTATCGTGGATATTCCAGCCGACTACCAGGGCATCTTTACCCTGTTTTTTACGCGCCGAGGCAAGGCAAATCGCAATATAATTGATGAGCACACCGTCAAGGATCCCCAACAGCGCCTGAAGAATGGGCTGCTGGCATTGCAGACGTCGTCGCAGAGGAATGAACAAATGTGTATTGAGCGTTTGCGCAGGGTAATCCTGACCACGCTCTTTGATCCACAACCTGAGGCTGTGCAAATTGTTACTTTGCAAATAGCTCAATAGCGTTTCTTGTTGCTCACGCCAGCCGTTATGCACATCAATGTTCTCATTGCTGAGTAACATTTTAACTTTACTGACCTGAACGCCATTATTTATCCAGCGTTTTATCTCACGGATCCTGTCAATGTCCGCATCGTTAAACAGGCGATGCCCCCCGTCAGTACGCTGAGGTTTTAGTAATCCGTAACGCCTCTGCCATGCACGTAAAGTGACAGGGTTGATATCACAAAGCAAAGCCACTTCACCTATCGTGTAAAGCGCCATCGTTGTCTCACTCTTGCTCGCGAGGTCCCAGTTTTACTTTAGACGCTCTTTTGCGAACCAGGTAGTTTTGTCTGTTTTTTGATCAGAAGAAGGGTGAGATTGTCGTCATACTCGCGCTTTCGAGTGATCGTTCTCACAAATTCCTGTTTTTTTGCAACAGTTCAAAGAAAGTTATGCGCAGCCCATGTATGTTACGCGCTTTTAAGAAATGTGTGGTTGGCGGGTATGTACGAGTTTAATCTGGTGTTGCTGCTGCTTCAGCAGATGTGCGTGTTTCTCGTTATCGCGTGGTTAATGAGCAAGACGCGCCTGTTTATCCCGCTGATGCAGGTCACTGTCCGACTGCCGCACAAACTTCTGTGCTACGTCACCTTCTCCATTTTTTGCATTATGGGCACCTACTTTGGGTTGCATATTGAAGACTCCATTGCGAACACCCGTGCCATCGGCGCGGTGATGGGCGGGCTGCTTGGCGGGCCTGTTGTTGGGGGGCTGGTTGGCCTGACCGGCGGTCTTCATCGCTATTCGATGGGGGGCATGACGGCACTCAGTTGCATGATTTCGACGATAGTGGAAGGCCTGCTTGGGGGGCTGGTACACAGTGTACTCACTCGACGAGGCCGTACTGATAAAGTGTTTAGCCCGCTGACGGCTGGTGCGATTACTTTTGTTGCCGAGCTGGTGCAGATGCTCATCATTTTGCTGATTGCGCGCCCCTTTGAGAATGCATTGCACCTGGTCAGTAACATTGCCGCACCGATGATGGTGACCAATACCGTTGGCGCAGCGTTGTTTATGCGTATTCTGCTCGACAAACGCGCGATGTTTGAAAAATACACCTCGGCGTTTTCTGCCACTGCGCTAAAAGTTGCTGCCTCTACGGAGGGGATTCTGCGACAGGGATTTAACGAGGTTAACAGCATGAAGGTTGCTCAGGTGCTGTATGAAGAGTTGGATATCGGTGCGGTGGCGATTACTGACCGCGAGAAGTTGCTGGCCTTTACCGGCATTGGTGATGACCATCATCTGCCAGGCAAGCCCATATCTTCTTCATACACCCAACGGGCGATTGAAACCGGAGAAGTCGTGTATGCCGACGGTAATGAAGTGCCTTATCGCTGTTCACTGCATCCGCAATGCAAATTAGGGTCGACGCTGGTGATCCCGTTGCGTGGTGAAAACCAACGGGTGATGGGGACGATTAAACTGTATGAAGCCAAAAACCGTCTCTTTAGCTCAATTAACCGCACGCTGGGGGAAGGGATTGCCCAGTTGCTTTCCGCGCAAATTCTGGCCGGACAATATGAGCGACAAAAAGCGATGCTGACTCAGTCTGAAATCAAACTCCTGCATGCGCAGGTTAATCCCCATTTTCTGTTTAACGCGTTGAATACGATTAAAGCTGTGATCCGTCGTGACAGCGAACAGGCCAGCCAACTGGTGCAATATCTCTCGACTTTCTTTCGTAAGAATTTAAAACGTCCGTCGGAAATTGTGACGCTGGCTGATGAAATCGAACACGTAAATGCCTATCTACAAATTGAAAAGGCACGATTCCAGTCCCGTCTGCAGGTAACCTTAACGGTCCCGGAAGCGCTTTCGCATCAGCAATTGCCTGCGTTTACTCTGCAACCGATAGTTGAGAATGCGATTAAGCATGGCACTTCCCAGCTACTTGATACCGGAGAAGTCTCTATCACTGCTCGTCAGGAAGGGCAGTATCTGATGCTGGATATTGAAGATAATGCCGGACTGTATCAGCCCACGACTGAGTCCAGTGGGCTTGGAATGAGTCTGGTGGACAAACGCCTGCGGGAACGGTTTGGCGATGATTTTGGTATCAGCGTAGCCTGTGAGCCTGACCTCTTTACCCGAATTACTTTACGACTTCCCCTGGAGGAACTGGCATGATCAAAGTGCTGATCGTCGATGATGAACCGTTAGCGCGGGAGAACCTGCGGATCCTGTTACAGGAGCAAAGCGACATCGAGATAGTCGGAGAGTGTTCGAATGCGGTAGAGGCCATTGGTGCAGTACATAAGCTGCGACCGGATGTGCTGTTCCTTGATATCCAGATGCCGCGTATTAGCGGCCTGGAAATGGTGGGTATGCTTGATCCCGAGCATCGCCCGTATATCGTTTTTCTCACCGCTTTTGATGAATATGCAGTGAAAGCCTTTGAAGAGCATGCCTTTGATTATCTGCTTAAGCCGATTGAAGAAACGCGGCTGGAGAAAACGCTGATCCGTTTACGTCAGGAGCGCACGAAGCAGGATGTGTCGTTACTGCCGGAACATCAGCAGGCGCTTAAGTTCATTCCATGTAGTGGTCATAGCCGAATCTATCTGCTGCAAATGGATGATGTGGCGTTTGTCAGCAGTCGTATGAGCGGCGTTTATGTGACCAGTAGCGATGGCAAAGAAGGATTCACCGAGCTGACGCTTAGAACACTGGAGAGCCGTACTCCGCTGCTGCGCTGCCACCGACAATACCTGGTCAACATGGCCCATTTGCAGGAGATTCGTCTGGAAGATAATGGCCAGGCTGAGCTGATTTTACGTAACGGACTGACTGTCCCGGTGAGCCGTCGTTACCTCAAAAGTCTAAAAGAGGCGATTGGCCTGTAAAACTGGTACACTGCGCGCCATTGCATCATCGACAGTTGAAGGCTCTATGCTAAGTAACGATATTCTTCGTAGCCTGCGCTACACCCTGAAAGCGAACAATAACGACATGGTGCGCATTCTTGCGCTTGCTGAGATGGAATCCACCTCGGCAGGTTTTGACACCTGGATGACAAAAGAAGATGAAGACGGGTTTGTTCGCTGCCCGGATATCATCCTCTCCGGTTTCCTGAACGGCCTTATCTATCATCTGCGTGGCAAAGATGATTCTGCACCGGAGCTGGCGATTGAACGTCGTGTTAACAACAATACGGTGCTGAAAAAACTGCGTATCGCGTTTTCACTGAAAACCGATGATATTCTGGCCATCATGACCGAACAGAAATTTCGCGTATCGATGCCGGAAATTACCGCGATGATGCGTGCACCGGAGCATAAGAACTATCGCGAATGTGGTGACCAATTTTTGCGCTATTTCTTGCGTGGTTTAACTGCACGAGTACATAACGCGAAGTCGTGAATTTTGCCCAGTGGCGTTGCGTTTGCAGGGCCTACGGGATTTGCAGGCTGGGAAAGGCGAAGCCGCCAGCCGGAAAAAAAGCCGGAGATTATCTCCGGCTTTTTTGTTATTTCACCTGCTGACCTGGTTTAGCACCGTCATCCGGGCTTAACAGGAAGATGTCTTTTCCGCCAGGGCCTGCTGCCATCACCATCCCTTCAGAGATACCGAAGCGCATCTTACGCGGCGCCAGGTTCGCCACCATAATGGTCTGGCGGCCAATCAGGGCTTGGGGATCCGGGTAGGCAGAGCGAATACCGGAGAAGACGTTACGCTTCTCACCACCGAGATCCAACGTCAGACGCAGCAGTTTGTCGGAACCTTCCACGAACTCGGCGTTTTCAATCAGCGCCACGCGTAGATCAACTTTGGCGAAATCGTCAAAGGTGATGGTGTCCTGGATAGGGTCATCCGCCAGCGGGCCGGTCACCGGTGCGGCTGCGGCTTTCACTTCTTCTTTGGACGCTTCCACCAGCGCTTCAACCTGTTTCATGTCGATACGGTTGTAGAGCGCCTTAAAGGTGTTGACCTTGTGACCGAGCAGCGGTTGCTCAATGGAATCCCAGGTCAGGTCGCTGTTCAGGAATGCCTCAACACGTTCAGCAAGCGTCGGCAGTACCGGTTTCAGGTATGTCATCAGGACGCGGAACAGGTTAATACCCATGGAGCAAATTGCCTGCAGGTCGGCGTCACGGCCTTCCTGTTTAGCGACAACCCATGGTGCCTGTTCGTCAACATAGCGATTCGCCACGTCGGCCAGCGCCATAATTTCGCGGATTGCTTTACCGAATTCGCGGCTTTCCCACGCTTCACCGATGACTGCAGCTGCGTCGGTAAAGGTTTTGTACAGCGCCGGATCGGCCAGTTCGGTGGCCAGAATGCCGTCAAAGCGTTTAGCAATAAATCCTGCGTTACGAGAAGCCAGATTCACGACTTTGTTGACGATATCGGCGTTAACACGCTGAACAAAATCTTCCAGGTTCAGGTCGATATCATCAATGCGCGAAGAGAGTTTCGCGGTGTAGTAGTAACGCAGACTGTCAGCATCAAAGTGTTTCAGCCAGGTGCTGGCTTTAATGAAGGTCCCGCGAGACTTGGACATCTTCGCGCCGTTTACTGTGACATACCCGTGAACGAACAGGTTAGTCGGTTTGCGGAAGTTGCTGCCTTCCAGCATGGCAGGCCAGAACAGGCTGTGGAAGTAGACAATATCTTTACCGATGAAGTGATACAGCTCCGCATCGGAGTCTTTCTTCCAGTACTCATCAAAGCTGACGGTGTCGCCACGTTTGTCGCACAGGTTTTTGAACGACCCCATATAGCCAATTGGCGCATCCAGCCAGACATAAAAATACTTACCCGGCGCATTCGGAATTTCAAAACCGAAGTACGGAGAATCGCGGGAAATATCCCACTGCTGCAGGCCAGATTCAAACCACTCCTGCATTTTGTTGGCAACCTGCTCCTGCAACGCGCCGCTGCGCGTCCACGCCTGCAGCATTTCGCTGAACGCCGGCAGGTCAAAGAAGAAGTGCTCGGAGTCACGCATTACCGGTGTCGCGCCGGAAACAACGGATTTCGGCTCGATAAGTTCGGTCGGGCTGTAGGTTGCGCCGCACACTTCGCAGTTATCGCCGTACTGATCCGGAGATTTACATTTCGGGCAGGTACCTTTAACAAAACGATCCGGCAGGAACATGCCTTTTTCCGGATCGTAAAGCTGAGAGATGGTGCGGTTCTTAATAAAACCGTTTTCCTTCAGGCGCGTGTAAATAAGCTCGGACAACTCACGGTTCTCTTCGCTGTGCGTAGAGTGGTAGTTGTCATAGCTGATGTCAAAACCTGCAAAATCAGTCTGATGCTCCTGACTCATTTCACCGATCATCTGCTCAGGTGTAATACCAAGCTGCTGGGCTTTCAGCATGATTGGCGTACCGTGTGCGTCGTCCGCGCAGATGAAGTTAACCTGGTGGCCGCGCATTCGCTGGTAACGGACCCAGACATCAGCCTGGATGTGCTCCAGCATATGGCCGAGGTGGATAGAGCCGTTGGCGTACGGCAGCGCGCACGTTACCAGAATTTTCTTCGCGACTTGAGTCATAGTGGGCAATTACTTCTTTTGTAGTGAAAAGGGCTTTGATAGTACCAAAATGGTAATTACTGCGCCAAGTGATAAGGGCATTTATCCTTAAATGAATAATTGTTGC
Organism: Citrobacter sp. U14242; assembly: GCF_046555775.1. Classification (NCBI taxonomy): domain Bacteria; kingdom Pseudomonadati; phylum Pseudomonadota; class Gammaproteobacteria; order Enterobacterales; family Enterobacteriaceae; genus Citrobacter; species Citrobacter sp. U14242. The sequence goes on from NZ_JBKGLW010000001.1 coordinate 480,900, forward strand.
GGTTGGAGTAAACTACTCGCTGACAATCGTCTTTTCAGAACAACAAAAAGGAGTCGGGATGAACGCACAATCCCAGGCCAAATCACCAGAAACCCTGCGCGCCATGGTCGCCGGGACGCTGGCGAATTTTCAGCATTCAACCCTGAAGCATAATCTGACGACGTTAAAAGCGTTGCACCATGTCGCCTGGATGGATGACACGTTGCACGTTGAGCTGGTGATGCCGTTCGTCTGGCACAGCGCGTTTGAAGTGTTAAAAGAGCAATGCAGTGCCGATCTATTGCGCATCACCGGCGCGAAAGCCATTGACTGGAAGCTGTCGCACAATATCGCGACGCTGAAACGCGTGAAAAACCAGCCGGGTATTAATGGTGTGAAAAACATCATTGCTGTGAGTTCCGGCAAAGGTGGTGTGGGTAAATCCTCCACTGCGGTGAACCTGGCTCTGGCGCTGGCAGCCGAAGGGGCGAAAGTAGGTATTCTGGATGCCGACATTTATGGTCCGTCCATTCCGACCATGCTCGGTGCGGAAAATCAGCGCCCAACCTCGCCAGATGGCACCCATATGGCGCCGATCATGTCTCATGGCCTGGCGACGAACTCTATTGGTTATCTGGTCACTGATGACAATGCGATGGTGTGGCGTGGACCAATGGCCAGCAAAGCGTTGTTACAAATGCTGCAAGAGACCTTATGGCCGGATCTTGATTATCTGGTTCTGGATATGCCGCCGGGTACGGGTGACATTCAGCTGACGCTGGCGCAGAACATTCCGGTAACAGGTGCGGTAGTGGTCACGACACCGCAGGACATTGCGCTTATCGATGCGAAAAAAGGCATCGTGATGTTCGAAAAAGTGGAAGTACCGGTGCTGGGTATTGTTGAAAATATGAGCATGCATATTTGCAGCAACTGCGGTCATCATGAACCAATTTTCGGCACGGGTGGCGCACAAAAGCTGGCTGAGCAATATCACACCCAACTGCTGGGACAGATGCCGCTGCATATTTCCTTGCGTGAAGATCTCGACCGCGGTATGCCGACGGTTATCAGTCGTCCTGACAGTGAGTTTACCGCGATTTATCGCGATCTGGCCGGCCGTGTCGCCGCACAGCTCTACTGGCAGGGAGAGGTTATCCCGGGGGAAATTGCCTTCCGCGCGGTTTAATCTCTTCTGAAGGTATTCACCGCACCAATACATTATTGATGCGGTGAATATATTAGATAAAAAAGTAACGCCCTATTGTTTATCCTGACTTAATGAAACCCCGTTTTTATCTGAAAAAAGTCGTAAATCATCATTTGAATTGATCAAATTCGCTTCATTAATCTACAATTTCAATTGATCTGTACGGATTTTTTCGTGCACAGTTCACTGAACAAACCGTGTTTATGCTGTTTTACGTTAACTACAGGAATAACGTTAATAATGAAAAACCGTTTTCTGATGGGAATAATCGTTTTGAGTTATGGAGTTGGATTCCCTGTCTTCGCCTCTGATACGGCAACATTGACGATTAGTGGAAGCGTTACTGTTCCTACCTGCAGCGCTGATGTTGTGGATAGTCAGTTACAGCAGCGGTGTGGCAACACGACCCGCCTTTCAAACCTGACAGATGTAGTGTCTACATCTGTCAGGGGCGTAGTAACTGAGGTTGTGGCTGTACAAGGGGATGCAACGCGACAGATTGTGCTAAATCATTACGACTAAGTATCGCTATTTATTATTTATATGAATAATTCGTTTTTTGTTATTCATTTTTAACATGATTCGTGGGCAGTTAATTGTATTGATTTATTAATTCTAAATATAATGTTTAGCGCAATTTATTTGTTGCAATTATATTGCTGATTGTTATTTGTTTTAAATCAATAAAACAACGCGTTTACATTGCGGTAACGTTTCTGGTGTGAGAATTTAATTTAAAGGGTTAAACCCTCTTAATAAATAGAAATTAATTCACTAAGGAAGACGCTATGAAACGTTCAACTATTTCTGTTGCTATTTTGTCCACTGTATTTATGAGCACTGGGGCATTTGCTGCTGATTCTGATCAGGGTGAATTGATTATTACTGGTAAGGTTGTTGGGACTACCTGTAAATTTACGGGTGATACCACGGCGACCATTGGTATGAACCAGATTGGTGCTGACAGACTAAATGCCTTAAGTGCTGGAGGGGTTTATGACGGATACTCAAATAAAACCACCGTGCCATTAACTGTTGAATGTACGGGGGATAAAGCACCGAAAATTACTTTCTCCAGTTCTCAATTTGATAGCACTAATAAATATATTACACGAAATACCGCAGCAAATAATGGTGCAGGCTTCTCCGTTTACTATGGTGATGATTTTACAAAACAGGTTAACCCCGATACAGGTATTGAGTTAACTAAAACAGAAGATAATAAATATACGCTGAACTTTAGCGCACGTTACGCGAAAATTGGTTCAGCCGCTGTCTCTGCGGGTGATGTTGCCTCTTCGCTGACGATGACTGTTGTTACTGATTAAGATTACTATCCTGTTTGTCGGCGGCTCTGGTCGCCGATTATTTCCGTAGTAAGGATAATTATAATGAAAAAAATAATAGTATTATTATTGGCTGGCACAGTATTGCCTGCATGGGGAGGCGTTTACATTTACGGCACGCGTATCATTTATCCAGCACAGAAAAAAGAAATTACCGTGCAGTTAATGAATGAAGGTAATCGCAGTGCGCTGGTCCAGTCGTGGATTGACGACGGTGATACCAGCCTGCCACCGGAGAAAATTCACGTACCGTTTGTGATGACGCCGCCGGTGGCAAAAGTTAGCGGTGGTTCCGGCCAGCAGCTAAAAATTAAGCAACTGACGAATACGTTGCCAAAAGATCGCGAAAGCCTTTTTTTTCTTAATGTGTTAGATATTCCTCCTAATTCTGCGGAATCAGAAGGTAAGAATATGATTAAATTTGCTATGCAGAATCGCATCAAATTTATTTATCGCCCGCAAGGTATTACCAGTGTGGACGAAAAAAGTTTTTCTCGCTTAAGTATAAAATATGCCAGTGGTGGTATTAATATCAAAAACAATTCCGCAAACTGGATAACGATACCTGAATTAGTAGGTCATACTAAAATAAATAGCGAGACAGTGTTACTTGCTCCGTGGTCAGATAAAAAGTTGAGCACCACCGCTATGGTTAGTCATTACAAAATCACGCTTATTGACGATTACGGTAATTATTTGAGTGAAAAAATAAAAACTGAATAATAGCTCAAGGACTGGCTATGTCAAAGATCAATTCGATTACACTGACCATCTTGTCGGTGCTGGCAACTTCATTATCTGTATGGGCTGAAGAAGAAACGTTTGATACCCACTTTATGATCGGTGGTTTGAACGGTGAGAAAATTTCTCGCTATCACATTGATGGCGACAAGCCGATGCCCGGCATATATGAAATGGATGTTTATCTAAATAACCATTGGCGCGGTCATTACGATATTAATATTAAATCCGAACCGGATGCAACATGCTTATCCTGGGCGCAGTTGCAGCAAATTGGTATTCGTACTGAAGGGATTAAAGCAGATAAAGGCGTAGATTGTGTACCGCTGCGTGCAGCAGTGCAGGGCGGCAGTATTGGTTATGACATTGGGCAATTTATCCTGAATTTAAGCGTGCCTCAGGCATATGTAGTTGAATATGAATCAGGATATATGCCGCCTGAAACCTGGGATCGCGGAATTAACGCATTTTATACTTCCTATTATGCCAGCCAGTATTACAGTAATTATAAACTCGGCGGAAATGATAAAAGCAGCTATGTCAATCTGAACAGCGGATTGAATTTGCTGGACTGGCAACTGCATTCAAATGCCAACTATACGAAAGGTAACGAAGGTAGCGGCGAATGGAAAAGTAATACCTTATATATGGAACGGGGTATCCCGTCCATCCTTGGCACATTGCGTGCCGGGGACATGTATACCGGCTCGGATATTTTTGATGCTGTACGGTTTCGCGGTGTGCGTATCTGGCGCGATATGCAAATGTTACCAAATTCGAAACAGCACTTTACGCCGGTGGTACGTGGCATAGCCCAGAGCAATGCGCTGGTGTCTATTGAACAAAACGGTTTTGTTATTTATCAGAAAGAGGTCTCCCCGGGGCCATTCGCCATTGATGATTTGCAGCTTGCGGGTGGCGGCGCGGATCTGGACGTTAGTGTTAAAGAGGCTGATGGTTCGATAAGGCATTACCTTGTGCCTTATTCATCGGTACCCAATATGTTGCAGGCGGGGGTCGCGAAATATGATTTTGCCGCCGGACGTAGCAACATCGAAGGCGCGAGCAACCAGTCTGATTTTATACAGGGTAGTTACCAGTATGGACTGAATAATCTGCTAACGGTATATGGCGGTTCCATGTTGTCGGATAACTACTCTTCATTTGTATTCGGCACGGGATGGAACACGCCGATTGGTGCGGTTTCTGTAGATGGAACGTACTCGCACAGCGAACAGGATAATGGCGTTTTTGACGGGCAGAGTTATCAGGTTGCGTGGAATAAATATATCGCACAGACCGGAACACAGTTTGCGCTGGCGGGTTATCGCTACTCTTCGCAGGATTATCGTACCTTCAACGATCACGTGTGGGCGAATAACAAAAATAGCTATAGGCATGATGAAAATGATGTTTATGACATTGTGGATTATTACCAGAATGACTTTGGTCGAAAGAACAGTTTTTCGCTTAATATCAATCAAGCATTACCCGAAAACTGGGGGGGCCTGACGGCCAGTGGCCTGTGGCGTGACTACTGGCAACGTAGTGGGACGGGCAAAGATTATCAGTTGAGTTATTCGAACGCCTGGCAACGTATCAGTTATACCTTTTCCGTTAGCCAGACGTACGATGAGGATAATCACGAGGATAAGCGTTTTAACCTGTATATCTCCATTCCGTTCTCGTGGGAGGATGGTATTTCTACGCCGCGGCGCGATTTGTTTGTCTCTAACTCAACAACATTTGATGATGATGGTTATCAGTCGAATAACACCAGCTTAAGCGGTGTAGCGGGTAGTCGTGATCAATTCAACTACGGCGCTAACTTCAGTCATCAGCGGCAGGGGAGCGAGACAACGGTGGGGGGTAACCTGGCCTGGCGCGCGCCTATGGCAACCATTGGCAGCAGTTATAGCCAATCGAATAAATATCAACAGGCCAGCGGCAATATTCAGGGTGGTTTGGTGGTGTGGTCAGAGGGTGTCGCGTTAGCTCCTCGGCTTTCGGATACATTTGCCATTGTTAAAGCGCCTGGATTACAGGGCGCGGCGGTGCAGGGACATCGTTACCTGACAACCAACAGCAAAGGTTACGCGGTTTATGACAGTCTGACGCCGTACCGTGAAAATATGCTGATATTGGATCTTTCCGACAGTAATAGTGATGTGGCGTTACTGGGCAATCGAAAAGGCACAGTACCCTATCGCGGCGCGGTCGTGATGACGGAGTTTGAAACCGATCGGCGTAAACCCTTGTACTTCCTCGCCCAGCGACCGGACGGCTCTCCGTTGTCGTTCGGCTATGAGGTAGAAGATAACGCCGGTAATCATGTCGGTTTGGTCGGTCAGGGCAGCCGGATATTTATTCGCACCAACGACATTCCCGCGTCGGTACACGTCGCGGTCAATAAACAGCAGGGACAATTCTGCACGATTACCTTCGATAAGGTGATTGATGAGAATACAGTCTATATTTGCCGCTAAGGATGCAAGATATGAAAGGATACGTATTTTTAATATTTCTGCTGTTGTCATCCTTTGGAGCCCAGGCAGGATGTACATTTCAGACAAAAAATGGCGGGTTGACGGCAATTAATCTGGATATGACATCCGGAACAGCGACGAATCAACTGAATCTCAATTCCAGTGGCGATATAACGTGTACTGCCAATAGCGATAGCTTATATTTTACAACGCCATTAACGAATTACATTGTTGCTATTCAGAGTAGCAGCGGCAAGAAGATTTTAATTAATATCAATCTAACGAGCAGTGATTTTCCCGTTAGTATTGGAAAGAAAACAGTTAGCGCCAGTGAAACACTGAATACCAAAAAATTCACGATTACAGCAAGTTATGTAAATTCAGGGACGGCTAAGCAGACAGTCTCCGGTGATGCGTTTAGTCTGAGTGACCCGGCAGTCAGTATTACATCTGAGAACTCATGTACATCAAACTGGTTAGTTTATCTTTATTGCTGGATTACCGGACGTTTGTCGGGAAATTCTGCTTTTACACAGAATTTAAGCTTTACAGTAATGCATAAACCAACAACCTGTCAGTTCTCATTACCTCGATATGAAATTAAGATGCCAGATACTACGTTAAATGAGATGCTGGCAGCAAATAATACTAAATCAGGCTCCACAAATCTGATATTGAATTGCAACGGCGTATACAACGTCACCACCAATCCTGTCAGTTTTAAAATCGCGCGAGGTGACTGGGATGAAAGCGGGAAGATACTGAAAAATACCGCGACGAATGGTGCAAAAGGGGTCGGGTTCCAGATTTACAACGGTACCAAGACGACTCCCCTAAAACAGGGGGATACTCTGATGGACAGAATAGCTAAACTGGAGACAATCAACAATCAGTACACTTTCCCTATTATTGCGAAATATGTTCACGTGACAGGGGAATCACTACGACCGGGTGAAGTACAAAGCAAAGTCATATTTTCAGTATCTTATGACTAACTAGCCTGATGTAATCCGCTTAAAAAATGTACCTTCGTTATGAAGGTACATTTTCGTTACCGGTGATAAAAAATCTCGCCGTCGTAGGCTTTAATGATTTTGCCGTCGGCATCGTTAATCAGGACATATGCGCCACCCATGTAAGTCCAGTGGGTACCTGCAGTAGGCGCTGGTAAGTTGCGCTGATTCCACTGTTTAATCGCGTATTCATCAGTACGGTACAGTGGCGGGACAGTGTCACCAGGTTTGAAATGGGTAAAGTCGGCAATGAAACTGCTCAACTCATATTTATCAATACCTGTGGGGGCAGCGGTTGCAGCCGGCGCGGCCCGGACCGCACTGCTTGCGAGCAGTAGTGCACCCAGCAACATTTTCTTCTTCATACCCATCCTCTCTACCTGTTCGGGTCATCAAAATTAGCCCTGTATGATTCCTGGCTAACAGGACATTTGACAAGCACTATTTTGTGATTACTCCAGTCATTTCGTAAAAAGTGTAAATGAACGTACGGAAACTCGGCAACCGTAACCAGCGGTTTCACCGCCAAAGCCTGTTCCGCGCCAATTTACATCGTTAAGAGCAGGCAGTATCCTGTTGCTGAAACCTGAATATTATATTTGTGTTTCAACGACTCGGGGTGCCCTTCCTGGTGAAGGCTGAGAAATACCCGTACCACCTGATCTGGATAATGCCAGCGTAGGGAAGTCTGACACTGCTCGTGTCCCTTCTTCACGCGGGCAGGAGTTGAACCATGCAGCCTGACCTGCACAGCCGTGCCCTTGCGGCTCACACCTTACAGCAATTTAGAACGCTTTCCCCACTGACACACTGTATGACGAATGACGTTGTGCAGAGTTTTACCGCCAATACGCTACTGGCTTTAGGGGCATCCCCCGCAATGGTGATTGAACCTGAAGAAGCCAGCCAGTTTGCTGCTATTGCCCAGGCGCTGCTCATTAATGTTGGGACACTGACCCAGGCGCGAGCCACGGCAATGCGTGCCGCCGTTGAGCAGGCGCAGCAGGCGAAAACCCCCTGGACGCTGGATCCTGTTGCCGTTGGCGCACTGGATTTTCGTCGTCGCTTTTGTCTGGACATACTTACGCTGCGCCCGGCTGCCATTCGTGGCAACGCGTCAGAAATACTCGCCCTGGCTGGGATGAACGCCGGTGGGCGCGGTGTGGATACCACCGATACAGCATTGGCTGCGATTCCGGCCGCACAAACATTGGCACGCGAGGTCGGAACCATTGTCGTTGTTACCGGCGAAGTGGATTACGTCACCGATGGTCAGCGGACAGTGGGTATTCATGGTGGCGATCCGCTGATGACGCGGGTAGTGGGGACCGGATGCGCACTGTCAGCGGTAGTTGCAGCCAGTTGCGCCCTGGAGGGGGACCGGTTGAACAATGTTGCTTCTGCCTGTAGCTGGATGAAGCTAGCCGGACAACGCGCCACTGAACAATCGACGGGACCGGGAAGCTTTATTCCGGCATTTCTCGATGCCCTCTATAATCTGAACCCCCAGGAGCACGCATGAAACGGATTAACGCCTTAACCATTGCTGGAACCGATCCGAGCGGTGGCGCAGGGATTCAGGCCGACTTAAAAACTTTTTCGGCACTCGGCGCTTATGGCTGTTCAGTCATCACGGCACTGGTGGCGCAAAACACGCGTGGGGTACAGTCGGTATACCGGATTGAACCCGATTTTGTGGCGGCGCAACTGGACTCGGTGTTCAGCGATGTGCGCATCGATACCACCAAAATCGGCATGCTGGCAGAAACCGACATTGTCGAAGCCGTGGCCGAACGCTTACAGCGTCACCGGGTACAAAACGTCGTACTGGATACGGTAATGCTGGCAAAAAGCGGCGATCCGCTGTTGTCTTCCTCTGCGGTTGAAACGCTGCGTACCCGTCTGTTACCGCAAGTGTCGATAATTACCCCTAATCTGCCGGAGGCGGCGGCGTTGCTCGGGGCATCGCATGCCCGAACAGAGCAGGAAATGTTAGAACAGGGGCGGGCGCTACGGGCGCTGGGCTGTGAGGCGGTATTAATGAAAGGGGGGCATCTGGATGATGAGCAAAGCCCTGACTGGCTCTTTACCCGTGATGGCGAACAGCGTTTCACCGCGCCAAGGGTAGTGACCAAAAATACGCACGGAACAGGTTGTACGCTGTCGGCGGCGCTGGCGGCACTGCGTCCACGTCATGTTAACTGGGCTGATACGGTACAGGAGGCTAAGTTGTGGCTCTCTGCGGCGCTGGCGCAGGCGGATACGCTGGAAGTGGGCGAGGGGATTGGTCCGGTGCATCATTTCCACGCGTGGTGGTGATGAGCAGAAATGGTATACTGGCGACAGAAACGGCTGCCAGGAAAAAGATAAATGGAACAAGCGCATACCCAGCTTATCGCGCAACTGAATGAACGTATTTCAGCGGCGGACAATACGCCGCTGTATATGAAATTCGCTCAAACGGTTAAGAACGCTGTGCGCAGTGGGATCCTGGAGCATGGTAATATCCTGCCGGGTGAGCGTGACCTCAGCCAGTTGACTGGCGTTTCACGTATTACGGTGCGGAAAGCGATGCAGGCGCTGGAAGAAGAGGGGGTGGTGACGCGTGCGCGTGGCTACGGGACGCAAATCAATAACATCTTCGAGTATTCGCTCAAAGAAGCGCGCGGTTTTTCACAACAGGTGGTGTTGCGCGGTAAAAAGCCGGATACGCTATGGGTGAATAAACGCGTGGTGCCCTGCCCGGAAGAGGTGGCTCAGCAGTTGGCTGTTGCTGTCGGCAGTGAGGTCTTCTTGCTGAAGCGCATTCGCTATGTTGATGAAGATGCTGTGTCTATTGAAGAATCATGGGTACCCGCCCATCTTATCCATGACGTGGATGCGATTGGCGTTTCACTGTACGACTATTTCCGCAGCCAGCATATCTTTCCACAGCGCACGCGCTCACGCGTCAGTGCGCGAATGCCGGACGCAGAGTTCCAGTCCCATATCCAGATGGACAGCAAAGTGCCGGTACTGGTGATAAAGCAAGTAGCGCTTGATCAGCAGCAACGGCCTATTGAATACAGTATCAGTTACTGTCGAAGCGACCTATACGTCTTTGTGTGCGAGGAGTAACGCCTCGCGTGAGGGGGCGCAGTCGCCACCGCGGTGACCCACCACCCAGGATGCTACCGCATTGCCGAGCAGGACGGCATCGCCCAGCGACCAGCCCGATGCCAGCCCAGCCAGCATGCCGCCTGCGTGACTGTCTCCCGCACCGATGGTATCAACGACGGTGGTCGAAAAGGCGGGCACGCAACCGGATGTGTGCTCGCTGAAATACCACGCGCCGTCTTTGTCATGCCGAATCACCACCGGTGTGGTAAAGCGTTTTACCCACTCGACACCAAAACTTTCGACGTCGGCGCTTAGCCCGAATCGTTCAGCAGCAATCTCTGCCTCCTGGCGATTCAGTGACACCAGCGGATGACAGGCCATAATTCGCGCAATTAGAGCATCAGGGATATCGCCGATGCGCGGACCAAAATCGATAAACGGCGTGACCTCCTCAAGGCCTTCCAGCCACTGCACCAGCAGCTCGCCACACGGAGACGCTAACTGATAGCCCGAGAGATAAACCAGACTGTGGCGCGGGATATTCAGCTGTGCCAGCCAGTCAGCATTCCACTGATTTTCGACGCCGCTAAAGGACATAAATGTGCGTTCACCGTCCGGCTCTACCAATGCCAGACACCAGCCGTTATCGCCCTCGGCATTGTCGATCAGGCTGTGCAATCCTTCTTTCGCCATACGATTGCGGATAATATCGGCCCACACGCCCTGACCCAGCGGTAAGGCATTACTGGCCTCAATGCCCAGACGTTTTAGGGCGACGGCAATGTTGAGCGCACAACCGCCCACGTTCACGCCCTGTTGCTTAAGCTCAATATCACAGCCGCGCCAGGGAAGAGCATACGCATCGGCAATCACATCAATAACCGCCGCACCGACTACCGTCACCGGTCGCTGAGTGTGCAACTGTGGGAGAAGCGTTTGCAGACGCGTAGCACTCATAGCGCCTCCCGTTGCTCGCGCAGCCGCGCTAGCGCACTGGCATAGCGGGTGAAATCGAGCTTATTCACCGCATCCAGTTCCTGTTTTAACGTCGGACTAATCGCGCTTACGCCGTGTAGTGCCCCACAAATAGCGGTTGCCATTGCCCCGATGGTGTCAGTGTCTCCGCCGAGATTCGCACACAGTACGGCACAGCGGTTAGGATCGGTTTGTGCCAGTTCGACCATCGCGATGGCGCAGGGCACGGATTCAATGGTGCTGGTCCCGGCGCCAATCACCTGATACAGCTGCTCGCTGGCAGATTCCGCACCGTTGGCCTCGCGAACGATTTTCAATGCCAGTTCGAGGCGGGCTGCAAGCGATGCGCTAAACGTAGTGATCCGTTTTTGCTGAGCGTGGAGAGCAATCGCGGGAAGTGCCCCGGCAATCTCAGACCATGTTCTTCCGTCGATAGCACGAGATACCGCCCAGGCGATGACCACCGCGCCCGCAATAGCTAAATCCGACTTATGTGTCGGGCTGGAGGCCAGCGCGATGTCGTCAATAAACGCATCAAGATTGCCTGTCGGTAGCAGACATCCCAACGGCGACACACGCATAGCTGCCCCATTGGTGACACCGTTGTTTTCCAGCTCAGCGACAGGTTTGCCGTCGCGAATGGCGTTGAGCGCAATCTTCGACGTGGGGCCGAGTACGTTTTTATTGAAGGCGTCAAAATTTTCCGCCCAGGCCAGGATATTGCGCCCAATGACGTCTGGCACTATTTTCCCGTCGCATTCCAGCAGCGCGTCCGCCAGGCACAGCGCCATGGAGGTGTCGTCAGTGAACTCAGCCTGATTAAAGTAACACGCTGCATTATTTTCGTCTGGGCCCGGTAAAAAGCGGTCGATCCAACCAAAGTGCGCCTTTACACGGGTTCTCGGCCACAGTTCCGACGGCATACCCATCGCATCCCCTAACGCCTGCCCATAAAGAGCACCGAGAATACGTTCTGCTTTCATTTAACTTCCCCTTGTTGCAATGCGATATCGCGATCGTCCACCTTAATGGCGGTGATTTCTTTGTCTGACTCGCGAAAGAAAATCATAAACAGCACGGCGATAACGGCGATCATGATCGCGCCAAATCCCCACATGCCAGCCCAGTTAAAGGTGAGGCCATCAACCGGCTCTTTATAAGCAAACATTTTTTCCATCATCACCCCACCCAGGCGGTAACCGAGCAGGCTGCCGAATCCCTGACAGCAGAGAGTGATTAATCCCTGCGCAGCGGTGCGCATGTGCACTGGCGCTTTTTTATCGACATAGATGTATGCCGTAACGTAGTAGAAGTCGTAGCTAACGCCATGTAGCAGAATGCCGAGAAATAACAGGGCGTAGGTGAAATATTCTTCCGCGCCACCGTAAACAAAAAATCCGTAGCGGATCGCTGCAGTGATAAGACCAAGCAACAATACCTTTTTAATGCCAAAGCGTTTGGTGAAGAACGGCAGCGCCAGCATGAAGAAAATTTCAGAGAACTGGCCCAACGTCATCCAGCCAGTCGCATTTTTCATCCCAACTTCTGTCAGGTACCCGTTGGCGAAGATGTAGTAAAACGCCAGCGGCATGGCAAACAGAAAAGAGCAGAAGAAAAAGACGAGGAAGTTCTTATCACGCAGCAGGATCAGTGCATCCAGACCTAACATGACTTTGACATCCATCTTGCCGGTACTTTTCGGCGGCGTATCCGGTAAAAAGAAAGCGAAGATACCCAGTAATGCGGAACTTGCGGCTGTAATGAGCAGCGGAATGTTGGTTGGTGAAATGTCGTTATAGCCGAGCATTTGCGGTAAGAACCCACAAGCCAGGCCGGATGCAATCCAGCCGATCGTTCCCATTACGCGAATGCGCGGAAAATCACGTTCGACATCCGGGACGTTGGCAAAGGCGATACTGTTCGTTAGTGCAATCGTCGGCATATAGGTGAGTGAGTACGCCAGCAATAGCGGAAAGAATCCGCCGAACGTCGTCTGCTGCGCTGCAAAATACATCAAAATTGCGCCGACAAACATCAGCACTGCCAGTACTTTTTGCGCAGAGAAAAAGCGGTCAGTGATCGAACCGACGAAGATAGGGGAGAGGATCGCGGCAATAGCGGTACAGGCATAAGACCAGCCAATTTCACCGGCAGTAAAGCCGCTTTTACTCAGCCAGAGCCAAAGCGGTACAAACCAGGCGCCCCAGATAAACCACTCCACAAACATCATGAACGACAGCTTAACTGTAGTTTTCATCTTTAAATCCTTCATGACAGGTAAGGTACGGCTGGATAGTACCATTATATAATACCTTTAAAATACCTTTGTGGTCTAAATTTGACCGCTGTATCATTTTTTGATGCCTGAATCGAGCCAGCGGAAATCGCTGAAAAGTGCGCTAAAGATGGAAAAAATACGCAGTCAGTACCAGGCTTATTGCTGCCCGCCACCAGGCGGGTCAGGACAATCCACTTCCGATATCAAATCGGAACTTACGGGAGCATAGCTATGACTGATATTGCGCAGTTGCTTGGCAAAGATGCCGACAACCTTTTACAGCATCGTTGTATGACCATTCCTTCTGACCAACTTTACCTGCCAGGACATGATTACGTCGACCGCGTGATGGTTGACAATAACCGTCCACCTGCCGTGCTGCGTAATATGCAGACGCTGTACAACACCGGACGGCTCGCCGGGACCGGTTATTTGTCGATTCTGCCTGTAGACCAGGGTGTGGAACATTCTGCTGGGGCATCGTTTGCCGCAAACCCACTGTATTTTGATCCCAAAAATATTGTTGAGCTGGCGATTGAAGCTGGCTGCAACTGCGTCGCGTCAACCTATGGCGTGCTGGCGTCTGTTTCCCGCCGTTATGCGCATCGCATTCCATTCCTTGTGAAAATTAACCATAACGAAACGCTCAGCTATCCGAATACCTTTGACCAGACGCTGTATGCCAGCGTGGAGCAAGCGTTCAATATGGGCGCGGTCGCGGTGGGGGCAACCATTTATTTCGGCTCAGAAGCGTCGCGCCGCCAGATTGAAGAGATCTCTGCGGCCTTTGAGCGCGCCCATGAGCTGGGCATGGTAACGGTACTGTGGGCCTATTTGCGCAACTCAGCGTTTAAGAAAGACGGTGTGGATTATCATGTTTCGGCTGATTTGACCGGGCAGGCAAACCATCTGGCGGCGACTATCGGCGCGGATATCGTTAAACAGAAAATGGCGGAGAATAACGGCGGGTATAAAGCGGTTAACTTCGGCTATACGGACGATCGTGTCTATAGCAAGCTAACCAGTGATAACCCGATTGACCTGGTGCGTTATCAACTGGCGAACTGCTATATGGGACGCGCCGGACTCATTAACTCCGGTGGTGCGGCCGGTGGAGAAACCGATCTCAGCGATGCGGTGCGTACCGCGGTGATTAATAAACGCGCCGGTGGTATGGGGTTAATTCTTGGACGTAAAGCGTTCAAGAAAACCATGGCTGACGGCGTGAAGCTGATTAATGCCGTCCAGGATGTTTATCTGGATAACAACGTCACGATTGCCTGATGTCAGTAGAGTACCGTCGGATTATCGCAATAATGGGCAACCCGGCGGTAGCCTGCAGCGTAGGGCTGCAGGCAGGATTTCAACATGAAACTCTTGCCCGCTGAGCGGTTCACCATCCAGATTGAAGGTGATTTCATGAGGCGCACGGATATCAAACCATGATGATGCGCCATCAATGATATTCGGATTGTCTTCGGACTGAGTTATCGCCGACAGCAGTGCCGGAATCAGCTCCTCACCGGTAAAGATTCGCAGTTGCAGCAGACCGTCATTAATGAGCGCTGTCGGGCAAAGTTGCTGTCCGCCACCGGCCTGACGCCCGTTGCCAATGCCAATCACCAGCGCATCCCCCTGCCAGTGAAAGTTTTCGCCGCGAATTTCACAACTGTCTGGCTTCAGCGTATCCATGCGCATTAATCCGTGAATAAAATACGACACACCGCCCAGGGCGGCTTTGAGTTTCTCCGGTGTTTCGCTGGTGATCCGCGTACCGAACCCTCCGGTCGCCATATTGATAAAGCAGGTTTTATCGTTGACCTGCACCATATCGATCTCTACCGGGTTCCCGGCAATAGCCAGCTTTAATGCCTTGTCCAGTGCTTCAGGAATGCCAACGCTGGTAGCAAAATCATTTGCCGTTCCCAATGGCAAAATCCCGAGTGCGGGAACATTCTCCCCCTGGCAGTGGATCAGCGCTGTGGATACTTCGTTAATGGTACCGTCACCACCGCCGGCAATCACCGTTGCCACGCCCAACCGGAGCGCTTCATCAACGTAACGTTGCGCGTCGCCTTTTTCCCAGGTAACGCGAACATGGATTTCGACACTCTCGTTGCGCAGTTGAGCAATAGCGTCACGCAGGGGAAGGTTATCAGCACTTTTCCCATTCAGGATCAGTAAGCTGGTCGGGAATGCTATCATCCTGTTGCCTCACTTTTATCGTTTTAACTAGTGTATGCCAGGAATGCGTTTATGGCGTAGGAACTGACTGAAAGCGAAGACCCCTCGACGGGTTCTGCAGGAGGTTGATAGTCTGTACGGGGTAGAGGCGAAAAAAGCCCGTACTTCCGTACGAGCTCTCTCTTGAATATGGCGGTGAGGGGATTGACTCGCGTTGCTCGCCCTGCGGGCAGCCTGTTCGCTGCGCTCTCAGTCTGTCCAACTGGCTGCGCCAGTTGTCGCCCCCCGGTCGGGGCTTCTCATCCCCCCGGCAAGGCGCAATATGCGAAAAAAAAGCCCGTACTTCCGTACGAGCTCTCTCTTAAATATGGCGGTGAGGGGGGGATTGACTCGCTTTGCTCGCCCTTTGGGCCGCCTGCTCTCTGCGTTCGCAGTCTGTCCAACTGGCTGTGCCAGTTGTCGAACCCCAGTCGGGGCTTCTCATCCCCCCCGGCAGGGCGCAATATGCGAAAAAAAAGCCCGTACTTGCGTACGAGCTCTTTCTCGAATATGGCGGTGAGGGGGGATTGACTCGCGTTGCTCGCCCCTTTGGGGCAGCCCGTTCGCGATGCTCCCGGTCTGTCCAACTGGCTGCGCCAGTAGTCGAACCCCGGTCGGGGGTTTCTCATCCCCCCGCAGATGTGCAATATGCGAAAAAAAAGCCCGTACTTGCGTACGAGCTCTTTCTCGAATATGGCGGTGAGGGGGGGATTCGAACCCCCGATACGTTGCCGTATACACACTTTCCAGGCGTGCTCCTTCAGCCACTCGGACACCTCACCATATTGTTGTTCCTGTACTGCTGGAACGGGCGCTAATGTAGGGGAAATACCGCCCCGGCGTCAATCTACTTTTTCAAAAAAACGTGCATTTACACAAACTTCAAGCAACATGGGGTTTAAATGAGCGGGAATTGTTTTTTTTGCCAGCACCCTGAAATTTGCTAATCTGATGTTCCCTCGGAAAATGATGATAATAAGTGCGAGAACGTTCCGCATAACAATGTTCAGGAGACAATATGGAAATAATTTTCTATCACCCTACATTTGATACGGCCTGGTGGCTAAAGGCGCTGGCGAAAGCAATCCCTGGTGCTAACGTTCGCGAGTGGAAAGCGGGTGATAACGCCCATGCCGACTATGCGCTGGTCTGGCATCCGCCGGTTGACATGCTGTCAGGACGAAAATTGAAAGCCGTCTTTGCATTGGGAGCCGGAGTGGACTCCATCCTCAGTAAGCTAAAAGCACACCCGGAGATGCTGGATACCTCGATTCCACTTTTCCGTCTGGAAGATACCGGTATGGGTCTGCAAATGCAGGAGTATGCGGTGAGTCAGGTGTTGCACTGGTTCCGCCGCTTTGATGACTATCAGGCATTAAAATCCCAGGCGAAGTGGCAGCCGTTGCAAGAGTATACCCATGATGAATTTACCATCGGCATCATGGGCGCTGGTGTATTAGGGGCTAAAGTGGCAGAGAGCCTGCAGGCATGGGGATTCCCGTTACGCTGTTGGAGCCGTACCCGTAAATCCTGGCCTGGTGTGGAAAGTTTTGCGGGCACCGAAGAGTTGAGTGCGTTTTTAAGCCAGACGCGTGTGCTGATTAATCTTCTGCCCAACACGGCAGAAACGGTAGGCATTATTAATGCCGGGCTGTTGAATCAATTACAGGATGGAGCCTATGTGCTTAACCTGGCGCGTGGCGTTCATCTCAATGAAGACGATCTTCTGGCATCGTTGAATAGCGGAAAACTGAAAGGTGCGATGCTGGATGTCTATAGTCGGGAACCGCTACCGGAAGACAGCCCATTGTGGAAACACTCGCGTGTGGCGATGACGCCGCACATTGCAGCGGTAACGCGCCCGGCGGAAGCGGTGGATTATATCTCTCGTACAATCCTGAACCTGGAAAGTGGCAAAGCTGTTACCGGTCAGGTCGATCGCGTTCGGGGCTATTGATATCAATATCAACCCGGCCAGTGCCGGGTTTTGACTAAATACACCCCGAATTATTTAGGGTATTAATGGCGGCGATACCTGCTATCCTTGACGGAAAACGACTACAGGAGAGAGTTATGTATCCCGTTGACCTGCATATGCATACCGTTGCCAGCACCCACGCTTACAGCACCTTGAGTGATTATATCGCTGAAGCCCATCGCAAGGGCATCAAGCTGTTTGCTATCACCGATCATGGACCGGACATGGCGGATGCACCACATCACTGGCATTTTATTAACATGCGTATTTGGCCGCGCGTGGTGAACGGCGTGGGGATCCTGCGCGGGATAGAAGCAAACATTAAGAATATTGAAGGTGAGATCGACTGTTCAGGGCCGATGTTTGACTCACTTGATCTGATTATTGCGGGCTTCCATGAGCCAGTTTTTGCCCCTCACGATAAAGAAACCAATACGCAGGCGATGATCGCCACGATGGCGAGTGGCAATGTGCATATTATCAGCCACCCAGGAAATCCAAAATATCCCGTCGATATCACCGCAATTGCACAGGCGGCGGCAAAATATCATGTTGCACTGGAAATCAATAATTCCTCATTTTTGCATTCGCGTAAGGGCAGTGAAGATAACTGTCGCGCAGTGGCTGCTGCAGTACGTGATGCAGGTGGCTGGGTTGCCCTGGGTTCAGATTCCCATACCGCATTTACGTTGGGAGAGTTCGGTGAATGCCGTAAGATTCTGGATGATGTGGACTTCCCGGAAGACCGAATTCTGAACGTTTCACCAAAACGCTTGCTGACGTTTCTGGAATCGCGGGGCATGGAGCCTATCGCGGAATTTGCTGAACTTTAATTGTTACTTACTGGAATATATCAATGAACGAGTTTTCTATCCTGTGCCGTGTACTGGGCTCGCTGTTTTACCGCCAACCGCAGGACCCTTTACTGGTTCCCCTGTTTACCCTGATTAGCGAAGGTAAACTGTCTGCTAACTGGCCACTGGAACAGGATGAGCTGTTGGCCCGTTTGCAGAAAAGCTGTGATATGCCCCAGCTTGCTGCAGATTACAACGCGCTGTTTGTCGGGAAAGAGTGTTCAGTGCCGCCTTATCGTAGCGCCTGGGTAGAAGGGGCTAAGGAAGCGGACGTTCGAGCATTCCTGTCAGCACGTGGAATGCCGCTGGCGGATACACCTGCCGATCATATTGGTACCTTGTTGCTGGCGGCATCCTGGCTTGAAGACCAGTCCGCAGAAGATGAGAGCGAAGCGCTGGAAACCCTGTTTGTTGACTACCTGCTTCCCTGGTGCGACACGTTTCTGGGTAAAGTTGAGGCGCATGCGAATACCGCTTTCTGGCGAACTATGGCACCGCTGACGCGCGATGCCATTAGCGCAATGTGGGACGAATTACAGGAAGATACAGACGAATAAATGTGATTTAAATCACTATATACTGCAACGCAATTTATCATCTTGCATAAATTGTGTGCACGATCTCATTACTATGCCGTTTTTCTGCTAAGATGCGCGGCATGAACATACTTCTCTCTATTGCAATCACAACGGGCATTCTCTCCGGACTATGGGGATGGGTGGCCGTTTCTCTTGGTTTACTCAGTTGGGCTGGCTTCCTGGGCTGTACGGCTTATTTTGCCTGCCCACAAGGTGGACTGAAAGGGCTGTGGATCTCGGCGTGTACGCTGCTTAGCGGTGTGGTGTGGGCGTTGGTGATTATTAATGGTAGTGCACTTGCCCCGCATATGGACATCCTTGGTTATGTCATAACGGGAATTGTCGCATTTATGATGTGTATCCAGGCAAAGCAATGGCTGCTTTCATTTGTCCCGGGCACATTTATGGGGGCATGTGCAACATTTGCAGGGCAGGGAGACTGGCAGTTGGTTCTGCCTTCTCTGGGGTTGGGATTGGTGTTTGGCTATGCGATGAAAAACAGTGGTCTGTGGCTGGCATCACGTCGCGAAAACCCGGCTTCATCCACACTGACCAGTAAATAAAAAAAGCGTGAGGCCTCCCTCACGCTTTTTATTCTCTCTTTATTCTCAGGACTCTGGAGGTACCGACATATGGCGGTATTTGACCAGAATGTCGTTATCAACTTGTTTCTTATCCTGCAAATCCCACAAGCCGCGATCGATACCGTCATTTATCAGGAAGATAACGCCAGTTTCAATGGCTGACATCAGGCAAAGCATGACGGGCTCGTTAGAGGTATAACCAATTTCCCCTTCCAGAAGTCGTTGGTAGTCAATGAAACGGAATACCCCTGCTTGCACTTCATAAGACAGGATGGTTTTACTGGTGTTTACCGAAGAAAGGATCTCACCGGTACTGACGTTAACCACACGCAGGTTTACCGCAATCTGATCGAGTTGGTATTGCGTATCTGCACCAATACCGAAATAACGCGCGCCGACACCACCTGATTTAACGTTGCTTTCATAGCCGATGATTGAACCTTCCACCATCACGTTAGCCGCGGTTAATGATTGCAGCGGAATTCGGTTGTTAATGGCAACCGTGCCGTTTTCCTGTGCCGCACGGATGATTTTCCGTTCGTTCAGTAAGTTCTGTAATCCCTGACGCTCCAGCGGGATGAACCAACGCGAATCTTTCAGTGCGGTAACCAGCATTGCCGTGGCACTTTGCGGTACGGCAGTGGAGAAGTTACTTGCCGGATAAGGTTTAAACTGACCAGTTTCATCCTGGATATTGTAAACCGATACAAAGATTTTACCCGTAGGCATCGGGAGATGCGTCAGGTCTTTGTAACTTTGGGCGCGAGGCATTAATGTCGGTTTAGCAGCTTCTTGCGGTGGTGACGTTAAGCATCCGCTGAGTAAAAATACTGCAACCATTATAAGTAAGCGCTGCATGATTTTTTCCTTTCGTGGCTATGGCTTAGAAATCGGTTGACTGTGTTTGTAAACCCGACACTTCGATCGTTGATGTTTTTCCCGATTTCCTGTCGGTAACATTCAACTGCAACTGCCCGTCCCGGTTAGCGATATCAATGATAAAATCATTGGTCACCATTCTTCCCGGCTTACCGGTATTAATGTTGGTGAGCAGGCCGCCGAGAATTTGTGACTGAATCGCCTGAGTAAAGTTATCCAGAGCTGACGGTGTTTCAATTCCGTAATCGCTATAGCTCGGATCTTTATAGGAGTTCTGTGCCTGAGCACTGTTCAACAAAAAAGCCCCGTTATTCGGGTTGCCACCAAAGTTGGGGTTTCGGAACTGGAACGTCATGTTTCCGGCCCAACTTAATGGTGAAATTAGCATGAGTAAAACCACTGCATGTTTGACACGCATGAAAGCCTCCGGACAAAATCATGTTTTAGAATTCATCGCGCGCTAAATCGCTCGTGCTTAATAGTGTTTGATCTATTTGCCGGCGATTTAATGCTTCCTCAGTTTGTGCCAATGCGAAGACGACAATTTTGTCGAAGTCTCTTTTCGTGGGGAATAAAAAAGTCTGGAAGATAACGTCCTGATTGACCGTTATGGTGATCCAACTTCCCCAACGCGCACTGGGTCTTTCATTGATAGTTAAATTTCCTGTGTACTCACTTTCCCACTTGTCACTAAATGCACGATAAAAATCATGCCCGATTGAAGAGACAGTGTGATCAGTTAACAGTCCGGGAACCTCCACCTCCACGCTTGTCGCTGCGTGCAGATTCCCGACAGCAAAGAGTAAATTTGCTGCCACAATCCAGGTTAAATAGCGTTTCATGGCTTTATCGCCTGAGGTTATCATTGGCCCATGAGACCGCCTGCGTACGATTTTTGACAGCTATCTTTTTGAAAAGATTATAAAGATGCGTTTTTACCGTATTTTCACTGATAAATAGTGAGCGAGCGATTTCAATATTTGAGGCGCCGATACGCAATTTATTAAGTATTTCTTTTTCACGGTGTGTCAGCAGCGCTGATTCCGTGCTGTTATAACGATAATTTCCAGAATGCGTGATCAGATAACTGGCAAGCTTTTGCGTGAAGTAGCATTCACCGCGTAAGACACCCTGCAAGCCGCTAACGACACGTTGTTCGTCTTCAGTTGCGTAAAACACACCATTGATATGTGGCCAGTTTTCGATATCCCGATAAGGGTAGTCATCAGGGGTATTCAACAATAACGTCTTTATATTGTTGTTTTTTCTGCTCAAATTATCTTGCCAGTAATGGATCAGTTTTTTATCTGCCTCCATCATATCCAGTAAAACAATGCAGCTGGAGGAAATATCATCCAGAGAACGTTGAATATTATGTAGTTTTCCGGTTAGCGCCAGTGATTGTTTTAAATGCTGCAATAATGCAGTTGCCTGCAAAGAAGGTTTCGTGATCAACAATAATGTATGACCATGAATGCTATGGACTTCATTAAACATGATGAAACTCCACTTTTTAGTCGCACACCTGACAGCTGTCTCTACTAAAATAGAGGCACCAGAAGTACTGACAGATGTTGCACTGCTGCGTAGAAATAAAATATCGACCCAACGGGGTGAAAATATTAAAACAAATGGACTTCAACTGATTTCAATCTAGCTATTACAAATCTTAAAGCAAGTGTTAAACATGTAACAAGATGTAAAATTATATATTTAAATGTGATTTTTAGGTTTTGTTGGAGTTTAGATTTGATAGGAAAGTTGTACATTTTACCGTTGCTGCATAGATTTAAAAAATCATACAAATTATAATAATCCATTGATTCTTAAGGTTTAAATTAATAATTAACGAGTTTTAGATTTCTAATGAATTCTAAATTCCTTGTCCCACTTTACGTTGGACAATTTTAGAGAGAAAAAACTGACCTTTGTCACGACTTGCATCGATGACTATCGCGACGTGGTGCTGCGAAGCCCTGAAATCGTGGAAAATGCACTTTTTCAGTGACTGCATAGAAATTCATTCCGGATGGCGAAATAAAAATAAAACCTATACCTGTTGCGGTGTTATTCACTGTTAATTAGTACTTTGGGGTGAATCTGGATATAAAAATACCACTCGCGGGTGAGTTATTTAAAATGTTTCAACGGACATACTCTTCATCGTAACGCGGCGTTAACAAATGTAAGCCATGTTAACAACAATTTGAGTGGTAACTAATTTAACTTCATGTACGACCAGGTCCAGGGTGACAGCATGAAAAACAAGTTGTTATTTATGATGTTTACAATACTGGGTGTGCCTGGGATTGCATCCGCAACCAGTTATGATTTAGCTAATTCAGAATATAACTTTGCGGTAAATGAATTAAGTAAGTCTTCATTTAATCAGGCAGCCATTATTGGTCAGGTTGGCACTGCTAACAGTGCAAATACTCGCCAGGAGGGCAGCAAGTTATTGTCGGTCATTTCGCAAGAAGGTTCAGGTAACCGGGCGAGAACAGATCAGACAGGATCATATAATTTTGCATATATTGATCAAACGGGCAGCTCCAATGATGCGAGTATTAAACAAAGCTCTTACGGTAATACAGCGATGATTATCCAGAAAGGTTCTGGTAATAAAGCAAATATTACCCAGTACGGTACACAAAAAACAGCAGTTGTGGTGCAGAGACAGTCGCAAATGGCAATTCGCGTTACTCAACGCTAATCCGTA
Source organism: Citrobacter sp. U14242 (assembly GCF_046555775.1). Taxonomy (NCBI): domain Bacteria; kingdom Pseudomonadati; phylum Pseudomonadota; class Gammaproteobacteria; order Enterobacterales; family Enterobacteriaceae; genus Citrobacter; species Citrobacter sp. U14242. Next base: position 503,842 of record NZ_JBKGLW010000001.1, read on the forward strand.
AACGACGTTTAAATCAATCCGATGGGGGTTTTACCATGAAACTTTTAAAAGTGGCAGCATTCGCAGCAATCGTAGTTTCTGGCAGTGCTCTGGCAGGCCTTGTTCCGCAATTGAACGGCAATGGTCACCATAACGGTGGTAGTAATTATGGCCCGGACTCTTCATTGAGTATTTACCAATATGGGTCAAGTAACGTTGCGAATGCGCTGCAAAGTGATGCACGTAAATCAGACGTGACTATCACACAACACGGACATGGTAACGGTGCTACCGTCGGGCAAGGTGCTGATGACAGTACCATTAGCCTGAAACAGACTGGCTTCCAGAACAGTGCTGATATCAATCAGTGGAATGCAAAAAATGCTGACATCAGTGTAACTCAGTTCGGTGGTCGTAACGGTGCAGTGGTTAATCAGACTGCATCTGACTCGAATGTTCTGATTCAGCAGGTTGGTTATGGCAACAATGCAACAGCTAACCAGCACTAATTCAGTTTTATGACTGATAATAAACAGGGCGAAAGCCCTGTTTTTTTTCGGGAGCATATTATGCATACGCTATTACTCATTGCCGCGCTTTCAAATCAAATAACCTTTAATACAACTCAGCAAGGTGAGATGTATACCATTATTCCTCAGGTGACGTTATCTCAACCCTGCGTGTGCCAGGTTCAAGTTCTTGCCATACGTAAAGGGTCGGGGGGGCAAAGCCAAACACAACAGAAAACAAGCCTGTCGATCCCTGCTAATCGGCCGATTGAATTAACAAAACTGAGCTTTAATATTTCACCTGAGGATACGGTCAACATTGTTGTTACCGTTTCGGATGGGCAGTCATTGCATCTGTCCCAGCAGTGGCCTGATTCAAGCAGTCGCTCATGATTTTTTACTGTATTTGCTTTAAGGGTGTGGCTGGGAAAGCGGTGCTGTTCTATGAATATAGAGACGTGAAAACGTTTTTATTTGGTCATTAATCGCAGCGGTGAAGGATCACGTCGATCCCTCAAGGATGGTTTATCATTGAGGAACCCTTATGAGCACCTTATTAAAACGTATTTTAAGTACCAGTTTGTGTGTGACTTCTTTTTTTATGTTCCCCGCAACGGCGCAGCAAATCACACCTGGCGGGATTATCCATTTCCGTGGCGCAATAGTTGAATCACCTTGTGAGGTGAACTCGCAACAACAACAGATTGAATTGTCATGTATGCGTGATGGCAAGTTACGGAGTCGTCGCTATAACACACAACAGATAGCGATGGCCCCTGAAAGCCTCCAGCAAATTGCCAGTGTGAAAATGCAGTACCTTAATGAACAGAAAAATATGGCGATTCTTAATATTGAATATAAATGAATCGTTCCGGCGTAGATATGCACCTGGAAGGTTAAAAAGTGAGATTTCATTGAAAACCCTGCTGTACACTTAACAGAGAGTGTTTTGTCAGGGGGAACTTATGCAATCGCGTGTTCATGTTTTACAGGGCGACATTACGACAATCGCCGTTGATGTGATTGTCAATGCAGCCAACTCCTCGCTGCTGGGTGGTGGTGGCGTGGATGGAGCGATTCATCGCGCAGCTGGACCTGCACTGTTGGAAGCCTGCAAACAGGTATTACAGCAACAGGGCGAATGTCCAACCGGTCATGCGGTTATCACCCTGGCGGGAAATCTTCCCGCCAAAGCGGTGATCCACACTGTTGGGCCCGTCTGGCAGGGTGGCGATCATCATGAAGCTGAACGTCTTGAAGAGGCCTATCTCAATTCATTACAACTGGCACTGGCCAATGGTTATCAATCCATTGCGTTCCCGGCTATCAGCACCGGAGCCTACGGATATCCACGTGCGGCGGCGGCGGAGATAGCGGTGAATACGGTGCTGAAATTTATCACCCGCCGTGCGCTACCTGATCAAATCTACTTCGTGTGTTTTGATGAGGAAAATGCCAGACTATACAGGAGATTACTCACCCAACAAGGCGATGATCACACGGCCTGATATGACGCGACTTGAGCGTGCCATTACCCCATTGTGCGTAAGCCATCCTGACCAGTGCGGCATTCTGGCACTGGATGATAGTCTGGATGCTTTCGCAGCCCGTTATCGGCTGACAGAAATGGCGGAACGAACGCTGGATGTGCAGTATTACATCTGGGAGAACGACATGTCCGGGCTGCTGCTGTTTTCTGTTCTGCTGGCAGCAGCAAAACGTGGGGTACGGGTTCGTTTGCTGTTGGATGATAACAACACACCGGGCCTTGATGACACGCTGCGTCTGCTGGATAACCATCCGAATATTGAAGTCCGCCTGTTTAATCCCTTCTCATTTCGCATCCTTCGCGCGTTGGGGTATTTAACCGATTTCGCCCGGCTCAATCGCCGCATGCACAATAAAAGTTATACCGCAGACGGTGTAGTGACGCTTGTTGGCGGGCGTAATATCGGAGATGCCTATTTTGGTGCGGGTGAAGAACCGCTGTTTTCCGATCTTGACGTGATGGCCATTGGTCCGGTGGTGAAAGAAGTCGCGGATGATTTTGAGCGATACTGGCAATGTCAGTCAGTTTCAACGTTACAAAAAGTCCTGGCGTTGTCTGAGCCAGAAACGACTCAACGCATTGAACTGCCTGAATCCTGGTATAATGACGATATTACCCGGCGCTATTTGCACAAACTGGAGACCAGCCAGTTTATGACGCATCTCGATCAGGGATCACTGTCGCTGATTTGGGCCAAAACGCGGCTGCTCAGTGACGATCCAGCAAAAGGAGAGGGGAAGGCTCCGCGTCACTCACTATTACCGCAGCGTTTGTTTGACGTCATGGGCTCACCCACTGAGCGCATTGATATCATTTCTGCTTACTTTGTGCCGACACGTGCCGGTGTCGCACAGCTCCTGCGCCTGGTCAGAAAAGGGGTAAAGATTGCTATTTTAACTAACTCGTTGGCAGCGAATGATGTGGCAATTGTGCATGCAGGATATGCGCGCTGGCGGAAAAAATTGCTGCGCTATGGTGTAGAACTGTATGAGCTAAAACCCACCCGCGATCGCGGCGCAGTGGTACATGATCGCGGGTTGACCGGGAACTCAGGCTCCAGCCTGCATGCGAAAACCTTCAGTATTGATGGCCGCAACGTTTTCATCGGCTCGCTTAATTTTGATCCGCGCTCAACGTTGCTCAATACGGAAATGGGATTTGTGATTGAGAGTGAAGTGCTGGCGTCATTGATTCATAAACGCTTTATGCAAAGCCAGCGTGATGTGGCCTGGCAATTGCGCCTGGACCGCTGGGGCCGGATAAACTGGGTGGATCGTCCTGGCGGCAGTGAGCGGGTATTGAAAAAAGAACCCGCCACAGGATTCTGGAAGCGGGTTTTGGTGAGACTTGCCTCTGTATTACCGATTGAATGGTTGCTCTGAACCATGCAATCACAGGCCTGCTATCCGGCAATGGCTTTGTTTTTATCCTGCTTAACGATGGGTTTCCCGGAAAAGAGGAACTTCAGCACCGGTACCCGCAAGTGGATTTCGTATAATATCACTGCAATCCCGACAACAAACAGCAGCCCACAGAGAAAACCCAGCAGATTTGATGTGATGTGCGGTGTGATATAGGCACCGAAAAACAGCGTTAACGGATGATGCACCAGATAGATAAACAGTGATGCATTGACAAAATAGGTGACGCGGGCTGACTGGAAATTCAATAAACGGTGGCCGAGCGAGAAAACGACGTTCACCATCCATAGTCCCATCACCATCGTTATCACGTATTCGGTTTCATACATCCAGGCATCGCCGTTTCCATAGCGTTGATTGAGCAGATAAGCCACAAAAGCGAATACCGCACCTAACGTGCAGCCGCGCGAGGGCGTTGTGAACAGTGCTTTCAGCTTTGGATTGATAAATGCCAGTGCGCCGAGCATAAAGAACGGCACATAGAACAGCGTTTGCATGACGATGAAATTAAACATGCCATCGCTGAGAATAGAAGGGTAGACGATAAAAATTGTTCTTCTGACGGCGGCGTATCCGACACCAAGCAACAAAAATATCAACGTCAGTTTCGTCATCGATACCGCGGAATTGCTGGCGGCATCAGGGCTCGTCAACCGGTGTTTCATTTGGCTAAACACCCACATACTCACGGTTGTTAAAACGACAAGGACGAGTAAAAACCACAGATGAGAAATCAGCTCCCAGGCAAGGGCGTTGTATTTATCGTATCCACTGAGAGTATGCCAGCTGTCGGCTTTGCCTTTCACATATTGCAGCATGATAAATTGCGGCAGCGTGAGTAGCGGGATTGCGGTCAGCATCGGGATCCCCACGCGTTCAACACGCACTTTCCACCACCGTTTTAAGGGGTAGCGCAAAAACAGCATGTATGAAAAATAACCCGAAATAACAAAGAAGACCTGCATGCGAAATGCATGAATAAAGTCGTTAAAGAGGGTCAATATCCATGACGGTTCTGCGCTGTTCACATGCCAGGTATGTGTGGAGTAGATCAGCGAGATATGGAAGGGAATTCCCAACAACATCAGCCAGGCACGGATGGAATCCAGAAAATATTCACGCGGTGGAGATACAGAGCTCATAGACAGTTACGTATTCTCAGACTTTTCGTCTTATCCCTAAGACGAATTATGGTTACATTCGACGGCAACCCTACACGAAGTCCAACAACCTGTCTCCAGGATAAGCACTCAAAGTGAAAACAGGGAGACGAACCTGCTTAAACCATGAGCCAGCACGCGAACAATACAGGGATTCAGTTGTCGGAATACCCGATTATCCATTAAAATGGATCGGATCAATATAAGCACACAAAGGGGGAAGTGCTTACTAATTATGAAACATAAACTACAAATGATGAAAATGCGTTGGTTGGGTGCAGCAGTAATGTTAACGCTGTACACATCATCGAGCTGGGCGTTCAGTATTGATGATGTGGCAAAGCAAGCTCAATCCTTAGCCGATAAAGGCTACGAGGCGCCAAAAAGTAACTTGCCCTCCGTTTTCCGCGACATGAAATATGCGGATTATCAGCAGATCCAGTTTAATCGCGACAAAGCCTACTGGAGCAATCTCAAGACCCCATTTAAGCTCGAATTCTACCACCAGGGTATGTACTTCGACACGCCGGTCAAGATTAACGAAGTTACCGCGACTGCGGTAAAAAAAATCAAATACAGCCCGGATTATTTTAATTTTGGCGATGTGCAGCACGATAAAGACACCGTAAAAGATCTCGGATTCGCCGGGTTTAAGGTGTTGTATCCGCTCAACAGCAAAGATAAAAACGATGAAATCGTCAGCATGCTCGGTGCCAGCTATTTCCGCGTACTGGGTGCAGGCCAGGTCTATGGTCTGTCTGCGCGCGGTCTCGCGATAGATACCGCTCTGCCTTCTGGTGAAGAGTTTCCCCGCTTCCGTGAGTTTTGGATCGAACGTCCAAAACCGACTGACAAACGTTTAACCATTTATGCCCTGCTGGATTCCCCGCGCGCGACCGGGGCGTATCGCTTTGTGATTATTCCAGGCCGTGACACGGTTGTGGATGTTCAGTCCAAAGTCTATCTGCGCGATAAAGTGGGCAAACTGGGCGTAGCGCCGTTAACCAGTATGTTCCTGTTCGGGCCGAACCAGCCTTCTCCGACGACAAATTATCGTCCTGAACTGCACGACTCAAACGGATTGTCTATCCATGCGGGTAACGGCGAGTGGATTTGGCGTCCGCTGAATAACCCGAAACATCTCGCGGTGAGCAGCTTTGCTATGGAAAACCCGCAAGGATTCGGCCTGTTGCAACGTGGGCGTCAGTTCTCCCGTTTCGAAGATATCGATGACCGTTATGACCTGCGCCCAAGTGCCTGGATCACGCCAAAAGGCGACTGGGGTAAAGGCAAAATTGAATTAGTTGAGATCCCAACTAACGACGAAACAAACGATAACATCGTTGCCTACTGGACGCCGGATCAACTGCCGGAAGCAGGCAAAGAGATGAACTTTAAGTACACCCTGACGTTTACGCGTGATGAAGATAAGCTTCATGCGCCAGAAAATGCCTGGGTGCAACAGACTCGTCGTTCCACAGGGGATGTCAAACAATCCAATCTCATTCGTCAGCCTGACGGCACTATCGCGTTTGTGGTGGATTTCACCGGCACCGAGATGAAGAAGCTGCCGCAGGACACCCCGATTACCGCGCAAACCAGCATTGGTGACAACGGTGAAATCGTGGAAAACACCGTGCGTTACAACCCGGTTACGAAAGGTTGGCGTTTGATGCTGCGCGTGAAAGTGAAAGATGCGAAGAAAACCACTGAAATGCGTGCTGCGTTGGCCAATGCCGATCAGCCGTTGAGTGAAACCTGGAGCTACCAGTTACCTGCCAATGAATAAGACAACTGAGTATATTGACGCAATGCCGCTTTCGGATATCGAAAAAGCAGCACTGCCGAAAACTGACATCCGCGCCGTTCATCAGGCGCTGGATGCCGAGCACCGTACTTACTCGCGCGAAGATGATTCACCGCAGGGGTCTGTAAAAGCTCGCCTTGAGCAAGCCTGGCCAGACTCTCTGGCCAAAGATCAGTTGATAAAGGATGATGAAGGGCGTGACCAGCTGCAGGCAATGCCGAAAGCAACGCGTACCTCAATGTTTCCCGATCCCTGGCGTACTAACCCGGTTGGTCGTTTTTGGGATCGCCTGCGTGGGCGCGATGTCACGCCGCGTTATCTTTCTCGTTTGACGAAAGAAGAACAAGAGAGTGAGCAGAAATGGCGTACCGTCGGCACGATCCGCCGTTATACGCTGTTGATCTTAACGCTGGCGCAAACGGTCGTAGCGACCTGGTATATGAAGACGATCCTTCCTTATCAGGGATGGGCGTTCATTAATCCGGCAGATATGGTGGGGCAGGACCTGTGGGTTTCCTTTATGCAGTTGCTGCCTTATGTGCTACAAACCGGTATCCTCATTTTGTTTGCCGTGCTTTTTTGTTGGGTATCAGCCGGTTTCTGGACTGCGCTGATGGGCTTCCTGCAGTTGCTTATTGGGCGTGACAAGTACAGTATTTCTGCCTCAACGGTAGGGGATGAACCGCTGAATCCCGAGCACCGTACCGCGCTAATCATGCCTATCTGTAACGAGGACGTTGACCGCGTATTCGCGGGTCTGCGCGCTACGTGGGAGTCAGTTAAAGCCACGGGGAATGCGGAGCATTTCGATGTTTACATTCTGAGTGACAGCTACAACCCCGATATCTGCGTCGCGGAACAAAAGGCGTGGATGGAGTTGATTGCCGAAGTGCAGGGTGAAGGACAGATTTTCTACCGCCGCCGTCGTCGCCGTGTGAAGCGTAAAAGCGGTAACATTGATGACTTCTGCCGTCGCTGGGGCAACCAGTACAGCTATATGGTGGTGCTGGATGCTGACTCCGTGATGAGCGGAGATTGTCTGACGGGTCTGGTACGCCTGATGGAAGCGAATCCGAATGCCGGGATTATCCAGTCTTCGCCGAAAGCGTCTGGCATGGACACCCTGTACGCGCGCTGCCAGCAGTTTGCTACCCGCGTTTATGGCCCGCTGTTTACCGCCGGACTTCACTTCTGGCAGTTGGGTGAGTCGCACTACTGGGGTCATAACGCGATTATTCGTGTGAAACCGTTTATTGAGCACTGTGCGCTTGCACCGCTACCGGGCGAAGGCTCGTTTGCGGGATCGATCCTCTCCCATGACTTCGTGGAAGCGGCATTGATGCGTCGTGCGGGCTGGGGCGTGTGGATTGCTTACGATCTGCCGGGCTCGTATGAAGAGCTGCCACCGAACCTGCTGGATGAGCTCAAGCGTGATCGTCGCTGGTGCCACGGTAACCTGATGAACTTCCGTCTTTTCCTGGTTAAAGGGATGCACCCGGTTCATCGTGCGGTGTTCCTGACCGGTGTGATGTCCTATCTGTCAGCACCGTTATGGTTCATGTTCCTTGCACTTTCTACCGCCTTACAGGTGGTCCATGCGTTGACGGAACCGCAGTACTTCCTGCAACCACGTCAGCTGTTCCCGGTCTGGCCGCAGTGGCGTCCTGAGCTGGCTATCGCGTTGTTTGCCTCAACGATGGTGCTGCTGTTCCTGCCGAAGCTGCTGAGTATTCTGCTTATCTGGTGCAAAGGCACGAAAGAATACGGTGGATTTATTCGCGTCACGCTGTCGCTGCTGCTGGAGGTTCTGTTCTCCGTGCTGCTGGCGCCGGTACGTATGCTGTTCCACACCGTTTTCGTGGTGAGTGCCTTCCTCGGATGGGAAGTGGTGTGGAACTCGCCGCAACGCGATGACGACTCTACTCCGTGGGGCGAGGCGTTTATGCGTCACGGCTCTCAGCTGTTGCTGGGCCTGGTGTGGGCAGTAGGGATGGCCTGGCTGGATCTGCGTTTCCTGTTCTGGCTGGCTCCGATTGTCTTTTCACTCATCCTGTCGCCGTTTGTTTCCGTCATTTCCAGCCGTTCAACGGTCGGGTTACGTACCAAACGCTGGAAGCTGTTCCTGATCCCGGAAGAGTATTCTCCGCCGAAGGTGCTGGTGGACACGGATAACTATCTGGAGCTGAACCGTAATCGTTCGCTGGATGACGGTTTCATGCATGCCGTGTTTAACCCGTCGTTTAACGCGCTGGCAACGGCAATGGCTACTGCGCGCCATCGTGCGAGTAACGTGCTTGAAATCGCACGCGATCGCCATGTCGAGCAGGCGTTGAATGAAACGCCGGAGAAACTGAATCGCGATCGCCGCCTGGTTCTGTTGAGCGATCCGGTGACCATGGCGCGTTTACATTATCGCGTCTGGAATTCACCAGATAAGTATTCTTCATGGGTTAATTATTATCAGGGGATCTCTCTGAACCCACTGGCGCTCAGGAAAAAATAAGCCTGTGAAACGTAAAAATACCGGCCTGGAGCCGGTATTTTTTTATACTGAATATAAACGTTACGAGGTATCCAGTGCGAATACTGGCTGTGGGAATGATGGTCTTTCTTCTTAGCGGATGCGGCAGCATTATTAGCCGGACGATCCCCGGACAAGGACACGGAAATCAATACTATCCAGGCGTGCAGTGGGATGTCCGGGACTCTGCGTGGCGTTATGTCACTATCCTGGATCTGCCGTTTTCGCTGGTGTTTGATACATTGCTATTACCGCTCGATATACACCATGGGCCTTACGAGTAACTATCGTTCATCCCATTCATCGGCTGCGGTCTGCCCTTCCTCCGTATCAAGGGGAGGCTCCAGTTGAAATTCACCCTCATCCCATTCGTGGAGCGTATTTTCCTCCTGCCACTCCTGGCGAATATCAATCTCATCATAGTCACCATCAAAAACGCTTTGCGCCGCTTCACCGCTCAGCATGGGCAAACATTCGCCTTCACCATCATCTTCGTCGATAAAAAATTCAGCTTGCCACATGATATCGCCATCCTGTAACACGTACTTTTGTACGTTCAGCTGCTGGACACTGGCTTCGTCAGATTCAAGGCCTGGATTATCAGCCAGAAACTCTTCACGGGCTGCATCAATGGCTTCTTCAAGGGTGGGGTACATGGCATTCATAGTCGCATCCTGATCGCATGGGTGATTGGCCTAATAAAAAGATATAGGTGGTGTGGTGAGAACTGTCAAAGCATTCGTTTATCGCGAAGTTTCAGGCATGCAACGGCTTGAAGCATCGGGGGTTTCTCACCATATCCACACGGTTGTGGTGCTTCCTGAGACAACAAAAAACACGGGGAAACCCAACCGGCAATACGATTCATAAACAGCAAACCTTAAGTTTTTAAGAATCGGTTGTTGTGTATTAAACTCAAGCAGTTATGGCAGGAGCATCATGAGTGAGGATGTTATCGTTTAAAGGGGATGATTGAATAGACGCCAGGCCATACTTTGTAGCGGGTGAAATAATATAACTTATATAAAGCCATTTATTATAACTAATTGAAAATGAAGATTAAAATTAAAAGTGACGCGTGTGAATATTACGTCTGAAAATATCGATATTTGTTTAAGTCAGATATCTATAAATGATATTGCTAATCATTATATATGTGATGGAGATGTTAATATGTAGAGAAGTATAAAAGAGTATCCATAATATTAAATGAATAATAACATGTGTTATAAATAATATAATTATTATTGAAAGAAAAATGATTGTGTTACTGCTTTTGAGGTGAATTATTAATTTGCAAAAAGTAATGACTTAATATATAAAATGCGAAATAGGATTCTTGCCAGGGCTGTCATGAATAATAGTAATTCAAACAATAGCAGGTTGATGAGCTTTTACATTACTTGCTTAGTCAGCTATTTTATTGCTGGTGTGTGTCTTTCTCAGTATCAGTTAGAAGTGCAGAGGGTACCTCAAACAACATATTTAATTATTATTGTTGGGTTGTTTTTTCTTTACGCCATTATTTTCCTTTTTATGCTTTTTCAATACCTTTGCAGGAAAGATTTAACCTACCTGATGATATTAGGAATGGCATTTCTTAGTAATAATATCTATTTTATAGAAACTATATATATAGTTCAGGGTTTAATTAATGATAGCGTTTTGATAGAAAAACGTACAAATGATATTGCTATCTTCTATTATTTTAGGCAAATTAGTTTTATTGCATTGCTTTTTGTATCATTGAAATCTTATAAAGCGACTGCCACAGTTATTGAGACTAAAGAAAGAGAGCCATGTTACATAATTATAGCATTGTTGATTATGCTGGCAATTGCATTCCTTTCACATAACTTATCCAGTTATAATACTGATGTCACGATTAAAATTACCAGTTTAAAAGCTGACAATAAAACGGTGCACTGGCATATTGGCTACATATATTCGCTGATTATCGCATGGGGAATGGTTTTATTGTATCTGGCAGTGAAAACCAAAATACATGGTATACTATGGAAAAGCATAGCATTATTGTGTTGCTCTGCAATCCTGACGAATGTTCTGCTGTTAAGTCTGGATGAATATAGTATGTATATCTGGTATGTCAGTCGGGGAATCGAAGTTATCAGCACCTTATGTATCATATCTATATTAATGTACAACACGTTCATTATTCTTAAGAGAGAGACAGATTCAGCAATAAAAGATGCGATGACTAAGATATATAACCGGAAATTATTCTATAAGGCACTGAAATCATCGTTAGTAAAAGGTGCTGTCTGTATAATGATACTGGATATAGATAAATTCAAACGCATCAATGATACTTATGGCCATCAGGAAGGCGATCGCGTTATAAAGAGTATTGTTGATATTATCAATAAATCGATCAGGGACTCAGATATCTTTGCGAGAATTGGTGGGGAAGAGTTTGGGATCCTGATTAAGTGTAAAGATAAAGCTGAAACAGTGTTTGTTGCGGAAAGAATAAGAAAAAATGTTGAGGCTGAAACAGCCGAGCCCAATATATATGGCTTGAAAGAGAAAATGACGATCAGTATCGGTGTATATTGTAGTAAATCTGATGATTATTCAGCTGATAAAGTCGTATCATATGCTGATGCTGCGTTGTATGAAGCGAAAAACTCCGGAAGAAATAAAGTGGTTTACTATAACGGTTAGAATAATATGTAGCAGTATTGAGTGTCATGACGTTTAAAAAGGTGTTTAGCCAGTGCGACCAGAATTATTTTTGAGTTCACTCAATGGTCCCACACAATTAAACCAATTGATATATTGGGGGGACCGTTGAGAATGAATACACAAAATCATCCCAGGACATGAGATCCCCGGCGGCGGCGCAGACTGTTCCATGAGTAGATCGCGTTGAATAACACAACACCAGCGGTTACGCAGAAGACGGCACGGAAGCCATAATTTGCCGATATAGCAGCCCCCATTAACGGCCCGGTAACGTTGCCTATATCACGAAACGACTGGTTGTAACTAAAGATACGCCCGGCGATTTGGTTGGTTGAGTTATACACCAGCAAGGTCTGTACGGCAGGCAGCAATGCACCATCAGCTGCACCCAGTAAAAAGCGTAGCACGCCTAACTGCCAGGGTGTTTGTACGAATGACATAGGGATCAACAGCAATACGGAGATAACCAATGCAACGATCAGGATCTTCTCCGGGCCAATCCTGTCACCCAATTTGCCGAGCCTTGGTGCACTGATTAAGGCTGCAACACCTGGTACAGAGGCAATCATCCCGCTGATGAACGCGATATTGCTGACATTGCCCGCAAGCTCCCGTACATACAGCGTCAGGATTGGCGCAATGGAGCCGGTTGCAACCTGAATTATCAGGGTAGTGACAAACAAGCTCAGCACCAGCTTTGGATTCTTTAACGACGTCACGACTTCGCGAACGTGCAGCATCTCTTTCTTACTCACTGGCTGGAAGCGTTCACGGATAAAAAAGAGGGTCAGAATAAAACAGATCAACAGCACCGTGGCTGTGATGAAAAATACGGGGCGCAGACCATACTGATCGGCGAGTAATCCGCCTGCCAGTGGCCCAAGTAAAGCACCGCTGACGCCGCCGGTGGATAGTGTTCCCAACGCCCAGCCGCTTTTATTGCGTGGCACCTGGGTTGCGATCAGTGCGTTGGCATTAGGAATAAATCCACCGAGCAAACCCAGCAGGGCGCGCAGGATCAAGAACTGCCAGATATTTTGCGCCAACCCCATTAGCAGCATGACGATGGCCATGCCCAGCGCCGAGCGTAAGAGCATAATTTTCCGGCCTTTGCGGTCGGCCAGCCCGCCCCAAAAAGGGGAGGCAATCGCTGAAAACAGGAAGGTGATACTGAATACCAGCCCTGACCACATATTCAGGGCGCTGTGACCCGTCACGCCAAGACTCTCGACGTAAAGGGGTAAAAATGGCATGACCAGGCTAAATGCCGCGCCGGTTAAAAAACAGCCCAGCCAGGCAACGGTAAGGTTGCGTTTCCAGTTTATGGGGGCATCAGAGGGTGACATAGCGATCCGCAGTGTGATGCGCTGTTTGCGCTATCGATTAAATATAAATAAGCAGGCTAATTATGCGCCTGGTTGATAGTCGCTGCAATGCGGATAGCAGTTAAACCTAAAAGGGGAGAGAAGGTGTTGCAGTCCACAGGACTGCAACAAAGACTCAGTACAAAGAGGGGGAGCCTTCAGGACGTGTCTTGAAGCGGCGATGTAGCCACATGTATTGCTCGGGGGCCATCATGATGCATTTTTCAACGATTTTATTCATCCAGGCCGCCGTTGTTTCAGCATTGTCCAGCGGTGGTGAACACTCTGGTGGCAGCATGATCAATTGATACCCCTTGCCGTCAGGTTTGCGGCGGGGAACAAATGGCACCAGGCAGGCATTCGACATTCGTGACAGCATCCAGGTCCCGGACGTTGTTGCAGCCTGTTCAACGGCGAACAAAGGCACAAATACACTGGCGCGAGGGCCGTAGTCGTGATCCGGCGCGTACCAGACCACTTCACCTTTCTTCAACGCTTTAATCATCCCTTTCAGGTCTTTACGATCGAGCATTGATTTATTGGAGCGCATACGCCCCCAGGTTTGTAGCCAGTCGAGCAGCGGATTGTCGTTAGGACGATACACGCCAATTCCTGGCTCTTGTAAACCAAACTGGCGTGCGCCCAACTCGAGGGTCAAAAAGTGCAGACCAACTAACAGGATCCCACGCTTTTGTGCCTGAACGTCCCGGATATGCTCCATTCCGATAACTTCAGTCCAGCGTGATATTCGCCTGTCGGACCAAAACCAAGCCATGCCGGTTTCCATTACGCCCATACCGACAGACTCAAAGTTTTTTACCAGCATCTGCTGGCGTTCCTGCTTGCTCATTTGCGGGAAGCACAGTTCCAGATTGCGGGAAACAATCTTTGCCCGACGTTTCATCAAACGCAATGCCAGACGGCCTAATGCACATCCCAATTTATAGAGCACTGGGTAAGGTAACTGTACGATTAACCAAAGGATGCCAATACCCAGCCAGGTTAACCAATAACGCGGATGCAGGAGTGCAGCCGAAAACTTGGGTAAATTCGTCATGTCTATCCTGTCTTCTAACGACCAATTCCCTGTATTGTCGCATTTTTTTGCGCGTATCTAAAATTTACGACGGGAGAACGGTGATTAAACCATCAATTGTTGTTGCGTTTTTATCGTGAAGTATGAAATGTAGCGTAAAATGTGTGGATGTAAATTGGCGATGTTTGCTTTATCATGCCGGCCCATTTTCATTTTTACTGATTGCAGGATACGTACACCATGCCAGTGTTACACAACCGCATTTCGAATGACGCGCTCAAAGCTAAAATGCTGGCAGAATCTGAGCCGCGCACGACGATTTCATTCTATAAATATTTCACCATTGCTGATCCTCAGCAAACGCGTGATGCACTGTATCAACTGTTCACTACACTGAATGTGTTTGGCCGTGTATATCTTGCGCGGGAAGGCATTAACGCGCAAATCAGTGTACCGCAAAGTAACGTTGATGCGTTTCGCCAACAGCTATACGCATTTGATCCTGCATTATCCGGGTTGCGTCTCAATATTGCATTAGATGATGACGGCAAATCATTCTGGGTTCTGCGTATGAAGGTCCGTGAGCGAATTGTCGCGGATGGCATTGATGATCCTGATTTTGACGCCAGCAACGTGGGTGATTATCTGAAGGCTGCTGAAGTGAATGCCATGCTGGACGATCCGGATGCGGTGTTTATTGATATGCGTAACCACTACGAATATGAAGTGGGTCACTTCGAAAATGCACTGGAGATCCCCGCAGACACCTTCCGCGATCAGCTGCCGAAAGCGGTAGAAATGATGCAGGAGCATAAGGATAAAAAAATCGTTATGTATTGTACCGGGGGGATCCGTTGTGAGAAAGCCAGTGCCTGGATGAAACATAACGGGTTTAGCAAAGTCTGGCACATTGAAGGCGGCATTATTGAGTATGCCCGCAAAGCGCGTGAGCAGGGGTTGCCTGTACGTTTTATCGGCAAAAATTTTGTTTTCGATGAACGCATGGGTGAGAGGATCTCTGACGATGTGATTTCGCATTGTCACCAGTGCGGTACCGCATGTGACAGCCATACTAATTGCAAAAACGATGGCTGCCATCTGTTGTTTATTCAGTGTCCAGCCTGTGCGCAAAAGTATAAAGGCTGCTGTAGTGAACTGTGTTGTGAAGAGAGCGAACTGCCAGAAGAAGAGCAGCGCCGCCGTCGTGCGGGGCGTGAGAATGGCAATAAGATCTTTAATAAATCGCGTGGTCGTTTAAATACTAAGCTCGGTATTCCCGATCCTGCGCAATAACACTATGCCGGATGGTGGCAAAAGCCTCATCCGGCATCACCAGGACGTTATTTCTGCTGTACGCCTTCCACCGAGATAATTAAGTCGACTTCCTGCGAAGCAGGGCCGAGGTCGGTGGTGATGTTAAAGTCCTTCAGCTTAATTTTCCCTTGCGCTTCAAAACCGGCGCGTGTGCCACCCCACGGATCGCCACCCTGACCGATGAGCTTCGCGTCCAGCGTGACAGGTTTGGTGACACCGTTCAGGGTCAGGTTACCGGTGATATCCAGATCGTTACCCGCTTTTTTCACGCTGGTGGAGGTGAAAGTGGCCTGCGGGAATTTGCCTACGTTAAGGAAATCTGCACTACGCAGGTGTTTGTCACGCTCGGCATGATTGGTATCAACACTGTTGGTGTTGATGGTGACATTGACTTTATCGGCAGCCGGATTTTTCTCGTCAAAGGTAAATGTACCGTCGAAGTCTTTAAATGTGCCGTACAGCCAGCTGTATCCCAGATGCTGAATGCGGAAATTAACAAAGGCATGCTGTCCCTCTTTGTCAATTTTGTAATCCGCCGCGATGGCAGAGCCGGTCGTGAATAATAAAGAGGCGAGTGTGAGCCCCAGCAGGTTTTTTTTCATTTTAAGCTCCATAGTCAGATGACGATTTTCCCAACATGCGATTAAGGGTATCGTCGTTATCGATAAAGTGATGTTTCAGGGCCATTAGCCCATGCAGAAGTGATAAAACCACCACGGTCCAGGCGAGCCACAAGTGCAAGTTACCAGCGATGTCGGCTTGTACGCCGGCGTTGGTAAATGTGGCGGGAACATCGAACCAACCAAATACGCTTATTGCTTTACCGTCTGCGGTAGAGATCAGATAGCCGCTGATGACAATAGAAAAAAGCAGGGTATATAGCGTGAGATGACCCAATGCCGCCGCAATGCGGGTTAGACGGGAATAGCTTTTCAGCGCGGCAGGGGGAGGGGAAACAACCCGCCAGACAATGCGGACAACCAGTCCCATCATCAGCAGCACACCGATACTTTTATGCAGTTCAGGTGCCTGGTGATACCAACCATCGTAATAACTGAGTGTTACCATCCATAAACCCAGAGCAAACATGCCATAGACGGCAATAGCGACCAGCCAGTGTAATGCGGCTGATACCACGCCATAGCGCTGTGGACTATTATTGAATTGCATAAACACACCGTTAGATATTTCAGAAGTGAATGAAAATGGCGCGGAAAAGACATTAATGCAACTAATAAATAACAATGGTGATGATATTTATTCTTATTTCAATAAAATTGATTAAATAAAGGCGTAATCATCAAAGCGTTAGTGTGAGTGGATAAGGAGAAGGGCTTGATAACAAGAAGGAGTGGACGTTAAGTTATTCAGTTTATTGCAGTGAGATTAAGTAATTATCAGTTTTTGTCAGTTAATGTCAGCGCAAATAGGTTAGAAAAACATAATATATATGACGTCCATAATCGCCAGCAGCGACCATAAAATAATGTAGAGCATGAAATGCTCGCGAATATTATTAACCAGATAGTGAAAGATGCGACGCATCAATGTTATTCCTGTTATTAAAAATGGCCTCACCAACGAGGCCGTTGATCAATTATCGCTTAAAACGGGACAGACGGAATGGCGTCAGGTCAAAGGCTGACGGTTTACCCTGGGCAAAATCAGCGGCAATTTCGCCCAGTACGGAAGCAAACTTAAAACCGTGTCCGCTGAGTCCGGTAATCACCAGCGTGTTGTCATGGTCTGGCAGCGTATCGATAATGAAGTCTTCATCTGGCGAGTTATCATAAGTACAGGATGCGCCATGCAGACAACAGCCGATGCCAGGCAAAACAGCGCGCAGGAATGGGAAGGCCTCAGAGCCATCGCTGGCGACAGTGGCAAACGGTTTACGCTCTTCAGGTGAATGAATGACCTGTCCGCCGTTATGCCTGCCAATTTTTAACTCGTCATTTTCAGCTGGAAAACCGTAGTATTGATCGCCATCAGGCAGTTCGCCGGTAAATGCCGGGAATTTGTTTTTGACACTGTAGCGTCCGTCAGCCTGATACCATGCGAATACCTTACGCACCGGTTGTATCGGCAGTTCAGGCAGTAATGCCTTGACCCAGGTACCGGCGCTGACGACGACTTTTTTCGCGTGGTAGTCACCATCGGCTGTTGCAACCGTTACGCCATCATCGTGGTGATGAATTGCCGTGACGGGGCATTTAAACAGTTGTGCACAACCCGCCTCTTCAGCCAGGCGAATCCAGGTTTTAATGGCTAACTCACTGCGTAAAAAACCGGATTCGGCTTCAAAAAGTCCGATATAGTTTTCAGGCACGCGAATTTCTGGCCAGCGAGCCATGATAGCTTCTGCATCCAGCTGTTCGACTTTGAGCTGCCACTGTTTTGCACTTTGCGCCACGGTTGCTAAGAAAGTTGAATCTGCGGGCCCCAGGTTGATAACGCCAGAGCGAACAAAAACAGGTTCTTCATTTTGTGCGGAAAGTTCATCCCACAAGGTCTGCGCACGCAGGACCAGTGGGACGTATTTTTCACCTTCGCCATAAGCATGACGAATTAATCGTGTATCGCCGTGGTGGCTGCCTTGCTGATGCGGTGGCATATGAGCGTCGATCATCAGAACGTTGAGACCGGCGCGCGTGGCGTAGTATCCGGCTGCGGCGCCCACGGAACCGCTGCCAATAATGATTAAGTCGTATTTCATCCGCTTCTCTCTGCAATCGCGATAGTATACCTTAAATAATTCGAGTTGCAGGACAAAACGCCCCGGCCGTTTTGAACGCTACTTGCAGCGGCCCTGAAAGGGCGAGGCCCAGGGAGGGGCCGAGTAATAAAGCCAACGCGCATGCAACTTGAAGTATGACAGGTATAGCAGGGTAAATAACTGAACCGGAATATTCAACCTGCAAATAAGAAAGGCACCGTGAAGGTGCCTTTTGATGGTTGGATGTATCAGGTTTAATGTCGCTGATACTCATTTACCTGGTAATCACCGGATTCAATTTTGGCGATTCCGGCTTCTAATATCGAAATAAATTGCCTGGCAACATCAGTGGTTAACCAGAGCGTTTGACCGACTTCAGTCCCATCCGGGTCCGGACGATTCGGGGTCTGGTAGTGCAAACGCAGCATCAGCGCATCGTAGCTATCAACAGTGCTGATGTCCCATCCTACAAGTGGATGAGTCTGAATGACTTCATTATTCTTTTCCATCATGCCCCCTAATTCGTGTTACTAGACAACGGTTTTCGAGGTTCAATGCGTTTTTTTCTGAAGCAACTTCAGTATATCAATAAATAAGGGTATTCATTGAAAATTTAAAGAGGGCGGCGCATAAATTTTTTGTTTTCAGTGGTATCTGACTAATAAAACAACATGTTATTCATTTTTTTTTAGCATGTTGTGCAATTATTTTGGTGTTCTGATTAAAAGATAATCAAGGTGTTTAATATAAATTGTCTGCTAGCGTAGTAAATGCAAGATTGATTAAAAGGCTGCACGTATAAAAAAGCCGGGGCGACCCGGCAAACAAACATCACTGCATATCATTTTTTATTCGTTGATGAACCAGTCATCTGCGCTTTCCCAGGTTTCCTGTAGGATTTCGCTGATGCGTTCTTTGTCCTCTTTTGTTGCGCCAATAACCGACAGATTGTTTGCCCCGGCATAGCGAACGGTAACGTTACCTTCGTTATCCGGAAAATGATGATGAATACGGCGGGAGAGTTCACCTGCCAGCGCGTCGATAGCACCGGCTGGTAAAGGTGAAGTTTTGGCAATAGTGACTTCAATACGCATAATAGCCCCCTGTTGGATGTACTGGTTATTTATACAGTTAACTGCGCCAGTTGACAACAGTGGGCTACACTTTTTTAGCGTTTTACTGACCAGCGTACGGTTTCACCGCCAAGGAATGGCACCAGCGTGTCATTTTCCAGTGCGATGCTATCCGGTACCTGATGTTCAATTTTCTCCAGTTCAATGAAGGTATCATTGACGGGTAGGCCGTAGAACTGTGGACCGTTCAGTGAGCAGAAGGCTTCAAAATGCGTCAGAGCATTCATCTCTTCGAACACGGTAGCATAGCTTCCCAGTGCTGTCGGCGCGTTAAAGCAACCTGCACAGCCGCAACTGGACTCTTTACGATGACGTGCATGCGGTGCGGAGTCGGTGCCAAGGAATGCACGGCTGAATCCGCTGGCAACCAGTTCACGCAGCGCCTGCTGGTGAATATTACGTTTGAGTATCGGCAGACAGTACAGGTGCGGACGAATTCCGCCGACCAGCATATGGTTGCGGTTAAACATTAAATGCTGTGGTGTGATGGTTGCTGCAAGAAGCTCGTTGCCATCGCGAACGTATTCGGCAGCATCTTTGGTCGTGATATGTTCAAACACCACTTTTAGCGCGGTTAAACGCTGACGCAAGGGATCCATCACCGTTTCGATAAAACGTGCCTCGCGATCGAAAATATCGATATCAGCGTGCGTCACTTCACCATGCACCAACAGGGGCATCCCCAATTTCTCCATGCGCTCCAGTACCGGCATAATGGCATCGACTGAGGTTACGCCGTGTGTAGAGTTGGTTGTTGCATTGGCGGGATAAAGTTTAGCGGCAGTGAAGACGCCTTCGTTGAATCCACGCTCAAGTTCATTAGGATCCAGCGTGTCCGTTAAGTAGCAGGTCATTAACGGAGTAAAGTTATGTCCGGCGGGTACAGCGTCCAGAATGCGTTGGCGGTACGCAATAGCAGCGTCAACGGTAGTGACCGGTGGAGCGAGGTTTGGCATAACAATCGCGCGACCATAAGTTTCACTGGTATAAGGCACGACAGTTTTTAACATGTCGCCATCGCGAAGGTGAAGGTGCCAGTCGTCTGGGAGGCGGATCTTTAAAACCTGGGATGGTGCAGTCATCAATATGCTCCGGCTGAGGATAGTCTTTTTTGCCGGAAACAAAGGATAAGCGGAAACGTTTTCGTTTGCACGAAAAAAAAGGACGCATTAGCGCCCTGTTGTTTATTAATCGGTGAACGGGATAATGATTTCGCCCGGTTTAACTTCAATCCCTTTCGCCAGTTTTTTCGCCAACGCTTCGCCTTTGCTGCTGTCTTCACGCAGAATAT
The DNA here is from genome assembly GCF_046555775.1 of Citrobacter sp. U14242. NCBI lineage: Bacteria > Pseudomonadati > Pseudomonadota > Gammaproteobacteria > Enterobacterales > Enterobacteriaceae > Citrobacter > Citrobacter sp. U14242. The sequence goes on from NZ_JBKGLW010000001.1 coordinate 524,348, forward strand.
AGGCTGGTTGCTGGTTAAAGTAATTCCGCAGCGACTGATTTAAGTAGGGCATCAGAGTTTGCAGTACAGATTGCATTTTCTCTGGTGTGACGGTCGCATCCACCACTTCCATCTCTTGCAGATAAATCGCGCCTTTTTCTTTATTGAAGACTGGCAATGCTTTTAACTTCAACTTCATGGTCGCTTTCTGGCTACCAAAAAGGGAATTCATATCCAGATTGGCATCGCCTGTCAGCGTCACTTTATTCGGTTCTTCGCGACCAATCTGGCTGGCGAGATTGGTCAGTACGATGTGGGCTTCCGCCACGCCAGGCAGACCAATATCTTTCGAAAAGTCGTTATGCTTAGCCAATGCCTGATTAATTTCTTGCTCGCTAACCGTGTATTGTGTGAGTTGATTACAACCAACCAACAGGCCGCTGACAATCAGTGCAGCAGCAAAAAAAATCTTTTTCATGGGGTTCCTCAACATGATGCTTGTGGCGTAATCGTGACACAATGCAGCATCAAGCACCAGCGGCCCGGACACCAGCAGAAAAAACTGAAATTGAGTCCGGGACGTCTGATCGGCTATCAGGCATCAGGTTCCAGCATGCCGCGTGACGGGCGTTTATGGCTAAACTGCCAACCCAGCGCGAGGAAGGTGATAAAGCCGATAATGCCGAGCATCATCCACGGGAGCTCTGGCTGTGACAATGCTTTACCCATGTCAAACAGCCAACCGCCACCGATATAACCGATGGCGCCGCCGATGGCTAATCCGAGGCGGCTAAAGCCCATGTAACTGCCCCGTGCGCGCGCATTTGCCAATGACGCGCTCAGCGTCTCGCGTGCCGGTTCCGCGATGACAGAACCGATATAGAAGGTGCAAATCAGGGTGAAAAGCTGCTGTAAATTCCCGACCAGACCGATGGGCATCATGCTAAGAGACATGATCAGCAGGCCTGCCATCAGTCGATGTTCAAGACGAAAACGTTTCTCACTCCAGCGGGCGATAGGGTAGAGCAGCGTTAAAGAGAGACACGCTTCGATAGCATACATCCACTTCACGGCGGCCGGCGAACCGGCAATGTCATTAACCATAATCGGCAGCATTAACATAACCTGTACCGCCAGCATGTAATACCCCGCCAGCGTCAGGACATAGGTGACAAATCGTTTGTCATGCATCACATGACTCATGCCTTCGCGCACGGGAATCTTCACGGTGGATAGCTTCCATGCCGGAAGCAGCCAGGCGTTAAACGCAGCGCACAGAACGAACAAAATCGCACCCGTGGCACAAACCAGGCGGAAATCGTACTGCAACAGCCAGCTGCCGAGTAATGCACCAACAACGGCGCCCGCACTGTCCTGCATCATCAGAATAGAGAAAAAGCGTCCGCGCTTTTCCGGGCGGATCAGTTTGACCACCAGTGCCGAGCGGGGTGGGTCGAATAATGTACCGCCTAAGCCGGAGAGGAAACAGGAGAACCACAATAGCCAGGGTTCGTGAGCAATTCCCATCGTGGCGAACCCGGCAGCACGCATCAACATGCCGGTCACAATCATGGGTTTGGCACCAAAGCGGTCAGCAATTGCGCCGCCAAAAATCCCCAGCCCTTGCTGAATAAATTGGCGCAATCCAAGTGCGATACCGACCATCACGGCGGCCCAGCCCATTTGGTCGACGAAACGGATAGAGATCAGTGGGAAAACGACAAAGAAACCCAGCACGACCAGCATATTATCGATGAGCAGGAAATATTTACCCAGGTTCCTTGCCTGCGAGACTTGCGACATTTCCCCTCCAGGGAAAAAACTCGTCACTCGGTGGAGAGTTTAAAAGATAAGCACCTTCTATTCTGCGGTGTCGTTTGCGCTTTTCCCACCCCTGGCTGGACAATATTTTTTTATCAAAAGTCAGTCTTGATAGAGAGTTTTCATCAAAATGTGTGAATAATTCAAAAAATGGCATTTTGCTCTTTTCACAGGGTGTATTTGCACAGGTATAGTAATGCGAATTGCGTATTGAAGACGTTACGGGAAGGAGTAGGTATAGAATGTTTGGCTATCGCAGTAACGTGCCAAAAGTGCGCTTAACCACGGACCGCCTGGTCGTGCGTTTGGTGCATGAGCGTGATGCCTGGCGTCTGGCAGATTATTACGCAGAAAACCGTCATTTCTTAAAGCCCTGGGAACCTATTCGCGATGAAAGCCACTGCTACCCCTCTGGCTGGCAGGCGCGTCTGAGCATGATCTCTGAATTTCATAAACAAGGCACGGCCTGGTATTTCGCGCTGCTCGATCCAGACGAAAAAGAAATTATCGGCGTTGCGAACTTCTCAAACGTGGTGCGCGGATCTTTCCACGCCTGTTATCTCGGTTATTCCATTGCGCAGAAGTGGCAAGGGCAGGGACTGATGTACGAAGCCCTGACCGCCGCTATTCGTTATATGCAGCGGACGCAACATATTCATCGCATTATGGCGAACTACATGCCACACAATAAGCGTAGCGGCGATTTGCTTGCGCGACTTGGCTTTGAGAAAGAAGGGTATGCAAAAGACTATCTGCTGATTGATGGGCAGTGGCGCGATCATGTGCTTACGGCGTTGACAACATCAGAATGGACCCCCGGTCGCTAAGTTTCAGGCGCGCGGCCTGAATAATGGAGAAGACGATGAAATACGAATTAACCGCCACCGAAGCACGTGTGATTGGCTGCTTATTAGAAAAACAGGTTACTACACCGGAACAATATCCCCTTTCCGTGAATGGTGTGGTGACCGCGTGTAATCAAAAAACCAACCGTGAACCGGTGATGAATCTATCGGAAGCCGAGGTGCAGGATCAGCTTGATAACCTGGTAAAAAGGCATTTTCTGCGTACGGTGAGCGGCTTTGGTAATCGTGTGACTAAATACGAACAGCGGTTCTGTAATTCAGAGTTTGGCAATCTTAAGCTTAGTGCGGGTGAAGTGGCATTGATCACCACGCTGTTACTGCGTGGCGCACAGACGCCGGGTGAATTGCGTAGCCGCGCATCCCGAATGTATGAGTTCAGCGATATGGCGGAAGTGGAGTCGACGCTGGAAAAACTGGCTACCCGGGAAGATGGCCCTTATGTGGTTCGCCTGGCGCGTGAACCTGGAAAACGAGAAAGTCGTTATATGCACCTGTTTTGTGGCGAGGTTGATGAGTCACTCTCTCCGGCAGATGAACCGCAGACGGCGTCTGGAGATTTGCAGGCGCGTGTTGAAGCGCTGGAAACCGAAGTGGCAGAGTTGAAACAGCGGCTCGATTCGTTATTGGCACATCTGGGAGACTAACGTGGGAAAATTGCGTATCGGCGTGGTCGGGTTAGGGAGTATCGCGCAAAAGGCATGGTTGCCTGTGTTGGGCGCATCTGCGGACTGGACACTGCAGGGCGCATGGTCGCCCTCGCGGGAAAAAGCACAGCGTATTTGTGAAACCTGGCGAATGCCATACGTTGATTCCGTACAGAATTTAGCGGCAACCTGCGATGCCGTTTTCGTTCATTCCAGTACCGCCACCCACTATGCCGTAGTGAGTGAGTTGCTGAATGCCGGCGTTCACGTTTGCGTGGACAAGCCGCTGGCAGAAAATCTGCGCGAAGCTGAACAACTGGTGGAGCTGGCGGCACGGAAAAAGCTGACGCTAATGGTTGGGTTTAATCGTCGCTTTGCGCCGCTGTACCAGGATCTCAAGGTGCAGTTGGGCAATGCGGCGTCTGTTCGTATGGACAAGCACCGTACGGACAGCGTCGGGCCGCACGATCTGCGTTTTACGCTGCTGGATGATTATCTGCACGTGGTAGACACCGCGCTGTGGCTGGCAGGAGGAAAGGTTCAACTTAATGGCGGCACGCTGTTAACAAATGACACCGGTGAGATGCTTTATGCTGAACATCATTTTTCTGCCGACCAGCTACAGATAACTACCAGTATGCACCGCCGTGCTGGTAGCCAGCGCGAGTGCATCCAGGCCGTGACGGAGGGGGGCTTGATTGATGTGACGGATATGCGGGAATGGCGCGAAGAACGCGGGCAAGGTGTGGTACATAAGCCAATTGCAGGATGGCAAACGACGTTAGAACAACGTGGGTTTGCCGGATGCGCACGTCATTTTATAGCCTGCGTACAAAATCAGACGGTTCCTGAGACGGCGGGCGAGCAGGCGATTCTGGCGCAGCGTGTGGTTGAAAAACTGTGGCGGGAGGCGATGGCGGAATAACCCCCTGTAACATCTGGCGGTAGTAATTCACGGTAATCCAGGTACTATATGCCCACTCAAAAAACACCTCTTTTCAAGCGATAGACCAGTTTGTCGGCCTGATAAGACGCTTTAGCGTCGGCATCAGGCCCTGCGACATTGCCAGATGAGGGCTTAACGCCTTCTCCGGCCTATGGACTGGCTATGCGGGGTTCTGCCTCAGAGTCTGGAATACAACATAGATGAATTTATTAAAATCGCTGGCAGCCGTCAGCTCGATGACGATGTTCTCACGTGTGCTGGGTTTTGCGCGTGACGCGATTGTCGCCAGAATCTTTGGCGCAGGGATGGCGACCGACGCCTTTTTTGTGGCATTCAAACTGCCTAACCTGTTGCGCCGTATTTTTGCTGAGGGTGCGTTCTCTCAGGCGTTCGTACCGATTCTTGCCGAATACAAAAGTAAGCAGGGTGAAGACGCCACCCGCGTGTTTGTCGCCTATGTTTCTGGTCTATTGACGCTGGCGCTGGCCGTCGTCACGGTGGCCGGGATGCTTGCTGCGCCGTGGGTGATAATGGTCACCGCGCCAGGGTTTGCTGATACTGCAGATAAGTTCACACTGACCACCCAACTGCTGCGAATAACCTTTCCTTATATTCTGCTGATTTCGCTGGCCTCGCTGGCAGGTGCAATCCTTAACACATGGAATCGCTTCTCCATTCCAGCGTTTGCACCGACGTTTCTGAATATCAGCATGATCGGTTTTGCCCTGTTTGCCGCACCTTATTTCCATCCACCGGTGCTGGCGCTGGCGTGGGCTGTCACCGTGGGCGGTGTGCTGCAACTGGTTTATCAGCTTCCACATTTGAAGAAAATTGGCATGCTGGTACTGCCGCGTGTCAACTTCCGCGACGAAGGGGCAATGCGCGTCGTGAAGCAAATGGGACCGGCGATCCTTGGGGTTTCCGTCAGCCAGGTTTCAATGATTATTAACACGATTTTCGCCTCGTTTCTGGCCTCCGGCTCGGTGTCATGGATGTACTATGCTGACCGTCTAATGGAGTTTCCCTCCGGTGTTTTGGGGGTAGCTCTTGGGACAATCCTGCTGCCATCACTGTCCAAAAGTTTTTCCAGCGGAAATCATGATGAGTATTGTCGCCTGATGGACTGGGGGCTGCGCCTGTGCTTTCTGCTGGCGTTACCCAGTGCCGTAGCGTTGGGTATTCTGGCGAAACCGCTGACGGTGTCGCTGTTCCAGTACGGAAAATTTACCGCGTTTGATGCGGCAATGACCCAGCGTGCGCTGGTGGCGTATTCGGTCGGGCTGATTGGTATTATCATCGTGAAAGTACTGGCGCCTGGTTTTTACTCGCGTCAGGATATTAAAACGCCGGTAAAAATTGCCATTGTGACGCTGATTCTGACCCAGGTGATGAACCTGGCGTTTATCGGGCCGTTGAAGCATGCCGGACTGTCATTGTCGATCGGTTTGGCGGCGTGTCTGAATGCTTCACTGCTCTACTGGCAACTGCGTAAACAGAAAATATTCACCCCACAGCCGGGCTGGGCCTGGTTCGTGACGCGTCTGGTGATTTCAGTGCTGGTGATGTCTGCTGCGCTGGTAGGGATGCTTTACGTTATGCCGGACTGGTCACAAGGGACAATGGTGTGGCGTGTGATGCGTCTGATGGCGGTGGTGGTCGTGGGAATCGTTGCCTACTTTGCCGCTCTTGCTGTGCTGGGCTTTAAAGTGAAAGAGTTCGTTCGCCGGACGGCGTAATGGACATCTTATGCCGGATGGCGGTACCACGCCGCATCCGGTCAACAGAATAGCGTTGCCTGATAAGCACAATGCCATCAGGCAATGATCAAATAGAGAATTTTTTCCCGCCGCGATGTGCCGCAGAGGTCTGGCCGTTCGCGCCATACAGCGTCGGCTCCTGGTGCGGTTTCAGCACTTGAATTGCCTGTTGATTGCGTTCAATTTGCCCTTCCAGCAGCCAACCATTGTGCTGGTTGAGATCGCGCAAATGCTGTGTTTTCTGAGTGATTGTCTGCCAGCGCTCGGCAATCTCATCGTTGGCGCTGCGCGTGGCGTCATTTTCCAGGCGGCGCTGTTGTTCCAGATAATCGAGGGTGGCCAGCAAAGAACTTTTTTCTTCTGTAATTCGCTGTAGCTGGCTACCGTTGATCTGCCCTGCAGAAAGCTGATGCTGCTCAGCATCCATCACCGTTTTCAGGTCATTGAGGACGGTCGTCATCTGATCAAGTATTTCTGACAAACGAGTCATACTTTATTTACTCTGTAGGTAGCTCTGTGCCTCGCGGATCAGCGAGTCGGCAATTTTTCCGGTATCCATTTTCAGCTCGCCGTTACGGATCGCGGTTTTCAGCGCTTCGACACGTTCCATATTGATGTCATTGGTGCCGGGCTGCATCAGTTTGGCCTGAGCGTCACTCAGCATTACGCTGGTGCTGTTTGTCGTTGCTGTTTTTTCCTTCCGCGCTTTTTGTACCGGCGAGTCGCTGGTTTCGCGTGGCTGGACAGTGCTTACTGGCTTCAATGGTGAGGTACGATCAATACTCATTTTTTCTATCCTCATCGAGGGGTTACGCTATAGCGGCCCGCTTTAATCATTGGTTGATTATCTATCGGCACTCGCTAAAAAATCTTTAACCTATTATAGGTTAATAAGAATATTCCCATCAGAATCGACGATTCCACTCACCACCTGACCAGAAATCATCCGCACTCGTGCGTTTTGTGCGACGGCTGCATTGTTGAGCGCTTTACCTTCGGCATTGACCTGAAAACCCTCTCCGTTGGCGATAACCATCACGCGTTGACCCGCTTTTACTCGCCAGGCCTGGCGCAACATTGTGAGCTGGATGGGCTGACCAGGAACCAGGTCGCGCAGGCTCACGGCATCCTGAACCTGATTAATGTCCAGTATGGCGCGTGGCGGCAGTTGATCCAGGCGACCGCGTTTTAGCGTTACGCTGGTCGCGTTCAGGACGCTTCCACGGGCAACAGGGGCCGCTGTGACAACATAATTGCCGGTGGCTTGCACATTTACCTGCAGATAGCGTTTTTCATTGGCGCAGCGGGCCAGCACGTTCACGTTACCCCACAGTTTCGCACTGCCGGACACGCTCAGAGCAGGCTGATCGCAGCTGGGTTGCAAGTTTGGCGGCGTACGGACAGTGACGACCACCTCATCGCTAAACCCGGCCAGGCGCTGGGAAAACCACGCTGTTAACTGCGAATTCAGGTCTTGTGCCAGCGTCATCGGGCTGAACAGCAGTGCTGCCACGACTATTCCACGTTTAAACGTTTGCATCAAAACCTCGCGCTTTTTCAGGTAGTGGCAGGATTCTACCTGTGTGACGCAGTCATCAACGCAACAAATAGCGACGCATTTTGCGTTTATTCCGGCGATAACGCGCGCGTGATGGGATTTAAGCTGTCGGCTGAATTTTGTCATTTGCGGAGGAGATATGCTCGATAAGCTCGACGCCGCCTTACGTTTTCAACAGGAAGCGCTGAATTTGCGCGCCCAACGCCAGGAAATATTAGCGGCCAACATTGCCAATGCGGACACGCCGGGGTATCAGGCGCGCGACCTGGATTTCGCCAGTGAATTAAAAAAAGTCATGGTGCGAGGGCGGGAAGAAACAGGCGGTGTTTCGTTGACGCTGACCTCTGCACAACACATTCCTGCTCAGACTGTCTCGGCGCCTTCTACGGAGTTGCTCTATCGCATTCCTGACCAGCCGTCTCTGGATGGCAACACGGTGGATATGGACAGGGAGCGTACGCAGTTTGCGGACAACAGCCTGAAGTACCAGATGGGGCTTACCGCATTAGGTGGGCAAATCAAGGGCATGATGAACGTGCTGCAAGGAGGGAACTAACCCGTGGCGTTGCTCAATATTTTTGATATCGCAGGTTCTGCGCTGACGGCTCAGTCTCAACGTCTGAATGTGGCAGCCAGCAATATGGCGAATGCGGATAGCGTGACCGGACCTGATGGTCAGCCGTATCGCGCAAAGCAGGTTGTTTTTCAGGTCGATGCAGCACCAGGTGCAGCAACCGGTGGCGTAAAAGTCGCTGACGTCATTGAAAGTCAGGCGCCGGACAAGCTGGTTTATGAGCCGGGCAATCCGCTGGCGGATGCGAATGGCTACGTAAAAATGCCGAATGTCGACGTGGTCGGCGAGATGGTTAACACCATGTCTGCTTCACGCAGTTATCAGGCAAACGTTGAAGTGCTCAATACCGTGAAAAGCTTGATGCTTAAAACGCTGACGCTGGGCCAGTAAAGGAGGCGCACATGTCCGTTGCTGTAAAAATGAATGACCCGAGTACGTCGGGTGTTAATGCTGCCACTGGCAAAAGTTCGCTGACAGGGAGCAACGCGGCTGATCTGCAAAGCAGCTTTCTGACGCTTCTGGTTGCGCAGTTGAAAAACCAGGACCCGACCAACCCGCTGCAAAACAATGAGTTGACTACCCAGTTAGCGCAAATCAGTACCGTAAGCGGCATTGAAAAATTGAATACCACGCTGGGATCGATCTCTGGACAGATCGATAGCAGCCAGTCGTTGCAGGCCAGTACTCTGATTGGCCATGGTGTCATGATCCCGGGAACCACCATTCTGACCGGTAAAGGTGCGGAAGAAGGGGCAACGACGACCACGACACCGTTTGGCGTTGAGCTGCAGCAACCGGCAGATAAGGTTACCGCAACCATTACCGATAAAGACGGCAAGGTGGTACGCACCATTGATATTGGCGGGTTGAAAGCGGGTGTGCATACCTTTACCTGGGACGGCACGATGACGGACGGCACGGATGCACCGAGCGGTTCGTATAACGTCTCGATTGCGGCCAGTAATGGCGGAACGCAGCTTGTGGCGCAGCCTCTACAGTTTGCGCTGGTGCAGGGTGTTATCCGCAGTAACGGCGGTAACACGCTGGATCTGGGCACCTATGGAACCACCACCCTCGACGAAGTACGGCAGATAATCTAAGCCTTCACACTTATCAGGAGTAAGTCATGGCCTTTTCACAAGCGGTAAGCGGTCTGAACGCTGCAGCGACCAACCTCGATGTCATTGGTAACAACATCGCCAACTCCGCCACTTACGGTTTTAAATCCGGTACGGCATCCTTTGCCGATATGTTTGCCGGCTCTAAAGTGGGCCTGGGCGTTAAAGTGGCGGGTATTACCCAGGACTTTACCGATGGTACCACCACCAACACCGGACGCGGGCTGGATGTGGCTATCAGCCAGAACGGTTTTTTCCGTATGGTTGACAGCAATGGTTCTGTTTTCTTCAGTCGTAACGGTCAGTTCAAACTCGATGAAAACCGCAACATCGTTAACATGCAGGGGCTAAAGCTGACGGGCTATCCAGCGACCGGTACGCCGCCGACAGTTCAGCAAGGTGCGAACCCAGGGCCGATCACGATCCCTAATACATTGATGGCGGCACAGGCAACCAGCAAGGCCTCAATGCAGATCAACCTGAACTCATCGGATAAAATCCCGACAACGACAACGTTCGATCCGAAAGATGCTGACAGCTATAACAAAAAAGGTCCTGTCACCGTTTATGACAGCCTGGGCAATGCCCACGAAGTTAACGCCTATTTTGTAAAGCAGCCTGATAACAAATGGGCTGTCTATACCATTGATAGCAGCGACCCTAAGGCTGCTGTGCCAACCGCACCAACGTCCACACTGGAATTTAATACCAATGGGTCGTTAATCGGCGGCGGTACATTCAATATCACCACATCCGCTCTTAATGGCGCACCCGCAGTCACCTTCGCCATGAGTTTCCAGAACTCCATGCAGCAGAACACTGGCGCAAACAACATTGTTGCCACTAATCAGGACGGGTACAAACCAGGCGATCTGGTGAGCTACCAGATTAACAATGACGGTACCGTAGTCGGTAACTACTCCAACGAACAGAAACAGGTTCTGGGACAGATCGTGCTGGCAAACTTTGCCAACAACGAAGGTCTGGCATCTCAGGGCGATAACGTCTGGGCAGCAACTCAGGCCTCTGGTGTGGCGCTGCTGGGTACCGCGGGTACGGGGAACTTCGGCAAGCTGACCAACGGTGCGTTGGAAGCTTCTAACGTGGATTTGAGTAAAGAACTGGTGAATATGATCGTCGCTCAGCGTAACTATCAGTCGAATGCGCAGACTATCAAAACCCAGGATCAGATCCTTAACACACTGGTCAACCTGCGCTAAGCGCCTGACGGGATGGCTTAATGGATCACGCAATATATACCGCCATGGGCGCGGCCAGTCAGACGCTGAATCAACAAGCGGTGACGGCCAGCAACCTGGCAAATGCCTCCACACCGGGTTTTCGTGCTCAGCTCAACGCGCTGCGCGCGGTTCCCGTAGAAGGGCTTTCACTGCCGACACGTACGCTGGTGGTTGCTTCCACGCCTGGGGCCGATATGACGCCAGGCCAGATGGATTATACCTCCCGTCCGCTGGATGTGGCCTTGCAGCAGGATGGCTGGTTGGCTGTGCAGACCGCTGATGGCAGCGAGGGATACACCCGCAATGGCGCTATTCAGGTGAGCCCAACCGGTGAACTGACCATTCAGGGACATCCGGTGATCGGCGAAGCTGGGCCGATAGCGGTACCGGAAGGGTCGGAAGTGACTATCGCCGCTGACGGAACGATTTCGGCGCTCAACCCAGGCGATCCCGCGAATACGGTGGCGCCGGTAGGACGTCTGAAGCTGGTTAAAGCGACGGGAAGTGAAGTGCAACGTGGTGATGATGGCATGTTCCGTCTGAATGCGGCAGCGCAAGCTACCCGGGGACCGACACTGCAAGCCGACCCCAGCATCCGCGTGATGTCGGGGGTACTGGAAGGCAGTAACGTCAAACCCGTTGCGGCGATGAGCGATATGATTGCCAGCGCTCGCCGCTTCGAAATGCAGATGAAGATTATCAGTAGCGTGGATGATAACGCGGGCCGCGCCAACCAACTGCTGTCGATGAGTTAATACAGGACATTTTATGATCAATTCATTATGGATCGCCAAAACCGGCCTGGACGCGCAGCAAACCAACATGGATGTGATTGCCAACAACCTGGCAAACGTCAGTACGAATGGTTTTAAACGCCAGCGTGCGGTGTTTGAAGATCTGCTGTACCAGACGATTCGTCAACCGGGAGCGCAGTCTTCTGAACAGACAACACTGCCGTCCGGTTTGCAGATTGGTACCGGTGTACGTCCGGTTGCGACCGAACGTTTGCACAGCCAGGGTAATCTGTCACAGACCAATAACAGCAAAGATGTGGCGATTAAAGGCCAGGGCTTTTTCCAGGTCATGTTACCGGATGGGACGTCAGCCTATACACGTGATGGTTCTTTCCAGGTGGATCAGAACGGTCAGTTGGTCACGGCGGGTGGTTTTCAGGTACAGCCTGCAATCACTATCCCGGCTAACTCGCTGAGCATCACCATTGGACGAGACGGTATTGTCAGTGTGACTCAGCAGGGTCAGGCTGCGCCTGTTCAGGTGGGACAACTCAACCTGACGACCTTCATGAATGATACTGGCCTGGAAAGTATTGGTGAAAATTTGTACACCGAAACGCAATCGTCCGGCGCACCGAACGAAAGTACGCCGGGGCTGAACGGCGCGGGCCTGTTGTACCAGGGTTATGTGGAAACCTCTAACGTCAACGTGGCGGAAGAACTGGTCAACATGATCCAGGTTCAACGTGCTTATGAAATCAACAGTAAAGCGGTATCGACCACCGATCAGATGCTGCAGAAACTGACGCAACTCTAAAGTGATGTCCGGTGGGGTGAAAGCCTCACCGGCGCACTGATTTTGAAGATGAAGGCAATGCGAAAATACGCGCTTCACCCATACCCGATTTTGGCCCTGCTGGTGGTTTCACTGACAGGATGTGCCTGGATCCCGGCTACTCCGCTCGTCCAGGGCGCGACGACTGCTCAGCCAGTTCCAGGCCCGACGCCGGTGGCGAATGGATCAATATTTCAGTCTGCGCAGCCGATTAATTATGGCTACCAGCCGTTATTTGAAGACCGCCGTCCGCGCAATATTGGCGATACGCTGACTATTGTATTGCAGGAAAACGTCAGTGCGAGCAAAAGCTCCTCGGCGAATGCCAGTCGTGATGGCAAAACTAACTTTGGTTTTGACACGGTACCACGTTACCTGCAGGGGTTGTTTGGCAACGAGCGTGCCGATGTAGAGGCTTCTGGCGGCAACTCGTTTAACGGTAAAGGCGGCGCGAACGCCAGAAACACCTTCAGTGGTACGTTGACCGTGACGGTTGATCAGGTACTGGTGAATGGCAATTTACACGTAGTGGGTGAAAAACAGATTGCCATTAACCAGGGTACTGAATTCATTCGCTTCTCTGGAGTTGTTAACCCGCGCACCATTAGCGGCAGCAACTCTGTACCGTCAACGCAGGTTGCGGATGCGCGTATTGAATATGTCGGTAACGGCTATATCAACGAGGCGCAGAATATGGGCTGGTTGCAGCGTTTCTTCCTTAATTTATCGCCGATGTAAGCGAGGTATCCAGTGTTTAAAACTCTTGTTGGAATGGTACTGGTACTGGCTACCACCTTTGCGCATGCCGATCGCATTCGTGACCTGACCAGTGTTCAGGGGGTGCGTGAAAACTCGCTGATAGGCTACGGGCTGGTGGTGGGACTGGACGGTACGGGTGACCAGACCACCCAGACACCGTTTACCACGCAAACGCTGAATAACATGCTCTCGCAACTGGGTATTACCGTGCCGACGGGCACCAATATGCAGTTGAAAAACGTGGCGGCAGTGATGGTGACCGCATCATTCCCGGCGTTTGGTCGTCAGGGACAAACCATCGATGTGGTGGTTTCTTCGATGGGGAATGCCAAAAGCCTGCGTGGCGGGACGTTGCTGATGACACCGCTGAAAGGGGTCGATAGCCAGGTGTATGCGTTGGCGCAGGGGAATATTCTGGTCGGTGGTGCAGGTGCCGCAGCGGGTGGAAGTAGTGTCCAGGTGAACCAGCTTAACGGCGGACGTATCACCAACGGTGCTATTATTGAACGTGAGTTACCCACCCAGTTTGGTGGCGGTAATACCATTAATCTGCAGCTGAATAATGAAGATTTCACCATGGCGCAGCAGATAACCGACACCATCAACCGTTCTCGCGGATTTGGCAGTGCGACTGCGCTGGATGCTCGCACGATTCAGGTACGCGTCCCGAGTGGCAATAGCTCGCAGGTACGTTTCCTCGCGGATATCCAGAATATGGAAGTGAACGTCACGCCGCAGGACGCGAAGGTGATTATTAACTCCCGTACGGGATCGGTGGTAATGAACCGTGAAGTGACGCTGGATAGCTGCGCTGTAGCACAAGGCAACCTGTCGGTTACGGTTAACCGCCAGGCGAATGTCAGCCAGCCGGATACCCCGTTTGGTGGTGGACAAACTGTGGTGACGCCACAAACGCAGATCGATTTGCGCCAGAGCGGGGGGGCGTTGCAGAGCGTCCGTTCCAGCGCCAACCTGAACAACGTCGTACGTGCATTGAATGCGCTGGGGGCAACTCCGATGGACCTGATGTCTATCCTGCAGTCCATGCAAAGTGCAGGTTGTCTGCGCGCCAAACTGGAAATCATCTGATGATTGGTGATAGCAAACTGCTGACCAGCGCAGCCTGGGACGCACAATCACTGAACGAACTGAAAGCGAAAGCGGGCCAGGACCCGGCGGCAAATATCCGCCCGGTCGCCCGCCAGGTAGAAGGGATGTTCGTGCAGATGATGTTGAAAAGCATGCGTGAGGCGCTGCCAAAAGACGGTGTGTTTAGCAGCGACTCCACGCGTTTATACACCAGCATGTATGACCAACAGATCGCCCAGCAGATGACGGCTGGAAAAGGACTGGGACTGGCAGAAATGATGGTCAAGCAGATGACGCAAGGACAGGGGCAACCTGCGGATGATACGCCGCAGGTGCCGATGAAGTTCTCGCTGGAAACGGTGACCAGCTATCAAAACCAGACGCTGACACAACTGGTCCGTAAAGCCATGCCCAGAACCACAGAAAGCAATGATGAGCCGCTGTCGGGTGACAGCAAAGACTTCCTGGCTCAACTTTCGTTGCCGGCAAAACTGGCCAGTCAGCAGAGTGGGGTTCCTCATCATCTGATTCTGGCGCAGGCTGCGCTGGAGTCCGGGTGGGGGCAACGACAAATTCGACGGGAGAACGGCGAGCCGAGCTTTAACATTTTTGGGGTAAAAGCCTCGGGAAGCTGGAAAGGGCCGACCACTGAAATTACCACCACCGAATACGAAAACGGTGAGGCGAAAAAAGTGAAAGCGAAATTCCGTGTTTATAGCTCCTATCTTGAAGCACTGTCGGATTATGTCGGTCTGATATCCCGCAATCCGCGTTACGCAGCGGTGACCGGTGCCGCGACCGCTGAGCAGGGTGCCCAGGCATTGCAGAATGCCGGTTACGCCACCGACCCTAACTATGCGCGCAAATTAACCAGTATGATCCAGCAGCTAAAATCGATGAGCGAAAAGGTGAGTAAAACCTACAGCACGAATCTCGATAATCTCTTTTAAATAGCTCAAGTCTGCTGACCTGCTGCCGATAATACCGAGTATTGAAGGATTACAAGGAACCTCCATGTCCAGCTTGATTAATAACGCGATGAGTGGACTCAGCGCAGCGCAGGCCGCGTTGAACACTGCCAGTAATAATATCTCCAGCTATAACGTTGCCGGATATACCCGACAAACGACAATTATGGCGCAGGCGAACAGCACGCTGGGTGCGGGGGGCTGGGTCGGCAATGGTGTCTATGTTTCTGGCGTACAGCGTGAGTATGACTCATTTATCACTAATCAGTTACGTGCGGCGCAGAACCAGAGCAGCGGTCTGACGACACGTTATGAGCAAATGTCAAAAATCGACAACCTGCTTGCCAGCAAAACCAGTTCGATCTCAACGTCGATGCAGGGCTTTTTTACCAGTCTGCAGACGTTGGTGAGCAACGCAGAAGATCCGGCGGCGCGTCAGGCACTTATCGGTAAAGCTGATGGCTTAGTCAATCAGTTCAAAACGACGGACCAATATCTGCGCGATCAGGATAAACAGGTCAATATTGCTATTAAAGCCAGCGTCGATCAGATCAACAACTATTCGAAGCAAATTGCCAGCCTTAACGACCAAATCTCCCGCTTGACCGGCGTTGGCGCGGGTGCATCACCTAACGATTTGCTCGATCAGCGCGATCAACTGGTGAGTGAGCTGAATAAGATTGTCGGCGTGGAAGTCAGTATTCAGGACGGCGGCACCTATAACGTGACCATGGCGAATGGCTATTCGCTGGTACAAGGCAGCAATGCTCGCCAACTGGCCGCTGTACCTTCCAGCGATGATCCCTCTCGCACGACCGTCGCTTATGTTGACGGCGTGGCCGGAGAAGTTGCCATCCCGGAAAAGCTGATCACGACCGGCTCG
Source organism: Citrobacter sp. U14242 (assembly GCF_046555775.1). Taxonomy (NCBI): domain Bacteria; kingdom Pseudomonadati; phylum Pseudomonadota; class Gammaproteobacteria; order Enterobacterales; family Enterobacteriaceae; genus Citrobacter; species Citrobacter sp. U14242. The sequence goes on from NZ_JBKGLW010000001.1 coordinate 540,120, forward strand.
CTGGGCGGGCTGTTGACGTTCCGTTCGCAGGAACTCGACCAGACGCGTAATACCCTTGGCCAGTTGGCTCTCGCCTTTGCTGATAGGTTTAACACGCAACACAAAGAAGGTTTTGATGCCAACGGCGCTCAAGGCAAAGACTTTTTCGAGATTGGTGGCCCGGCAGTTCTTAGCAATACAAAGAATAAAGGGACAGGTGCGCTTGACGTTAAAATGACGGATAGCTCGTCGGTGCAGGCAACCGACTATAAAATTACTTTTGATGGCACTGACTGGCAGGTAACCCGCCTGGCTGACAATACCAGCTTTAAGCCGGCGATCACTAACGAAAAAATGTCTTTTGATGGGCTGGAAATCACCGTCAAAAATGGTGCGCTGGCAAATGACAGCTTCACGGTGAAACCCGTGGGTGACGCCATTATTAATATGAAAGTGGCGGTGACCGATGAGTCGAAAATCGCCATGGCTGAAGTGTCCAAAAATGACACTGATCCCAATGCCGATAAAGGAAAGAGCGATAACCGTAACGGCCAGAAACTGCTGGATCTGCAAACCAAGGCAACCGTCGGGAATAAAACCTTTAACGATGCTTACGCTACGCTGGTGAGCGATGTCGGGAACAAAACGGCGACCTTAAAAACCAGCAGCACTACGCAAAACAACGTAGTCACTCAGCTTTCAAATCAGCAACAGTCTATTTCCGGGGTTAACCTCGACGAAGAGTACGGGAATTTGCAGCGTTATCAGCAGTATTACCTGGCCAACGCTCAGGTGCTGCAAACGGCGAATTCGCTCTTTGATGCACTGCTGAATATTCGCTAAGGGAGAGGAACTCAATGCGTATCAGTACTCAGATGATGTACCAGCAGAACATGCGCGGCATCACCAACTCTCAGGCTGAATGGTTGAAATTTGGCGAGCAGATGTCAACGGGGAAACGCGTGAACAACCCGTCTGATGATCCGATTGCCGCATCACAGGCCGTGGTACTTTCACAGGCTCAGGCGCAGAACAGCCAATATACGTTGGCGCGTACTTTCGCGACGCAAAAAGTGTCACTGGAAGAGAACGTTTTAAGTCGGGCGACGACCGCGATTACCGCTGCGCAGGAAAAGATTGTCAACGCAGGCAACGGTACATTGAGTGATGATAACCGGGCATCGTTAGCAACTGATTTACAAGGGATCCGCGATCAGTTAATGAATCTGGCGAACAGTACTGACGGTAATGGTCGCTATATCTTTGGCGGCTACAAAACGGAAGCGCCACCATTTTCCCAGACTGATGGTGCTTATAGTGGTGGAACTCAAAATATCACCCAACAGGTCGATGCTGCCCGGTCAATGGTGATTGGTCATACCGGAGATAAGATTTTTAACTCGGTGACCAGCAACGCGGTTCCAGAGCCAGACGGTAGCAAGTCAGAAACGAACCTATTCGTCATGTTGGATACCGCTATTGCAGCCCTGAATACGCCGATTGAAGGCAATGATGCGGCCAAAGATGCAGCCAAAGCAGCCATCGATAAGTCCAACCGTGGTCTGAAGAACTCACTGAATAATGTGTTGTCTGTTCGCGCTGAGCTCGGTACGCAACTCAGTGAACTTAGCGCTCTGGACTCGTTGGGGGCCGATCGTGCGTTGGGTCAAACGCAACAGATGAGCAATCTGGTTGATGTTGACTGGAATGCGGCGATTTCTTCTTATGTTATGCAGCAGGCTGCGCTACAGGCGTCATATAAAACGTTTACCGATATGCAGGGAATGTCACTGTTCCAGCTCAACCGGTAACGATCATTTTTGAAACATATCATGAAACTGGATATGTTTGTCTGCCCGCTCCACATACACCCCGGAGCGGGCATTTTTTTAGGCTGTCGTTGTCTGGCTAACCGGTAATTTACCCGTCAGTCTAATTACCAGTGCAACAACGCCGCTGAACGTGGCTAGCGTCACCACGCCTTCCCAGTCTGCCAGCGCATAGACCTGACTTCCGAGTACAGAACCCAGCGCCATGCCGATAAACACCATAGTGAATAGCAACGCATTCAGACGACCTCGTGCCTGAGACTCCAGGCTATAAACCAGATTCTGGTGGGCAACCAGGCTTGACTGCAGCCCGAGATCAAAGCCTATCGCCGACAGGGCAATCAGCAACCATTGCCCCTGTACTGGTAAGGCCGGAAGCAGGAACATAAGTGCAAAAGAAAGCGTGACTAACAGCGCGCCCAACTGTGTTACCCGTCCGGCACCGACTTTATCTGCCAGATGGCCTGCCATAGGGGCTGCCAGCGCTCCGGCTGCCCCTGCAATGCCAAATGCTCCCGCCATCGCACTGCCCATGTGGTAATGCTCAGATAGCATAACCGCCAGTGTTGACCAGAAGGCGCTGAAGGCAACAGACAGAAAGCCCTGCGCCAACGCCGCCCGGCGCAGCGCAGGATAACGACGCCACAGTTGCGCCATGGAGAGCAGTAATGCCGGATAACTCAGCGTGGAATGGACCGTAAAGCGGGGCAGCATTGTCCACATCAGCACGGCAATCACAGCAATACTGACGGCGGCGAGTTGATACATTTCCCGCCAGCCATAGGCCTCACCTACCAGCCCGCTGACGGTCCGTGAGAGTAAGATCCCCAGCAGCAGACCGGTCATGACGGTACCCACTGTTTTCCCCTGTTTACCTTCAGGTGCAAGGATGGCTGCGGCAGGCACAATATCCTGAGCCATGGTCGCTGCCATTCCCATCAATAAGCTAACCAGCAGTAGCGAATGTAACTGTCCGGTAAAGCTGCAGGCCAACAGCAGTGCGGCAAGAGCGACGCTTTTTAGCAGGATTAATGTCCGGCGGTCATAACGGTCGCCCAACGGCAACAAAAACAAAATGCCCAGCGCGTATCCTGCCTGGGTGAGCGTTGGCACCAGACCCATGCCAGTGATGCTTAAGGCCAGGTCCTGGCCCATTAAAGGCAAAAGAGGCTGGGCATAATAGATTGCTGCAACGCTGAATCCAGCGCCCAGTGCCAGAACAAAAATAACCCAACGGGAAAGTGCGGTGTGTGTGTTCACAAATGATTCCTCAATCACGGGATGTGCGGCTATTTTTATCCTTCAAGCGGTAGCACGGTAGCGCGCGCAGTGGTAAAACAGTTATACGCTACACGTATGAATAATGACTAAATGATAAAAACTGAACGTATAGACAGGGTGGAGTTGATGCGCACGTTTGTGCGCATCGTCGAGGCTGGTTCGCTTTCTGCGGCGGCAAAGCAAATGGGTACCACCCAGGCAACCGTCAGTCGACGACTGCAATCCCTTGAGACGCTGTTGGGCGTTAAGCTGATTATGCGTACCACCCATGCAATGAAACTGACTGATGATGGCGAGCGAGGGTATCAGCACGCCAAACACATTATTGATGCCTGGCTGGCGCTGGAGGATGGACTGAACGTCACGGAGGATGAGCCCGTGGGGACGTTGCGGGTTCGGGCACCGCATGCGTTCGGCCAACAGCAACTCCTTGAACCGCTTCTGCAATTCCTTTCCCGCTATCCACAGTTATCCGTTGAGTGGATGCTGAATGATAAGACCGTTGATTTTCTCAGCGATAATATCGACTGCGCTATCCGGGTTGGGGTTGAGGTTGATCCGGCAACGGTTTCGGTATTGTTGGCTGAAGTCCCGCGAAGTATGGTGGCAAGTCCTGAGCTTCTCGCGCAATTTGGGATTTTGGCTCACCCTGAACAGCTATCGGCGCTGCCCTGGATCGCGGTAAATACATTTTATCAGCACAGCGTGTCGTTACTTCATCACCAGCGTAACGAAGCTATCACGTTGAATATTTCTCCCAGATTAAGTACCGACAGTATTTATGTCGCCAGAAATGCTGCACTTGCGGGGCTGGGGGTTACCCTTGTCTCAAGCTGGATGGTTGAAGACGATATAGCCTGCGGAAGATTGATTACGCTATTACCTGACTGGCATGCGTCGTCATTGCCCGTGCATTTGGTTTATCCCTGGGCACGTTATTATCCAACCCGCTTACGCAAATTTCTGGCATTGATGAAAGATGTTATGCCACAGGTAACGGGGATGAGGGGCGTTCACGACGTATAAAAAAAGCCGACCCTGAGGTCGGCTTTTTCATTGCTTATGACTTACTCAACAGGCTGCGGGCGCGTTGCTGGTGCGGTTGCCTGATGGCTGGCACTGTGTCCACCTGCCGCACCTTTACCCTCAAAGGCAAAAGCAGGGCGCTGCCAGTCGCTATGACGCGGCGCTTCTGGTACATATTCAGGTGCTGGTGCACGAGTCATCGGTGCGGTCGCATGGCTGTGAATCAGTTCAGCGTCTACGCTGGCTGTCGCGACTTCGGCCACTGTGGCTGGCGCTACGGCACTCATCGCATCTTTCGGCGCTTCAACAATGGGGGCTGCCTCAACAACCGGCGCAACCTCAACAACTGGCGCAACCTCACTAACCTCTTCAACCACTTCTGGCTGGGAAGCTACGGTTTCAACAGGCTCTTCGGCTACTGCTGGTGGTGCGACGTCAGCAACAGGCTCAGCTTGTGCGGCAATCTCTTCGGCAACAGGTGCATCAGCGACGGCGATAATCTGCGGTTGTTCAGCAACCGGAGCGGCAATCACTTCCGGATGTGCCGTTTCAGCCACAACAGTCTGCGTTTCCGCTACGCTAACATCAGGTTGCACGACGTTTTCCTGTACAGGGACATCCGCAATGTGCTCTACGACAGCAGCAGCGACTTGAGGCTCTACTGCCACAGCCGTGTTTTGTTCCTGATCCAGTTTCTGTTCGCGCTGTTCTTCAACCTGCATGTCCTGAGCACGGGCAACAGGGTAGCTAATCCAGACTTTGCCGGATGCTAATTCAGGAGAAGCACAGGCAACCGTTAACGGCATCGGCGACTGAACCGGATAACGTTCGTCACGATAGCGACGACGACGCTGCCCGCTTACGCGCAGATGGCGAGGAGAACGACGCGAGCGACGAGGCATACCGTTGTTATCTCGTGCTTCGTTGTTGTCTTCTTGCTCTGGTGCAACGACTGCTGGTAAATCGACTTTAGCCAGTTCGGTACGTTGAGCCGGTGCGGACTGTTCAACAGGTTGAGCAACAGCGGTTTCAGCAACGATGGTTGCAGTAGACACTTCGGCTTCAACCGGCGCGCTGTCGGTGAATCGAACTTTCTGATTCAACTGACGCTGTTTACGACGAGTCTGCGGCTGACGCACGCGTTCTTCCTGCTCGGAATCCTGTGCAGGCTGTTCAGCCTGGTTCAGCTCTTTAACTTCCTGCTGCGCCTGACGCTTATCATCGTTGCGACGGCGGTTACGTTCACGACGCGGAGCCTGCTGCTCGTCGCCGGATTTCGCTTTATCTGCAACTTCGCTGGATTGCTGGCGGTTGTCACGCGCTTCAGCATTCTGCTGCTGCGCCTGACGACGGTTACGACGATTTTCATCGCGGTTTTCGCCATTTTCTGAACGTTCGTTGCGGTTGTCACGATCGCCACGGTTGTCGCGGTTATCACGGCGTTCGTTGCGGTCGCGACGATTGTTTTGGCGCGGCTTACGACGATCCTGCTGGCGTTCAGCTTTTTCTTCGGCTTTCGGTGCGGGTTGCTCCACCGGTTTCACTTCTTCGCTACCACTAAAGATAGACTTCAGCGCGCCGAAGAAACGGCTAATCAAACCAGGCTGTGCGGCTGTTGCGGCCGCTGTTGCGGCAACTTTTGGCGCAGAGGCAGGTTTCGCAACGGGTTCTTGTAGCGCCGGGGCAGGCGGAACATCAGGCATCGCAAACGTTGCGAGTGCCGGTTGTTCAGGTTGCTTACGCTCGACGTATTCTTCTTCCGTCGGCAATGCCATCGCTTCTTCGTGCAGTTTCGGCAGCAGATAGCTCAGAGTTGGCGTCTCTTCCCCTTTGCGTACACGCAGTACGGAATAGTGCGGCGTTTCCATCTGATCGTTTGGCACGATCACACAGCGTACACCATTCTGACGCGTCTCAATGGCATTGACCGCAGTACGTTTTTCGTTGAGCAGATAAGACGCAATGGGTACCGGGACGATTGCGTGAACTTCCTGGGTATTCTCTTTCAGTGCTTCTTCTTCGATCAGACGCAGAATGGAGAGCGACAGCGATTCGTTGTCACGCACGGTACCGGTGCCGGAGCAACGCGGGCAGACGTGGTGGCTGGATTCACCCAGAGACGGGCTCAGACGCTGACGGGACATTTCCAGCAGACCGAAGCGAGAAATATGGCTGATCTGAATACGTGCTCTATCCTGACGAACGGCTTCGCGCAGACGGTTTTCTACCGCACGTTGGTGGCGAACCGGAGTCATATCAATAAAGTCGATGACGATCAGGCCACCAAGGTCACGTAGACGCAACTGACGCGCAATTTCATCGGCAGCTTCAAGGTTGGTGTTAAACGCCGTTTCTTCAATATCGCCGCCGCGGGTTGCGCGTGCGGAGTTGATATCGATAGCCGTCAGCGCTTCAGTGCTGTCGATAACGATTGACCCGCCGGAAGGCAGACGCACTTCACGTTGGAAGGCAGATTCAATCTGCGATTCAATCTGGTAGTGGCTGAACAGTGGGATTTCGCCGGTGTACAGTTTGATTTTGCTGCTGAAATCCGGACGACCCAGCGCAGCGATGTGCTGACGCGCCATCTCCATCACTTTCGGGTTATCGATAAGGATTTCACCAATATCCTGACGTAAATAGTCACGGAAAGCACGAACGATGACGTTGCTTTCCTGGTGGATCAGGAACGGGGCGGGGCGACTTTCAGCCGCTTTTTGAATAGCTTCCCAGTGTTTCAGACGGAAGCTCAGGTCCCACTGCAGCGCTTCGGCAGATTTGCCGACACCCGCGGTACGCACGATAAGCCCCATGCCATCAGGCAGTTCCAGGCTTGCCAGCGCTTCTTTTAATTCGGTACGGTCGTCACCTTCAATGCGACGAGAGATGCCGCCCGCACGCGGGTTGTTTGGCATCAAAACGAGATAGCTGCCAGCCAGACTGATAAAGGTTGTCAGTGCTGCGCCTTTATTTCCGCGCTCTTCTTTATCTATCTGGACGATAACTTCCTGACCTTCACGCAACACATCTTTAATGTTGGGACGGCCATGGGAACTGTAGTTTGCAGGGAAATATTCGCGGGCAATTTCTTTTAACGGGAGGAAACCGTGACGTTCAGCGCCGTAATCAACGAAAGCAGCTTCCAGACTCGGTTCAATACGGGTAATTTTACCTTTATAGATGTTGGCTTTTTTCTGCTCGTGTCCAGGACTTTCGATATCCAGATCGTACAGACGCTGCCCATCTACAAGGGCGACACGCAACTCTTCCTGCTGAGTCGCGTTAATTAACATTCTTTTCATCGTAACTTACTCATTATTCTTACATTGACGACTAAGCTGCGGGCAGAGAAATGCCTTTCCGGGTGTGAACCGATGGCCTCGTGTCTATTCGCGTCGCCAACCTCACGGTTATCGTCAGCTCAAAGAGGCGCAGAGTGTCGGTTGCCTGTATTTCATACGGAAACACAGCGCAATTATCAGGGGAACAGTCTGGGTATTACTCTCCAGAGAAGCTTCCATTGTGCTTGTCGTCTTTCACGCTGTTGGTGCGTTGGCTTCATCTTCTCACCCCAGCGACTTACAGGAGTAAGCAGCTGGGAATTCCAGACTTGCCGCCTTCCTACAACGCGAAATCCATAGAGCACTTACCGGTAAGGACTGCAACCCGCAGCCCGCTAACTGCCTGAAAGATCAATACGTCTTACGCCATTGCTGCGTTGATGATCGGTCGGGCAAAATTGGGTCATTCCGGAAAAGTTCTTGTTTTAACAAGATTCAACACGGAAACAAGCCCATTATTCCACTGCTAACCTTGTTATAGCAAGATGACTTTTGCCATTTATCACCCAGTTACTCACAGTTTTTACACTTCCGCCTGGTGATTGCTTTAATAACCACCAAATCGGTTATGTCAAACTTAAGTAATAGGGTATAGCAGTTAATATAAGCATAGAAAAATGTGTGGCGCGAATCTTGATGGCTATTTAAAATCGGCCCCCATGAAAACAGAGACTCCAGCCGTAAAAATAGTTGCCATTACTGCCGATGAAGCAGGGCAACGCATCGACAACTTTTTGCGCACCCAGCTCAAAGGCGTGCCGAAAAGTATGATTTATCGCATTTTGCGTAAAGGCGAAGTGCGGGTGAATAAAAAACGCATCAAACCCGAGTACAAACTCGAAGACGGGGATATTGTGCGTATTCCGCCTGTGCGTGTCGCTGAGCGTGAAGAAGAAGCGATTTCTCCGAATTTGCAGAAGGTCGCTGCGTTGACTGATGTCATTTTGTATGAAGATGACCATATACTGGTACTTAACAAACCTTCTGGCACTGCCGTTCATGGTGGCAGCGGATTAAGCTTTGGTGTGATCGAAGGTTTACGTGCCTTACGTCCTGAAGCGCGTTTCCTTGAACTGGTGCATCGTCTGGACCGTGATACCTCCGGTGTGTTGCTGGTCGCCAAAAAGCGCTCGGCGCTGCGTTCACTGCATGAACAATTGCGTGAAAAAGGCATGCAAAAAGACTATCTGGCGCTGGTAAGGGGTCAGTGGCAATCGCATGTCAAAACTGTGCAGGCACCTTTGTTAAAGAACATTCTGCAAAGCGGTGAGCGTATCGTGCGGGTGAATCAGGAAGGGAAACCGTCGGAAACCCGTTTTAAAGTAGAAGAACGCTATGCGTTTGCCACGCTGGTACGCTGTAGCCCGGTAACCGGTCGTACTCACCAGATCCGTGTCCATACGCAATTTGCCGGGCATCCGATTGCTTTTGATGACCGCTATGGCGACCGTGAGTTTGATAAGCAACTGTCGGGTACGGGGTTGAACCGGCTGTTCCTGCATGCTGCTGCGTTGAAGTTTACCCATCCCGGTACGGGTGAGGTTATGCGTATTGAAGCGCCGATGGATAATCAGCTGAAGCGCTGCCTTGAGGTATTGCGCAGCAAAGCCTGATACGCGTTGCTTATCAGGCCTACAATCGCGCTATGCGCCGTAGGCCTGATAAGACGCACCGCGTCGCCATCAGGCAGATTAACTAGGCTTTTAACGGATTCATGTCTTCCCGGCGCAGCATCTGACACAATGCGATCAGCGGCAAGCCAATCAGTGTGTTAGGATCGCGGCCCTCCAGACGCTCAAAGAGCGCTATCCCTAATCCTTCACTTTTAAAACTGCCTGCGCAATGTAACGGGCGTTCTTTACGCACGTAATCTTCAATTTCCATGTCACTTAAATGGCGGAAATGGACATCGAACGGTTCAACTTCGGTTTGTAGATGACCGTTAGCTGAATTATAAAGCGCCAGTCCTGTGTAAAAAGTGACAATATTTCCACTGGCTTTGGTTAATTGTTGTCTGGCGTTTTCTTCCGTTAACGGCTTGCCGGTTATTTCACCATCAAGAACACAAATTTGATCAGACCCAATTATCAAATGTGATGGAAACCGATGCGCAAGGGATTGCGCTTTTTCTTGTGCCAGGCGTAACACTAAATGCCGAGGTGTTTCGCCGGGTAAGGGGGTTTCATCAACCTCCGGGGCAGCGCATTCAAACGGGATGGCCAATTTTTCGAGCAAAGCGCGACGCCAGGGAGAGGTGGACGCAAGAATAAGTTGAGGCATATTTTTTCCCCCGCATATAGCGTAATGATGAGAGCCATTTTAAACTATGGACTTCGTCCTTCAAGCTGGCTGCGATGGCTTGTCGTGATCGATTTTAAGTCGATGACCCGCAATGTGTGCGAATTATTGGCAAAAGGCAACCACAGGCTGCCTTTTTCTTTGACTATATGACGTTACAAAGTTAATATGCGCGCCCTATGCAAAAGGTAAAATTACCCCTGACTCTTGATCCGGTTCGTACGGCTCAAAAACGCCTCGATTATGAAGGTATCTATACTTCTGATCTGGTTGAGCGCGTCGCCGATTCTGTAGTCAGTGTGGACAGTGATGTGGAATGCTCCATGTCGTTCGCTATCGATAACCAGCGTCTTGCCGTTATAACCGGTGATGCGAAGGTTTCGGTTACGCTCGAGTGTCAGCGTTGCGGGAAACCGTTCCCACTTCATGTTCACACAACATATTGTTTTAGTCCTGTCCGTTCTGACGAGCAGGCTGAAGCACTCCCGGAAGCGTATGAGCCGATTGAGGTTAACGAATTCGGTGAAATCGATCTGCTTGCAATGGTTGAAGATGAAATTATCCTCTCCTTGCCGGTAGTTCCGGTGCATGATTCTGAACACTGTGAAGTGTCCGAGGCGGACATGGTCTTTGGCGAATTGCCTGATGAAGCGCAAAAACCAAACCCATTTGCCGTATTAGCCAGCTTAAAGCGTAAGTAATTGAGGAGTAAGGTCCATGGCCGTACAACAGAATAAACCAACCCGTTCCAAACGTGGCATGCGTCGTTCTCATGACGCTCTGACCGCAGTCACCAGCCTGTCTGTAGACAAAACTTCTGGTGAACAACACCTGCGTCACCACATCACTGCCGACGGTTTCTACCGTGGCCGTAAGGTAATCGCTAAGTAATCACGCATGACTCAATGGATTTCCCACTTCGGTGAGAAAGACAGAGAGCACAAGCGTGATGAAGCTTAGTGAGGCTTTCCCCGGGTGACTGGGGAAATACCTAACCGGGCAGCGACGATACCTTGACACGTCTAACCCTGGCGTTAGATGTCATGGGGGGAGATTTTGGCCCTACCGTGACAGTGCCTGCAGCATTGCAGGCACTGAATTCTAATTCGCAACTCACTCTTCTTTTAGTCGGGGATCCCGATACAATCACGCCATTACTTGCCAAAGCTGACTTCGAACAACGTTCACGTCTGCAGATTATCCCTGCTCAGTCAGTTATTGCCAGTGATGCCCGGCCCTCGCAAGCCATCCGCGCCAGTCGTGGAAGCTCAATGCGTGTCGCCCTGGAGCTCGTGAAAGAAGGTCGAGCACAAGCCTGTGTCAGCGCTGGTAATACGGGCGCATTAATGGGACTTGCGAAACTCTTGCTCAAACCCCTTGAGGGTATTGAGCGTCCTGCGCTGGTTACGGTTTTACCGCATCAGCAAAAGGGCAAAACGGTGGTGCTGGATTTAGGTGCCAACGTGGATTGCGATAGTACGATGTTGGTGCAATTTGCCGTCATGGGTTCCGTGTTGGCAGAAGAGGTGGTTGGGATTGCCAATCCTCGCGTTGCGTTACTCAATATCGGTGAAGAAGAAACTAAGGGTCTCGACAGTATTCGGGATGCTTCTGCTGTGCTAAAAACAATCCCTTCTATCAATTATATCGGCTATCTTGAAGCCAATGAGTTGCTGACGGGCAAAACCGATGTGTTGGTCTGTGACGGCTTTACAGGTAATGTCACATTAAAGACGATGGAAGGTGTTGTCAGAATGTTCCTTTCACTGCTGAAATCTCAGGGTGAGGGCAAAAAACGGTCGTGGTGGCTGCTGTTATTAAAACGTTGGTTACAAAAAAGCCTGACAAGGCGATTTAGTCACCTCAACCCCGACCAGTATAATGGCGCCTGTCTGTTAGGATTGCGCGGCACGGTGATTAAGAGTCATGGTGCTGCCAATCAGCGAGCATTTGAAGTCGCGATTGAACAGGCAGTGCAGGCGGTGCAGCGACAAGTTCCTCAGCGAATTGCCGCTCGCCTGGAATCTGTATACCCAGCTGGATTCGAACTGCTGGACGGTGGCGAAAGTATCAACTCACGAGTGCACAGGTAACAGTGCCGGCTGAGGGTGCTGTCAACGTACCAGTGATTTGCTCGTGGCGGTATATAACCAAAAAGTGACTGAGCGTACATGTATACGAAGATTATTGGTACTGGCAGCTATCTGCCTGAACAAGTGCGTACTAACGCCGATTTGGAAAAAATGGTCGAGACGTCTGATGAGTGGATCGTCAGTCGTACAGGTATCCGCGAACGCCATATTGCTGGGCCAAATGAAACAGTTGCGACGATGGGCTTTGCTGCCGCTAACCGTGCACTTGAAATGGCCGGCATCGACAAAGAGCAAATTGGTCTGATTGTGGTTGCGACCACGTCATCAACCCACGCATTTCCAAGCGCGGCGTGCCAGATCCAAAGTATGCTGGGGATTAAAGGCTGCCCAGCGTTTGATGTTGCAGCAGCCTGTGCTGGTTTTACCTATGCACTTAGCGTTGCCGATCAGTATGTAAAATCTGGCGCGGTCAAACATGCGCTGGTTGTCGGATCAGATGTGCTGGCGCGCACCTGTGATCCAACCGATCGCGGGACGATCATTATTTTTGGTGATGGCGCGGGTGCGGTTGTACTGAGCGCATCTGAAGAGCCGGGTATTATCTCCACCCATCTGCACGCTGACGGTAGCTATGGCGAACTGCTGACGCTGCCAAATGCCGATCGCGTGAATCCGGAAAACCCGATTCACCTGACGATGGCGGGTAACGAAGTATTTAAAGTTGCGGTTACCGAACTTGCTCATATCGTTGATGAAACGCTGGAAGCAAATAATCTCGACCGTTCTGCGCTGGACTGGCTGGTGCCACATCAGGCAAATCTTCGCATTATCAGCGCAACAGCGAAAAAGCTGGGTATGTCGATGGATAATGTCGTCGTCACGCTGGACAGACACGGCAATACGTCAGCGGCTTCCGTACCGTGCGCGTTGGACGAAGCCGTCCGCGACGGGCGAATTAAAGCAGGGCAGTTGGTATTGCTTGAAGCCTTCGGAGGTGGATTCACCTGGGGCTCCGCGCTGGTTCGTTTCTAGTATAAGGATTTTAATATGACGCAATTTGCATTTGTGTTCCCGGGTCAGGGTTCTCAAACCGTTGGAATGTTGTCTGATATGGCAGCAAGCTACCCAATTGTTGAAGAAACTTTTGCTGAAGCTTCAGCAGCGCTGGGCTATGATCTTTGGGCTCTGACTCAACAAGGTCCGGCAGAAGAACTGAATAAAACCTGGCAGACGCAGCCAGCACTGTTGACGGCATCTGTCGCGCTGTATCGCGTATGGCAGCAGCAGGGGGGTAAAACGCCTGCGCTGATGGCAGGTCACAGTCTGGGTGAATACTCTGCACTGGTGTGTGCAGGTGTTATCAATTTTGCTGATGCCGTGCGCCTGGTTGAACTGCGTGGCAAATTTATGCAGGAAGCCGTTCCGGAAGGCACTGGTGGTATGTCTGCTATCATCGGTCTGGATGATGCCGCTATCGCGAAAGCGTGCGAAGAGTCTGCTGAAGGTCAGGTGGTTTCACCGGTAAACTTTAACTCACCAGGTCAGGTGGTTATCGCCGGGCACAAAGAAGCTGTAGAGCGTGCAGGCGCGGCCTGTAAAGCTGCTGGCGCTAAGCGTGCGTTACCGCTGCCGGTGAGTGTTCCATCTCACTGTGCGCTAATGAAGCCTGCGGCCGAGAAACTGGCTATTGAACTGCAGAAAATTACCTTTAACACGCCGACTGTTTCCGTTGTGAACAACGTTGACGTGAAGTGCGAAACCACCGCCGATGCTATCCGCGATGCACTGGTTCGTCAGCTTTACAGCCCGGTTCAGTGGACTAAAACCGTTGAATTTATGGCATCTCAGGGCGTAGAGCACCTGTATGAAGTCGGTCCGGGTAAAGTCCTCACCGGTTTAACGAAACGTATTGTTGACACCCTGACTGCTTCGGCACTGAATGAGCCGGCGGCGTTGTCTGCGGCGCTAGAGCAATAAAAGAGGAAAACCATGAGTTTTGAAGGAAAAATCGCGCTGGTTACCGGTGCAAGCCGTGGCATTGGCCGCGCAATTGCTGAGACACTCGTTGCCCGTGGCGCGATCGTTATCGGCACTGCAACAAGCGAAAGCGGCGCGCAGGCCATCAGCGATTACTTAGGTGAAAAGGGTAAAGGTCTGATGTTGAATGTGACCGATCCTGCATCTATCGAATCTGTTCTGGAAAATATTCGTGCAGAATTTGGTGAAGTCGATATCCTGGTCAATAATGCCGGGATTACTCGTGATAACCTGTTAATGCGCATGAAAGATGACGAGTGGAACGATATCATCGAAACCAACCTGTCATCTGTTTTCCGTCTGTCAAAAGCGGTAATGCGAGCTATGATGAAAAAGCGTCATGGTCGTATTATCACTATCGGTTCTGTGGTTGGTACCATGGGAAATGCGGGTCAGGCTAACTACGCTGCGGCGAAAGCGGGTCTGATTGGCTTCAGTAAATCACTGGCGCGTGAAGTCGCGTCCCGTGGTATTACTGTAAACGTTGTTGCTCCGGGCTTTATTGAAACGGACATGACGCGTGCGCTGTCTGATGATCAGCGTGCGGGTATTCTGGCGCAGGTTCCTGCGGGTCGCCTTGGTGGCGCTCAGGAAATCGCCAGCGCGGTTGCATTTTTAGCTTCCGACGAAGCAAGTTACATCACTGGTGAGACTTTGCACGTCAACGGCGGGATGTACATGGTTTAACCACGATGAAAAAGATTTGCGTTATTGTAGGGATTAGCCTCAAAATAACGTAAAATCGTGGTAAGACCTGCCGGGATTTAGTTGCAAATTTTTCAACATTTTATACACTACGAAAACCATCGCGAAAGCGAGTTTTGATAGGAAATTTAAGAGTATGAGCACTATCGAAGAACGCGTTAAGAAAATTATCGGCGAACAGCTTGGCGTTAAGCAGGAAGAAGTTACCAACAATGCTTCCTTCGTTGAAGACCTGGGCGCGGATTCTCTTGACACCGTTGAGCTGGTAATGGCTCTGGAAGAAGAGTTTGATACTGAGATTCCGGACGAAGAAGCTGAGAAAATCACTACCGTTCAGGCTGCCATTGATTACATCAACGGCCACCAGGCGTAAGTGAACATCTCCAGGCGGTCATTCGACCGCCTGAGTTTTATCTTTTTTTCCCACTTGAATTATTTTCCCTCCCTGGAGGACAACCGTGTCTAAGCGTCGTGTAGTTGTGACCGGACTGGGCATGTTGTCTCCTGTCGGCAATACCGTAGAGTCTACCTGGAAAGCTCTCCTTGCCGGTCAGAGTGGCATCAGCCTGATCGACCATTTCGATACTAGCGCCTATGCAACGAAATTTGCTGGCTTAGTAAAGGATTTTAACTGTGATGACATTATCTCGCGCAAAGAACAGCGCAAGATGGATGCCTTCATTCAATATGGAATTGTCGCTGGCGTTCAGGCCATGCAGGATTCTGGCCTCGAAATTACGGAAGAGAACGCTCACCGTGTTGGCGCCGCTATCGGCTCCGGTATTGGCGGTCTCGGTCTTATCGAAGAAAACCATACCTCTCTGGTAAATGGTGGACCGCGTAAGATCAGCCCGTTCTTCGTTCCGTCGACGATTGTTAACATGGTGGCGGGTCATCTGACCATCATGTACGGCCTGCAAGGGCCAAGCATCTCCATCGCCACGGCCTGTACTTCAGGCGTGCACAACATCGGTCATGCCGCGCGTATCATTGCATACGGCGATGCGGACGCGATGGTTGCGGGTGGAGCAGAAAAAGCCAGTACACCGCTGGGTGTGGGTGGCTTTGGCGCAGCACGTGCGCTGTCTACGCGTAACGATAACCCGCAAGCGGCAAGCCGTCCGTGGGACAAAGAGCGTGACGGTTTTGTGCTGGGCGACGGCGCAGGTATGGTGGTACTGGAAGAGTACGAGCATGCGAAAGCGCGTGGCGCAAAAATCTATGCTGAAGTGGTTGGCTTTGGTATGAGCAGCGATGCTTACCATATGACATCACCTCCGGAAAACGGTGCAGGTGCTGCGCTGGCGATGGTCAATGCACTGCGTGATGCGGCGATTGAACCAGGTCGTATTGGCTATGTCAATGCGCATGGTACGTCCACACCAGCAGGTGATAAAGCAGAAACCCAGGCCGTGAAATCGGTGTTTGGTGATGCTGCACGTAGCGTGATGGTCAGTTCAACCAAATCCATGACCGGGCACCTGTTGGGTGCTGCGGGCGCGGTAGAGTCTATTTTCTCTATTCTGGCGCTGCGCGATCAGGCCGTTCCGCCAACCATCAACCTGGATAACCCGGATGAAGGTTGTGACCTGGACTTCGTTCCGCACGAGGCGCGTCAGGTTAGCGGTATGGAATACGCACTGTGCAACTCCTTCGGCTTCGGTGGTACCAACGGTTCTGTGATCTTC
Organism: Citrobacter sp. U14242; assembly: GCF_046555775.1. Classification (NCBI taxonomy): domain Bacteria; kingdom Pseudomonadati; phylum Pseudomonadota; class Gammaproteobacteria; order Enterobacterales; family Enterobacteriaceae; genus Citrobacter; species Citrobacter sp. U14242. The sequence goes on from NZ_JBKGLW010000001.1 coordinate 556,397, forward strand.
AAAAAGATCTAAGTACCAGCAGGTGACTTACCAGGCTCTAAGAGAAAAGGCCCGCTTGTCGGGCCTTTTTTTATTCAATTTTCAGTCCTTGTCCTGGGTGACTCATCCTGCCAAACTAGCGGACCACGAATAAGGAGCCACTATGTTCTTAATTAATGGCCGTGAGCAGGATGTGCTGGCTGCAAGCGATCGGGCGACGCAGTTTGGTGATGGCTGCTTTACCACTGCGCGTATTACCGACGGCAAAATTTGCTTTTTTGCCGCGCATCTCCAGCGTTTGCAGGACGCATGCCAAACATTGTTTATCCCCTTTGATAAGTGGCCAGAATTGCAAGCTGAAATGGAAAAACTGGCTGCAGGGCATGCTCGTGGCGTACTGAAAGTGATTATCAGCCGCGGCAGTGGCGGTCGTGGTTACAGTGGGGCAAGTTGTCATGAGCCGACTCGTATCCTCTCTGTATCAGCTTACCCTGCACATTATGATAGCTGGCGAAAGCAAGGCATCGTGCTGGCGTTAAGTCCTGTTCGTCTGGGGCGCAACCCGATGCTTGCCGGGCTTAAGCATCTGAATCGGCTGGAGCAGGTGCTGATCCGCTCTCATCTTGAACAGACGGACGCCGATGAAGCGCTGGTTCTTGACAGCGAGGGATGGGTTACGGAATGCTGTGCGGCTAATTTGTTCTGGCGAAAAGACGACGTGGTTTATACGCCCCGGCTGGATCAGGCAGGTGTGAATGGCATTATGCGACAATTCTGTATACGTATGCTGGCACAATCGCCTTTCAGGGTTGTCGAAGTGTATGCCGGGTTGGCGGAGGTTATGCAGGCCGAAGAAATCGTCGTCTGCAATGCATTAATGCCTGTTCTCCCCGTGCGTACCTGTGACGACAGGCCGTTGTCTTCACGTTTGTTATTCAATTTTTTAGCCCCACTTTGTGAGCACCCAAATTAGTCATGAAAAAATTGTTACTCGTTGTCCTGTTATTACTGGTTGTGCTGGGCATTGCCGCGGGAGTGGGAATGTGGAAAGTTCGTCATCTGGCGGACAGTAAGTTATTGATCAAAGAAGAGACAATTTTTACGCTGAAAGCGGGGACGGGCCGTCTGGCGCTGGGGGAACAGCTGTATACGGACAAGGTTATCAATCGTCCGCGGGTATTCCAGTGGTTGTTACGTGTTGAACCTGAACTTTCGCATTTTAAAGCCGGAACCTACCGTTTAACGCCTGATATGACCGTACGCGAGATGCTGCAATTGCTGGAAAGCGGCAAAGAAGCGCAGTTTCCGTTACGTCTGGTCGAGGGGATGCGCCTGAGCGATTACCTGAAACAATTGCGCGATGCACCGTATATCAAGCATACGCTGAGCGATGATAGCTACGAAACCGTCGCCAGAGCACTGAAGCTGGAAAACCCGGAGTGGGTGGAAGGCTGGTTCTGGCCAGATACTTGGATGTATACCGCGAATACTACCGATGTGGCGTTGCTGAAGCGTGCGAATCAAAAGATGGTTAAAGCCGTGGATACGGTCTGGGAAGGGCGCGCTGACGGACTGCCATATAAAGACAAAAATCAACTGGTGACGATGGCCTCAATTATTGAGAAAGAGACCGCTGTTGCCAGCGAGCGTGACCAGGTGGCCTCGGTCTTTATTAACCGCTTACGTATCGGTATGCGCTTGCAGACCGATCCGACCGTGATTTACGGTATGGGGGCACGGTATAATGGAAAATTATCGCGTGCAGATCTGGAAATGCCGACCGCCTATAACACTTATACCATCACCGGTTTGCCGCCGGGTCCGATTGCCATGCCTGGTGAGGCTTCGCTGCAGGCGGCCGCGCATCCGGCAAAGACCCCGTATCTCTATTTCGTGGCTGACGGTAAAGGCGGTCACACGTTTAACACTAATCTTGTCAGCCACAACCGCTCCGTGCAGGATTATCTGAAAGTGCTTAAGGAAAAAAATGGGCAGTAATTACATCGTCATCGAGGGCCTGGAAGGCGCCGGAAAAACCACTGCACGTGACGTAGTGGTCGAGACACTTGAGCAACTCGGGATTCGCGACATGGTATTTACCCGTGAACCCGGTGGGACCCAGCTTGCAGAGAAGTTAAGAAGTTTGGTGCTGGACATCAAATCGGTCGGCGATGAAGTGATTACCGATAAAGCCGAAGTCCTGATGTTTTATGCCGCGCGCGTACAGCTGGTTGAAACCGTGATTAAGCCAGCGCTGGCAAAAGGCCGCTGGGTTATTGGCGATCGTCACGATCTGTCGACTCAGGCCTATCAGGGCGGTGGTCGTGGGATCGATCAAAACATGCTGGCAACACTGCGGGATGCCGTGCTCGGCGATTTTCGCCCTGACCTGACCCTGTATCTGGATGTGACACCCGAGGTAGGGTTAAAACGTGCTCGGGCACGTGGCGAACTGGATCGTATTGAACAGGAGTCTTTCGATTTCTTCAATCGCACCCGCGCACGCTACCTTGAACTGGCTGCCAAAGACGCCAGTATTCGTACGATTGATGCAACACAGCCGCTTGATGTCGTGATGGAGGATATCCGCAATACCATCACCGAGTGGGTGAAGGAGCAGGGCGCATGAAATGGTATCCATGGTTACGACCGGATTTTGAAAAACTGGTAGCCAGCTACCAGGCGGGTCGTGGTCACCATGCGCTACTGATTCAGGCGTTACCCGGAATGGGTGACGACGCGCTGATTTACGCTCTTAGCCGCTATTTAATGTGCCAGCAGCCGGAAGGACACAAAAGCTGCGGGCACTGCCGTGGCTGTCAGTTGATGCAGGCAGGTACACACCCGGACTATTATTCGCTGTTGCCAGAAAAAGGAAAAAGTACGCTGGGTGTTGATGCGGTACGTGAAGTCAGCGAGAAGCTCTACGAGCACTCACGTCTGGGAGGGGCAAAGGTGGTATGGATCCCCGATGCGGCTCAGTTGACCGATGCAGCAGCCAATGCCTTGCTGAAAACTCTGGAAGAGCCTCCGGCACAGACCTGGTTTTTCCTCGCCAGCACAGAGCCGGCAAGATTATTGGCGACGCTACGCAGCCGCTGTCGGTTACATCATCTTGCTCCTCCGGCAGAATCGTATGCCATTTCCTGGCTTGCCCGCGAAGTGACGGCATCTCAGGAGGCGCTACTGAGCGCATTATGGCTGAGTGCCGGATCGCCCGGTGCGGCATTAACGTTGCTACAAACCGAAAGCTGGGCGCACCGGACTGACTTCTGTGCAGCACTGGCGAACACATTGCAATCCGGCGACTGGTATATCCTGTTGGCGGCACTTAATCATGAGCACGCTGCGACCCGTTTACACTGGCTGGCAACGCTGTTTACAGATGCACTCAAACGCCCGTATGGCGTTGCCCATTTAACCAATCCTGATGCTCTGGCGTTGATATCGTCAATCGCTGAGCGGTTATCCGTCGCGCAGATACAGGCGATACTCGGTGATGTTTGTCACTGTCGTCAGCAATTGCTTAACGTGACCGGCGTAAACCGTGAACTGGTATTAACCGATCTTATTCTCCGTACTGAGCATTACCTGCAACCAGGCACCATACTGCCTGTTCCCCATCTTTGAGAGAGACATTATGTTTTTAGTCGACTCACACTGCCATCTTGATGGTCTGGATTATCAATCTTTGCATAAGGACGTGGATGACGTGCTGGCGAAAGCGGCCGCGCGTGATGTGAAGTTCTGTCTTGCTGTTGCCACCACGCTACCAGGATACCGCAGTATGCGTAAACTGGTCGGCGAGCGTGACAATGTGGTTTTCTCATGTGGCGTTCATCCACTAAACCAGGATGAAACCTATGACGTCGAGGACCTGCGTCGCTTTGCCGCCGAAGAGGGCGTAGTTGCGCTGGGTGAAACGGGGTTGGACTATTTTTACACTCCGGAAACTAAAGTTCGCCAACAGGAATCATTCATCCACCATATCCAGATTGGCCGTGAGTTACACAAGCCAGTTATCGTTCATACCCGCGATGCGCGTGCCGATACGCTGTCGATTCTGCGCGAAGAAAACGTGACGGATTGTGGCGGCGTACTACACTGTTTTACAGAGGACAGGGAAACTGCGGGTAAATTGCTGGATCTCGGATTTTATATTTCGTTTTCTGGCATCGTCACGTTCCGTAATGCTGAGCAGCTCCGCGATGCAGCGCGTTATGTTCCTCTGGATCGTTTGTTGGTTGAGACTGATTCCCCATACCTTGCGCCTGTACCGCATCGCGGAAAAGAGAATCAGCCAGCCATGGTTCGGGATGTCGCAGAGTACATGGCCGTATTGAAAGGTGTTGCCGTTGAAGAACTGGCGCAAATCACCACAGATAACTTTGCCCGCCTGTTTCACATCGACGCTTCTCGCCTGCAATCAGCCCGCTAACTGAGTTTTTTTAAAGCTCGTAATTAATAAATAAAGCGAGTAAAGTTCACCGCCACAAAATGGGCGGTGAATAACCAGTTGGAAACATTCAGCTACTCATTTTATCGGAATGTGCGGGTTTTTCGGCTATCCACAGCTGAATTGTGATAGCCGTCAAACAAAAATGAACTGAATTATTTTACTCTGTGTAATAAATAAAGGGTACTTAGATGCCCTGTCCACGGCGAGGTTCTCCCCCCTCGCCAATGCGTGAGAACGTAGAAAAGCACAAATACTCAGGAGCACTCTCAATTATGTTTAAGAATGCATTTGCTAACCTGCAAAAGGTCGGTAAATCGCTGATGCTACCGGTATCCGTACTCCCGATTGCAGGTATTCTGCTGGGTGTCGGTTCCGCTAACTTCAGCTGGCTGCCAGCCGTTGTATCGCACGTAATGGCAGAAGCAGGCGGATCTGTTTTTGCGAACATGCCGCTGATTTTCGCTATCGGTGTTGCGTTAGGCTTCACCAACAACGACGGCGTATCGGCTCTGGCATCAGTTGTTGCTTACGGCATCATGGTTAAAACCATGGCTGTTGTTGCGCCGCTGGTTCTGCATTTACCTGCTGAAGAGATCGCCGCTAAACACCTTGCTGATACGGGTGTTCTCGGGGGGATTATCTCCGGTGCGATTGCAGCGTACATGTTTAACCGTTTCTACCGCATCAAACTGCCTGAGTACCTCGGCTTCTTTGCCGGTAAGCGCTTCGTTCCTATTATTTCTGGTCTGGCTGCCATCTTCACGGGTGTGGTCCTGTCCTTCATTTGGCCGCCGATCGGTACTGCTATTCAGACGTTCTCCCAGTGGGCGGCGTACCAGAACCCAGTCGTCGCATTCGGTATCTATGGTTTCATCGAACGCTGCCTGGTGCCGTTTGGTCTGCACCATATCTGGAACGTTCCATTCCAGATGCAGATCGGTGAATACACCAACGCTGCGGGTCAGGTATTCCACGGCGACATCCCTCGCTATATGGCAGGTGACCCGACTGCGGGCAAACTGTCCGGTGGCTTCCTGTTTAAAATGTACGGTCTGCCTGCTGCCGCTATTGCAATCTGGCACTCTGCTAAACCGGAAAACCGCGCGAAAGTGGGCGGTATCATGATCTCCGCTGCGTTGACCTCGTTCCTGACCGGTATCACCGAGCCGATCGAGTTCTCCTTCATGTTCGTGGCACCGATCCTGTACATCATCCACGCGATTTTGGCAGGCCTGGCATTCCCAATCTGTATTCTGCTGGGTATGCGCGACGGTACGTCGTTCTCTCATGGTCTGATCGACTTTATCGTTCTGTCCGGTAACAGCAGCAAACTGTGGCTGTTCCCGATTGTCGGTATTGGTTACGCGATTGTTTACTACACCATCTTCCGTGTGCTGATCAAAGCGCTGGACCTGAAAACTCCGGGTCGTGAAGATGCGACTGAAGACAACAAAGCGGGCGCGACTGGCGAAATGGCTCCGGCACTGGTTGCCGCGTTTGGCGGTAAAGAAAACATCACTAACCTCGATGCGTGCATCACGCGTCTGCGCGTCAGCGTTGCTGACGTTGCCAAAGTGGATCAGGCTGGCCTGAAAAAACTGGGTGCGGCGGGCGTTGTGGTCGCGGGTTCTGGTGTTCAGGCTATCTTCGGTACCAAGTCCGATAACCTGAAAACTGAAATGGATGAGTACATCCGTAACAGCTAAGCAGTAAGATGTTGGGGAGAACTAAGGCAGCCTGCGGGCTGCCTTTTTTATGCCTTAATTAGTCTGAACGCGAATTGGCGCCGTAGCAGCAAACAGCCACGGGCGCGCGTCGCTGCCCACGCGTGGCGATAGCGTTTCTCTTACCTGTTGATGATAATCATCAATCCACTGTTTCTCTGCATCACTTAGCAGATGTAATTCAACAAGGTTCAGATCGATGGGGACCAGCGTCAGGGTAGAGAAGCGGCAAAAACTGGGTCGGCTATTGATAATCTCCACCTGATTCTCAATGCGGATCCCATATTGTCCAGCCAGATAATAGCCTGGTTCGATGGTGATAATGTTACCCGCCACCAAAGGCCAGGGATTCACTTTCTTCGCAATGCGGTGCGGTTGCTCGTGGATCAGTAGCTGGTGGCCTACGCCGTGTCCTGTGCCGTGGTCAAAATCCAGACCCAACTCCCAAAGCGCCCGACGGCTAAACGCATCCAATTGGTGACCCTGCGTACCGCTGGGGAATTGCAATGAGATCAGTGATAAAAACCCTTTCAGTACGGCGGTGTAATGCAGTCGACGCTGCGGATCCTGTGGACCAAAGGCGAGTGTTCTGGTTGTATCCGTAGTACCATTTTGATACTGGCCGCCGGAATCATTCAGATACATTGCCTGTGTGGTGATGGGCGTATTTGTTTTCTCACTCGAATGGTAATGGCACATCGCCGCATTGCTGGCAGAGGCGGAAATAGTACTGAAACTTTGTTCTATAAATCCGGGCTGCTGCTGGCGAAACGCCAGCTGTTTAGCTTGTGCTTCCAGTTCAGTGACAGGATTACCTGCCGCCTCACGCAATGGCACTTCATGCGCCAGCCAGGCCAGAAAGTTTACCCATGCGGCGCCATCCTGTTCATGGCATTCCCGATACCCTGCCAGTTCAACATCATTTTTATGAGCTTTAATCAATGTGATGGGATCGGGGACCCAGAGAACCTCACCCCCGTTTTGTTCAATGGCAAACCGCAGCGCGACTGGCGCATAGTCTTTATCAACCAGGAAACGCTTTCCCTGGGCAAGTTGCTGGCAGCGAGAGAGAAAGTTTTCTTGCGGGGCCAGCGTGACTGTCTCCAGCAATGATGCAGGCAGCTGCTGCGTCTTATTATTATCAACAAACCACTCCAGTTCGCCGCTGCGATGTAGCAGGGCAAACGAAAAAGGAACCGGAACCATCGCAAGATCGGCACCACGGACATTGAGTAGCCAGGCGATGTTATCCGGCAGCGTGATCGCCAGTACGTCGGCCTGATGCTGAGTCAGTTGCTCCACTATTCTTACGCGCTTATGCGCGCTGCTTTCACCGCTTATCTCAATGGGCATTTCGCGAATAACACCACAGGGGGCGGCTGGACGGTCGAGCCAGATCTGGTCGAAGGGATCGCGTTCCATCGGAACCAGTTTGCAGTGAGTGGCCGACAGTGCTTCAAATTGGCTGTTGACCATCAGCAGAGGTTCAAAGCCGATACGCGAACCCGAGGTGACGTAAGCCTGCAAATAGTCGGCCAGAGGTTCATCGTGCAAATGATGGATTTCAAAATCATCGAGAGAGACTTCGTTACGCACCTGGACCTGATAGCGCCCATCGACAAACATCAGCGCGCGATCGCGAAGTACCAATGCAAGACCAGCGGAACCACTAAAGCCGGTGAGCCAGGCCAGTTTATTGTCGTGCGGTGTGCAATCTTCGCTCTGATGAGCATCGGCGCGGGGAACAATCATGCCATCCAGTCCCTGCGCTAACAGCAGACTGCGCAGGGCGGAAAGGGGAGTTGAGTTGTGCATAGTTACCTTCAGGCCTTAACGGAACGGCGGTTCATTGAATGTACGCAATTTGCGGGAGTGCAGCCGGTCGCCTTCGGCACGCAGTCGATCGATAGCCCGGATGCCAATCTGCAGGTGTTCAGAAATGGCCCCTTCATAAAAACGATTGGCCTGACCTGGCAGTTTGATCTCGCCATGCAGTGGTTTGTCGGAAACACACAGTAACGTGCCATAAGGGACGCGGAAGCGGTAGCCCTGGGCTGCAATGGTGGCACTCTCCATATCAATAGCGACGGCACGACTGAGGTTAAAACGCAGCGCAGAAGCGGAATAGCGTAATTCCCAGTTACGATCGTCAGTGGTGACGACGGTGCCGGTACGCAGCCGCTGTTTAACTTCTTCACCAGGCATGCCGCTGACTTCTTTGGTGGCGTCATACAGTGCGCGCTGAACTTCGGCGATGCTGGGAATCGGAATATCCGGCGGCAGCACGGCATCCAGTACATGGTCGTCGCGCAGATAGGCATGAGCCAGAACATAATCGCCAATAGCCTGACTTTCGCGCAGGCCACCACAGTGTCCAATCATCAGCCAGACGTCCGGACGCAGCACGGCCAGATGATCGCAAATGGTTTTGGCGTTAGAGGGGCCGACGCCGATATTCACCAGCGTGATCCCCTGACCGTCGGTGGTGATTAAATGCCAGGCAGGCATCTGGTGTTTTTTCCATGCCAGATCGGAGATGGCCTCTTCCGGTGCTTCGGTTTCTGCAGTGATCCAGATCCCGCCTGCGCATGACAGCGCAATATAGGGACTGTCCGGGTCAAGGATCTGACTGCAGCCCCAACGTACGAACTCATCCACGTAGCGGGTGTAGTTGGTGAACAGCACAAAGGGTTGAAAATGCTCAACCGGTGTACCTGTGTAATGACGCAGACGCGCCAGAGAGAAATCTACCCGTCTGGCGTCGAAGTGTGACAGCGGAGAAAACTCTGCCGGATGGTAGGTACCATCTGCCGTTTCGTCACCAATTTGTGAGAGTTCGGTAGTAGGGAAATGGCGCGTTAGTCCGGCACTCATCGAACGATCAAGCGTTAACTCAGAACCGTCAATCACATAGGGATAGGGGATTTCATGCTGTGATGGCTCGACGGAAATATGCGCATCATAATCCTGATACAGCAGCGTCAGTTGTTCTTCAAGATAAGGACGAAAAAGCGACGGGCGGGTGATGGTCGTGGTGTAGCAGCCTGCATGGGTAAAACGTCCGTATGCGCGTGTTTTCGGTGGGTTTGTGGCACTGCCGTCCCAGGTGACACAAAGCGATGGGTAAACAAAAAGACCGTTTTGGCGGGCGATGTCGTCAGGGAGCGTCCCTGTTTCAATATACTTACCAATGGCGCTACGCAGAGCCTTCACCGACTGTTCGTACAGCGCGTCCAGTTTATCCAGTGCCTGAGCGGGGGTCAGGCTGGAGCCCTTATTATTCATGTCTGTCTCCTTGTTCCACAGATGTACTGCTCTCCCGATAGTATGTCACAGGAATGTGAAACAAAAGTCAGACGTTGAGGAAGATTATGCGAAGACCCGATAGCCTTCGCATAAAGATTTACGCGTGTTGCTTATCTGTCATCAACATTGCGGTGACGGCCGAAATAAGGCATCCGGCCATCAGATAAATGGCAACGCTGTGCCAGTCGCCACCGGAGAAAGTCACTAATGCAGCGGCAATAAACGGGGTAAAACCGCCGCCGACAACGCTGGCAACCTGATAACCCACCCCCGCGCCACTGTAGCGATAGCTTGCGCCAAACAGGCCGGTAAACATCGGCTGCTGTACGCAGACCACCATGTCGTGCGCAATGTTGGCCAGCATAATCGCGAAGAACACTATCCAGAAGATGGACTGCGCTTCCAGGGCCATGAAGAACGGGAAGGCGCTGAGTGTACCGACCAGTGCTCCGGTAATGTAGACGCGCCGACGACCAAAGCGGTCAGCAAGCCAGGCGAAGCAGGGGATGGTCAAACAACTCAGCCCACCAACCAGTAACCCGATATTCAGAAACAGTTCGCGCGGTAGTCCCAGGTTTTGCGTGGAGTAGTTGAGAGCAAACGCGGTAACAATGTACATCGTCAGGAGCTCACACAGACGCAGGGCGATAATTTTCAGAAATGCCCCTGGGTGACGGGTGAGCGCCTCGATAACCGGTAGTCGCTTTTTCACCGGTTGGGGGGCCTGTTTTTGCTGTTCGAATTCAGCCGATTCATCCATTCTGTTGCGCATCCACAACGCGCCCAGAACCAGCACAATGCTGAACAGGAACGGAATACGCCAGCCCCAGCTCAGGAACTGCTCATCGGTTGTTTGCGAGCTAATCAACGAGACCAGCCCCGTAGAGAGCAGTAGCCCGACGCCGTAACCTACTTGAACGCCGCTACTGTAGAAGGCTTTTTTATTTTTCGGGGCACTTTCAACAGAGAGTAATGCCGCGCCACCCCACTCGCCGCCGACGGCGAAACCCTGAATGGCACGTAGCGTCACCAGCAGGACAGGTGCCCACCAGCCGATGGTGTCGAAAGAGGGAATGATACCAATCAGCGCAGTTGCAATACCCATCATCCAGACGGTAAGCATCAACATACGTTTGCGGCCCAGGCGATCGCCAAAGTGACCGAAGATAATCCCGCCTAGTGGGCGGAACAGAAACCCGACACCAAAGGTGGCGAAGGCAGCGAGCGTCCCCATCGCTGGGCTAACCTGCGGAAAAAACTCGCGGTTGAATACCAGCGCGGCGGTGATGCCATAAAGCAGAAAATCATACCAGTCGACCACAGCACCCGCGAAGCTGCCGAGTGCGGCACGTCGGGCACGGTTAAGCGATGAGGTGTCCTGCTGGGGACCCGTGGAGGTGAGGGTGGAATCCATAGTTATCCTGTCTGTACTGTTTTTTCATTATTAGTATTGGAGTTAGGTTACGCACATTGCAGTCGGGGTATAAACGACTGTAATGAGACTACCGCGACAGACGAGAAGATAAAACGATTTTATCCCTTACAAGAGGGCAAGATGAAAAATAAGACGATTGAAGACGTTAATAAGCAAAAAGCCTGCTTAGTTTCCTGAGCAGGCTTCTTAAATTTGGCTCCTCTGACTGGACTCGAACCAGTGACATACGGATTAACAGTCCGCCGTTCTACCGACTGAACTACAGAGGAATCGTGTGAACGAGGCGAATATTAGCGAGGGCGATGGGGGTTGTCAAAGGGGTAAATGAAATTGTGTGTTCGTTTGCTGACAAATTCAACAAAGCGGCGATCTTTCATGCTTTTTAGACATTTGCCCCATTCTGGTGCGTGTCTACCTCTTGTGGGGCAGCCCGGAAAAAGGCGGAATCAGTAAAAGCTATCACTTTCCAGCGCCATCCCTTACTTAACGGGAGCTTAACATTAAATAATCGTCTGCAGATGAAACTGGCAAGTATCTTGCACTCCTGAGTTCCATGACTGCCAGCATGGGTTCTGGTATTCCGACAGGAGGCAAAATGAACTTCAGACGACTGAAATACTTCGTAAAAATCGTCGATATTGGTAGCCTGACCCAGGCCGCGGAAGTATTGCATATCGCTCAACCCGCGCTGAGCCAGCAGGTTGCTACGCTGGAGGGGGAACTGGATCAACAGTTGTTGATCCGCACCAAACGTGGGGTTACGCCGACAGAAGCAGGGAAAGTGTTGTATACGCACGCCCGGACGATATTACGTCAGTGTGAACAGGCGCAGCTTGCGGTCAATAATGTAGGGCAGACCCTGAGTGGACACGTTTCTATTGGTCTGGCACCTGGCACTGCGGCATCATCAATTACCATGCCGTTATTACAGACCGTTCGCGCAGAGCTGCCCGATGTACTGGTCTATTTGCATGAAAACAGTGGGGCGGTGCTGAACGATAAACTGCTCAGTGGTCAATTAGATATGGCGGTGCTCTATGAGCGCTCGCCGATCGCTGGTATTTCCAGTCAACCGTTACTCAAAGAGGACCTTTTCCTGGTGGGGACGCGTGAATGTCCTGGGCCAAGTGTCGATTTAACTGCAGTCGCGCAGATGAATTTGTTTCTGCCACGGGACTACAGTGCGGTTCGCCTCCGTGTTGACGAAGCCTTCTCACTGCGCCGTTTAACGGCCAAAGTAATAGGTGAAATTGATTCTATCTCCACCTTAACGGCCGCGATTGCCAGCGGTATGGGGGTGACAGTTTTGCCTGAATCGGCAGCCCGGGCATTATGTCATGCAGCGAACGGCTGGATGGCGCGGATTACAACGCCCTCAATGAATCTGCCTCTCTCGCTTAACATGTCAGCCAGAGGCAGTTTGACACCACAGGCTCAGGCGGTGAAAGAGATTCTGTTGTCACTGGTTAGCCGTCCGGCTCTGGAAAATCGTGAGCTACAGCTGGTGAGTTAAACCTTATTCCAGCCAGGAATAAGATGCTGGTTTTTATTATTTGTTATGCCGGGCGTCAGACTTTAACAATAGCGTTATGTCTGATGTACCCGGAGCGAAAAGTGAATTTCCAGCAACTTAAAATAATCCGCGAGGCGGCCCGTCAGGATTACAACCTGACGGAAGTCGCGAATATTCTTTATACCTCGCAGTCGGGGGTAAGTCGGCATATTCGTGAACTTGAAGATGAACTTGGCATCGAAATTTTTATTCGCCGTGGTAAGCGTTTACTTGGCATGACCGAACCGGGGAAGGCACTGCTGGTGATCGCTGAGCGTATTCTTAATGAAGCCAGCAATGTTCGCCGACTGGCGGACCTGTTTACCAATGACACGTCTGGTGTGCTGACTATTGCGACTACGCACACGCAGGCACGCTATAGTCTGCCTGCGGTGATCAAAGCATTTCGTGAACTCTTCCCGGAGGTTCGCCTGGAGCTTATCCAGGGGACACCGCAAGAAATTGACGTTCTCCTGCAAAATGGTGGCGCTGACATTGGTATTGCCAGTGAACGACTCAGTAGCGATCCGTTGTTGGTGGCGTTTCCCTGGTTTCGTTGGCAGCATAGCCTGCTCGTTCCACAGGATCACCCATTAGTTAAGGCTTCCCCGCTTACGCTTGAGTCTATTGCTCACTGGCCGCTCATTACCTATCGGCAGGGCATTACGGGGCGCTCACGTATTGATGAGGCATTTGCGCGTAAAGGGTTGGTGCCGGATATTATTCTCAGTGCACAGGACTCGGACGTGATTAAAACGTATGTCGCGCTGGGGCTGGGAATCGGGCTGGTGGCGGAGCAATCCAGTGGCGAGCAGGAGGAGGGGACGTTAACCCGCCTTGATACCCGGCATTTATTTGATGCAAACACCGTTTGGCTGGGGCTCAAACGCGGTCAGTTGCAACGTAATTACGTCTGGCGATTCATCGAGCTATGCAACGCAGGTTTATCGGTGGAAGAGATTAAACGCCAGGCAATGGAGCCTGATGAAGTGATGATTGATTATCAGATATAAAGCAAAAAGCCTGCTTAGTTTCCTGAGCAGGCTTCTTAAATTTGGCTCCTCTGACTGGACTCGAACCAGTGACATACGGATTAACAGTCCGCCGTTCTACCGACTGAACTACAGAGGAATCGTGTGAACGAGGCGCATATTACTGACCTCACTATGACGTGTCAACAGTAAAATTAATACGTCATATCAATTGGTTAATTAATCTTCAAATTCAGTATTAATGCACATTTGATGAGCGAAAATGGTCTTCTTCCTGGCTATCGCGCAACCGAAGCATTGGGTTCTGGCGATAGAACTGGAAAAAACGTTGCCACAATGCCGGAAAGCGTGGTGCAAACAACTCGGGGGCGCTGAAGAAATACTCGGATAATACCGCAAAGCATTCTGCAGGATCGGTTGCTGCGTAGGCATCTATACTGCAGGCCGTTTCACCCACCAGATCGATTTCATCCTGGATGTTGTTCATAGCGGCATGGAGATCGTGCTCCCAGTTCGCAATTTCCCTCAGCGGGATAGCCGGAACGCCGCTGGCGCGATCGCCATTACGCATATCAAGTTTATGTGCCACTTCATGAATAATCAGATTAAAGCCGGAAGCATCGAAGGAATCCTGGATATCAAGCCAGTTCAGGATCACCGGACCCTGTTGCCAGCTTTGGCCTGACTGAATAATCCGTTGATTGTGCACCAGCCCAATATCATCTTCCCATTCGTCATCCACGACAAACGGGGCAGGGTAAATGAGGACTTCATGAAAACCATCAAGCCACTCGATGCCTAATTCCAGAACAGGCAAACAGAAAAGCAGAGCAATTCGTGCACTTTTCAGTGCGTCCAGTTCAAATCCTTGTAGTGCAACCAATCTTTTTTGCTGTAAAAAACGCTCGGCCAGGGCAATAAGCCTGGCTTGTTCTTGTTCAGTAAGATTCACCAGAAGAGGAATTGCCAGGGCGTCATCCCAGGGCCAGTCATCATTCCGGGCTGTTTCTTGCTCTTTCCAGGGCCACTTAATCATCGTTTTGCTCGCAAACTCGTCACTTGAACGAAATTGACGGAACTGGGTCTGTTAAAATGCCAAATTACCTGGCATCATGGCAACCACCAGAACGGAGAGATGCCAGAGCGGCTGAATGGACCGGTCTCGAAAACCGGAGTAGGGGCAACTCTACCGGGGGTTCAAATCCCCCTCTCTCCGCCACTATTCAAGCACTTATGTCGTTTCACTAC